>JAZREP010000030.1:0-36618 GCA_045660865.1 Acutalibacteraceae bacterium | reverse complement strand
TTTTAGCTCTTGAAGCTTCCGGCATTAACGCAGACAACGCTGCTGATGCTATCGCTGCTAAAGAAGCTTATGATGCTTTATTAGACGATACAAAAGCTATCCTTGCTGCTGAAGGCGTAGATGCTAAACTTGCTGCTCTTTATGCTGCAGCTATTCCTTTCGTACCTACAGCTAATCAGACAACATTTGAAGAATTCTATGCTGCTAACATTGAAGGTAAATTAACCGCAGTTGGTAGCGAAGCTCTGTTTGAACAGGCACTTACCCTTTATGATGCAGTTGAAGACACTCATAAAGCTAACGTTGCTGCAAAATATGCTAATATTTGCGACATCGTAGAAGATTCTTTCGTTGTTGACAACGGTGACGGCACCGAGACAGTTTCTTATCCTGCTCGTGCAAACGCTAAGCTTTATGCTTTGACCAAAACCTTCACCGATGCACAATCTTATGCTTCTAAAATGAGCTTTAAGGTTAACGCATACAAAATTTATAATAACTATGGCAACAACGGTGGCAGAATCACCATTATGCCTGTTGATATGGCAAATGGCGTTAAACACGGTTTCATTATTGACCATCAATCCGGTAATTATAATGGTGGCACATTCCATGGCGTTAGAGCAATGCACAATAATGTTAACGGCTATACCAATGCAGCTTCATCCTTGGCTACCAAAGATGCATATGTTACCGGTGGTACCATTTACTTCTTCAACCAGGGTGCTATTAATGCAACTGCAGCTGGAGTAATCAACGATTTATTTGTTGACAATTCTGCAACAGAAGGCGAAGCTGACCCGATGATTACAGCTGAGAATCCTTATTTAACCCTTACCGTTGACGCTAGTTTGGGTAATAGTGGCGTTGTTTATAACGAAACATATAGCTGCTATATCATCAACTATACATACACAATTTCATTATTCTATGATGTTGATGGTGACGGTGTATACACTGCTAACGTTGATTACAAGGTAGCAGTTAATACTTTAAATGTTTTCTATAAATCTGAACTTGACTACTTATCTCCTGTAGGTTATACCATTGATGCTGCAGATGCAGACCTTCTTGCTGATGAAGTAATCACACTTACACATGTTGAGCCTCTTACCGATGCCGACAGATTTATTAGAAAATATCAACAAACATTTGACCATGCTAAACCCGGCGGAAAAGCTGCTTTAGATATGTACTTCGATTACTATGATGAGAGCGATGAGCTCAAAGCTGAAATCAAAGACGAAGTTGAAGCTGTTCTTGAAAGATCCGGTGTTACACCTACAACTGACGGTGCTACAATCCGTACTAACTTAGACCAGAACATTGGCTTCTACACCAACTGGCCTGAAGCTTCTGGCGTTGTTGGATATCGCATTAAGGAAATGGGCTCTGTTATCGCTGGTGCAGACTATATTGCACAAAACGGCTTAGAGTTAGTTAAGGGCGGAGAAGGTACTAATTTCGGTAGTATCGAATACGAAGAAGGCGAAAAAATTGATCCAACTCTCTTAACAGTTCTCCATGGCACTAACTTCGATGCTAAGGATAAGTGGAACATTCGTCTTGCTGCTCGTTCCTTCGTAGTATGGACCGACGGTACAACCGACGTTATCGTTTACAGCTCAAATGACGATGCTAACAACACCGACATTTATGATAATGAATTCGATACTGACGGTACTTGCATCCGTTCTGTAAACCAGATTATCCGTTCAATTGCCGGTGCTCTTTACAACGCTGACTCAGCTCTCTATAGCGAGTACAAGGGTATTAAAACTGACTTTGGCTCTGAATACGAAGGCGTAGATTATTCAACCTTCAGGGGTGACTTAGCAGCTGACGGTGCCGTACTTGTTTCCGGTAAACGTGATGCTGAGGCAACCTTTAAGATGTTTATGGCATTCATAAACCTTATGTATGCAATTGTTCAAGGCTAATTAAAAGGAGGGGCTAATTATTATGAAAATGTCATACGAAACACCACAGTTTAGAAAATGGCCTATCTCCATTGATGAAGAACTGCTTTTGAATCAAGATGCTTCTGCAGGTTCATTTGATGACGATTGGGTTGTTGATAATCCTAACTTAGACGAATTCTAAACTACTTATTGGCTTGCAGCCTTGCGCTGCAAGCCAATTTTTTATAGTTTACTATTTAAAGGAAATTATTACCAACATAAGTTAAAAAAATAGTAAACTATGCTTTACATTTCGAAACAATAATAGTATAATTAGAATAGAAAAATATCTAGTGTTTTCACACACAAGTTTAACCAGAAGGGGATAGTAATGAAGGCAATTGTAGGCGGAAAAATTATTTTAAAAGACAGAATAGTTGAAAATAAGGCTTTGCTCTATTCAACTGTTGTTGAGGGCATTGTTTCAAAAGAACAAATACCCGCAGATGCTGAAATTATTGATGCAAACGGTGGCTATGTTGCTCCGGGTTTAATTGATTTACATATTCACGGCTACTTAGGCGTTGATACCTGTGATGGTGATGCCGATGGTTTCCGCAAAATGTCCAAAGGCTTATTAGCAAACGGTGTAACCGGTTACCTGCCAACTACAATGACAGTCGATATGAAGGTCATTAAAAAAGCCTTAGAGGTTTTAAGGGAACTTAAAGAAGAAAGTGAAACCTGGGATGGCAGCGTAATTTTAGGCGCCCATGCCGAAGGCCCCTTTATCAGTATGGATAAAAAGGGTGCACAAGACCCTGAATATATCTTGAAACCCGACTCAAACTTTGTTAAAGAATATAGCGACATTATAAAAATAATCACAATTGCTCCTGAAGAGGACACTGAGGATTTCGCTGAAACCAGAAAAATGTGTGAACAAACAGATGTTGTAGTTTCAATGGGACACACCTCTGCTGATTATGACACAGCAATAAAGAGCACAGAAAACGGCGTTAAACACGTAACACACCTCTTTAATGGTATGACAGGTCTTGTTCACCGTGCACCCGGCGTTGTAACCGCCGCACTTAACGCAGATGTAAGCTGTGAACTTATTGTTGACACTTTCCACGTTCTACCTGTATTCTACGATATGCTTTGGAAATTAAAAGGCAGAAAACTCTGCTTTATTACCGACTGCTTGCCCGCAGGCGGCTTCCCGTACGGCGAATATATGTTAGGCGGCAGAAAAATCATTTATCGTGATGTTGTTTGCCGTTTGGAGGACGGAACAGTTGCAGGAAGCGTTTTACCTCTTAACAAGGGCATTTGGAACGCTTACACAAATTCTTCTATACCGCTTTGGGAATGTGTAAACTGTGCGTCACTTAACCCGGCAACAGTATTAGGGTTAGATAACAAAAAGGGTTCACTTGAAATTGGCAAGGATGCAGATATTATTATTTGCGACAGCGAATTCAAGGTTGAAAAAACAATTATAAAGGGAGAAACTAAATATGAAGCTTAAGGTTGAAGCAAAATTAGACAAAACTTTTATGCCGCTGTCTGTGGTAATCAGAGAAATGCGTGAAGCAACAAAAGAGAACGGACAGGACATTATCATAGCTGTAGAGAGAAACAACGGCTACACCACCACCTATAAAACTCGTGTTTTTGCCGATGGTACAGGTCACGACGAGGAAAACTTTGACTTAATCGAAAGAATTACCAAAACCCTTTTATGGATTTCTGGTGGTTATAAGGTATATGTTGCTGGTAGCGAGCTTATCGGCAACAAATTAAAAGAGGTTTACACTCGTGGCGGCAAAAGAGATTTTGACGTTGTTACAATGGAAAGAATTTACGAGAAACCCTTTGAGGTTGTAAACTGCTCTTTAGAGGATGCTCCCAAGGACAAATCCTCCGCAGCACCTATCGGCCGCCATCTTGACGGTTGCAGAATCGGTTTTGACGCAGGCGGTAGTGACCGCAAGGTAAGTGCCGTTATTAACGGCGAAAGCGTTTATTCCGAAGAGGTTGTTTGGTTCCCCAAGACCAATCCCGACCCGGATTACCACTATCAAGGCATTTTAAGCGCAATGAAAACTGCCGCTTCACATATGCCCAGAGTTGACGCTATCGGTGTTTCAAGCGCAGGTATTTATGTTGACAACAAAATTATGATGGCTTCTTTGTTCTTAAAGGTAAGCCCTGAAGATTTTGATAAAAAAGTTAAAAATATGTATCTTGACGTTGCAAAAGAAATTGGTGAAAACATTCCGATTGAGGTTGCAAACGATGGTGACGTTACCGCTTTGGCAGGCGCTATGAGCTTGAACGACAACGGCATTTTAGGTATCGCTATGGGTACCTCTGAGGCAGGCGGCTATGTTGATATTCAAGGCAATATCACAGGCTGGCTTAACGAGCTTGCTTTCGCACCTGTTGATGCCAGCAAGGAAGCAATGGTTGACGAATGGTCAGGTGACTACGGCTGCGGCGTTAAGTATTTCTCACAGGACGGCGTAATTAAGCTTGCTCCTTTTGCCGGAATTGAGCTTGATGAGGCACTTTCTCCCGCTGAAAAATTAAAGGTTGTTCAAGGCTTAATGGAACAAGGTGATGAAAGAGCTAAGAATATTTACGAAACAATCGGCGTATACTTTGGATATGCGGTTGCATATTATGCAGAGTTCTACAAGATTAACCAAGTTCTTATTATGGGCCGTGTAACCTCTGGTGAGGGCGGAACTCTCCTTCTTGAAAACGCTCAAAAGGTTTTGGATGTTGAATTCCCCGAACTCGCAAAAACCATTAAACTCAACATTCCTGACGAGAAGGCAAGAAGAGTAGGTCAATCTGTAGCAGCAGCTAGCTTGCCCAAAATCTAACAACAAAACAAGCCCTTGACAAAATTAAGGCGCTTTGTTATACTATCCATTGAAGACTCGGCTTTTTTGGAAAGTCTATCAGGGAGAATGTGTCGTGGACTGAAAGCACATTCAAGACGAGTAGTAAGCTTGGGAACACTTCAACGGTTTTGCTAATTTAATATAAAAGAGGAAGCATTTATTGCTTCAATGCGGGTGGCACCGCGGGTTAACTTATGTTTGCTCGTCCCGGGAATATACTTGTTATATTCCCGGGACTTTTATTTTTAATACATTCGGAGGTTTAGGTATGTACAGAACGCTATTTTGCAATGATATCCGTGACGAACATATTGGCCAGACTGTAGAACTTGCAGGTTGGGTTGATGTTGTTCGTGACCACGGTGGCGTTATTTTTGTTGACATTCGTGATTATACAGGTGTAACGCAGGCAATCGTTCATAATGAGGATTTATTAAAGAATGTAAATAAGGAAACGGTAATTTCGGTAAGCGGTATTGTTGAAAAACGTGACCCGGAAACTATTAACCCTAAAATCGCAACAGGTAACGTTGAGCTTGTTGTTGATAAGCTTACTGTATTGGGTAAATCTAAGAATATGCTGCCTTTTGATGTTAGTGCGTCAAGGCTCAGCAAGGATGAATTGCGCCTAAAATACCGTTATTTAGACCTTCGCAATCCTAAAAACCATAACAACCTCGTAATGCGTTCAAAAATCATTCGCCATTTGAGAAATAAAATGGAGAGCAAGGATTTTCTTGAGATGCAGACTCCTATTCTTACGGCATCCTCTCCCGAGGGCGCAAGAGACTTCTTAGTCCCCAGCCGTAAGCATCCTGGCAAGTTTTATGCATTACCGCAGGCACCTCAGCAGTTTAAACAGTTGCTTATGGTGTCTGGGTTTGATAGATATTTCCAAATTGCACCCTGCTTCCGTGACGAGGATGCAAGAGCAGACCGTTCACCGGGTGAATTCTATCAGTTAGACTTTGAAATGGCTTTCTCTACACAAGAGGAGGTTTTGGATGTTTGTGAAGATGTTATTTATGACACATTTACAACCTTTTCAAACAAAAAGGTAACACCGAAGCCTTTCCGCCGCATCACTTATGCCGATGCGATGATGACCTACGGTTCAGATAAGCCTGACCTTAGAAACCCGCTTATTATTTGTGATTTAACTGCCTTTTTCGAAGGTGTTAATTTCCCTGCATTTAAGGGCAAGCCGGTACGCGGAATTGTAGCCGATTGCCGTGGCAAATCCAAAAAGTTTTTTGAGGACTCCCTTAAATATGCTACATCTATGGAGGTTGGTCTTGGCGGTTTGGGTTATATTACCCTTACAGATGGCGTTTTCACAGGCCCTATTGCTAAATTCTTAAGCGATGAGCAAAAGGCCGAAATTATCACTCTCTCAAAGGTTAAAGAGGGTGAAACCTTATTCTTCATTTGCGACGATAAAAGGGCAGACGCCGAGAAAAAAGCCGGCTTAATCCGTACCTGGTTAGCAAAGGAAGAACAATTAAACTTAATTAAAGATGATGCTTTCGAGTTCTGCTTTGTAGTAGACTTCCCGATGTACGAAATTGACGAGGAAACAGGGGACACCATCTTTACACATAACCCCTTCTCAATGCCTCAGGGCGGTATGGATTCTCTTCTTAACAAAGAGCCAACCGAGGTATTAGCATACCAGTACGACCTTGTTTGTAACGGTATTGAGTTAGCATCCGGTGCTGTTCGTAACCACGATATTGATATTATGAAAAAGGCATTTGAAATTGCCGGCTACGATGAGGAGGAGTTAAAGAAGCGCTTTAACGCTTTGTATACCGCTTTCCAATACGGTGCACCTCCGCACGCAGGTATGGCGCCCGGTGTTGACCGTATGGTAATGCTCCTTACAGACGAAGAAAAGATATTAGACGTTATCGCATTCCCGCTTAATGGTAATGCGCAAGATTTACTGCTCGGTGCACCCGGTGAGGTTACCAACCAGCAGTTAGAGGATGTTCATCTTTTAGGCAACGGAAATGCGTTAGCACAGCGCACAACTTCTGGTGGCTCAGGCAAACAGCAGCAAGCTAAACGCTCAACCTTCTCAAATGCGCATCAGTTAAACCAACTTGCCCTTAGTGACAAAGAGGAAACAGATATGCAAAGCATATTTAATATGATGGCAAAAAATGAAGCGTTGCTTAAAGAATGTGATACCGAAAATGTTGAAGAAATGGTATACGTTATGCCTATGACAAACGTTTTGCGTGATGATGTACGCAAGCAACCCTTTACAAGGGAAAGCCTGTTAGAAGGCGCTCCCGAGCGTAGTGACGACAGTTGGCAAGTGCCAAGACTTGTTAAGTGAGGTGAGAGCAATGGAATTTTATTCAGCAAAGTTATCTAAAACAGGAAACATTGCAGTTGACGACACCATCCTTGTAAAAGGAGCCGAGTCGTCGGCAGGCTCTCGCATACTCGGTGGCTTTAAACCCCTGTTTAGCGCCGAGGCAGTTGTCCGCCTTGAAAATAAGGGTTACACTGTATCGGGTAAAACCCACGTTGGCGAGTTTGGTTTAGACTTAGTTGGCGAATTTTCCTACTACAACAAACAGGAAAAAGACTTAAAAGGTGCAGCGGCAGCCCTCGTTGAAAAGGGTGAGGTTGCAGCGGCGTTGGGCGTTGATGTTAATGGTGCGCCAAGACGTGCAGCCGCAATTTCAAACGTTGACTTTTTAAAACCCACATACGGCACAGTATCACGCTACGGCGTGATTTCTACCGCCGCATCGGGCGAACAGTTAGGTGTTTATGCCAAAAACGCACAGGGCATTAAAGATGTTATGTGTGTTATAGCAGGACACGATGAAAAAGACGGCACAAGCCTGCCTGATAAAGCTTATGATTATTCTACCGATATTGCAGTTTCAGGCAAAAAGGTATGTATAGTTAAAGAATTACTTGATACAGCAGACGATGAAACCAAAGCAAATATTAAAGATTATGCTAAAAAATTAGCTGACAGCGGAGTAGTAGTTGAGGAGATTTCTTCTAAAATTTTTGAAACCGCAAATATTGCTTGGCAGATACTTATGTCTGCCGAAACCTGCAATAACGTATCCCGCTATGACGGTGTAAAATACGGCTATCGCAGTGAAAATTACAGAAATATTGACGAGCTTTATGTGAACTCTCGTACCGAAGGTTTTAATTTCCTTACTAAAGCCATAATCCTTTACGGCTCGGATGTTTTATCCAAAAACCGTTATAAAGATTGCTACGACAAATCACTAAGAGTTCGCCGTGTAGTAGTAGACGAATACAAAAAACTTATGGAAAGCTATGATGCAATTCTTTTGCCCGCTTGCAGTAAAACTTCTTTTGAAGGATACGATATAAGTGGTGCCTTCCAAAAGGTGTTTGCAGAAGGCGTTTATACCTCACTTGCTAATCTTATAGGCACTCCTGCTTTGGTAAGCGGCGGTGTACAATTGATGGGCAAGCATTTTAGCGAAAGCCTGCTGTTAAGCCTTGCTGATTCTGCCGAAGGGGAGGGAAAATAGTATGAATTATGAGTTAGTTATCGGTCTTGAAACCCACGTAGAGTTAAGCACCGAATCTAAGATATTCTGCTCCTGCGGTGGTCATTCAGCCGCAAACGAGCCTAACGATTGCGTTTGCCCTGCTTGCAGCGGTATGCCGGGTATGCTCCCTGTAATGAATAAGCGTGTAGTTGAGCTTGCTGTTACAGCCGGCTTGATGCTCAATTGTGAAATCAGCCGTTACACAACCTTTGACAAGAAGAATTATTATTACCCCGATTTGCCCTGTGCATATCAAATAACACAGCTTAATCATCCTATTTGCACAAACGGTACTGTCACGGTTAAAACCTCGGCAGGCGCCCGTGATATTCGCATTAAGCAGATTCATATGGAGGAGGATGCCGGTAAGCTAGTACACAGCGGCAGCCATTCCTTTGTTGATTTTAACCGTACTAGTGTACCTCTTATAGAGATTGTTACACAGCCCGATTTCCGCAGTGCCGAAGAGGTTGTAGCATATCTTACCAAACTGAAATCAATGTTCCGTTTGGGCGGCATTTCTGAATGTGAAGAGGGTGCAATGCGTTGCGACGTTAACATTTCAGTTCGCCCTGAGGGTAGCACAGAGTTTGGTGTTCGTACCGAAATTAAGAATATGAGCTCATTTGAGGCTATTGAAAAGGCAATTAACTACGAGTCTCAACGCCATATGGATGCTTTGGAGTATGAAACCGAAGAACTGGTACAAGAAACCAGACGTTTTGATGATGCAAGCGGTAAAACCTTTGCTATGCGTAACAAGGAAACCGAAGCAGACTATCGCTATTTCCCTGATGCCAACCTAATGCCCATTATTATTGATGACGAATGGCTTGAAAAAATCAAAGAAAACAAGCCGGTAGCTATTGATGATAAGGCTGTACAGTACAGAGAAGCAGGCATTTCCGAAAAGGAAATTGATATGCTCATTTCCAACCAAAAAATCAGCAAGCTTCTTGATGATACAGTTGCCCTTGGTTGTAACGCTAAGGATACAGCGGCTTGGATATTGACCGACTGCGCAGGCGTTTTAAGGAAAGACGGAAAAACCTTAAACGAAATTGCAATCACTGCCGAGAAATTATCTGCAATTATCAAAATGGTGGATAACGGGGATATAAACCGTAATGCCGGCAAAAAGATACTTATTGCCGTAGTTGAAAAGGATGTTGACCCGATTGCATTCTGTAAAGAAAACGGACTTGATAAAAAGTTCGATGCATCTGCTATTGAAAGCGTAATTGACAGCGTGATTCAAAACAATGCACAAGCGGTTGAGGATTACAAAAACGGTAAAACCAAAGCGTTGCAAGCGTTGTTCGGCGCTTGTATGCGTGAATTAAAGGGTGCAGGTGAGCCTGCCGTAATCAAAGAGATTTTGGAAAACAAATTAAGCTAATTTTTACCTGCGGTATTGTTTTTACCGCAGGTAAATTTTTTTACAAAACACTTGCTATGTTTTGTAAAATATAGTATAATGGTGTAAATATTTGCAAAAGCGTTTGAGTGAAAACCCAGTAGCTTTGCATAAGGCACTTACAGAGAGCTGTCGGTCGGTGCAAGACAGTAGGCCGTGCAATAGCGAATTACCTTTCACAAGCTGCACTTTGAACCCCTTTTAAGGCTAGTAGGAGTTGTCGGGTTAGGGCCCGTTACAGCCTAAGAGTAACTTTTACTTGTTGAGGCTTTTTCTGTGAGGAAAAGGCGAATTAAGGTGGTACCGCGGTTTTATTCCGCCCTTTAGCAATAACATGCAAAGGGCGGTTTTTTATATCCCTCTATTGCAAAAGAGAAATTAGTTTGAAAGGAATATTTCAAATGCCGATTACCGATATTCTTACAAAAAATTCCGAATTATATCCTAACGATATAAGCTTGGTTGAAATTAACCCTAAGCTGGAAAACAATAAAAATTTAACCTGGCGTGAGTTCTCGCTTATGCAGGAAACTGCCGCAGAAACTTATCGCAATGAAATAACATGGGCTGAATTTCAAAAGCGCTCAAACCGTTTTGCAAACTTACTTTTGTCCAGAGGAATCAAAAAGGGCGAGAAGGTTGCAATACTGCTTATGAACTGCCTTGAATGGCTGCCGATTTATTTCGGTATTTTAAGAGCAGGCGCTATTGCTGTTCCGCTAAACTTTAGATACACAGCCGATGAAATAGCATATTGTTTAGATAAGGCGGATGCCGAATATATTGTTTTCGGACCCGAATTCATTGGAAGAGTAGAGGGAATTTGCCATAAAGCAAGGCGTGTGAAAATGTGGCTGTATGCAGGTGAGGGTTGCCCGTCATTTGCTGAGAGCTATGATAATTTAGTTACATATTGCAGTTCTAAAATGCCTTTAGTAGATATTACTGATGAGGATGATGCAGCAATTTATTTTTCCTCAGGCACAACCGGTTTCCCAAAGGCAATTTTGCACAGTCATAAAAGTCTTATGCATGCGACTAAGGTTGAGCAAAATCACCACGGTCAAACAAAGGATGATGTATTTCTTTGTATACCGCCTTTGTATCACACCGGCGCTAAAATGCATTGGTTTGGTAGTTTTATGGTGGGCTCAAAGGCTGTATTGCTTAAAGGTACTGACCCCGAATGGATTATTAAAGCCGTTTCGGAAGAAAAATGCACAATCGTTTGGTTGTTGGTGCCGTGGGCACAGGATATCCTTGACGCAATTGAGCGTGGGGATATAGATGTTTCAAAATACAATTTAGAGCAGTGGAGGCTTATGCATATAGGTGCACAGCCTGTACCTCCCAGCCTTATAAAGCGTTGGAAAAAGATTTTCCCGAATCACCTTTACGATACCAACTACGGACTTAGCGAATCCATAGGCCCCGGTTGTGTGCATCTCGGTGTTGAGAATATTGACCGTGTCGGCGCAATAGGTAAGGCAGGCTATGGTTGGCAAACAATGATTGTTGACGAACACCGTAAACCGCTGGGCAAAAATGAGGTTGGTGAGCTTGCCGTTAAGGGTGATGGTGTTATGAAATGCTATTACAAAGACGAAGAAGCAACAAACGAAATATTGGCTGACGGTTGGCTTTATACAGGTGATATGGCTACTGAGGATGACGATGGCTTTATCTACCTTGTTGACCGTAAGAAGGATGTTATTATTTCGGGCGGTGAGAATATTTATCCCGTTCAGATTGAGGACTTTTTGCGTAGCCACGATGCGATAAATGACGTTGCGGTTATAGGTCTGCCAGACAGACGTTTAGGCGAGATTGCCGCCGCTATTATTCAAGTTAAAGACGGCGCAACGCTTACTGAGGAGCAGGTAAATGATTTTTGTATGGACCTGCCCAGATATAAGCGTCCTAAAAAGATAATTTTTGCAGACGTGCCCCGCAATCCCACAGGAAAGATAGAAAAGCCGAAGCTCAGAAAGCTTTACAGCGCTGATGCTCTGGTTTCAATACAGAACGAACTTTAATAGAGAGGTTGAGCGATATGAAAAAATTGATGCTTGGTAATGCTGCGGTAGCTCGTGGTGCATACGAGGCAGGGGTAAAGGTAGTATCTTCATACCCGGGAACCCCGAGTACCGAAATAACCGAATCAATAGTAGAATATGATAATATATTTGTTGAGTGGGCACCGAACGAAAAGGTTGCTGCAGAAACTGCAATCGGTGCATCTATAGCAGGCGGTAGAGCAATGAGCTGTATGAAGCACGTAGGACTTAATGTTATGGCTGACCCTGTTTTCACAGTAAGCTATATTGGTGCAAACGCAGGTCTTGTGTTCTGTGTTGCAGATGACCCCGGTATGCACTCTTCACAAAACGAGCAAGATTCACGCCATTATGCTAAGGCGGCGAAAATTCCTATGCTTGAGCCCTCTGATTCTGCTGAATGTAAGGAGTTCACAAAACTCGCATTTGCATTAAGTGAGGAATATGATACTCCTGTTTTTGTTCGACTTTCTACCCGTGTTTCACACTCACAGAGTATGGTTGAACTCTGCGAGCCGCAGCAGGTAGAATTAAAGCCTTATGAAAAGAACATTCGCAAAAATGTTATGATGCCTGCTAATGCTATTGCAAGACACGTTGAGGTTGAAAAGCGTGAGCTTGCATTAGCTCAGCTTGCTGAAACAACCGAGCTTAACAAGGTTGAGGATAACGGCAGCAAAATCGGTGTTATTACCTCCGGTGTTTCCTATGCGTATGCTAAGGAGGCTTTGGGTGATAAGGCAAATATTTTAAAACTTGGTATGGTTTATCCGCTGCCTAAAAATTTGATTTTAGATTTTGCTAATTCGGTTGATGAACTTTATGTTGTTGAGGAACTTGACGGCTTTATTGAGGAGTTTGTAAAGGCTCTCGGAGTAAATGTTAAGGGTAAGGAATGCTTTACTCTGCTTGGAGAATACAGCCAAAATATGATTAAAAAGGTTGTATTAAAAGAAGAGGTAGACACCTTTGCACCTGCCGAGAATATTCCTATGCGCCCGCCTGTTATGTGTGCAGGCTGTCCGCACAGAGGCACATTCTATGTTCTTTCTAAGCTTGGCGTTACCGTTTCGGGGGATATAGGCTGTTATACTCTTGGCGCAGTAGCACCGCTTTCAAGTGTTGATACAACTATTTGTATGGGCGCTTCGGTAAGTGCTGCACATGGTATGGCAAAGGCAAGAGGCAAGGAGTTCTCAAAGAAATTAGTTTCGGTAATCGGTGACTCCACCTTTATCCATTCGGGAATTACAGGTCTTATTGATATTGTTTATAACAAGGGCAATAACACAATAATCATTCTTGATAACTCCATAACCGGAATGACAGGACATCAAGAAAACCCCACAACAGGCTTTACTATTCGTAAAGAGGAAACCAAGCAGGTTAATCTGGTGGCTTTGTGCCGTTCTGTCGGTGTCGAGAGAATAAGAGTAGAAGACCCGTTTGATTTAGTAGGCTTTGAAAAAGCTGTTAAAGAAGAACTTGAAGCAGATGAACCCTCTGTAATTATTGCTCAGCGCCCCTGTGCTTTGCTTAAAACAGTAAAATACAGCGGTCATTGTGTCGTTTCTAACGATGCTTGCAAGGGATGTAAAAAATGTATGAAGCTTGGTTGTCCTGCTATTGTTTTTGAAGACGGCAAAGCAAGAATTGACACAACTCAATGTAATGGCTGTGGCCTTTGTGTTGGCGTATGTCCATTTAAGGCAATTAGCAAGGAGGAGGCATAATGGCTATGACTAAAAATATAATGATTGTCGGTGTTGGCGGACAAGGCACTTTGCTTGCCAGCCGAATTTTAGGTAATGCAGTTATAAATGCCGGCTTTGATGTTAAGGTTTCAGAAGTACACGGTATGAGCCAGCGCGGCGGTAGTGTTGTTACATATGTAAAATACGGAGAAAAGGTTTATTCTCCCATTATCGATAAAGGTCAGGCTGATATAATTCTTGCCTTTGAACGATTAGAGGCGCTTCGTGCTCTGCCTTATCTTAAAAAGGGCGGCAAAATAATTCTTAACGACCGCTCAATTGCGCCTATGCCGGTTATTACAGGCGCAGCAGAATATCCTGAGAATATTGTAGAAACACTGTCACAAAAGGCAGAAACAATAGCTATTGATGCACTCGAATTGAGTAAGGCTGCAGGCTCTCCCAAGGCTGTTAATGTTGTGCTTATCGGTCTGCTTGCTAAGAGTACAGACATTAGCTATGAGGATTGGATTGAGGTTATTAAACAAACTGTTCCGCAAAAATTCTTAGAGCTTAACCTTAAAGCCTTTGACTTGGGGTATAATCACAAATAATAATTTTTGGAGTTTGGTAAAATGGGAAGGAATTGCAAATTCAAAAATTTCCTAATTATTGCATACATTTGTTTTGCTCTGCTCAGTTTTACGGCGGTGCTTATAATACCGGAAACCCGTGAGGTTTTTAAAGAACTTTCGGGAAGCCACCCTTACATAATGGGCTTTATTAAGTTTGCTCTGCTTGCAACGGCAGGGGAGCTTATAGCGGCATATATTACTAACGGGAAACCGAGTGTTCCTGTGAAAATTATTTGGCGCTTTATTATTTGGGGCTTTATCGGTATATGGATTACCTTTATGATGAAGGTTAATTCTAATGCTGCTGTAAGTATGATGGCGCAAGGCTTGTTGCCCGGCGGCGAAAATGCTTTCTTGCGTGCGCTTTATACAAGTGTTATAATGAATACAACATTTGGTCCTACATTTATGGCGGTACATAAATGTACAGATAAGATTTTAGAACTTTTAGCGAAAAAAGAGAAGGTGTCTTTAAGTTCGGTTATAACCGGTATTGATTGGACAACGTTTGCCGGATTTACAGTGCTTAAAACCGTGCCGTTTTTCTGGATACCGGCACATACTGTTACTTTTATGCTCCCATCACAGTATCAAGTAATGATGGCGGCGGCTCTATCGGTAGCGTTGGGAATTATTTTAAGCTTCGGTAATCGTAAGAAGACAACAAAGGAGAATTAGTTAATGCCTATCAGAAATCCGCAAATAGAAACAATGCCAAGGGCTGAGCTTAACAAGTTGCAAAGCGAAAGACTTGTTTGGCAGGTTAAACGAATGTACGAGAATGTTGAGTGCTTTCGTAACCGTATGGATGAAAAGGGTTTAAAACCTGATGATATACACGGAATAGAGGATTTACATAAACTACCTTTTTCCTATAAAAATGATTTAAGGGATTATTATCCTTATGGTCTGTTTGCCGAGCCTCTTGAAAATATTGTGCGTGTTCACGCATCAAGCGGTACAACAGGAAAGCGTATAGTAGTAGGCTACACAAGAAACGATTTGGATATGTGGACAGAATGTGTTGCCAGAATGTTGAACGGCATTGGGCTTAACGAGGATGACGTTTTCCAGGTTTCGTTCGGCTATGGTCTTTTTACCGGCGGCTTTGGTCTGCACGCAGGCGCAGAGAGAATAGGCGCCACGGTTATACCTATGTCTTCGGGCAATACATCCTTGCAAATACAGACAATGATTGACTTTAAAGCCACCGCAATTTGCTGTACACCTTCTTATGCTATGTACTTGGCTGAGGAGGTAGAAAAGCTTGGTGTTAAAGACCAGCTTTCGCTCAAAGTTGGAATTTTCGGCGCAGAGCCGTGGAGCGAAAGTATGCGTAGCGAGATTGAACAAAAGTTAGGCATAAAGGCATACGATATATACGGACTGTCCGAAATTTTAGGTCCGGGTGTATCCTGTGAATGTGAACACCAATGCGGTATGCACGTTTGGGAGGATAATTTTATAGTTGAAATTATTGACCCCGACACAGGTGAGGTTTTGCCTGAGGGAAGCGCCGGCGAATTAGTGTTCACCACAATTTCAAAAGAGGGTTTCCCGGTTATTCGCTACAGAACGAGGGACATCTGTTCGCTTAATTATGAAAAATGTAAATGCGGCAGAACACATTTGCGAATGAACAAACCGAGCGGCAGAAGTGATGATATGCTTATAATCCGCGGTGTAAATGTGTTCCCGTCTCAAATTGAGGAAGTGTTGCTTAGCATACACAGTGGCGACATCACTCCAAATTATATAATTAGAATTGATAGGGTAAACAATACCGACACCTTCGATTTAGATGTTGAGATGAGCGAAAGTATGTTTACCGACGATTTGAAGAGCATAACAAAAACCGAAAAGCAGATTACAGAAAAGCTTCGCTCGGTATTAGGGCTTGGCGTTAAGGTGCATTTGGTTAACCCCAAAAGCATAGCAAGAAGCGAAGGCAAAGCAAAGCGTGTAATCGATATGCGTAAACTGTAAGATAGGAGGGTTATATAATGTTAGTAGAACAAATTTCCGCTTTTATTGAAAACAAAACAGGCAGACTTTCAGAGATTGCAGATGTCTTAGCGGCAAACAATATTGATATTTCAGCACTATCTTTGGCTGATACCGATGAGTACGGCGTTCTGCGTATGATAGTTAATAATCCCCACAAAGCTAAGCAGGTGCTCGCTGACAGCGGTGTAATAGGCAAGGTAACAAATGTACTTGCAGTTGCACTTGAAGACCGTCCGGGCGGCTTTGCCGAAGCTCTTAAGGTGCTTACAGATGCGGGTATAGAAGTGAAATATATGTACGCCTGCATTTCGCACGAGAAGGGTAAAGCGCTTATGATACTCAGCGTTGATGACCCGGTTAAAGCAAATGACATTATTTCCGATACCGAAAAAGGAAATGTTGACCCCACTTCAATTTACCGCATAAAATAAAAGCAAATAAAAACCGACCCATTTTTAAGGTCGGTTTTTTTATTTGCTTTCTAATATTTTCAAATTATTGGCAAAACATTTCACTCTTTGGCATAAAACCTGTTGCATATAATTGTAAACTATGATACAATTTGTTAATGTAGAAATTCTGCTTACAAGGGGCTTTTGAGGATGTATAAAAAGGGTTTTGACAACGACAAGTATATAAAGCTGCAATCACAAAATATTCGTGACCGTATTGCTATGTTCGGTGATAAGCTTTATATGGAATTCGGCGGCAAGCTGTTTGATGATTATCATGCGGCAAGAGTGCTCCCGGGCTTTGAACCTGATGCAAAGGTTAAAATGCTTATGGAGCTTAAGGATGACGCTGAAATCGTTGTAATCATCAGCGCAGACGCTATAGAGAAGAACAAGCGCCGTGGTGACCTTGGCATAACCTACGATTTAGACACCCTAAGGCTTATTGACGCTTTTAGAGGCGTTGGACTTTTTGTTGGAAGCGTTGTTATAACACAGTTTACAAGTCAACCCTCAGCAGTTGCATTTGAACAGCGCCTTAAAGCTCTCGGCGTTAAGGTTTACCGTCATTATCCCATAAAGGATTACCCCTCTAATTTGCCTTATATAGTAAGTGAAGAAGGTTTCGGTAAAAACGAGTATATAGAAACCTCACGCAAGCTGGTTGTTGTAACCGCGCCCGGCCCCGGTAGCGGAAAAATGGCAACCTGCCTTTCACAACTTTATCACGACCATAAAAGGGGAATTGAAGCGGGCTATGCTAAGTTTGAAACCTTCCCGATTTGGAATATTCCGCTGTCCCACCCTTTAAATGTTGCTTATGAAGCAGCTACTGCCGATTTGAACGATGTTAATATGATTGACCCGTTCCATTTAGAAGCATACGGCAAGACAGCTATAAACTATAACCGTGATATTGAAATTTTCCCGGTTCTTAACGCAATGCTTATACAAATTCTTGGCAAATCGCCTTATAACAGTCCTACTGATATGGGTGTTAATATGGCGGGTTACTGCATAGCCGATGATGAGGCTGTAAGGGATGCCTCAAAGCTTGAAGTTATCCGTAGATATTACAATGCACTTGTTAATGTAAGACAGGGTATGGGAAGCAATGTTGAGGTTTCCAAAATAGAATTGCTTATGAATCAGCTGGGCATTAAGGCAAGTGACCGTAAGGTTATTGCCGCCGCAAACAAAAAGGCTGAGCAAACAAATTCTCCGGCTACTGCAATTGAGTTGCAGAACGGCAAGATTATTACAGGAAAAACCTCATCTCTGCTTGGCGCATCCTCCTCAATGCTTCTTAACTGTTTAAAAGAGTTAGCAGGAATTCCTGATGATATTCAACTTATCTCTCATAATATCATTGAGCCTATTCAAAACCTTAAAACCGGAGTTTTGGGTAATCATAATCCAAGACTGCATACAGACGAGGTTTTGCTTGCGCTTTCTATTTGCGCCGTAACTAATGATGTAGCCAAAAAGGCGCTTGAACAGGCGCCTAAACTTCGTGGACTTGAAGCACATTCAAGTGTTATCCTTTCCAGAGTTGATGAGCAGGTATTTAAAAAGCTGGGCGTTAATATAACATTCGAACCTAAGTACCAAACCAAAAAACTTTACCACGCTTAAGTTAATATAAAGCCGCCGAAATTATTTCGGTGGCTTTTTCTACATATAGTTCTTGTTTTTGTTGAAAATTTGGTGTAAAATAAGTTTATAAACATTAAGGAGTGAGTTTTTATGCCTTCAAATACATTGTTTAAAATTAAAACCAAACGTAAAAATCTGTTTTTGCGTGTAGCTAAAGGGCATTTTGCCACCAGCCATAGCCATATCAACTATTATATTGATGTTACCACTCAAAAATCTCGTCTTTCTGAGGCAAAGGCGGTTGCACAGGAACTGGTAAACTATTATAACCTTTCAACAATTGTTGATACCGTTCTCTGCTTGGACGGTGTAGAGGTAATAGGTACTTGCTTGGCTAATGAATTAACTAAGGCAGACCACGTAAATATGAATGCGCACCAGACAATTTATGTTGTAACTCCTGAACATACTGTCGGCAGTCAATTGCTGTTCCGTGATAATATTATACCTATGATTGCCGGTAAAAATGTACTTATCCTTGCCGCTTCGGTTACTACAGGATATACTGCAGAGGCAGCGATTGAGGCAATAAAATATTATGGCGGTACAGTTGCAGGTGTTGCGGCAATATTCGCAACAACAGACAAGGTGCAGGATTATACTGTTCATTCAGCCTTTGACCCGAAGAACCTGCCCGATTATGCTACATTCCCTGCACACGAATGTCCGCTTTGTAAGCAAGGTAAAAAGATAGACGCTCTGGTTAACAGTTACGGTTATTCAAAACTGTAATCAAATATAATAAAAGCACCCAACGAAAGTTGGGTGCTTTTTTGTTTTAGCAAACCGAATAATATAAAAATCCGTTTTCTTTTGTGATTTTTAAATTTTCAGTATCAACAAGATAAGAAAGGTAAGAACGAACAGTATAACCTATAAGAGTATGCTGTTGTACTGTGTGCCGCATTTCGTAATACTCAAACACTTCTTTTAATATTTGCTCTGTTGTTTTTGGTGTTTTGCAAATGTTTGTTAGAGTGTTGCAAATTTCATTTACCTTTGCTCGGTTAATGGCAATAATTTCGGTTAAATCTTCTAACGGCTCGGTATGTGAAGGTAAAAACAGCCGTCCCGAAAGAGTAGGTAACTTGTCAAGTGTGTTTAAAAACTCTGCTACGTTAAGTGCTACGGTAATGTGATACTTATCAAGAATTTCCTGCCTTGACACACAGTCACCCAAAAACCATACGTCGTCATCGGTTTTAATGCCTAACATCTGTGTACAATGCCCGTTCAGGTAGGTGTAGGATAAACCGTTCGGCAAAACTTCCTCGCTTATCGGCAGACAGCGGCTGGGCTCAGCCATAAAGAATTTGTTGCGAAGACTGGAATCCGGGTATCCGCCGTAAAGCATTGCCGGCTCTAAAATGGGGTTTTCAATAAATGTAGCCTCAACCGGTGCCGAAAAGGCTTCACAATCGTAGCGTTGTTGCAGTAATGCATTACCTCCGCAATGGTCAGCGTGTGAATGGGTGTTTATTATTTTTTTAATGGTCCAGCCGTTTGCTTGTACAATGGAATCAATTCTTTTAGCCATTGCTTTATCGTTACCGGTATCAATAAGGCAAATATCGGTTTTGTTCATTTTATATACACCGATTTTCACAGGGCTTTCAATATAATAGGTGTTTTTACCTACCTGCACCAATTCAAACATTAAAAAATTCCTTCTTTTTTCTTAGTTATTAGTATTGTACCACAAAAAATGTTCTAATACAAATGGTAGACACATAAAATTTTAGTGTGAAAGGGGACAAGTAATATGACAGAAGTAAAAAACACCTTACAGGAAATTACTAATCACCTGCCAAACAATATTAAAACAGCAATTTGTAAACTGCCGCCTTCTATTACCGATAAGGTAATGGAAATAAGATTGAGGGCGGGTTGTCCGCTGTCGGTTAACGTCGGCGGTATGAATATGTTTGTGTCAAATAGTGATGTCAGTATTTTGCCGACCAAAAGTGCCTATATTGTGTCAATGGCGGAGGTTGAGGAAACCTATCTTAAAATTTGCAATTACTCGGTACATACTCATTCAGACGAGATAAAGCAAGGCTTTATAACTATAAAAGGCGGTCATCGTGCAGGCATTTGCGGAACGGCGGTTTACGAAAAAGGCGAGATTTCAGCATTTAGGGACATAACCTCAATAAATATTCGCACCTCTAGGCAGTTTTACGGTTGTGCGGCGCCATTGCTCAAATGGGCTTTAAAGGGTAATCTGCTTATTTCGGGGCCAACCGCTTCGGGCAAAACCACTAAGCTTCGGGATTTGGCGCATTTGTTATCAAAGCAATGCAAAAGGGTAGTTGTAATTGACAGCCGCTTTGAACTTTGCGGCGGTGAACATAAAGGTAATCTTGGGCCGTGTTGTGATGTGCTCAGCGGAGTGCGTAAAAGTGACGGCTTAGATATTGCGGTGCGCACCCTTAACCCTGAATATATTATTTTAGACGAGCTTGGCTCGGCAGCTGAAACCAAAGGGATTATTTCGGCTATGTTTTGCGGTGTAAAGGTAATTGCATCTATCCACGCAGGCAGTTTGGAGGAACTAAAAAGCAGGAAGCAGTCCAGATTGTTAATTGAAAGCGGCGCAGTCGACTATATTGCCCAGCTTAAAGGCGTTAATGATTCGGCGTCTGTTTTTAAAGTGGAAAAAGGCAAAACGGTGATGGTAGATGCTTAAAATCATTGGACTTGCGGCACTTTTTTGTTCGGTCAGCGGTATCGGTGTTTTGGCAGGCTCAGCAATAAAAGAGCGTGTCAAATGCCTTACGGAGTTTAGAAAGATTGTAGACCAATTTGAGATATATACACAGTATATTAACACCGATATATTTGAAACTATGCGCCGTATAAATGCAAGACAAAAAAGCGAATTGCTCACGAGGTTGCTAACGCATAAGGCGGATTGGGGTAAAGAGGCTATTATGAAAGAACTCACTACTCGTAATGAAGCTGACAGGGAAATGATGTTGGAATTTTTTACTGCGATAGGTACCAGCGATTTAAGCGGACAGGTAGCGGTATGCAAAAAAGCGGCTTGCCAGACGGCTGTGCTGTTAGAGGAAGCAAACGCACAACTAAGCGGCAAGGCAAAAATGTACAAAAGCTTAGGTCTATGTGCAGGACTTGCAGCGGTTATATTTTTTATTTAGGTGAAAAACATGGATGTTGATTTCATTTTTAGAATAGCGGCAATAGGAATTATAGTGGCGGTGCTTAATCAACTGCTTGTGCGTTCAGGCAGAGAGGAACAGGCTATGTTAACTACGCTTGCCGGACTGGTAGTTGTACTGCTGATGGTGGTGAATGAGATAGGAACACTATTTGATACCATCAAATCGATTTTCGACTTATGAGTATAACAACAATTGCCGGCATTTGTATATTGTTTGCCGCAATTATCCTTTTGCTCAAACAATATAAGCCGGAATATGCTATGCTGGCTGCCGCCGCAGCCTCCGGGACACTTTTGGTTTATTTACTTTCTTTTGTTTTTCCGGCTATAGAGGAAATACAAAATATTTTAAGCGGTGTAGGTATAAACAACGAGCATTTTACCGTGGTTTTAAAATCGGTAGGGATTTGCTATGTGGCACAGTTTGCCGCTGATATCTGCCGTGACTTTGGACAAACATCGGTTGCCGGCAAAATTGAGCTGGCGGGTAAAATAGCCGTTGTGACATTGTCACTGCCGCTTATAAAGGAAATTATGCAAATAACATTGCAGATAATAGGATAGTTTAATGATGAAAAAAGCGGTTGTAATAATTTTTCTTATGCTATTCCTCTGTCCCATAACAGTTCGTGCTGAGGAAATAGCACTCCCCGGTGAAGAAGCCGATAATATTTACAGTGCCTTGTCGGAACAGGCAAGGGAAGCTATGGATAGTTCAGGTTTAGGTAAGTTTTCTGAAGACTGGCAAGAGCGGTTTAGTTACGATAACATTTTTGAAACGATTCTTTCCTTTTTACGTACCGGCGGTAAAGAGCCATTTATTTGCTGTGCGATGCTGGTTGTGGTTTTGCTAATCACAGCAGGGATTTCCGGAATTTCGGGAGAATCAGAGAACGAGGGTGCTTTAAACTATGCAATATTATTGGCAGTTTGCCTGTTAATGCTCTTGCCGTCGCTTAAACTGATTTCTGCAGTCGAAGGAGCAATAAAAGGGTTAACAACCTTTATGCTGTCATTCGTTCCTATATATGGAGGAATACTGCTTTCTAACGGTATGACCGCAACAGCAAGCGGTTTTAGCGGCATAATGCTGGTTGCCGCACAGGTTATATCTCAGCTTTGCTCGTTTGTAATACTCCCGTTTGTCAGTATGCATTTAAGTTTGAGTATAGCCACTGCTTGCTCACCTGTTATCGGCAAAGTCGGTTTAGCAGGGACACTTAAAAAATGTGCCAACTGGATAATGTCACTCTCTTTGACAGTTTTTCTCGCAATTTTAGGCACTCAAACGGCAGTAAGCAGCGCCGCCGACACAGTGGGTTCAAGGGCGGCTCGCTTTGTGGTCGGCACCACAGTACCGCTGGTAGGCTCGGCTGTAAGTGAGGCGGCAGGAACGGTAAAAAGCTGTATGTCTATGATTGGCACTTCGGCAGGCATGTACGGCATAATAGCGCTATTGTTTACTGCGTTGCCTGTGGTGGTGCATTTAACTCTTTGGCGGCTTTGCGCACAAATAGCATCAATGGTATGCTCCTTGCTCGGCAACACAAAAACCGAAGGGTTAATTAAAGCGGTGGACACCTCTATGTCATTTATGATTGGCATAATTATATATATTGGCGTGTTGTTTATTATTTCGTTAGCTATGGTAACAGCAGCGGGAGGAAGGATATGAATGCAATTAAAGAAACCGTTTCGGCTCTGTCAGCGGTGGTTATTATGTTAGGCGCACTTTCGTCGTTCATACCGAGCAAGGCGTATGTAAAACCCATTCGTTTTTTGTTTTCGGCAATTATACTCCTTACGGCGCTGTCCTTTCTCACTATAGATTTAAGATTTGAGGATTTCAAAATACATAATGTGGGCGGAAGCCATGCTTATTACAATACCGATGAAGCTTTATTGTCAGCCACTGAAAAAAACTTAATAGCCAGTATAGGCGAAATGCTGATGGAAAATGAAATTGAGTTTAATGAGATTAAGGTGAATATGAATATTACGGCTGGCAGACGAATATCTATTAATGGTATAAATATTTTTTTGGACAAAGCACAAAGCATCAAAAGGCAGGAAATCAGGAATAAAGTAAAGGAGAACATAGGGATATATCCAACCCTTATATTTCTGTAGAATATGATGAATAAAGATAAAATTTTATTTATGTTGAAAGAAAAGAAAATGCGTATAGCGGTAGCAGTTGGGTTGGTTGCAATATTGTTAATTGGGTTGTCCTCTGTTTTTTCGGGAGACAAAAAAACTCAAAGTGTGGCAGCGCAACTAACCGCCAACGATTATATTACAGAAACCGAGCAAAAGCTTTCCTTAATTGCAACCTCAATTGTGGGCGGCAAGGCTGAGGCTATGGTTACGCTTGAAAACGGTATAGAGTATATTTATGCCAGCGAAACCGAGACCGACACGCAAAAAAACGAGGATAAAACAGGTCAGGATAAATCCAAAACCCAGCAGAATGACAGTAGCACGCAAAAACATATAATTATAAAAAATTCAAACGGCGATGAAGAAGCGCTGGTGGTTACTGAAATTATGCCAACTATAAAGGGTGTAGTAATAGTCTGCGACTGTAAGGGCGAGCCTGCGCTCGCCGAGGCAGTAAAAAGCGCTGTGGTAACAGCAATGAATATTGGTGAGAAAAAGGTTTGTGTGATAGACAAATCATAAAAAATTAAACAGGGGTGTTTTGTATGAAAAAAGGAAAAATTATAGGTAAAAAGCAAATTGTCATCGGTATAATGGTGCTGTCGCTTGCAGTAGCAATAGGTCTTAATATGAAATACGCAGGCAACACATTTGAAACTACCTCGTCTAATAAATCGGAAAATTTGGGCGATTCTGTCTATGTTAATGCTAAGGCTGAGGATAGCTTTTCTGAATTGCGCGAGCAGCGCACCAAGACCAGAAAAGAGGCAATAGAATTGTTAGATGAAACAATTGACGACGTGAAAAGTGATGCTGTCGCTAAAAAGGCGGCTCAGGATGCCAAGACTGCTATGGCACTGCGTATGGAAAAGGAAAGTACAATTGAGGGTCTTATTAAAGCAAAGGGCTTTTCTGATGCTTTGGTAGTGCTGAGTGATAAAGAGGCAAATATTGCAGTTAAATGTGATAAGCTTTTGGATAGCGAAACTCTGCAAATTCAGGATATTGCGGTTTCGCAATCAGGTTTAAATTTGGAAAATATAAAAATTGTTACTGTAAAATAGTTGAATTTCGCTGAGATTGTGGTATAATAAATCCAAAGCAAAAGTATTAAGGAGGCAACACAATGTCAGAAAAATCCGGAATTGCAATAAACAGTGAGGCTGTAGCTCAAATCGCCGGTATGGCCGCTATGGAGGTAGAGGGTGTTGCCGGGTTATACACCAAGGCTATCGACATTAAAAACATCCTGCCTAAAAATGCGTATGAAAAAGCAGTTAAAGTTAAGTGGGATAACGGCGCGTTGTTAATTTCAATCGCTATTACACTTAAAGAAAACGTAAGACTCAAAAACGTTGCTGAGTCAGTTCAGGAGAATGTTAAGGATAAGGTTCAAACTATGACCGGAAATGCCGTTGCAGTAGTTGATGTTTCGGTTTCGGATGTTGAGTTCTCAGAAGAGCCTGAAGCCGATACAGCTGAGCAAGAATAAAAGATAAAAAACTTAATATATGTCTTCGGGGCGAGGTGTAATTCCTCACCGGCGGTGTTTCACTTAAAGTGATAAGTCCGTGACCCTCAGCGTTGCTGAGGCTGATTTGGTGCAATTCCAAAACCGACAGTTAAAGTCTGGATGGGAGAAGATTAAAAAACACTTGTGTTTATTTTATGCCCCGCTATTTTTAGCGGGGCATTTTTTTGGAGGCTTATTATGTCGCATAAAACGATTGTTAAATTAGTGCTTACAGCGCTTTTCACAGCTTTGTCTGTGATTTCTATTTTGCTGTTTAGGATACCTTTAATCCCGTCTGCACCGTTTTTAGAATACGATATGGCAGACATTCTGGTTTTGCTTTGCACAATGCTTTTGGGTGTAGGTGCAGGAAGCATGTCGCTTTTTATTGTTTGTGTCATACAGGCGTTTTTTATGGGCGGTAATGGTATTATAGGTCTTATAATGCATTTTGTTTCCTCTGAGGTTATGGTGCTAATAATCGGCTTTATTTGCCGCCAAAGCAGCAAATGGAACAGACTTGTAATTTCATCTGTTCTTGCAACTGTGGCGATGACAGCGTTAATGATACCGCTTAATTTGGTTTTTACAGGTATTTTTATGGGAACACCAATGTCTGTGGTGGTAAGTATGCTGGTTCCTGCAATTATTCCGTTTAATTTGCTGAAAGGTGTAATCAATTGCACAGGCGCTGTTTTGCTTTATAAGGCTGTATCACCGCTTTATCGAACTATTGACATTTTGTGAAATTGTGTTATCATATACATATAATCCTTATCAAGAGTGGCGGAGGGACAGGCCCTGTGAAGCCCGGCAACCTGATAGTCAAGGTGCTAAATCCTGCGGTTTAAACCGATAGATGAGGGTGGATGTTATTATTCGCCCGCCTTTTCGGCGGGCTTTTTTAATGGAGGACGATGATTATGGCAAAGAAACTGTTTACATCTGAATCGGTAACTGAGGGACATCCGGATAAAGTCTGTGATGCTATTTCCGATGCGGTTTTGGATGAAATTTTAAAGGAAGACCCTACAGCACGTGTTGCTTGTGAGACATTTTGTACCACAGGTATTGTTACCGTAATGGGTGAAATAACCACTAGTTGCTATGCTGACATTCCTAAAATTGCTCGCAGAGTGCTTAATGATATTGGATATACCGATGCTTCAAAAGGCTTTGACGGTAATACCTGCGCAGTTATGACCGCTATTGATGAGCAATCTCCCGACATCGCATTGGGTGTTGATCGTTCATTGGAGCTCAAAGCGGGTGAAGAGGACGAGTTTAATAACAATGGAGCAGGGGACCAGGGTATGATGTTTGGCTATGCTTGTGATGAAACTGACGAGCTTATGCCGTTGCCGATTTCATTGGCACATAAACTTGCTAAAAGACTTACCCAGGTTCGCAAAGAGGGTATCCTTGACTATTTATGCCCTGACGGAAAAACCCAGGTAACAATTGAATACGATGACGATAAGCCTGTAAGAGTTGAAACTGTAGTTGTTTCCTCTCAACACAGTGCTGATGTTGAATTAGAGCAGTTGCGTGCCGATATATTGGAAAAGGTTATAAAACACACAGTACCTGCAGAGCTTTTAGATGAGCAGACTAAAGTGTTCATTAACCCCACAGGTCGCTTTGTTGTCGGCGGTCCTCAGGGAGATACAGGTCTTACAGGCCGCAAAATAATTGTTGATACCTACGGCGGCTATTCACGTCACGGCGGCGGTGCTTTTTCGGGTAAAGACCCCACAAAGGTTGACCGTTCTGCTGCTTATGCGGCTCGTTATGTTGCAAAAAATATTGTTGCGGCAGGACTCGCAAGCAAATGTGAGGTGCAATTAGCATACGCTATCGGTGTTGCACGCCCTGTTTCAGTTTTGGTTGAAACCTTTGGCACAGCAAAGGTCGAAGAAGAGAAAATTGCAAAAGCGGTAGAAAAGGTGTTTGATTTACGCCCCTCCGCAATTATCCGTGATTTACAGCTTCGCCGTCCGATTTACCGCAATCTTTCCTCTTACGGTCATATGGGTCGTGAGGATTTAGATGTGGTTTGGGAAAAAACCGATAAGGTTGAAGCCTTAAAAGCGGCAATAAAATAAATGAAAACAAAAGCTTCGACAATTTATAAGGATATTGAAACCGATAGACTTATATTACGCCGTATGAAAATGCAGGACGCCGCCGAGCTTTTTGACTGTTACTCTAACCCGAATTCAAGTCGGTACTCTACTTGGCCGCCGCATAAGAATATAGCCTATACAAAGCAGTATATAAAATTTGTTATGCGTGGCTATCGCAAGGGGTTAACAACGGTTTTTTGTATAGTGTTAAAGAAAGAAAATCGTGTTATCGGCAGTTGCAGTTTTTCAAATTTTATTAAAGCCAATAAAACTGCCGAAATAGGCTATACAATTTCTTCGAATTATTGGAATAACGGGTATGGCAGAGAAGCGGTATTGGCACTTATGGACTATGGGTTCACGATTCTTGGCTTAAACAGTATTTCGGCGCAGGTTGTAACAGAAAATGGCGCATCAATAGCCATATTAAATCGGTTGGGCTTTAAACAAAAAGAATTTATTGAAAACGGTGTAAGCTCAAACGAAAAAAATTATGACGTTTATGCTTTTGAGATTAAAAAGGAAGAAATTAAAGGAATGGAAAAAATAAAAAGCTTTCAGGTAAACCATAATACTCTTAAAAAAGGTCTTTATGTTTCGAGAGTGGATAGGGAAGTGGTTACATACGATTTGCGTATGAAACTGCCAAACAGCGGTGATTATCTGGATTTTGATGCATTGCACACAATAGAGCATTTGTTTGCGACCTATGTTAGAAATAGCAGTTATACCGATAAAATCATTTACGTAGGCCCAATGGGTTGCCGCACAGGTTTTTATTTCTTGGTTAGCGGAATGTCTAACGGAGAGGTATTAACACTCCTGCGTGAAACCTTCAAGTTTATTGCAGACTTTGAGGGAGCAATACCGGGAAACAGCGCAGAAGAATGCGGTAATTACCTTGCCCACAATTTGCCGCTTGCTAAAAAAGAGGCGGCAGATTACCTTGTGGTTTTAAATAACTGTTCCGAAAGCACTATGAATTACGCAGAATAAAACAAACCCAACTTAAAAGGTTGGGTTTGTTTTTATTTTTTAAGAACTTTTTTCAAAAAAAGGTTGCATTTTTGTAATAATTTGTTATAATGGTAAAGTAAATTGTTACAAACTTGTAATCTTTTGAGGTGAAACAATCGTGTTATTGAAGCTGGTAAATACATTTAAAAATGTATTAAAAGCAACAAAACGCACACTTAAATCTCTTTTGGTGAGCAGTTATAAATATATTGTTAGTTTTATTCGTTTCCTTGGCAGCTGTCTAGTTGTCTTTGGCCGTGCGGTTAAAGGCTATGTTAGTTCAGTGTCTCGCTTCTTCAAAGAAGCAAAGCAGGGAGGCGTTAAAACTGCTTTTCATTCACATATTGTAAGTCTTAAACAAATGAAAGCCAGCCACAAACCGCTCCTTTCGAAATTTGCTGTTGTAGCAGTTCCGCTGGCGTTTATGGTCTTGGTTGGTATTACTTCTCCTGTTTGGGCCAACTTCACCTTCGCAAAACGTGTTGTTTATGCAAAAACCGTTTTGGGCGAGGTGCTTGATGCTACTATTTGCAAAACAGCAGAGGATTATTTTGTTAAATCTTTAGATTGTGCTAACGGTGAGGCTTATATTGAGGAATACAGCCTTAATACCGTTTATGTTATGAAAAAGAATGTTCTCTCTGCAGAAACTCTTGCCGTGCAAATGCTTAATAATACCGAAGGCTTAGTTAACGGTTATGGATTATATGTTAATGATAAGTTGACTTTAGTCAGCGAAACATCAGAGCCGTTTTATACTAATCTCACTTTAACATTAAACAAATATAAACTTGGCAATCAAACAGCAAAGACAGAGTTTGTTGAAAGAGTAGAAGTGCGTGACGGTTATTTCCCTGTAGAAGACTGTAAGAATCTTGTCGCTATAAATGATGCATTTTTAAATGATGAAATACCGCTTTCTGTTAAGACCTATGCCGTTGAGGAATACGATGTATCGGTTCCGTATACGACTAAGGAAATTAGAAGTAATGCACTTACTATCGGAAAGACACAGCTTGTTAAAAAAGGTCAAAACGGTAAAAATCATGTGACTGCAAACGTAATCTACGTTAACGGTGTAGAGTTGCATCGTGAAGTTACAGATACAAAAGTAGTAACCAAACCGGTTACAAGACAGATTGTTGTAGGTACAAAGAAAGGCGCACCTGTAAAATCCTCAAAGGTAATGATGTGGCCTATTCCCAAATCAACTGATTACCGCATTTCTTCTGAGTTTAATAATGACCGTGGTGACCACTACCATAAGGGTGTTGATATTGCTTGCGATAAAGGTACACCTATTTACGCCGTAATGTCAGGCACTGTTACATTATCTAAATCTGGTGGCTCGTACGGTAAGCATATTATGATTGACCATGGAAACGGCATAGTCACATTGTACGCACATTGCTCTGCATTGTATGTATCGGTAGGGGATAAGGTAGCCAAGGGTGAGCAAATTGCCGCAGTAGGTAATACCGGCCGTTCAACAGGTAACCATTTGCATATTGAAGTGCGTGTTAACGGCAAGCATAATAACCCAATGAAATATTTAGATAAATAATAAAAAACCGCTTAGCAAAAGCTAAGCGGTTTTATTGTTTGTTCATTTATCATTGAAAAAAGTCACCTTTGTCAATAGACAAAGGTGACTTTTTGGTCCGAGTGACTGGAGTCGAACCAGCGGCCTCTTGAACCCCATTCAAGCGCTCTACCAAACTGAGCCACACCCGGATACAATATTACATAGTTTGTCGAGACAATACTAATTGTCTCGACAATTGGTATTATAACACAACGAAAATAGAAAATCAATAAAAAAGCAGAATTTTCTTTAAGAAGATTCTGCTTTAATTAATTATTCGGAGAAGCAAGTGGCAATCAGGTTAATTAAGCCTTCAACAGCCTCTTTTTCATCGGGACCGTCAGCAATAACCTTAACAGTGGTGCCACCCACAATACCTAAAGACAGAACACCTAAAAGGCTTTTAGCGTTTACTCTGCGTTCTTCTTTTTCAACCCAAATAGATGCTTTGTATTCATTAGCTTTTTGAATGAAGAAAGTAGCAGGACGGGCGTGTAAACCAACTTGATTTTGTACTACGACATCTTTAACAAACATAAATAACGCTCCTTAACCCAAAATAAAGAAAACACTAAAACTGTTAAATATATTATACCACAATTTTTGTTATAGTCAATAAAAACAGTAATTTTACAATAATTTTGTATACTTCTAGAAAAATGGTGTCGAAAGAGTAATTCTGTTTATAAAAATTGCACAAGCCTGTGCAATTTTTTATAGCGAAACAACTATTCCTTTTCCAGAAGGTCGGGACGAAGCTTTTGGGTGATTTCCAACGACTGTTTTTCACGCCATTTGCGTATATTTTCGTGGTGACCGCTTAAAAGCACATCGGGCACACGAACACCGTGCCATTCTTCAGGGCGTGTGTACTGCGGATACTCCAACAGTCCGTTAAAAAAGCTCTCATCAGTAAAGCAAGCTGGGTCGGAAAGTACGCCCTCCAACATACGGCATACTGTATCAGTCAGCACTAATGCCGGAAGCTCGCCACCTGTTAAAACATAATCACCAATTGAAATTTCTTCGTCAACAAGTTCATCCAGCAGGCGCTGGTCAACACCCTCATAGTGCCCGCAAAGTATGGTAATGCGGTCTAATTGTGATAATTCGCGCGCTTTTTGCTGGGTGAGGGTAGCGCCTTTCGGTGACATATATATAATATGGCTTTTTTCTCCCTTTGTTACAGCCTTGCAACAATCGTATATAGGTTGTGCAGCCATAACCATACCCATACCGCCGCCGTAAGGATAATCGTCAACACGGCCGTGCTTGTCGGTAGTGTAATCTCTAATATTGTGGCACTCAATTTCAACCAATCCGTTTTTTCGGGCTCTGCCTATAATGCTTTCGCTTAATACTGTTTCGCACATTTCGGGGAAAAGGGTTAAAATATCAATCCTCATCATCAAAAATCCCCTTTATAGGTATAATTGTTACCTTGCTTAAAGCAGGGTCAACCGTTTGAACAATATCATCTATGGCAGGAATAAGATATTCCTTGCCGTCTTTTTTGATATGCCAAACGTCATTAGCACCAGTCTGCGAAACATCAGTTATTTCGCCAAAAAACTCGTCGGTTTCGCTGTGGTAAACCGAGCAACCGATTAAATCTTGTATATAATAGCTGTTTTCATCAATGCCGGCATCAGCACGGTCCATATACAGCACTTTATTGCGCAACTTTTCAGCGGCGTCAATAGAGTCAATGCCCTTTGCCTTAATTAAGACAAGGTTTCCGTGCACTCTTGAGCTGACAATGTCAAGCACTTTATCGCCTGATGCGGATAAATACAGCTTTTTAAACCTTAGTAAAAACTCCGGTGAATCTGCCCAGGGTTGAACTCTTAATTCGCCCCTAATGCCGTGGGTACCCACTATTTTTCCGGTTTCTAAAAATTGTTTAAGCATAGAAATCTCCTTGCTTAGTAATATACACAATACCCCCTCAAAGCGAGGGGGTATTGTAAAAAATCTTAGTCAATCTCGACCATGATTTTCTGGTCCTGGCGGTTTGCGGCTGTGCGCATAACTACTCGGATTGCTTTGGCAATTCTGCCCTGTTTGCCGATAACACGACCCATATCGTTTTCAGCTACATGCAGATGGTATACAATGATACCCTCCTCATTAGGCTCATCAACGGTAACTTCAATTTTATCTGGCTGTTCAACAAGGCTGGCTACAATAGTTTTAAGTAGCTCTGTCATCAAGTTTCCCTCCAAAAGAATTAAAGAATTCCGTTCTTTTTAAGCAAAGCTTTAACAGTATCGGTCGGCTGTGCACCGTTTGCAATCCATTGCTTTACTTTTTCACCCTCAACTTTGAGGTCAGCCGGCTCGGTCATAGGATTGTAGTAACCTACTTCCTCAATGAAACGGCCGTCACGCGGAAAGCGGGAATCAGCAACAACGATACGGTAGAAAGGAGCCTTTTTAGCACCCATGCGGCGCAATCTGATTTTTACTGCCATTTAAATACACCTCCATAAAAAATTGTTTATATTCAAGAGCTAATAAGCTTTTAGTCTGCTTAACTCTTAAAATCAAAGATTAAATCCGGGCGGTAAACCCATACCGCCAAAACGGCGTTTGCCGTTCTTGCCACTAAATTGTTTGAACATTTTCTTCATTTGCTCATATTGGCGCATCAGCTTGTTGACATTCTCAACTGTGGTGCCTGCACCGGCGGCAATACGCCGTCTGCGAGAGGCATTAAGAATATCCGGCTTTGAACGTTCTTTTGCTGTCATAGATTGAATTATTGCTTCAATGCGGGCAAATTCACGCTCATCAATATCAACGTCTTTTATCTGGTTGCCCATACCGGGGAGCATAGACAAAAGTTGCTTCATTGAGCCCATTTTTTTAAGCTGTTGAAACTGTGAAAGCAAATCGTTAAGGTCAAATTTGTTTTCCATCAAACGGTCGGCAGCCTTTTGAGCTTCCTTTTCGTCGATTTCATTTTCAACCTTTTCGATTAAGGAAAGCATATCGCCCATACCAAGAATACGGGATGCCATACGGTCGGGGTGGAACTCATCTAAATCATCAAGTTTTTCACCAACACCGACAAATTTGATTGGCTTACCGGTAACTGCCTTAACCGAAAGTGCAGCACCGCCTCTTGTATCACCGTCTAATTTTGTGAGTATAACACCGTCAATTTCTAACTGCTCGTTAAAAGCCTTTGCTATATTAACCGAGTCCTGACCAATCATAGAGTCGATAACAAGCAATTTTTCGTTTACCTCAACTGCATCGCAGATGCGTTTAAGCTCGTTCATAAGCTCATCATCAATATGCAGACGGCCTGCGGTATCTAAGATTACAAAGTCATTACCGTAGTCACGTGCGGTCTTTATAGCTTCAAGGGCAGTTTTCTCAGGCTTTTGAGCGCCCTTTTCAAAAACAGGAACGTTTATTTTATCGCCAAGCACCTTTAACTGGTCAATAGCGGCAGGGCGGTAAATATCACAGGCAACCAGCATAGGGCGGTGACCCTGAGCCTTTAACTTTTTGGCAAGCTTTGCGCTGTGGGTAGTTTTACCTGAACCTTGCAAACCGCACATTAAAATAATGGTGGGAATCTGTTTTGCAGTTTTTATGCGAGATATTTCGCCGCCCATAAGTGCAACCAACTCATCACGCACAATTTTAATAACCATCTGGGCAGGGGTTAGGCTGTCCATAACCTTTTCGCCAACGCTTTTTTCAACTATGCTTGCGGTAAAATCCTTTGCAACCTTGTAGTTGACATCGGCTTCCAACAGAGCCAGACGTACCTCTCGCATAGCCTCTTTTAAATCGGCTTCGGTTAAACGCCCACGGGAACGCAAACGTTTAAAAGCCAGTGTTAACTTTTCAGATAAACCTTCAAAGGCCATTTACTTTGCCTCCCAATCAGTGAAAAAACGGTTTAGGTTTTCGGTAACAGAGTCAAAATCCTGCTTCTTAGCAAGCAACTTTAAATCGTTAACCTTTTTTAGCAAATGCAACTTATCCTCTAACTCATTAAGCTGTACTTCAGCTTTCTTTAAAAAGTCACGCACACCTTGGCGAGTTATGGCTTCAATTTCGGCAATCTCAGCTAAAGACAAGTCCTCGTTATAATACATATCGACTACACGAAATTGCTTTTCGGTAAGCAATTTGCCGTAACATTCCAACAAATAGGAGATTTTTAAATCCTTAGCCAAAACGCCAACCCCTTTGCTGTAAAGTTAAACCGCTTTACACATTATAACAGAAAAATAGCCGTTGTCAAGTGTTTTATCAAATTTATTGCTCAAACTTATAAAGAAACAGCCACCCGAAAGGTGGCTGTTTCTTTATTGTTGAACATTATCTCGTCCGTTCAAGGTTAAAATGAAAATCACTAAGTATATTGCTGATAAGAACAGGGTGGTATCAGGCAACTCGGAATAATGCAGTACATTTGATTTATTAAAAATCACTAATAAATATTCTGAAACGTTGCTTATACCGATAACGGTTGCCGTTGTAAGACCTATAATCGTCAGTCGTCGAGTATTCTTGCGGAAGTTTACATAACACATTACTTTTGCTAGGAGCGTAAAGGAAATTAACATCAATATTATAGATGCTAAGCGATATAAATTTTCTGAAATAATAGCCATGTCGGTAATTTCAATAAAGAAACTGATAAGCATATATATCCAATAGGGAATAGGTAAGAAGCAAAGAATGGGCATAACACCTGTTCCTGAGGCGCTGTAACCAATTTGAGCGCCGAAGAAAACAATAGCCATAATAGAAAAAATTACATAAAGTATGGATACGCCGCCGTTTGAACAAAGTTTAATTATAAGGTCACATATAAAGCCGGTAAAACAGATTATAGCACCAATAATATTGAGAAAACTTAATTCGCCGGCACCTTTGTATTTGGGAGGATTAAGATAGATTATCAAGCAGTAAAAAGCAACAAAGACAAGCAGGAAAAACACGGTCACAAAGGAAAAAGCCGAAAGACCGCTATAATAAAATCCGGTGGTGGGATTAATAAAAAACACCAATTCCAGAATGCGTAGCAATATGGTTAGCACTAATGCGGCTATGAAGGATACTGATAAGAATTTTGTTCTCATATATTTGTCCACTTCTCCATAAACATTAAATGTATACTCTATATTATATTAGACATTATACGAAAAAAAGTCAATAAAAAAATGGAGGAGTAAAAATGCGAAACATGAAGATAATTGTGTTGGCGGTTATGTTTTTATCAATTCTGCTGATACCCTTGATTGCTATGAAAGAGCCAAAGCCTAAGAATAAAACAAACGTTACTTCGTCCCAGCAAACCGAAAAGGGAACGCAGGCGGTTTTCCGTGTTAAAATGACCGACGGGAAGATTGAAAAAATCCCGGAGGAAGAATATATTTGCTCGGTTGTGGCGGCAGAAATGCCGGTGCTGTACGAGGCGGAAGCCCTTAAGGCACAGGCGATAGCAGCATATACTTATGCTTGTTACAGAAGGGATAGCCGAAAAAATGAAGAGTATGATATTTCCGCAGATGCGTCAAGTGACCAAGCCTATAAAACGCTCAGCAAAGCGGCAGAAAAATGGGGAGATAAGGCTGAAGAATACACCAAAAAAATCAAATCAGTTGTAAAGTCGGTAATGGGTTATAAAATTACATATAACAACAAGGTTATATTGGCGTCCTACCATGCAATTTCTTCGGGCAAAACCGAAAGCGGAGTTAATGTGTGGGGGAAAGGATACGATTATCTTGTTTCGGTAGAAAGCATAGGGGACTTGCTCGCAGAAGGCTATTTGAGTGAGGTTAGTTTTACACCTGAGGAATTTAAAGTAAAAGCAGCGTCACTTGGTGCTAATATGACAGGGGAGCCTGCTAATTGGTTGCGTGAACCTAATCGTACCGATACAGGTATGGTAAAGGGGTATCAATTAGGTGAAAAACTTGTCAGCGGTACAGATATGCGCAAATGTTTTGGTTTACGCAGTGCTAACTTCGATTTAGCCTTTACAGAGAATAAATTTGTCTTTACTGTAAGAGGCTACGGACACGGCGTTGGAATGAGCCAAAACGGTGCTAATTATATGGCTAAGCAGGGCAGTACATATCTGGAAATTTTAAGCTGGTATTATCCTAAATGCAAGATTGAAAAATAAAACAAAACTAAAAAATTTTATTGACAAACAGCATTTTTGTGTTATAATACTTTTGTTGCTTAATAGGGGCCATTAGCTCAGTTGGTTAGAGCAACCGGCTCATAACCGGTCGGTCCGGGGTTCGAGTCCCTGATGGCCCACCAGCACGAGGCCCGACACGAGGTCAAAATAATCGCAAGGTTAATTTTAAGTGTCGGCCTCAATTGTTTTATTGTCTATACAGGGGCATGGTGTCAATGGTAGCATGCCGGTCTCCAAAACCGTTGGTGAGGGTTCGAATCCTTCTGCCCCTGCCAAAAAAGACAACACACCTTTTGGTGCGTTGTCTTTTTTCTTATCTGTGTAATAGGGATGCGAACCTATCCTTCTGCCTCTATAAGTTGATTAGAAATACAAATCGTGCTATAATTAAAAAAATTTTGAAAACAGGAGGATGGCAAATAAGTATGCCGAGACACCCTATTCCGCCTTTGTATGATGAAAACTCAAAAGTGCTTATCCTTGGCAGTTTCCCGTCTGTAAAGTCACGTGAGCAAATGTTTTTCTACGGTCATCCGCAGAATAGATTTTGGAA
>JAZREP010000029.1:0-8654 GCA_045660865.1 Acutalibacteraceae bacterium | reverse complement strand
TAATGGTTATGGTTAGTCGAAACAAACTTGTTTCGACACAAAATCTTTGATTTTGCGGCAAATTTTCTTTGAAAATTTGTCCATATCCATTGCAATGAATGTTGTGCAAAATTAAATCATAGAATTTAATTTTGCTATATCAGCTTAAAAAGCGGCTTGTCGAAGCGCTTTCAAGCGTTTCGACAAACAACAATCATTATAATATACGAAATGAAAGGCGGTGCTTTATATGAAAATTATCGATATTATCAATCAAAATACCCTTTCTCTTTCTTTTGAGGTTTTTCCACCTAAAACCGAAACAAGTTTTCAAAGTGTTAAATCTGCCACCGAAGAGATCGCAAAGCTGCACCCTGCCTTTATGAGCGTTACCTACGGTGCAGGCGGCGGAACAAGTCGTTTTACCCTTGATATAGCTCAAAATCTGAAAAAACTATACGATATTCCAACCCTGGAGCACTTGACCTGCGTTTCTTCAACCAAAGAGACGGTGGCGCAAAAAATACGCGAAATTATGGCTTCAGGTATCGAAAACGTTATGGCGCTCAGAGGTGATATTCCTGCTGAGCTATCTGATGCCGACCAATCAAATTGGGATTACCGCCACGCAATAGACCTTGTAAGAGAATTAAAAGAAGCAAATCCCGACTTTTGTATCGGCGGTGCCTGTTATCCCGAAATCCATCCCGAAAGTCGAAGTCAAAAAGAGGACATTGCTTATCTTAAAGAAAAGGTTGATGCAGGGTGTGACTTTTTGACCACCCAAATGTTTTTTGACAACAATCTGCTTTATAATTTTCTTTATAAAATCCGCGAGGCAGGCATAACCGTGCCCGTCGTGCCCGGTATTATGCCCATCACTCACGCTACCCAGGTATCAAGAGCTATTAAGCTTTCGGGGTCCTTTATGCCACAGCGCTTTAAAAGTCTTGTTGACAAGTTCGGCTCTGACCCTGAAGCAATGAAGCAGGCAGGCATTGCCTATGCAACCGACCAGATAATTGACCTTTATGCCAACGGTATTACAAACGTTCACGTTTATTCTATGAACAAGCCCGATGTTGCCGCAAAAATTCAAAGCAATCTGTCGGCTATTTTAGGCAAATGAGCGGCACCGTTTTAAGCAAAAGCTTTTCAGATATTTCTATCTGCGAAAAAGAAATATTGCGTTATTGCGGCTGCAATGAGCCGGACTCTGCCACCATTGAACTTTTGCGCAAATGCCTTGCTGAAGCCGAAAAAAAGCTTTGTTATCGGGTTTGTTATTTAGAGCTTGACCCGTGCATTGAAAACAATCTGTGCGATTTTGGAGTGTGTCGATTCTCTTCATCCGACCTTGCAAAAGCACTTGAGGGTTGCCACAAAGCAATTGTTTTCGGCGCTACGCTGGGGGCTGAGTTTGACCGTCTTATTACCAAATACAGTCGGGTTTCGCCCTCAACAGCCGTTATGCTGCAAGCCATCGGCACCGAACGCATTGAGGCGCTGTGTGATGAGTTTTGCCGATATATTTCTAAAGAAAAGGGGCTGTGTATCGGGCCTCGCTTCAGTCCCGGATACGGTGATTTGCCTCTTGCCGTACAAACGGATATTTTTACCGCGTTAGACTGTGAGAGACGCATAGGACTAACTTTAAACGGCAGTCTTATTATGTCACCATCCAAATCGGTTACTGCCATTGTGGGGCTCTCATCAAAAAACCACCCCACCGAAAGCAAATGCAAAAGCTGCAGCAATAACAGTTGCGAATTCAGGAGCGAATTATGAACTTCAGAGAATTTTTAAATTCCAATATTGTATATCTTGACGGGGGTATGGGCACCCTGCTTCAAAAGCAGGGGCTTTGTCCCGGTGAGCACCCCGAGGAGTGGAATCTTACCCATCCCGAGATTATAACAAAAATACACCGTGATTATTATGACAGCGGCAGTAACGTCGTTTGCACCAACACCTTCGGCGCAAACAGCTTAAAGTTTGACGACCGTCGGCTGGAGGAAATCATCAAAGCCGCCGTTTCTAACGCAAAAAAAGCCAAAGAGCAAAGCACATCGGTCGGTCATAAATTTGTGGCACTTGATGTTGGTCCCTCAGGCAAGCTGTTGAAGCCACTGGGCGACCTGGATTTTGAGGATGCCGTGGCTGTTTTTGCCAAAACCGTCTTGTTAGGTGTCAAATACGGTGTTGATTTAATTATAATCGAGACTATGAACGACAGCTATGAGACAAAGGCAGCCCTTTTGGCTGCCAAAGAAAGCTGCGACCTCCCCATCATAGTTACCAACGCCTTCGGTGAGGACGGCAAGCTTATGACAGGCGCCTCCCCTGCCGCTATGGTTGCTATGCTTGAAGGCATGGGAGTTGATGCTTTGGGCGCTAACTGTTCACTTGGCCCCAAGCAGCTGATTCCCATTGTTGAGCAGCTGCTGCAGTTCGCATCGGTGCCTGTTGTTATGAAGCCCAACGCAGGATTGCCTAAATCCATAGACGGCGAAACGGTGTTTGATGTGGATGCCGCTGAATTTGCCCAAGACGTTGCCCTTATGCTCAAAAAAGGTGTGCGCGGAGCAGGCGGCTGTTGCGGAACCACCCCCGATTATATAAGGGCGCTTTTTGAAGCAACCAAGCATTTGAGTCCTGAAAAGCTGACACCAAAAAGCTACACAACGGTTTCATCCTACACTCACGCTGTTACCTTTGGCAAGAGCCCTTTGCTAATAGGCGAAAGGATTAATCCCACAGGTAAAAAAAGATTCAAGCAAGCCCTTATTGATAACGATATTGACTACATCTTATCAGAGGGCATTACCCAGCAGGAAAAGGGCGTGCACATTCTTGATGTTAATGTCGGGTTGCCCGACATTGACGAGGTCGCTATGCTTAAAAGCGTTGTTTGTGAATTGCAGGGAGTTTCTGACCTGCCATTGCAAATAGACACCGCTAACCCCGCAGCTATGGAGGCGGCCTTGCGCAAATATAACGGAAAGGCACTGATAAACTCGGTAAACGGCAAAGCGGAAAGCATGAGTGCCGTCTTTCCCCTGGTGAAAAAATACGGCGGTGTTGTGGTAGCCCTCACTCTTGACGAGTCAGGCATACCCGATACCGTTGAGGGGCGCGTAAAAATTGCCGAGCGAATTATAGAGACCGCCAAAGCATACGGCATTGATAAAAAAGATATTGTTTTTGATACTTTGGCAATGACCGTCAGTGCAGATAATCAAGCCGCTGTTACCACCTTAGGCGCCCTGAGCATAATAAAAAATCAGCTTGGCTGCCACACATCTTTAGGAGTATCCAACGTTTCATTCGGTTTGCCCAACCGTGACGCAGTTAACAGCGTATTCTTCGGTATGGCTCTTGAAAACGGACTTTCGGCGGCAATTATGAATCCATATTCTGCCGAGATGATGAAAACCTATTATACCTACCGTGCCCTTAAAGGATTGGATAACAACTGTGCCGATTATATTAAAGCGGCGGAGCTTTTCTCCATCGCTGCACAGCCCGTTGCTCCCCTGCAGGAAAAGAGTGAAGAATATGGCTCACAGCTTCAAAGAGCAATTGTTAAAGGGCTTAAAGATAAGGCAGCCGAGCTTACCAAATCTTTGATTAAAGAGTCAGCCCCTCTCGATATTGTGAATAAGGATATTATTCCCGCTTTGGATATTGTGGGTGTTGGCTTTGAAAGCAAAAAGGTATATCTGCCCCAGCTGCTTATGAGTGCCGAGGCGGCCAAAAGCGCTTTTGAGATTATAAAAGCCAACACAGCCGCTGCAGATAATAAAGAAAAAGGCATTTTTGTTATTGCTACCGTTGAGGGCGACATCCACGATATCGGCAAAAACATCGTAAAGCTATTGCTTGAAAACTACGGCTTTTGTGTTGTGGATTTAGGCAAGGATGTGCCACCTGAGGCAATTGTACAAAAAGCCGTTGAGCTGCACGCCCCTGTTGTTGGATTAAGTGCTCTTATGACCACCACCGTGCCTGCTATGGAAAAGACGGTTGCCTTGCTGAAAAAAGAGGCAGCTTGGTGCAAAACCATCGTGGGCGGTGCGGTTTTGACGCCTGAATATGCCAACAAAATCGGCGCCGATTATTATGCCAAGGATGCCATGGAAACGGTCAGAATAGCTGAATCAATATACGCAGACCTTTCCCGTCCGTGAACTAACCCATATAAAGCCAAAGTAACATTCAACACCGGTTAGAAAAAAGAAAATTGACAAAGCAAAAGCGAGGTGAATTTCACCTCGCTTTAAATATAAATAAGTTTATGTTTTTGATTGGTCTGTAATTGAAATATAATAAAGAGTTTCAGCGTTGGAATCCCAAATGCCAATATTAAAAACATACCAGTTGTTGAAGTTGTTGTAATCAAAATCAAACTCGTCTTTACCCAAAGAAACACCACTTATGATAAATCGTCCTTCTTTGATATCATCAAATGCAAATTGTTCATTTGCTCCGCTTGATTTGAGCAAAGTTTCAACAGTTGTATTGTATGGGAGTGTGTTCCAGTTTTCTCTGTTTTCAATATCATTTTCGAACACATCTCCTGCCCCATCTAAATCTATATATTTAATTGTCAAATCATTACCTTCTGGGTCAGTATGGGAATAAATTGTTTTTATATTAGAGTCATTTAAATCATCTAAATCAATATCTAAGCATTCTTCCATCATTTCAATTTGTGATGTAAATTCCATTCCAAACTGTTCTAAAACAGCACCTCCGAGAATTCTGTTGCAACCGGTAAGAGAGAATATCGTAAATAATGATATGATTATAGCTGTTATTTTTTTCAAAAAATCACCGCCTTTGATTTATTATAACATAATTGAATGTAAAAGTAAATTGTTGCAGTATAAATCCCCTTAAATCACAAATACTACCATCGCAATTTGAAATTATTTGTTGTAGGGGAGGGTCTCTGCGCCCTCCCGTGAGGTTTCATCTTATTTTGCGGGAGGGGATGGAACCCCTCCCCTACGTGTTGTAAAGGAGAAATGTATATATGGAAGCAACCGGGATTGTGAGAAGAATCGAGGATTGCGGTATAATAACACCAATAAAATACATAGCAAAAGCGAGGTGAATTTCACCTCGCTTTCTTAAATAAATTAGTGCTTTGCGGATTTGTGATTTGCTAAAGTTTTGCCAGCCGAGCTTTTAGCTTTGCCTGAAGAAGTTTTCGAAGCTAAAGTTTTTGCTGCTTTGCCAACTTTACCGCCGTGATGAACTGCCATTTTATTACCCCCTATGAATGCTAGGACAACAGTTTTTGCATCCATCTGCATCCCAATAATAAGATTTAGCTTTTGTTAATGCGTCAAAATCGTTTACGCAAAAACCTAAAGATATAACGTTTGTAATATGCATTTTATTTGCATGTTCAAGTGTGTGAACTTCATGATGAAGTCCAGGATTATGAGTTTGATTTTTGTTAACTACATAATATGCCATATTAAATGCTCCCTTCTAAAAATTTTGTTATTTTGCTAGTAGACATTGAAGGGAAGATGTGTTAAACTAACCATATAAGCAATCGGTTGTGTAAAACACATCCGCCCAGAAAAATCTTATGATTTATTGCCGTAAATCATAGGATTTTTTCTTTTTATAAACCACAATCATATTCTACCACCACACTTTCACGAAATAGTTGGCGAAAATAGTTATTCGCCAACTATTATTATACTTATATCATTCGCTTTTGTCAACTATATATTGTGTTTTCGATTTCGAAAAATCAATATATTGTATATATTTTTACATACTTCTATATATTTTTTCACAAAAATATATAAAACAGCGGAGTGATTTTTTCACTCCGCTGAATGATTAAACACCGCCTATAAGCCATACGTGGAAACCCAATATAGCAAATGCTAAAATGGTTGTAAAGAGTATACTGGAAATATTAAATGCGATATATCCTTTTCGCTTGTTTTTAATAGAAGAAACAAGTGAAAGAATGAATAAAATCGGATGGGCAGGAATCCAAGAAATCAATACAGATATACTTGAAAGCTTATTGACAAAATAATAGAGTGCTTCGTTGTGGACATCAAATGCACCACCAGAATTTGGAACTAATACAAGAGTGGTAATCCATAGCAACCAAGTAACAGTACAATATCCAATATAGCATTTTTGAACACGCATAATATCACCGCCATTAATTTATTATATCATATTTAATTTCAAAAGTAAATTGTTGCAGTATAAGTCTCCTTAAATCACAAATACTAACATCGCAATTTGAAATTATTTGTTGTAGGGGCGTTCTGCGTACGCCCGCGGGCGAACATAGTTCGCCCCTACGATGTTGTAAAGGAGAATTTATATTTGAACGCAACTGGAATAGTTCGTAGAATAGAGGAATGCGTTATAATAGGGCAAACCGCTTGAAACCCGCATAAACACTAGGGTTTTCGCTGGTTTGCCCCATTGAACGCATTGGTGTCAAAAATGGGTTTTTGGGCGGTTTTAGAAAGGAGCAGAATAACATTCTAAATATGCATCAGAAATCCACTGATCTGAGCAGCCAAAATTAGATATTCAAACTGTCACGAAGCCGGATGGGTATAAAAACTCATTCGGCTTTTATGTGTACAATCCCGAAAAGAGTAGAGTCACTAATCACTTGTTGACATTTCAACTTGTTTGGGGTATAATACAAAAGTTGAAATTTCAACTTTTGTATTATGATAATGAGAACGGAGAATAAAAATGAGTATTAAAGTGGTGCTGTTTGACTTAGATGGAACCTTACTTCCTATGGATCAAGATGTTTTTGTAAAGGCATATTTCAAGGGAATTGCAGCAAAACTTGCCCCTCATGGTTATGAGCCTAAAGCATTGATTGATGCAATATGGTCAGGAACCATTGAAATGATAAAAAATGATGGGCAAATAACAAATGAAGAAGCGTTTTGGAATTACTTTGCTTCGCAATACGGCGAAAAAGCATTGGCAGATATGCCTTTGTTTGAAAAGTTTTACGAAGAAAATTTTGATGCCGTGAAAGAGGTGTGTGGCTATAATCCTATGGCCGCAGAAATAGTGGATAACCTTAAAAAAGCCGGCATTCGCATTGTTCTTGCTACCAATCCTATATTCCCGTCTATTGCAACCGAAAAACGAATTGGCTGGGCCGGACTAAAGCCGGAAGATTTTGAGTTTTTTACAACCTATGAAAACTCAAAATACAGTAAGCCTAACCCGTATTATTATAAAGAACTGCTAAAACAGTTGGATGCCCGGCCGGAGGAATGTTTGATGGTGGGCAACGATGTTGGCGACGATATGGTGGCAGAAGAACTTGGAATGAAGGTCTTTTTGCTAACAGATTGCCTAATCAATAAAACAGATAAAGATATTTCGAATTACCATAACGGCGGTTTCGATGAGTTACTTCAATTTATTGATAACTTAATGGAGGAAAAATAATGTTAGACAGATTTGAACGGTTTTCATTTGCTATCTCTGAGATATCTCGTTGCTGGCGTAAGCTGGCTTCTGAGGAGCTTGCAAAATACGGCTTAAAAAGCCCTCATGCCACATACCTCACCACTATGTACAAATATCCTGACGGTATTACTGTACCTAAACTTTGTGAGATTAGCGGCAAGGATAAATCTGATGCATCACGTATGATTGCTATTCTTGAAGAAAAAGGACTTGCTTGTAAAAAGGACGTTGGTGGAAGCCTTTATCGTGGGCTTTGGATTCTTACTAATGAAGGAAAAACTGCCGCTGAACAAGTTAGCATTCGCGCAAGCAAAGCAGTTGAATTAGCAGGCAAAGACCTCGATGACGAAACAAGAGATGTTTTTTACAAGGCACTTGAGTCAATTACATCTAATTTAACCATGCTCAGTAAAGAAGGCATACCGGAATAATGATGATAAACAACGAAAGGATTTGAATAGAATGAAAACAAGAATTATTGTGGATTCCACAGCAGATTTAATGCCTGAATTTAAAAACCGTGTGCATGTTGTTCCGCTTACCGTTCACTTCGGTCAGGAAGAATACATTGACGGCGTCACCATCGATCACAAGACTTTTTATGAAAAACTTGTAGAAAGCGATGTGCTTCCTACTACAAGTCAAGCAACACCAGATGCTTTTATGAAAGAGTTTCAAAAAGCAAAAGAGGCGGGCGAGGCTGCGGTTGTTATTACGCTTGCTTCAAAGTTTTCTGGAACGTGCCAAAGCGCTATGATTGCGGCGACAGATTATGAAAATATTTACATCGTTGATAGTGCCAGTGCAGCAATGGGTAGCGGTATCTTAGTAGAATTGGCATTTAGACTTTTGGACGAAGGAAAAAGTGCTGAGGAAATTGCGGCAACACTCGAGAAAGAAAAGAAAAAGATTGTTATCGTTGCTTTGGTAGATACCCTTGAGTATCTCAAAAAAGGCGGTCGTATTTCTAAAGCGGTAGCATTTGCCGGTGGAGTATTAAATATTAAACCCGTGCTTTCTGTTATTGACGGAGAAATTGGGATGCTTGGCAAGGCGCGTGGCTCTAAAATGGGCAACAACTTGCTTGTTCAGGAAATAGATAAAGCCGGCGGTATTGACTTTAGTAAACCTGTTTTGCTCGGTTATAGTGGAATTTCTGATGCACTTCTGTTAAAATA
>JAZREP010000028.1:0-99283 GCA_045660865.1 Acutalibacteraceae bacterium | reverse complement strand
ACAATGAAAACAAAGACAAGTTTGAAAATTATTATTACGGCAGTACAAAAGGCAGCTTGCTTCTGTTTAGAGTGAATACTGCTTTCCGCAGTGAAATCAGAGAAGTGCTTTTAACCGATAAAGAGTACGACTATATTATAGAAACCTTAGAAAAAAATGAAGATTACCGCAAACTGTTCTATGACCTGCCTACAAAAAATGTCGGTATTAAGGTCTGGTCAAGCTACAGCGCCAATGCCGATTTATCTAAGCACGGAGAAGAAATATATAAGCTATATTTAGAGGATATAAAGGACATTCCTTTAAAAGAGCAAATGGATAATATTTCACATAGTGCCGGTGAGGAGATAGGCGCTATTGAAATTGAGTTTTCCCACGGTCTTAACGCATACAATATGTACCTAAGCATTACCAAGGCACACAAGAAAACTTCCGAGTATATTTTTAAATCGGCGTATGAAGACTGTGCACAGCATCAGGAAATCGTGCTTAAAACATTGCGCAATTTAACTCCCGAAATGCTTGACGAAAAAATGTTTTATATTGACATTCACAATGTAACAAACGAGGATGGCGAGACGGCTTGCAACTTTAACTATTTAGATAAAGACAGAAAGGCTGACCCTGAAATATTAAAGCAATTAGCCGATTATTTGGAGTCTTGTCCTGATGTTGCCCCGACAGCAGATGACCCGTTTATAGATGTAACTATAGAAATGGGAATTATGAATTCATTTAAAGGTGAAGATTATAAGATTGCCTATGAGGAATATAAAACTATAACCGCAAGGTTTGCTTTACCCTCTGATAAACTTCCCGATAATCTTCACTCTCGTATCGAATTTGAATTATACGACTAATAAAAACCACCCAACTTCTGTTGGGTGGTTTTTTATACTTTAAAATGCATCTAAGGTAAGACCTATATAGGTGTTTGGGATATTAGTGTTTGCTCGGATAAGAGCGTATGGCTTGCCGCTGCCAAAATGCCGTACAAGTACTTTTTTGCAATTAAATTTTTCGGCTACGGCAGAAATAATTGCATCGGTATCCCCAAAACTTTCACGCACACAAAGGGTGCCGCCGTTAAACTCACAAACAAGCAAATTTTCACCGTCCGAAAAGACGTTAAAATAGTCAAAATTGGCTTTTAAAAACGGCTCGTTCCACTCAATAAACGGCTTGTTTAACAGACTTTTACGCAGTTTTATGAAATTATCAAAATCCAATGAGCAAACCTTAGTTTCAGCCTTTTGATAGGCAATTTCTTTTGTTTTGTAATAAGAAAAAGGAGTAAACCCTCGATGTCCGTAATATTCAAATAATTTACTTGTTGCAGGGCGCAAAAATACACCTTGTTTACCATCTGCCAAAGCGGTAGAATAGGCTTCTTCCAACAACTGCTCCATTATACCTTGCTTGCGGTAGTCCGGGTGGGTGCCGGCGGCAAAAATATAATACAGCTCACAACTGTTTTCACCGCAAAAAGCGGCAGGCAGAAGCATTAACATTGCTATCGGCTTATCCTTGTCTTTTCGACACAATATTTTGCCTGAGGTTGAAAGCTGCCACGTTTTTTCGGCATCTTTTATATCGTCCTCAGGGAAGCACAACAAATAAAGATTTAAAAAATCATTCTTGTTCATAGTTCACCTTTGTAAATTAGGGTGTATTTTTTCAAAAGTATTTCGGGCTGATAGGATAGCTTAGCACGGCGAAGTCCTTCTAACCCCATATCGTCCTCGCGGTTAAGATATTGGCAATCCAAATATTCGGCAAAGGACCTGTTTATAACGGTATAAGCACCGCTGTACTCGTTAAGCGCTTTTTCCATATGAACATCAAAGGTGTTTTGGCTAATGGGTGAGCCAATTGTAAAAGCAACCGCCTTGTTATCTACCCTTATAAGACCGCCTTTAATACCCAGTAATTCTCGGTTTTCAAGTAATAAAGGCAGGCTTTCTTTTTCAACCTGCAATGAGGCAGTTTCGCCGTCGGCATGGGATTTAACCCACTGCTCTGCAACCGATAGTATATCCTCTGTATTGCTGTCGCTAAGCGGCTCAAACTTCCAATCATACAGCTTTGTGAAGCTGGAAATATGATTTCGCTTTGAGTGGAATTTTTTACCGCTCAAAGCGGCTAAACTTTCTCGGCTGTAAATATATTCAAAATCGTCTCTTGATTCACTTATTTCAAAATCGTTCCCAAACAAAGCCCTAAAATTTTCCAGGCGTTCACCCTCGGGTGCAAGGAAAAAGGGTTTTATGCCTTCTTTCTTGCAATACTCAAATATTTTTTCACAACCGGCACGCATATCCTCGCTAAAAGGCAACAGAAAAATATGCCGTCCCTCATAGAACAGTTTAATATATAAATCATTGCCGCTAAAAGCGATACGGTGCCCATAGTATTTGTGCCAAATCAAAGCATTTACATAAGCGCCCTCACAACACATATCGGAGTCACGCTGTAAAGCTTTTGTCGTTTTTAAGGCTAATTCAATTGTAGGAATTTCAAATTTTAAGATTTGTTCACTCATCATAAAATATCCTTTTTACAACCTACTAATATCATACCTCGCGATTTTGCAATTATCGATATAAAGTTCTTTGGAATCTTTGTTTTGCGGTGTGTTATTTACAAGTATGCTTGCCGCAACGCTTACACCGCCGTGAGATACAACTAAAACCTTTTTGCCGTCATAGTTTTCTTTAATTTTGCAAAAAGCGGTTTTAATGCGCTCGCAAAAATCACTTAGCGGCTCAATGCCTTTTGGCTCTTTAAAATCAGGATACCAAATGCCCGAAAAATCAACCTCGGAGAAATAGTGTCCCTCAAATTCTCCGTAATCACGCTCACGTAACAACTCGTCAATAATTATCGGTACATTTTGTTTTTCGGCAATAACCTTAGCCGTTTGCAAAGCACGTTGCAACGGGGAAGATACTATGAGGTCAATATTTTCTCCGTCTAAAAGACTACAAGTAATATTAGCCTGCTCTTTTCCCTTGTCGTTTAATTCTATATCGGTCTTGCCTTGTATTTTCCCTTCACAGTTCCAATAAGTTTGACCGTGGCGCACAAATAAAATTTCCAAAATATCACCTAAAATTTAGTTATCCTTGCTTATCAAAGCCTTGAAACTATTGATTTTTAACAGCACTTCGGTAAGTAAAACGCCTGCGATAATACCTATTAAGCCTTGCATAAGATTTCCCGGTATGCTTGAAACGGCGGCAACACCCTTGCCCAAAAACAGACAGGCATAAAGGAAATAACCAAGCACCATAAAGCATTCTGCCGCTATGGCGGATATAATTCTTGCAACGAGTTTAACCTTAATCAGTTTTACCATAACGGTAAAGAGCAAGGCAGCAAGCAGAGCCATTATTCCCTTGATTAAAAAAGTGCCGATGGCATAATGCGCATAGGAGGTGAAAATGTCGGCTAACATAGAACCAACACCTGCCGCTAAAAAGCCGTATGCACCGCCAAGCAACCAACCCGATGTGAGTACAATACAGTCGCCTAAGTTCACATAACCGCTCATAGGAGAGGGCACTTGCACAACCATGGTAAATACACAACACAAAGCAGCGAAAAGTGCCGATAAAATGATTTTGTTTAGCTTAATTTTTTTCATTACTACCACCAAAAAGAATTAAATTTATTGATATTTTAAATATCTTGTCGAACATTGTACCATAAATTTCTATAAAATAAAAGTTTATATATAAAAATTAAAAAAATATATACAAATTAGAGTTTGTTTGTGTTATAATGACTATGTGTATATCGAAATAAGGCAAAGCCGTATTTCGACTGCGAATTCAGAGAATTCGCAAACAATTACCAACGGTAATTGAAAATATTCATTGCAATGAGTGTTGTGCAAAATTAAATATTACAATTTAATTTTGCTAAAGCCACTTAACAAGTGGCTTGTCGAAACGCTCTTGAGCGTTTCGACTAACTACAATCATTATAATTACTCTGTACAGTTGTAACTAAGAAAGGATGGTGTAAATGCGAAAGGCTTTTTGTGTCTTAATGACAGGTTTGATTATGCTGTTATGTTCGGGTTGTCGGTTTGTCGGCAATGATTTTTCTTCACTGTTGGCGGCGCCAAAGTCTCCCGGTGACCTTAGCGGAATACAGAACGCTTTAGTTGAAAGTATCAACGGTGAATATGATTTGCAATATCCGGTAGAAGGCGAGCACCGTACCGCCTTGGTGCAGTTCGATTTAAACCGTGACGGTCTTGAAGAGGCCTTTGCATTTTACAGCACCAATAACGATGACGGCACAACAACCATGCATCTTTCCTTTATCAATCGTACCGGTAAAAACTGGTCGGTTAAGAGCGATTTGCAAATGGTGGCTTCGGGCATAAATTTCATAGATTTTCACGATATGGATGCTGACGGAGTTTATGAGGTTGTAGCTGGTTGGAAAGGTTATAACTCGGTTAGTAGTATTTTGACAATCTATTGTTTTGAAAACGATGGTTTGATTCAGCGCATTAAGGATGACTACTTGGCATATTTGCTTTATGATGCCGATGATGATAAGCAGAGTGAACTGTTTGTTGTTAAAGGTCAGCGCACCGTACTTTCCGGAAACACCGAAATAGAGCCTGAAAAAACAGTGGTAGCAGCCAGCCTTTACAAACTCCAGAAAAATGAGATAGTAGAAATCGGCCGTTGCGGTCTTGATGCTTCGGTTGAAAAGTATGACACACCCCGATATGCTAGTATCACAAAGGATAAAAAGGCAGTTATTATGGATGGTCATGTAACTAACGGCGGTATGATAACCGAGGCATTTGTCTGGGAAAACGGAACACTCTCAGGGCTGTTCTATGATGCCGTTACGGGGCAAAACAATATGACCTTCAGAGTTTCCTCCATTAAATCTATGGATTACGATGATGACGGAATTATTGAAATCCCTCAGATGCAGCAATTGCCCACACCGTCGGGACAAAGCGGTGAATCGGTATACCTTACCAAGTGGATGCAGTTGTCGGCAAACGGTTTTGTAAGCCGTGGCTCATCAATTGTCAACACGGTTGACGGATATATGATAGACATACCAAAAAAATGGGACAACAATATAACAATTGTCCGCAAGATGGATTCCAAGCAACGCATTATCTATATGTGGGATAATAAAAAATTCCTGCTTTCGGATGAAATTTTCCGTGTTCAGCTTTTTGCGGTAGGGGACTGGGAAAGCAATAAGAATAATCAAAACTGGGTAGAACTGACGAGAGATGAAACCTATGTCTACGCAGGTATAGTCAACGAAAAGGCCGAATGGTCTATAAGCATAAAAGAGCTGAAAAGCGGTCTTAGATTACTGTCACCCAATGAGGAGGAGTAAGGATTATGAAAAAAATATTAATCGTTGAGGATGAAGCGGCAATCCGTGAGTTTGAAGTGATTAATTTACGCCGTATAGGTTATGACACCGTTGAGGCGGCATCGGGCGAGGAGGCGCTGAAAATATATGACAGCGACCCCGAAAGCTTTGATATTGCCCTTTTGGATATTTCTATGCCGGGTATGGACGGTTTTCAGGTTTGCAAAGAGCTTCGCAAACGTTCTGAGGAACTGGGAATCATTATGCTTACTGCAAGGTCTATGGAAATGGATAAAATCAGCGGTCTTATGCTGGGCGCAGATGACTACATAACAAAACCCTTCAGTCCTACCGAGCTTAACGCCCGTGTTGACTCACTCTACCGCCGTGTAGAAGTGCAAAAGGCAAAAAGCAAATCAACTGTGGAGGATAAAATTAACTCGGGCGAGTTTGTGTTGGATATGCGCCGCAGAACTTTGCTTAAAAACGGCAAAAATATTGAATTAACACAGGTGGAATTTCAAATTGTTGAATACTTTTTCTCAAACCCCGATATTGCGCTTAGCCGTACCGATATATTAAATCGTGTTTGGGGTGAATCTTTCTTCGGTGAGGAGAAAATAGTGGATGTAAACATCCGCCGCTTGCGTATGAAGCTTGAGGATGACCCGTCACACCCCAAATATTTGATTACCGTTTGGGGTATGGGATATAAATGGTGTTGCGCTTAAATTAACGATAAATAAAAATTTGAAAAGGAGGCGGCAGTATGCGCCAGTTGTTTAAAATCAAATTAGGCTCAATTACTCGTCGGTGGATACTTAATGTACTCACCGTAGTTATTGCCGCCGTAATAGTCGCTGAGTTAATCGTGCTTGTTTTAGTAAGAAACGTGTATTTCAGCGGTGTCCGTGCAGTAGCAGAGGATTATATAAAACCCTTTGAGGTACTGGCGGTTGCTTCTAAGGAAGAGTTTTACAACAGGGCTCAAACGGTTGTTAAGAATTTTCAGTTTAAGGACCGTATGGAAGTACAAGTAATAGACTCAAACGGATATATGGTGGTATCAACCCACGGTTTTGCACCCAGTGAAACCGAAATGCCCGATTTTACACAGGCACTAGCCTCTAAAGAAGGCTCTGCCATTTGGGAGGGGCGCTCGGCAACAGGGGAGAAAATACTCGCAGGCACGATACTTTTAACCGACTTCGGCTCCGGCTCAAACGGTGCTGTGCGTTATGTTTTATCAATGCGTGAAATAAGTAAGCAGATTTTGTTTACTTACGGCATATCAATATTTATCGGTCTTGTAATTATTGCTATTACTATGGGTTCTGGTCTGTATTTCATAAAATCTATTATCCAACCTGTACAACAGGTTAGTGATGCGGCTCGCAAAATTGCGCTTGGAAATATGGATACCGATTTAAACACAGATGGTGACGATGAAATAGCCGAGCTTTGCCAGAGCATTAACTATATGGCAAGCGAACTTAAAAATGCCGATACCATTAAAAACGATTTTATTTCCAGCGTGTCGCACGAGTTGCGTACACCTTTAACTGCCATTCGTGGTTGGGGTGAAACTGTAAAAATGTCAATCGGCAGTGATGACGAAATTGTTCGCCGTGGCACCGACATTATTTTAGGCGAGGCTGACAGGCTTTCAGGATTGGTAGAGGAGCTTTTGGACTTTTCCCGTATGCAATCGGGCAAACTTTCGCTTAATATTTCTGAAATAAATATCATAAATCTGCTTGAAGAAGCGGTATATATGTATAGAGAAACCGCCAAACAGCAGGATATACATTTAACCTATGTGCAAACAGCCGATGCAGCTCAGGTTATGGTTGACCAAAACCGCATTAAGCAGGTCTTTATAAATGTTATAGACAATGCTATTAAGTATTCAAATGCGGGTGGCAGCGTTACTGTGGGTGCCGTTAAGGAAGATGGCTGTGTGCGTATCACGGTAAGTGATACGGGTGTGGGTATCAACCCGAAGGATTTAGACCATGTTAAGGAAAAATTCTACAAAGCCAATAAAAATGTGCGTGGCTCGGGTATAGGTCTTGCTATGGCAGATGAGATTATTAAACAGCATAACGGCTTGCTGCTTTTAGAGAGTGAAGAAGGGGTAGGCACTACCGTCACAATAGTACTTGCATTATTAGAAAAAGAGGAACAACAGTAATGGAGAACAAGTGTATCAGTATCGGTGGACAGGCGCTCGTTGAGGGCGTTATGATGCGAGGCCCCGATAAGACTGCATTAGCGGTACGCAATACAAAGGGCGAAATAATAATTGAAGATGTTGCAGAAAAACACATAAAGGATAAATATAAATTTTTCGGTTTCCCGATTATCAGAGGCGTTGTAAATTTTATTGAATCAATGATAACCGGTTATAAAGCCTTAATGCGCTCAATGGACCTTTCGGGTATGACCGAGGTTGAGCAAGAGGGTAAGGAACCCGAAAAATTAAGCGGTGTCTTAATGGCAATAGTTTCGGTGGTTTCAAGTGTGCTTGGCGTAGGCCTTGCGGTATTGCTTTTCTTGTGGCTTCCGTCTTATTTGTTTGATTTGCTTCGCAGACTTGTCGGCGCAGATATTACAGCCATAAAAACATTGTTTGAAGGAATAATTAAAATTGCCTTGTTTGTGGGCTATTCATTGGCAATTTCATGTATGAAGGATATAAAGCGTTTGTTCCAATACCACGGTGCAGAGCATAAAACAATTTTCTGTTATGAAAAGGGATTGGAGTTAAAGGTTGAAAACGTGCGTGAAATGAGCCGTTTTCATCCACGTTGCGGAACATCCTTTTTACTTATTATGGTAGTACTGAGTATAGTTTTAAACGGCATTCTAATTGCTGTTTTTCCAACACTTGCAGATATACGCTGGCTTTGGGTAATCATTAAGTTACTGATGATTCCGGTAGTTTGTGCCGTAGGGTACGAGCTGCTAAAAATCTGCGGAAAATATGATAACCTTTTTACTAAAATTGTTTCCGCTCCGGGAATGTGGATGCAGCGCATTACCACACGAGAGCCGGATGACGATATGATGGAGGTTGCCATTGCTTCGGTAGAAGCGGTGTTGCATAAAAAAGATGCAGAATAAAAAAGAAGACATACGCCGCCGCTTGCAAGCCGCAGGTATTGAGGCGGCCGCTTTTGAAGCGGCACAGCTGATTTCGTTACAGGATAACGAAATTGAAACGGCTGTGCAAAGGCGGATATCGGGCGAGCCTTTGCAATATATTTTAGGCGAATGGGAATTTTTCGGCCTGCCTTTTTTAGTAGGCGAAGGGGTGTTAATACCTAGACCAGATACAGAAATTTTGGTTGAAAAAGCGCTTGAATTTTTAAAGGACAAGCCTTCTGCCAAGGTGCTCGATTTATGTGCCGGCAGCGGTTGTATTTCGGTAGCGGTAGCTAAAAATTCTAACTGTGAAGTTACGGCGGTGGAACTGTCCTGTACGGCATATTCTTATTTGCAAAAAAACATAGAATATAACAATGCAAAGGTTACGGCAATAAATGCCGATATTTTAAAGGGAGTTAAGGGTCAGTTTGATTTAATTCTTTCTAACCCGCCCTATATTAGAACAAAAGAGCTGGATTCGCTCTCTGTAGAGGTTCAAAAAGAACCTCGCCTTGCCTTAGACGGCGGCGAAGACGGGCTTAATTTTTACCGAAATATTGCTGAAATTTACAAATCAAATTTAGCGCCGAACGGAAAACTTATGCTCGAAATCGGTTACGACCAAAGAAAAAGCGTTACAAGTATTTTAGAAGAGGCAGGGTATAAAAACATTGTCTGCTATAAAGACTATGGCGGCAACAATCGTGTTATTTTAGCGGAGTATACAATTTAACTTAATATAAAATAAAGGGGAAAGAAAAATGGCTGAAAAATTTAGCGATAAGGAAAAAGCACTTGAAACGGCGATAAGCCAACTTGAAAAAACCTATGGTAAAGGCACAGTAATGAAACTGGGCGCCAAAACCGATATGGCTGTTGAGCATATTCCTACAGGCTCGCTGACATTGGACATTGCTTTGGGAATAGGCGGTTTGCCCCGTGGCCGTATAGTTGAAATTTACGGACCCGAATCTTCAGGTAAAACTACTATTGCTTTGCACGTTGCCGCTGAGGCTCAAAAGCTGGGCGGTGAGGTTGCGTTTATCGACGTTGAGCACGCATTGGACCCTGTTTATGCGGCAAACTTGGGTGTTGATATTGATTCGCTGTTGGTTTCTCAGCCCGATGCAGGCGAGCAAGCACTCGAAATTACCGAAGCACTTGTACGCTCAGGTGCAATTGACGTAATTATTGTTGACTCGGTTGCAGCATTGGTACCCAAGGCTGAAATTGAAGGCGAAATGGGTGACTCTCACGTAGGCCTTCAAGCAAGACTTATGTCACAGGCACTCCGTAAGCTGACAGGTGCAATCGGCAAATCAAACTGTATTGCTATTTTTATCAACCAGTTGCGTGAAAAGGTTGGCGTATTCTATGGTCCGACCGAAACTACAACAGGCGGTCGTGCATTGAAATTCTACTCAACAGTACGTATTGATGTTCGCCGTTCCGAAGCTATTAAGGTTGGCACCGAAACTGTCGGTAACCGCACAAAGGTTAAGGTAGTGAAAAATAAGATTGCTCCGCCTTTCAGAGAGGCTGAGTTCGATATTCTTTACGGCAAGGGCATTTCCCGTGACGGTGAAATTATCGACCTTGCAACAAAATTTGATATTGTACGCCGTTCGGGCGCTTGGTTCTATTACGGTGAAAACCGTATCGGTCAAGGCCGTGATAATGCTAAGAAATTCATTATGGATAACGAAGATATCCGCAAGGAAATCGAAGAAAAGATTATGGCAGTTATTGCCGAGCAGAAGGTTGGCATTAAGGTAAATGCACCCGCTGCCGACACAGCACCCGCCACAGACACAGCGCCTGCAGCACCTGCTAAAAAGGTCAATATTGACGTAGCCTTTGACGACTAATGCAAATCAAAGAATTAAAGGTGCAAAAAGGGCATCTGTACAACGTTATTTTTAATACCGGCAAGGTTTTACCGATAGACCGTGATATTGCGGAAAATCATAACCTTAAAGCAGGTATGGAATTAACCGAAGAGGATGCTAAAAAAATATATGCCGCCTCTCAAAAGCAAAGGGCAAAATCTCGTTGCTTGTGGTATTTAGAACGCCGTGATTATTCGGCAAAGGAATTAGCCGACAAATTGTACGGTAAGTTTGAGCCGGAGTACATTAGTTTCGCAGTTGAGCGTATGACTGAACTGGGACTTATAAACGACGAGGCTTATGCCACTCGCAAGGCGGAGAGAATGATAAAAGAACAAGGAATGTCAATGCGCCTTGCAAAGCAAAAACTTATGCAAAAAGGCTTGGCGCGTGACCAGATTGAACAAGCCTTAGAGGGTGTTCAGTATGATGGCGTTGCTGCGGCAAAAGCACTAATTGAAAAAAAGTATGCCACAAAAATCGGTAATCAAGATGACTTGCGCCGCACATATCAAGCGCTGTTGCGCCGGGGCTTTTCACATTCCGATATTAAACAGGCATTAAAAGAAATCAAAGAGGATTTAGAGTTTGAAGAATAAAGGACAAACTGTCGGCTTGGTTTCACTCGGTTGCTCGAAAAACCAGGTCGATGCTGAAAAAATGCTGGCAACCTTAACCGAAGCCGGCTATACCATAACCGGTAATCAATGGGATGCCGATGCGGTAATAATTAACACCTGTGGGTTTATTGAGGATGCAAAGCGTGAGGCAATTGAAAATATTTTAGAGGTTGCCGCCTTAAAACCTGATGGTAAATTAAAGGCCGTTATTGTCACGGGTTGCTTGGCTGAACGCTACCGTGAACAAATAAAGCAAGAAATTCCTGAGGTTGATGCGGTTGTCGGTATTGGCGCTAACAAAAATATTGCAAAAATTGTCGAAGCCGCACTAAAGGGTGAGCCGTATGATGAATATGGTGAGAAAACCGAGTTTTCATTAGAGGGCGAGCGTGTGCTGTCCACACCCTTTTACACTGCATATTTAAAGATTGCAGAGGGTTGTGATAATTGCTGTACCTACTGCGCTATTCCTAAAATCAGGGGTCGTTTCCGTAGCCGTACAATGGAAAATATATTAGGGGAGGCCAAAAGTCTTGCTGAAAGCGGTGTGAAGGAGCTGATTGTAATAGCTCAGGATACTACCCGCTATGGCGAGGATTTATATGGTGAATCCCGACTTTGCGAGCTGTTGCAGGCTTTAACCGAAATACCCGGAATTGAATGGGTGCGCACACTTTATACATATCCTGAGCGCATTACCGACGAGTTAATTGACTTAGTAGCTAAAAATAAGAAGTTAGTTAAATATTTTGATATCCCCATTCAGCATTGTAACGACCGCATTTTAAAGAAAATGAACCGCCGTGGGAACAAAAGTAAGCTCGAAGAATTATTAAATAAGCTTCGCGAGAGTATACCCGGTGTTACATTGCGTACAACACTTATTACCGGCTTCCCTGGTGAAACTAAGGAAGAATTCGAGGAGCTTTGTGAGTTTGTAAAAGACCAGCGGTTTGATCGTTTGGGCTGCTTTGCTTATTCGCCTGAGGAGGATACCCCCGCTGCTGAGTTTCCCGACCAGTTAAGTGAGCAGGAAAAGGTTAACCGTGCCGAAAATATTATGCAAAGGCAAATGCTGATTGCTGAGGAAAAGAACAAAGCAAAATTCGGCAAGGTTTACAAAGTGCTGATAGAGGGGTATGACAACTATATTAAATGCTATTTCGGTCGTAGCGAATGTGATGCACCCGAAGTTGACGGAAAAATCTTTTTTATAACAAATACGCCTTTAAAAATAGGCGATTTTGCAGACGTTAAGATTAACGACTGCTTAGAATATGATTTATTAGGAGAGAAAATATAATGAATTTGCCCAACAAATTAACAATAGCTAGAATTATTGCAACACCGCTTTTTATGGCGGCTATGCTTATCAATCTGCCAAACAACCTTCATTATTTGGTAGCGCTGGTGCTTTTTGCCGCTGCCTCTTTAACCGATATGTTTGACGGCCAAATCGCCAGAAAATATAACCTTATTACAAACTTTGGTAAATTTATGGACCCGCTGGCAGATAAAATGTTGACAACGGCTGCATTACTCGGCTTTATCTATCGTGGTATAGGACAGGGCGTAACCTGGATAGTGTTCATTGTTCTGTTCCGTGAGTTTTTAATTTCCTCACTTAGATTGGTTGTCGTTTCATCCGATAGCGCTAAGGTTATTGCCGCAAATATTTGGGGAAAAATGAAAACCGTAAGCCAAATGGCTTCAATAATCTTTGGTCTGTTGGCTTATTATATAATCGGTCTTAATGTATTGCCTAAAGTTTGGAATACTACAATTTTACCCGTTGCCACCTCGGTATTGCTTTGGGTATCGGCAATTTTTGCTGTAATTTCCGGCATTATATATTTGTTGGACAACAAAGAGTTTGTTGACCCCTCTAAATAAAAATATCTTTACTTTAGGGGTAGACAAAACCGAAAAAAAGTATATAATATAATAAATAATAAATGCGTTTATCGGGATAAGTAACCGGTGACACCGCAAAAACAGGGATACCGCCTCGTGACTGCAAGGGCGGTAATGCGCGGACACAGGCGAATGCACCCGCCAGCACGTAAGGGGAAATAATAGTATCCTTATGCGTTTTGCCACGTTATAGGCATTGAGTTACAAAGTGGAGTGGAACCGCGACTATTCGCCTCCGTCGATTATTTCGACGGAGTTTTTTTATTTTGTTTTAAGAGGTGAAGGAAAATGTTTTTCAAAAACGCAAAAGAGGATATTGCCGCTGTAAAAGAGCGTGACCCTGCTGCAAGAAGCAGCTTGGAAATCTATCTTTTATATCCGGGTGTTAAGGCTCTGCGTATGTACAGAAGGGCACATTTTTTCCATCAACATAATATGCACTTTATTGCCCGCTGGATTTCACAGCGTTGTGTAAGGAAAACAGGTATAGAAATACACCCCGGCGCTACGATTGGTAAGCGTCTGGTAATAGACCACGGAACAGGGGTTGTAATAGGTGAAACTGCCGAAATCGGTGATGATGTACTAATTTACCAAGGTGTTACTCTCGGCGGTACGGGAAAGGATATAGGTAAGCGCCACCCAACAATTAAAAACGGCGTTATGATAAGCGCCGGTGCAAAGGTGTTAGGCCCCATTACAGTAGGCGAAGGCTCTCGTGTGGCGGCAGGCGCCATTGTACTGCACGATGTTCCGCCCAATACAACCGTTGTGGGTGTTCCTGCACGTGTTGTTAAACGTGAGGGTGTTAGGGTGTCTCCTTTGGACCAGATTCATATTGCAGACCCGGTAGCCCAAGAACTATGCAGGCTTTCTGCCAAAATTGATAAACTGGAAGCCGAATTAGAAAAGGAAAGGACAAAATAAAAATGAAAGTTTATAATACCCTTACCAGAAAAAAAGAAGAACTAATTCCTGTTACACCGGGCGAATTTAGAATTTACGCCTGCGGTCCTACAGTTTATAACTATATTCATATTGGAAACGCACGCCCTATTTGCGTGTTTGATGTTTTGCGCCGTTATTTAGAATGGCGTGGAAATAAGGTTATTTATGTTCAAAACTTTACCGATATTGATGATAAGCTCATTAAAAAAGCAAATGAAGAGGGCATAACAGTAGCCGAGGTTGCCGCAAGATATATTAAAGAGTTTTGGGTAGATGCAAAGGGTCTTAACTTCCGTGAAGCAACCCATCATCCTAAGGCAACAGAGAATATTGATGCTATTTTGGATATAATTAACGGCTTAGTTGAAAAGGGCTACGCCTATGTTTCTAACGGAGACGTTTATTTCCGCACAAAGAAATTTGATGAATACGGAAAGCTTTCTCACCAACCGCTTGATGAGTTGGAGGCAGGCGCCCGTATAGATGTTTCTGAGCAAAAAGAGGACGCTATGGATTTCTGTCTGTGGAAAGCGGCAAAGCCGGGTGAGCCTTATTGGGAGTCACCTTATGGTAACGGCCGTCCCGGTTGGCATATTGAGTGCTCGGCTATGGCTGGCAGATATCTTGGTAAAACCATTGATATCCACTGCGGCGGTAAGGATTTGGTATTCCCGCACCACGAGAATGAAATTGCCCAAAGTGAATGTGCTAATGGTTGCACCTTTGCTAATTATTGGATGCATAATGGTTATATCAATGTTGATAACCGCAAAATGTCTAAATCATTAAACAACTTCTTTACTGTACGTGACGTTGCTGAAAAGTATGGATATGAGCCGATTAGGTATATTATGATATCCTCACATTATCGCAGCCCAATCAATTACAGTACCGAAATTATTGAACAGTCGCAAAATGCTTTGGCAAGACTTTATAACTGCCGTGAGGCTATGGAGTTTGCGCTTTCCCACGCAGAAGAGGGCGGAGAGGCGCCGGCATTCTTGGAAAAGCACAAGGCAGATTTCATTACTGCTATGGATGATGACCTTAACACTGCCGATGCATTGGCAGCGGTATTTACCCTTGTTAAGGATATCAACACTCTTTTAGCAGAGCAGCCGAAAAAGGATACAGTATCGGCTTGTCTTGCAGTATTTGATGAGCTTTGCTCAGTTTTAGGTCTTTGCTATAACGTTAAAAAAGACGATTTGGACAGCGAAGTTGAAGAGCTGATTGCAAAGCGTACAGAGGCTCGTAAAAATAAGGACTTTAAAACAGCCGATGCCATTCGTGACCAGTTAAAGGAAATGGGCATTGTGCTTGAAGATACACCCCAGGGTGTGAAATGGAGCCGTGCGTAATGAAAGCCGAGCCAATAGGTAACGGTTACAGCGTGCTGGTTGACAGTGTGCACACCTTTGGCACAGATGCAATTCTGCTTGCCGATTTTGCCGCACCTAAAAAGACAGACACGGCAGTAGACCTTTGTACAGGCTGCGGAATAATACCTATGCTGTGGGCAAAAAACCAGTCAGTAAACAAGGCCTACGGTGTGGAAATACAGCCTGCGGCGGTAGAACTGTTTTCTAAAACTATAACCGACAATAAGGTAGAGGACAGTATATTTGCAACTCATGCTGATTTAAAAGAGCTAAAGGGCAAATTGCCGTTTGGTGAGTTTGATTTAGTCACCTGTAACCCGCCTTACAAGGCACCCGGTGCCGGGATTAAAAATACCGACCCTGCGGTTATAATAGCACGCCACGAGGTGGCTTGCACTTTGGAGGATGTTATTGCTTCCGCTTCAAAATTATTGCGCTTTTCAGGTCGGCTTTGCCTATGCCACAGACCCGAACGCATAGCAGATATTATCTGTTTAATGCGGCAATATAAAATTGAACCGAAAAGGCTGCGTTTAGTAGCAAAACAAGCAGGCAAAGAGGCTTGGCTGGTGCTAGTAGAGGGTCGCCTTGGTGGTAAAAGCGGTATGCGTACAGAACCAACACTCTATGTAGAGGACGGCGACGATTTTTCAAAGGAAATGAAGAAAATTTACGGAACCTATAAATATAGTGATGAGGTACAAGTATAATGAGCGGAAAACTGTATGTTGTCGGCACCCCAATCGGTAATTTGGGTGATTTTTCACCCCGTGCGGTGCAGGTGCTGGGCGAGGTGGATTACATAGCCGCTGAGGACACACGTGTAACAATAAAATTGTTAAACCATTTCGGCATAAAAACACCGCTTTTAAGTTATCACGAGCATAACAAAAAATCGGTTGGCGAAAAAATTATTGAGCGCTTGCTAAGTGGTGACACATTTGCTCTTGTTAGTGATGCAGGTATGCCTGCAATCAGTGACCCGGGTGAAGATTTGGTTGATTTGTGCCATAAAAACGGAATTAAGGTGGAATCAGTACCGGGGCCTTCGGCAGTTGTTACGGCCCTTGCTTTGTCAGGGTTGCCGACAGGCAGATTCTGTTTTGAAGGCTTTTTATCGGTAACAAAAACCTCCAGAAAAAAGCATTTGGAACAGGTGAAAAATGAAACGAGAACAATGGTTTTTTATGAGGCGCCTCATAAATTACTGTACACATTAAAGGATATGCTCGATTGCTTTGGTGATAGAGAAATTGCCTTGGTTAAGGAACTTACCAAACTACACGAGCAGGTGCACAGAACAACCTTAAAAGAAGCAGTAGAGTATTACTCGGAAAATTCGCCCAAGGGTGAATATGTGCTGATAATAAGTCCCGCTCAAAACGAGGAAGAGCCGGTTGAAATTTCAATCGAGCAGGGAGTAGAGTTAGCAAAAAAATATCTGGATGAGGGTATGTCGGCAAGCGCCGCCGCTAAGGCTGCTGCTGCGGCAACCGGACTCAAAAAGGGCGATATCTACAAACTACTAACCAAATAAAAAAAACAGCCGACCAAAAAATAGTCGGCTGTATAAAATATTAGTTTGTGCGGTGCAAAAATGCACCGAAAAGTGTGACGGACTATTTGCTTTCGGGAACCTCATGATAAAGGTTAAGTCTAAACATTAAAGCCTCGTCATCGGGGTTTGTGCAACGGATATAAGCATCGTCTATAATGCCGCCTTTGAGGATGTTGGTAAGGCCCATAATTTGGCAGAGCTTTGATTTTAAGTTCAAAACATCGCCTTCATCGGTCTCCAGAAAAACATCACCCTTACAGGCGTCAACGGTTTTAATAAAATCGCTGATGTTAATATCGTGCACCAAATTAAGTCTGTTCATAATTCATACCTCCTTTGCTTAATTATATGGAAAAATTAAATTTTTGTCAAGGCTGAATCGTAGAGATTTTATGCTAAAAATCGACTTATTGTATTGACCTTCAATAAATTAGTTGGTATAATCAAAATAATTGTTATTTAGTGCTTCGCACATAAATATATACAACATCATGAAGGGATGATTTTTATGTTTGAAATTAAAACCTATAACAAAATTTCGTCGGTGGGCTTGGATGTATTTGACAGTTCAAAATACACCTGCTCAGATGATACTAATGCACCGGTTGGCGCTATTGTTCGCTCCGCCGCTTTGCACGAAGAGCAGTTCCCCGAAACATTGTTGGCAATTGCCAGGGCCGGAGCCGGCACCAACAATATTCCTGTAGACCGTTGTGCTAATGAGGGTATCGTTGTATTTAACACCCCCGGCGCAAACGCAAACGCCGTTAAAGAGCTTGTACTTTTAGGCTTGCTTATTAGCTCCCGTAAGGTAGTTCCCGCACTCGGCTGGGCACAAGGTTTAAAGGGCAACGGCGCTGAGGTTGGCAAAATGGTAGAAAAGGGAAAATCTGCATTTGTAGGTCCCGAAATCGCAGGCAAAACCTTGGGCGTTATCGGTTTGGGCGCAATTGGTGAATTAGTAGCCAATGCCGCTATTAAGCTTGGTATGAAGGTTGTAGGCTTTGACCCCTTCTTGTCTGTAAAAGCCGCTTTGGCACTTTCTCCGCAGGTTGAGGTAGTAAACGATATTAAAGAGATTTATGCTAAGGCTGATTATATCTCTTTGCACATTCCTTACAACGCAGAAACAAAGGGTACAGTTAACGCTGACAGCTTGGCTCTTATGAAGGATGGCGTTCGTATACTCAACTTCGCACGTGGCGAATTGGTAGCAACTGCTGATATGCTCGAAGCATTAAACAGCGGTAAGGTTGCTTGCTATGTGACCGACTTCCCGAACGATGAAGTTTTAGGTGTAGAGAATGTTGTTGCATTACCTCACCTTGGCGCATCCACTCCCGAATCTGAAGACAACTGCGCAACAATGGCTGCTGCAGAGTTGATTGATTACATTGAAAACGGTAATATCGTAAATTCCGTAAATATGCCTGCCGCAACTATGCCAAAAAGTGGCGACGTTCGTATTTGCGTAATCCACAAAAACGTACCTGCTGTAATAAATAAGATTACAGGCACCATCTCTGCTGACGGTATCAACATTGCAAATATGCTCAACAAATCCAGAGGTGATTTTGCATACACAATGATTGATGTTGATGCAGATGCTAAGCAGGCCGAAGGCTTGGCTGCCGACTTGAAAGGCATTGAAGAAGTTATCCGTGTTCGTGTAATTTAATTGTTGCAACGCTTACAAAAAGTAGTTGACAAATAAAAAACACCGTGCTATAATACTTAGCGACAACAAAGAAGAACAGTATTGCCGTTCTCACCTCAAGGTTTCGTCTGTTGAGGTTAATAGGTTAAGGTTTTTTCCTTATGCTTATTATGTGTGGATGGCATTTTGCTGTCCACACTTTGATTTTTTATAGGTTTTTGGAGGTGCTTAACCATTAGCAGCAAAGAACAGTTTGTAAACGAGGAAATTAAGGAAGGCGAAGTTCGTCTTATAGATGTTGACGGCTCGCAATTGGGTATCTTATCATCTAAGGAAGCGCTTGAGCGTGCTTACAGCCGCGACTTGGACCTTGTCATGATTGCGCCGCAGGCTACACCGCCTGTTTGCAAAATTATGGACTACGGCAAGTATCGTTTCGAACAAGAAAAGCGTGAAAAAGAGGCCAAGAAAAATCAGAAGGTTATCGATATAAAAGAAATCCGTCTGGGTCTTAGCATTGATACTCACGACTTTGAAACAAAGGGCAATCAAGCCAGAAAGTTTTTAAAGTCCGGTAATAAGGTAAAGGTATCAATCCGCTTTAGAGGTAGAGAGCTCGGTCATCCTGAAATCGGTTACAATATTATGCAACGCTTTGCAGATTATTGCGCAGAGGTTGCAGTGGTTGAAAAGGCTGCCAAGATGGATGGGCGCAATATGCTTATGTTCTTAGCTTCAAAGCCTGCAAAATAGTTAAATATTAAGGGAGGAATTACAATGCCTAAAATTAAAACACACAGTGGCGCAAAAAAGCGTTTCAAACTCACAAAAACCGGTAAGGTAAAACGCGCCCATGCATTCAAATCTCATATTCTGAACAAGAAAACAACAAAACGTAAGAGGAACCTTAGAAAAACAGTTGTTGCAGACGTAACAAACACCGCAACCATCAAAAAAATGGTTCCTTACAAGTAAGAATAAAACAGGAGGTTAGAGACAATGGCAAGAATTAAGGGCGCTATCATGACGCGCAAAAGAAGAAAAAAAGTATTAAAGCTTGCAAAAGGCTACTTTGGAGCCAAATCTAAGCTTTTTAAAACCGCTAAAGAAGCGGTTATGAAATCGGGCAACTATGCCTATATTGGACGCCGCTTGAAGAAACGTGATTTCAGAAAGCTCTGGATTACAAGAATTTCGGCTGCTGCAAAGCTTAACGGAATGAACTATTCTACCTTTATGAATGGCATTAAAAAGGCCGGTATCCAAATGAATCGTAAAATGTTGGCAGAGGTTGCAGTTAGTGACCCCGCTGCATTCACTACGCTTGCAGAAAAGGCAAAGTCTGCCTTAAATTAGCTTTTAACGGCACTCGAGAATACTTTTCCCGGGTGCATTTTTTATAAAAAAGCTTTAATAAGGGAGACCGTTCTATGCCGTATGAAACCATAACCAGCCGTGATAACCGCTCCATAAAGGATGTCGTTAGGCTGTTATCCTCAGCCAAGGCGCGTAAAACGGAAGGCCTTTTCGTATTGGAGGGGCTTCGCCTTTGTCGTGATGCGGTGCGGTGCGGTTTTAGTTTAAAAACAGCTTTTTTCACCGAAGGGTTGCAGTCTTCTCACCCGACGGATATAGAAGAGATTTGCGCTGCGGCAGAAAAGTGCTATTGCATTTCAGAAGCGGTGGCTCAAAAACTTAGCGACACCCGTTCACCACAGGGTGTGTTTTGTGTTATACAAATGCAGAAACAGCCTGAGTTTTCGGCTGATGGCAAGTATATCGGCCTTGAAAATTTGGCTGACCCGTCTAATTTAGGCGCAGTAGCTCGTACAGCAGAGGCATTGGGTCTTAACGGAATTGTTTTGTTCGGTTCAACTTGTGACCCTTACTCACCAAAGGCGCAACGTGCGGCTATGGGTGCCCTTGTAAGACTGCCGGTTTATAACTTTGACAGTTTAGAGGATTTTGCTAAACTTTTCCCAAAGGTTAAAACCTATGCGGCAGTTGTTAAAGGCGGCAATTCACCGAGCAAAGCAGATTTTTCTGCCCCTTGTATGACTCTAATCGGTAATGAGGCTAATGGGCTTTTACCTAAAACAGTTGCCCTTTGCTCTGATTCTCTCACGTTGCCGATGCCGGGTCGTGCCGAATCTTTGAATGCGGCAATGGCTGCTACAATCTTTATGTGGGAAATGACAAAATAGGGAGGGTGTGCCGTGTCCTTAGAATATTGGGTTTGGCTCTCCTTGGTTTTGGGATATAACAGTCGGCATTTGAAGACTGTTTTGAAAGCCTTTTCGGACCCTAAAACAGCCTACAGGCAACGCAATTCCGATACAATGCGTAATTTGAGTTTACCGATTAGTGTTATGAAAGCGTTAAATGAAACAACGCTTGAACAGGCTTTCAGTATTATAGAGCTTTGTAATGAGTATAGGGTAAAAATCATACCATATAACAGTTCTGATTACCCTGAACCGTTGCGGCAAATTGATACTCCGCCTACGGTACTGTATGCCGTCGGTAATGTGCCGAATTTCTCTTTGGAATGTTCGGTGGCTATGGTTGGCACCAGGAGTTCAACAGAGTATGGTCGCAAGGCGGCATTTTCGCTTGCCTATCGTTTGGCAAAAGCAGGCTGTCTTATTATAAGCGGTTTTGCTGATGGTATTGATAGGGCGGCTCATTTAGGAGCGTTGTCCGCAAACTGCCCCACAGTTGCCTTTTTGCCTTACGGTCACGGGAATAAAAATTCCCGCGCCAAAAGCGAATTATTAAACAGAATTTTAGCATCACGCGGTTGCCTGTTAAGTGAGGTGCCTCCTAAGTCGGTCGGCCTTAAAAACGCCTATCATTTGCGTAACCGATTGATTTCGGGTGTAGCCGCGGCGGTTGTTATAGTTCAAGCGCCTGCTATTAGCGGTGCGTTAATCACTGCTAGGTGTGCCATAGAGCAAAATAAGGAAATTTTTGCAGTAACGGGTCGCTCAGGGGACGCATCCTTTGCGGGTAACTATAAGCTTGTTCGTGAGGGCGCTACTCCGCTTTTTGAAACGAGTGATATTTTAGATTACCTATCCTCTTATTATGAATTGGATACTAAAGCGGCAGTTGAAAAAACAGGTGAAATATTAGCGTCATATAATCGTGAATACAGCGAAAAACAAATAAATAAAAAAACAGAGAATAATATAAATCATTCTAAGCAGAATGAAGAACAGCAAAGCGTGCAAAAGGTGGCTGAATTACCAAAAGCGTTATCATCGGTTGCCGCTATGGTTTACAACGCCTTCTCAATTGACGGAGATTATGTAGATAGTTTAGTAGAAAAAACCGGACTTGGCAGCGGCCAAATTCTTTCAGCAATAACTGAATTGGAGATTTTTGGCCTTATAAAATCTGCCGCCGGGGGAAAGTATATGTTAGCTTAAGTTATGAACAAGGAGTTAAAGAATGGCGAATTTGGTTATTGTTGAGTCACCAACAAAAGTGAAATCTATTCAAAAATATTTGGGTGACAGCTACAAGGTAATGGCAAGCATGGGTCATATCCGTGATTTGCCCAAATCAAAACTCGGAATTGATGTGGCGCATGATTTTGCACCTGAATATGTAAATATGAGTGATAAGCGTGAGCTTATTAAAAAATTGCAGGAAGCGGCAGCAAATGCTGATAAAGTATACCTCGCAACTGACCCTGACCGTGAGGGTGAGGCTATTTCTTGGCATTTAGCTCAATTGCTTTCTTTGGATTTGAACACTGAAAACCGCTTGGAATTTAATGAGATAACTAAAACCGGCGTGCAAAACGGCTTCAAAAATCCTCGCAAGTTGGATATGAATTTGGTCGATGCTCAGCAAGCACGTCGTGTGTTGGATAGATTAGTTGGTTACAAACTAAGCCCGTTTTTATGGAAAACAGTACGCAGAGGCCTCTCGGCAGGACGTGTACAGTCTGTGGCACTTAAACTTATTGTGGACCGTGAAAAAGAAATAGAGGCATTTATACCTGTAGAATTCTGGGAAATTCATGCCAAATTCCGTGCTAATGGTGTAAGCTTCTCAGCAAAACTGCAAGGTGACGATAAAGGCAATAAAATAAAGCTTGAAACCGCCGAGGATGCCGATAAAATTATTAAAGCGTTAGACGGCGCAGAATATGTTGTAAGCAATGTTAAAAAAGGTGTGCGCAATCGCCAGCCCGCACCTCCCTTTATCACCTCAACATTACAACAGGAGGCATCCAGAAAACTCGGCTTCCAGGGTCAACGCACAATGCGTGTTGCTCAACAGTTGTATGAGGGTGTTGATATACTGGGTCACGGCTCAACCGGTCTTATTACCTATATGCGTACGGACTCATTGCGCATTTCAGATGAGGCTCGCCAAGCCGCTAAGCAGTATATATTAGGTAAATACGGCGAGGCTTATTTGCCCAAAGCCGACCGTTATTTCAAATCTAAATCGGGTGCGCAGGATGCCCACGAGGCAATTCGCCCCACCTCTATGGAGTTAACACCCGAGTCGGTTAAATCGGCTTTGACACCTGAGCAATACAAACTTTATAAACTCATTTGGGACCGCTTTGTTGCAAGTCTTATGGCGGCTTGTATACAGGATACGGTCAGTGTTGATATTGTTGGAAATTCATATTTATTCCGTGTCAGCGGTTATAAAACCCGTTTTGACGGCTTCACAACCTTGTATTTAGAGGACAAGGATGAAGAGGATGAGGATAATCAAGCACTACCCGAACTTTCAGTAGGTGATAAACCGAAACTGAGTAAATTGGAGCCCAGCCAACACTTTACTCAACCACCGGCACGTTATACTGAGCCGACCTTGATTAAAGCGCTTGATGACAACGGTATAGGCAGACCGTCTACCTATGCACCGATTATCACCAATATCCTTCAAAGAGAGTATATTGAGCGTGATAAAAAATCCTTAAAACCCACTCAATTAGGTAATACTATTACCGAACTCGTAGCTTTACATTTTAAGAAAATTGTTGACGTAAAATTCACCGCGAATATGGAAACCGCACTTGATAAAATATCGGTCGGCGATTTGCAGTGGGTGGACGTTATTTCAAGTTTTTACGGCAATTTTGATAAGACCATTAAGGCCGCCGAGCAATCCCTTAAAGGTACTCGTGTAAAGGTGCCTGATGTTGAGTCGGATGTAAAATGTGAACTTTGCGGACGCACTATGGTTATCAAAAACGGACGCTTTGGCAAATTCTTGGCTTGCCCCGGATATCCCGAATGTAAAAACACAAAACCGATTGTTACCGAAACAAAGGGCAACTGTCCAAAATGCGGCGCAAAGGTGCTGCAAAAGAAATCTAGAAACGGCCACAAATATTTCGGCTGTGAAAATAATCCTAAGTGTGATTTTATGACTTGGGATGACCCAACTTCCGAAACCTGTCCGAATTGCCAAAAGACCTTGTTTAAGGCAAGAGGCGGTATTATACATTGCCTTAATGAAGGCTGTGGATTTGAGAAAAAGGCAACAACACGCAAAACTAAAAACGGTGGCAAAAAGGCATGAAATTCTCGGTAATCGGTGCCGGACTTGCCGGCTGTGAGGCTGCCTTCGCGGCGGCTGAAAGAGGCATAGCGGTCACTTTATATGAAATGAAGCCGAAGCAGTATTCTCCGGCACACACCTCGCCGAATTTTGCAGAATTAGTCTGTTCTAATTCCTTAAAAGCGTCAAGGCTTGACTCGGCGGCAGGGCTTTTAAAGGCTGAAATGCGTGCTTTGGGCTCGGTTTGTCTTAAATCGGCAGATAATTGTGCCGTTTCCGCAGGCGGAGCGCTGGCGGTTGACCGTGAGTGCTTTTCCAAGGGTGTAACCGAAAGAATAAAAAACCACCCGAATATAACGGTGGTTGAAGACAGGGTGGATACCATTCCCGAAGGTGTTGTTATTATTGCTACAGGGCCTTTGACCGACGGTGCGCTGGCAGAGAATATAGCCAAAACCTGCGGAGAAAATTATCTCAGTTTTTACGATGCTGCAGCGCCAATTGTTTCGGCAGAGTCAATAGATATGGAAAAGGCGTTTTTCGCTTCCAGATATGAAAAGGGTGACGCTGATTATATCAATTGTCCCTTTAATAAAGAAGAGTATGAGCATTTTCACGCAGAGCTAATTGCTGCCGAAACAGCGCCTTTGCACGATTTTGATACAGCCCCCAAGGTTTACGAGGGTTGTATGCCGATTGAGGTGCTGGCAAAGCGCGGAGCAGATTCTATCCGTTTCGGACCATTAAAGCCTGTGGGACTTCGTGACCCAAGAACAGGGCATCGCCCCTGGGCTGTAGTACAGCTCAGAAAAGAAAATGAAGCAGGCACAATGTACAACATTGTAGGCTTTCAAACAAACTTGAAATTTGGTGAGCAAAAGCGTGTTTTCTCTATGATACCCGGTTTACAAAACGCCGAATTTTTGCGCTACGGTGTAATGCACCGCAACTCTTTTTTGAACAGCCCTAAACTGCTTAACTCGGATTTTTCTTTAAAATCTAATCCAAATATTTATTTCGCCGGTCAAATCACCGGTGTTGAAGGATATATGGAATCGGCTGCATCGGGCATTATTGCAGGAATAAATGCGGCGAACGCCATTTTAGGAAAATCTCAACTTTTACCGCCCGAATACACTATGCTCGGCGCACTTTGTCGCCACGTTTCAAGCAGTGTATCAAAGGACTTTCAACCTATGGGAGCCAATTTCGGCATATTACCGGAGTTGGATGAAAAAATAAGGGACAAGCGTATGCGCTATATGGCTTTGGCTCAAAGGGCAATGCGTTTTTATGAAACTTAAGGAGGACAATATGCGTATAGTTATAGATGCATTCGGTGGAGATAATGCTCCGTTAGCACCTATTCAGGGTGCCCGTCTTGCTAAGGATGCCTACAATGTAGACATTACCTTAGTAGGCAAAGAGGCAGAAATTATAGACTGCGCTAAGAATAATGGAATAGACCTTACAGGTATTGATATCCACCATGCTGACGATGTATTTTCAATGCACGAGGAGCCTGCAAACTTGATTAAAACCGGCAAAAATTCCTCTTTGGCTGTTGCTTGCAAATTAGTAGCAGAGGGAGAGGGCGATGCCGTAGTATCAGCGGGAAGCACAGGTGCGCTTGTTGTCGGCGGTACATTTATTATTAAGAGAATTAAAGGTATAAAGCGTGCTGCTTTGGGTACTCTTATCCCAAGTGTTGGCGAGCCGTTTTTCTTAATGGATATGGGCGCAAATGCTGAATGTCGCCCCGAAATGCTTGAGCAGTTTGCTGTAATGGCTTCGGTTTACTGTGAAAACGTATTGGGACAGAAAGACCCCACCGTCGGTCTGCTTAATATCGGTACCGAGGAAACAAAGGGTACAGAACTTCAAAAAGAGGCATACAAGCTTTTGCAAAAGGCTCCTGTTAACTTTATAGGTAATGTAGAGGCAAGAGACCTGCCAAGCGGTGCTTGCCAAATTGCAATTGCAGACGGCTTTACAGGCAATATCGCTCTCAAACTTTATGAGGGTGTTGCAATGACCATGTTCGGCGCAGTAAAGAAAATATTTAAAAAGAATAAGCTGACTATGTTATCGGCTTTAATGGTTAAAAGCGGACTTATGGAGCTTAAAGGCAAGACCGACTACTCGGTTGTTGGCGGCGCCGCATTATTGGGCGTTCAAAAGGGCGTAATTAAAGCCCACGGCAGCTCAAACGGCGATGCCATTAAACACGCTGTTAAACAGGCAATTTATTTCAGCGAAAACCAAGTGGCTGAAAAAATAGCTGAAAATTTAAGATAAAAACGAAAGGGGAGGAAAAGTATGACACAACTGGAAAAAAATATCGGGTACACCTTTAAAAACAAGGATTTGTTAACCCGTGCGCTTTCCCATTCCTCCTATGCGAATGAGAAAAAAGGTGCCGCAGGCTCTAATGAACGATTAGAGTTTTTGGGAGATTCGGTGCTGTCAATTATTGTTTCAGAGTATATTTTCAAAAACTTTTCCAACTTACCTGAGGGTGAACTGACTAAGCTTCGTGCCTCGCTGGTTTGCGAGGGCTCGCTGTGTGCTTTTTCCAAAGAGCTGGGAATCGGCGATTTTCTGCTTTTGGGAAAAGGCGAACAGCAAAACGGCGGCCGAGGTCGCCCCTCAATTCTTGCCGATGCATTTGAGGCAGTTTTAGCCGCCATTTATCTTGACGGCGGTATTGAGCCTGCAAAGGCACACGTGCTCAGGTTTGTTGAGCGTGAGTTAAAAACACAAAACGAGCATTTTGTTGATTACAAAACCGTTTTGCAGGAGATTATTCAGCGCAATCCCGAAGAGGAACTGAACTATATCCTCGTCGGTGAAGCAGGGCCTGACCACGATAAAACTTTTACGGTTGATGTAATGCTAAATTCCAATAAAATAGGAACAGGCGTAGGCCACAGTAAAAAGCAGGCTGAACAATTGGCGGCAAAGCAGGCGTTAGAACTGATGGGACAGATTGTATGAGCCGCCATTCAAACATAGCAATCTTTGTTCCGCATTCAGGCTGTAACCACCGTTGTTCCTTTTGCAACCAAAACTCAATAACAGGTATCTTAAATCAGCCAACGGCAGATGATGTAGTAAATGCGGTTAAGACCGCTATTAAAAGCAAAAACTACTCGCCTAAGGACACAGAGATAGCCTTTTTCGGCGGTAGCTTTACGGCGATTGATAAAGACTATATGTTAAGTCTTTTGAATGCGGCTGAAGTCTTTGTGAAAAACGGTACAGTTAAGGGTGTTCGTATTTCAACAAGACCTGATGCCATTGATGAAGAAATCTTATCGCTACTCAAAGTTAAGGGCGTAACGGCTATTGAGCTTGGTGCTCAAAGTATGGTGGATGAGGTTTTGCTTGCAAACAGGCGTGGTCACACGGCAGACAAAGTGCGTACAGCCTCTCAACTTATAAAACAAAACGGCTTTTCGCTAGGCCTTCAAATGATGACAGGGCTTTATAAAGATACTGATGACGGCGCAAGATATACTGCCGCAGAAATTTGTAAATTACAGCCCGATACAGTGCGCATTTATCCCGCAATTACCTTAAAAGGCACACAGCTTGCATCACTTTATAAGTCGGGCGAATATTTGCCGCAGACCTTAGAATCGGCGGTAGAGCTTTGCAGTGAGCTGTTAAATCAATTTGAAAAAGAGGGTATCAAGGTTATCCGCTTAGGTTTACATAGTATAACCGAGGAGGATTTTATTGCCGGTCCTTGGCATCCGGCTTTTAGAGAACTGTGCGAAAGCAAGCTTTATTTAAAAGCGGCAAAAAAGAAACTAAAAAAACAAGGCAACTACACCTTGTTTGTACGTGAGTGTGATATATCCAAAATGGTGGGACAATCACGTAAGAATATTGAATTTTTAAAAGAAATCGGCTACAATTGTAATGTTAAAGGGGACTCATCCCTGCTAAAATATGAAGTAAAAATCAAGGAGAGTGTATAAGCGGTGCTGCTAAAATCTATTGAGATACAAGGCTTTAAATCTTTTGCAGATAAAACTGTACTGCAATTCGGCAGCGGCATCACCGGTGTCGTTGGACCTAACGGCAGCGGTAAAAGTAATATCTCTGATGCGGTGCGTTGGGTTTTGGGCGAGCAATCTACCAAAAGCCTGCGTGGACAAAGTATGGAGGATGTTATCTTCGGCGGAACAGCCGACCGTAAGCCCCACGGCTTTGCGGAGGTTACTTTAATTATAGACAATACCGACAGAACGCTGAATTTTGATAACGACCAGGTTGCGGTCACACGCCGCTTCTACCGTTCACACGAAAGCGAATATTTAATAAACAAGGCGGTAGTGCGCCTTAAAGACGTGCATGAACTGTTTATGGATACCGGTCTTGGCAGAGACGGTTATTCTATGATAGGTCAGGGTAAGATTGACACTATTGTAAGCAGTAAATCTAATGAACGCCGTGATATTTTTGAGGAAGCTTCGGGAATTTCACGCTATCGTTACCGTAAATTAGAGTCTGAGCGCAAATTGGCGCAGGCGGATGAAAACTTAATCCGCTTAAAAGACATTATGCAGGAGCTTGAAAGCCGTGTTGGTCCCTTAAAAGAGCAAAGCCGTAAGGCGGAAATCTTTTTGGAATTAGCAGAGGAAAAGAAAAACCTCGAAATCGGTATCTGGCTACATACCTTAGATAAATTTAACGATGCATTGCGCGCGCAGGAAAATAAAATTTCTGTAGCCGAGGCACATTATGCCGAGGCAGAAGCGGCACTTTCAGAACTCGCTGAGCAGATTGACAATCGTTCAATGCGCTTTACTGAGCTTACCGCACAAATTGATGCAAACGCTCAGCAGACAGCGGCTTTGGAAGAAGCCATTGCCCGTACCGAGGGTGAAATTGCGGTGCTCGAAAACTCTGCGCAATATAACACCCAAGCGGTAGAGCGTATACGCAATGATATAAGCAGCTTAGAGCAGTCTGATGCTACCGCTAAGCAGGAAATTGAAACCCGCTATGCGGAAATTGATGCCAAAAAAGAAACACTGGCTAAATTAAGCGGTGAAACTGCGGCATTAACAAGCGAACTCACCGAGCTTATAAGCAGCAGCGAAAGTATTTCCAGAACAATTGAGGAATTGAACCGAGGACTTAACACCCTTTCAACCCAAAGCTCCGATTACCGTGTGCAGATGGTTACGGCACAATCCTCATCAGCAGAAATTGATAACCGCAAGGAAGTAGTGGCTGAGGAAATTTCAGCAGCCGAGCAAACCTGCAAAAAGTTAGAAGATGAGCGCAGTCTTTTAGATACTGACCTTTCTAACGCAGAAGAAACCCTTTCGGAATGTGAAAACGCTTTAAAGGGTTATGAACTTATTTATAACACCAAAAATGAAAAGGTGGCTGACTACCGTCAAGCGGTAGATGCTCTTAATTTGGAAATTGAGGCAAAAATCCACCGTGCTCAGATATTAGAGGACCTTGAAAAAAATATGGAGGGCTTCTCCCACGCCGTTAAATCGGTTATGCAGTCCTCAAAGCAAAAAACCCTGCATGGTGTTCACGGTCCCGTTACCCAAATTATAACTGTACCCAAAGAGTACACAGTTGCCATTGAAGTAGCCTTGGGTAATGCAACACAGCACATCGTTGTTGATACCGATGCCAACGCCAAGCAGGCTATTGAAATGCTTAAACACGGAAAAATGGGCCGTGCAACCTTCTTGCCGGTGCAATCGGTACGCCCGAGAGAATTTAACGGCAAAGAGTTCCAGGATAGTTTTGGCTATGTTGGTATTGCTTCCGAGCTTGTAACAGCAGATAAGATTTATGCAAATATTATCAGCTCCCTTTTGGGGAATACTGTTGTAGCAGAGGATATTGACAGCGCAGTAGCAATGGCTAAAAAATCCGGCTACAAATGTAAAGTTGTAACCTTGGACGGTCAGGTAGTTAACCCCGGCGGTTCATTGACCGGTGGTTCCCTTTCAAAGCAGGCAGGTCTGCTTAGCCGTGCGGCAGATATTGAAAAGTTACGTGGCGAAGTAAAGACTATGCAAAAAGGTCTTAAAGATAAGCAGGACGCTTTAGAGGCGGCTGTTAGTGAACTTGCAAGTGTTGATGCACAAATCGTTTCGGCACGTGCCGCTATTTCCACCGCTAATGAGGATAAAATCCGTCTGCTTGGAGAACTGCGCCGTGTAAACGAATTACAACAAGCGGCTAAGGAACAAAAAGACAATTTGGTGGCCGAGCAATCCCGTTTGGATGAGCGCAGAGCCGAATTGGAAAAGACCGTTGTTGCATCTACTGCTGCATTGGCAGACTTGGATGCGCAAAAGCAGAAATTACAACTCGAGCTTGATACCGTTTCGGGCGGCAGAGAGGGTAATTCACGCAAGCGTGAAGAACTTTCGGCACAGCTTACTGAATTGCGCCTTAAAACAATTGAGGTCGAAAAGGATATTGAGTCGGTTACAATCAGCGCCAAGCTTTTAGAGCAAGCAATCTCTGACCGTGAGGGCAAGAATGCTGAGAATATGGCCGAAATCGATAAGCTTTTAAAACAAAACGAAGAGCTTTTTGCTCAAGTGGCAGTTTTAAAATCTCAAAACGACGAGGCAAAAGAGCGCATTCAGGTTGCAAAGCAGCGTTCTGCTGAATGGACAGCCGAGCGTGACAGCTTTGATAAGCTTGGACAAGAGCTTCGTAATAATGAGCGTGATAAGGCGTCCGAGCGTGAAAAAATCGGCGGCGACTTGGCGCGTCTTATTGAACGCAAAGAGAATATGGTCCGTGAGTATGACGATGTTGTAAAACGCCTCTTTGACGAATACGAGCTTACTCGCAGTGAGGCTGAACAACGCGGCACCCGCATTGAAAATCTGGTTGAGGCTAAGCGTAACCTCGGCGAGGTTAAAAACAAGATTCGTGGACTCGGTAACGTAAATGTTTCGGCAATTGAGGAATACAAAGAGGTTAGCGAGAGATACGAGTTTATGACAGCGCAGATGGATGATATAAATCGTTCTCGTGCCGAGCTTACTCGAATCATCAACGAACTTACAGAGCAGATGAAAACTCTCTTTATGGAGGGCTTTACCAGAATTGGCGCAAACTTTACAAAAACCTTTACCGAGCTTTTCGGTGGCGGTCATGCAGAGCTTGTTTTGTCTGAGCCGGATAATATACTCGAAAGCGGTATTGACATCGTGGCAAAATTGCCGGGCAAAAACGTGCCCAGCCTTGATGGTCTTTCGGGCGGTGAAAAGGCGCTGGTTGCCATTTCAATCTACTTTGCAATAATGAAGGTTAATCCGCCACCGTTCTGTTTCTTGGACGAGGTAGATACTGCGCTTGATGATATAAATGTAGAGCGATTTGCCAATTATATGAAACAGACAAATCTTTCAACACAGTTTATCTGCGTAACCCACCGCCGTGGTACTATGGAGGCGGCAGATATGCTGTACGGTGTAACTATGCAGGAAAAGGGTATTTCCAAACTGTTGCAGTTAAATGTTGAAGAGTTGATTAGAACTTTACACTTGGAGGACAAATAGTAAATGGGCTTTTTTCACAAAATCAGCGAGGGACTGAAAAAAACCAGAGGCTCGCTGGGGAATGCGCTTAATAGTGTTATCAGTAACTTCCGCAAGGTTGATGAGGAGTTTTTTGAAGAGCTTGAAGAGGTGCTTATTACCTGTGATATGGGTGCTAACACCGCTTTCGTGCTCTGCGAAAACTTGCGTAAGCGTGTAAAGACAGAGAACATTCAGGATGCGCAGGAAATAAAGTCAATATTACAGCAAGAGATTGCCGAAATTTTGACAGGTGATAATGAGCTTGATATTTCTTCAAAGCCGGCAGTTATACTTATGATAGGTGTAAACGGCGCCGGCAAAACTACCTCGGTGGGCAAAATTGCCGCCAATTTAAAGGCTAAGGGTAATAAGGTAATAGTCGGCGCACCCGACACCTTCCGTGCCGCTGCCATTGAACAATTAGAGGTATGGACCGAGCGCGCAGGGGTAGATATTATAAAAAATAAAGAGGGCTACGACCCTGCCGCCGTTGTTTTTGATACTATTTCGGCGGCGAAGGCGCGTAAAGCCGATGTAATTATCTGTGATACTGCAGGCAGACTTCATAACAAGAAAAACTTGATGGATGAGCTTGCAAAAATCCGCCGTATAATTTCCCGTGAGTTACCGGACTCCTCGGTTGAAACATTGTTGGTGTTAGATGCAACCACAGGTCAAAATGCCGTTAACCAGGCAAGAGAGTTTAAAGAAGCTACAGGCATAAGTGGTATTGTACTAACAAAGCTTGACGGAACAGCAAGAGGCGGCGTGGTATTGGCTATTAAGCAGGAGTTAGGAATACCTGTAAAATATATCGGTGTCGGTGAGCAAATAGATGATTTACAGCCCTTTGCTCCCGCCGATTTTGCCAGAGCCATTTTTGAAAGCGAGGATGCTTAGGTGAAAAACACATTTTTAATGGCAACTAAAAATTTGCACAAATTAAAAGAGCTTTGCCGTATGTTAGAGCCTATGGGCTATAACGTAATTTGTGAGCGTGACCTCGATACTCCGTTAGAGGAGGTTGAGGAGAACGGCGCCACTTTTGAGGAAAACGCTTTAATAAAAGCGATGGCGGCTTATAAACAGACGGGTATGCCCTCTGTGGCTGATGATTCGGGTCTGTGCGTTGATGCGCTCGGCGGTGCGCCCGGTGTTTATTCGGCTCGCTATGCCGGTGAACACGGCAACGATGAAAAAAACAATGACAAATTGTTAAAAGAACTTGAAAATGTGCCAAAAGAGAACCGCACGGCGCAGTTTGTAAGTGCAGTTGCCTGCGTTTTTTCCGAAGACGATTATTTCGTTGTTAGGGGAGAATGCAAAGGCATTATAGGATATGAGCGAATGGGTACAAACGGCTTCGGCTATGACCCGCTTTTCATATCCGAAAAGGGCTGTTTTGGGCTTTTGTCCGATGATGAAAAGGATGCGATTAGCCATAGACACAACAGCCTTGTAAAACTTAGTGAAAAATTAAAGGAAAGAAAATAATATGCTGACTAGTAAACAAAGGGCACAGCTTAAAGGCCTTGCCAATTCAATAGATACAATATTCCAGGTTGGAAAGGGCGGAATTAACGACCAGTTGTTGCGCCAGATTGATGAAACCTTGGAATGCCGTGAGCTTATTAAAATTAAGGTGCTTGAAACCAGCCCCGAATCTGTTAGAGAAACGGCTGAAGCGGTTGCTTCAAAGAGCCGTTCCGATGTAGTACAGGTAATAGGCTCAAAATTTATTCTGTATAGAGAAAGTAAAGAAAACAAGCAAATCAGATTAGTAAAATAGGTGATATATTTTGGCTAAAACCCTGATTTTTGGTGGCACTTTTAATCCGGTGCATTTAGGGCATATAAAAATGGCTGAAACAGTATCGGCAAGAGAAGAAGTAGAGGAAATTTTAATAATCCCTTTAAAACAGCCGGTGCATAAATCAGTCGGGAATGCTTTGGCTTCGGAAGAACACCGTATCAAAATGTGCCGTCTTGCTTTTTTGGATATTCCAAAGGTTTTAATTTCGGATATTGAAATAAAAAGCAAGGAGAAAAATTATTCTATTACCACCATACGTAAGTTAAAAGCAGAATTCCCGAAAAAGGAGTTTGCATTTTTACTTGGCGGTGATTCTCTGATTGAATTTAATAAGTGGTATCAGTACCTCGAAATTTTAAAAGAGGTTGAACTTTATGTTTTTGGACGGGGCAATTGTTCGAAGGAAGAGTTTGATGCCGCATTGGAAAGTTTACGCAAACAAGGCGGCAGGATAACTGTAATAGATAAGGAAATACCCAATATTTCCTCAAGTGAAATCCGTCAAAATTTAAAAAGCGGCAAACCGCTTGAAAGTCTTGTGTCTTTAAAGGTGGAAGATTATATAATCCGCAATGGCCTTTATCTGGAGGAGAACGCTTTTAATGATTGAGGAATATAAAAGAATATTACGACAAATGCTAACCAAAAAGCGGTATGAACATTCGCTTTGCGTGGCTGATGAGGCTGTAAGGTTGGCTCAAAAATACGGCTGCGATACTGAGAAGGCTTTTTTAGCAGGTCTGCTGCACGATATTTTAAAAGATACCCCCGGTAAAGAGCAGTTGCAAATAATGAGTGAACTTGGTATAATACCTACTGAAATTGAACTTAATGCCCCAAAACTGTGGCACGCAATGGCGGGAAGCGAGTATTTGCGCCAAAAATTCAATATGCCGGATGATATTGTTTTGGCGGTAAGGTATCATACAACCGCGCGCTCAAATATGAGCTTGCTTGAAAAGGTGCTTTATCTGGCTGATTACACATCGGCTGACCGTGATTATGACGGTGTGGATAAAATGCGTAAAGCGGTGGAAATTTCTATGGAAACGGCAATGAAGGTGGCGCTCAAATTCACAATTGAGGATTTGAGTTCAAGATGTTTGCCGATTCACCCTGATACGTTTATGGCATACAATGAAATTATGTTGCAAAGGGAAGTGTAATTTTGGATTACAAAACCATATTAAAAACAGCTTTAAAGGCGTTGGATGATAAAAAAGCTATGGAGCTTACTGCTGTTGAAATCAGCGACCTTACTACGATTGCGGATGCGTTTGTTATGGCAACCGCAACCTCAAATACCCATGTTCGCGCTTTGGCGGATGCGGTGGAGGATAAGTTGTCTGTAATCGGAGTTGAGCCGCACCATATTGAAGGTAAGGCAACCGATTGGATTTTGCTGGATTACGGCTGTATAGTTGTGCATATTTTCGGCAGAAAATCAAGAGATTTCTATGCGCTTGACCATATGTGGAACGATGGCGCACAGATAGATGTAGAAGAAATGTTGGCTGAGGAGAATAAATAATGAAATACGAATTTAAAAGAATAGAAAACAAATGGCAAAAGGTCTGGGAAGAGCAGCATACATTCTCAGCTAAAAATGATTACACTCTGCCAAAGTTCTTTGCACTTGTAGAGTTCCCTTATCCTTCAGGACAAGGCTTGCACGTAGGACACCCCCGTTCCTACACCGCATTGGATATTGTAAGCCGTAAAAAGCGCTTACAAGGCTATAACGTTTTATACCCAATTGGTTGGGATGCTTTTGGTTTACCTACCGAAAACTATGCTATAAAAAATCACATACATCCTGAGGTAGTTACTCAAAATAACATAGCAAATTTCAAACGCCAGCTTAAATCACTCGGCTTTTCTTTTGACTGGGACCGTGAAATAAACACAACCGACCCGTCCTATTATAAGTGGACCCAGTGGATATTCCTGCAACTGTTCAAAGAGGGTCTTGCATATAAAAAAGAGATGGCAGTAAACTGGTGCACCTCCTGTAAATGCGTTTTGGCAAACGAGGAGGTTGTTTCCGGCGTTTGCGAGCGTTGCGGAAGTGAGGTCGTTCGTAAGGTTAAAAGCCAATGGATGCTCAAGATTACTGAGTATGCTGAAAAGCTGATTAACGGTCTTAACGACATTGATTTTATTGAGCGTGTAAAAACTCAACAACGCAACTGGATTGGCCGTTCAACCGGTGCGGAAATTAGGTTTAACACCACCGCAGGCGATGTTTTGGAGGTTTATTCAACACGTCCTGATACTTTGTTCGGCGCTACCTATATGGTTATAGCTCCTGAGCATCCGTTGATTGATAAATGGGCTAATGATATTGAAAATATGGATGAAATCCTAGCTTATCGTGATATGGCTGCTCGCAAATCTGATTTCGAGCGTACCGAGGTAGCAAAGGATAAGACAGGCGTATGTATAAAGGGTGTTCGCGCAATCAACCCTGTAAATAATACAGAAATACCCATCTATATTTCGGACTATGTTTTGATTTCCTACGGTACAGGTGCCATTATGGCGGTACCTGCCCACGACACTCGTGACTACGACTTTGCAAAAGCCTTCAATTTGCCTATTATTGAAGTTGTTGGCGGCGGAGATATTGAAAAAGAAGCCTTCACCGATTGCGATACAGGTGTTATGGTTAATTCCGGCTTCCTTAACGGTCTTAGCGTTGAGGATGCTAAAAAGAAAATAACCGAATGGCTTGCCGAAAACGAAGTCGGCAGCCCCAAGGTTAACTACAAGCTTCGTGACTGGGTATTCTCCCGTCAGCGTTATTGGGGAGAACCTATTCCGATTGTGCATTGTGAAGAGTGCGGATATGTTCCTGTGCCCGAATCTGAGTTACCGCTTGTATTGCCTAACGTTGATTCCTATGAGCCTACCGATAACGGTGAATCACCCTTGACCAAGATTACCGACTGGGTAAATACAACTTGTCCCAAGTGCGGTAAGCCTGCAAAACGTGAAACCGATACTATGCCTCAGTGGGCGGGCTCGTCTTGGTATTTCTTGCGTTATTGTGACCCGAATTGTGATGACGCTATTGCTTCACCCGAAGCGCTGAAATACTGGATGCCTGTTGATTGGTACAACGGCGGTATGGAGCACACAACCCTGCATTTGTTGTACAGCCGTTTCTGGCATAAATTCCTTTATGACGTTGAAGCAGTTCCGGTTGCTGAGCCTTATGCAAAACGTACCAGCCACGGTATGATTCTGGGTGAAAACGGCGAAAAAATGTCTAAATCACGTGGTAACGTAGTTAACCCCGATGAGATTGTTGACGAATACGGCGCTGACACTATGCGCCTTTATGAAATGTTTATTGGTGACTTTGAAAAGGCTGCTCCTTGGAGTTCATCCTCCATTAAAGGCTGCCGCCGTTTCCTGGACCGTGTATGGAACCTGCTTGACTGCGTAGCAGAAGGGGATACCTATTCTGCTGACTTGGAAGCAGCCATGCATAAGACCATAAAAAAGGTCACAGAGGACATTGAAGAACTTAAGATGAACACCGCAATCGCTGCACTTATGGCATTGCTTAATGATATTGTTGCAAAGGGAAGCATCAATAAAGCAGAAATGCGTACATTCTTGCTGTTGCTCAACCCGTTTGCTCCGCATATCACAGAGGAAATGTGGACACTTTGTGGCTTTGAGGGTATGCTTCATGCGGCCGAGTGGCCCAAGTTTGACCAAAGCAAATGCCAAGACAGTTCAGTTGAGATTGTAGTTCAAGTAAATGGTAAAATCCGTGCTAAACTTGTAGTGCCGGTAGAGATTACATCAGAGGATGCTATTGCAATGGCTAAAACGGCTGAAAAGGTAGCCGAAGAAATAGCCGGCAAGACAGTTATAAAAGAGCTTTATGTCAAGGGCAAACTGGTCAATATAGTGGTAAAATAGCACTTGACAAGCCATTTTTTGTTTAGTATAATATTTTTGTAAGCGTCGTAGTGCGCTTTGCAGAGAAATACCTTTGCAAATCAGCGGAGGGAGGGAATGTAAGAATGAGCCAAGTTAAATTAAAAGAGAACGAATCTTTAGAAAATGCCTTGAGAAGATTTAAAAGGCAAACCGCAAAAGACGGCGTAATTCAAGAGGTTCGTAAGAGAGAGCATTATGAAAAGCCTTCCGTTAGACGCAAGAAGAAATCGGAAGCTGCCCGTAAGCGTAAATTCCGCTAATTTTCAATTGCTTTTTCAATGGTCGGCATAGCTTAAGCTTATGCCGGCCTTTATTTTTTTGAAACGGAGAAAATATATGTTGTTTAAACCGCGCCACCGTTTTTACCGTGTGACAGAAATCACACCAGAATTTTTAAATGAAAATGGCATTAAGGGATTATTGTTGGATGTTGACAACACCCTTTCAACACATAAAGGCCAAGAGCTTGTAGATGATTTGCCGAAGTGGATTGAAACTATGAAGGCTAGTGGAATACGCCTTACCATAATTTCCAATGCCGCTAAAGAACGTCTTGTCCCGTTCGCAGCAAAAATCGGTTTACAGTTTGTGCACCGTGCCGCAAAGCCTCTGTTTTGGGGCTATGTTATCGGCGCAAAAAGGCTGGGCTTAAAAATAAAAGAAACCGCTATAGTTGGCGACCAACTTTTTACCGATATAATGGGTGCCAATCTAGTTGGTATGCCCAGTATATTGGTTGAGCCTATTTTGCTTGAAACAGGCAAAAGTTTTATTGTTCGCCGCAAGTGGGAAAAGAAAATTCTAGGTAAGGAGCGAGGCGAGATATGATAGCCAGATTTGGACCTGCAGGTAATTCTGAAAGCTTTACAAAACAGGGCTATAAATCAAGCCTCGATGTTCCAAAATATTTGACCGAAATGGGACTTAACGCCTTTGAATACCAGTGCGGTAGAGGTGTAAATATCGGCACCGAAAAGGCGGAAATGTTGGGCAATTTGGCAAAGGCAGCTGATATAAAATTGTCTTTGCATGCGCCTTACTATATTTCTATGTCAGGCATTGAGGAGGAAAAGCGCTTAAAATCGGTTGACTACATTTTGCAAAGCGCAAAAGCAGTAAATGCCATGGGCGGGGATAGAATAGTAGTGCACACAGGCTCCTGCGGTAAGCTGTCCCGTGAACAAGCCTTGGAACTGGCAAAGGACACAATGAAAAAAGCTATTGTCTGCCTTAGAGAAAACGGTCTTTCTAATGTGCATATTTGCCCCGAAACTATGGGCAAAATAAATCAGCTGGGAGATTTGTATGAGGTTATAGAACTTTGCAAGCTTGATGAAAGTTTAATTCCTTGTATAGATTTTGGCCATCTTAATGCAAGAACGCTTGGCAGCCTTAAAAGTAAAGAGGATTTTAAAGCGATTTTTGATTATATTGAAAATGAACTTGGTATAGACAGATTGCGTAGCTACCATTCGCATTTTTCTAAGATAGAGTATACTGTTGGCGGTGAAAAACGGCACTTAACATTCGAAGATAATGTGTTTGGTCCTGATTTTGAGCCGGTAATAGATTTGACTGTGCAGAAAAACTGCACACCGACTATTATTTGCGAATCGGCAGGCACACAGGCCGAAGACGCTCTTGCAATGAAAAAATATTACGAATCGTTGGTGTAGTTTATGGGCGAAACAACAAATAAAGCGGAACTGATTATCACCCCGGTAGCAAGGCAGTATCTTTCGGGTTTTGCTTCAAGTGATGGATACTTAGTGCTTTGCGGCGGAAGAAAATATTTGTTTTTAGACGGCCGATATTTTGAAGCCGCCGAGAGAAAACTATCGGGTGTAAATGTGATTTTATTAACCAACACCAAAAAACAACTTTTAGAGCTTTTTTGTGAACTTAGGGTGCGTGAGCTTTCGGTAGAAACCGAAATAACAATTGAACAATTAGAGCGCCTGCGTGAGCTGTTCCCGACATTGGAAATCACACCTAACCAAAAGCTTAGTGATACAATAAGAGATATGCGTGCCGTAAAATCTGATGATGAGCTGGAAAATATAGAGAAAGCACAACGCATAGCCGAAAGAGCATTCGAAAATATTTTAAACTTTATCCGTATAGGTGTTAGTGAAAAGCAGATTGCGGCAGAGCTGGATTATTATATGCGCCGTGCAGGTGCTGAAAAGAGTGCCTTTGATACGATAGTTGTTTCGGGCAAACGCAGTTCAATGCCCCACGGTGAACCGTCTTATAAAACAATTGGTCCTAATGAATTTGTAACATTGGATTTTGGCGCAGTTGTAAACGGATATCATAGTGATATGACCCGCACAGTTGCAGTCGGCGGCGTTACCGAGGCTATGGAAACGGTTTACAATACAGTGCTTAGCGCACAGGAAAAAGCACTTGCAGCAATAAAACCGAACGAACTGTTGTCGGTGGTTGATGCAGCGGCAAGGGAAGAAATAAAGAATGCCGGTTTCTCGAAATACTATACCCACGGCACAGGTCACGGTGTAGGCTTAGAGATACACGAAGGGCCAAACCTTTCTGTAAGAAGCGAAGGCAAACTGCAAGCAGGGAATGTAGTAACGGTTGAGCCGGGCATTTATATTCCCGAAAAGTTCGGTGTCCGTATAGAAGATATGGTATATGTTACGGATAACGGCTGTAAAAACCTTACAAGAGCCGATAAATCCTTGATTATTCTTTGATTTTTTAAATAAACACTTGCAAAAAAGGTAAAAATAGGATACTATAAAATAAGCTGATAATTAGTTGTCAGCCCAAGCAAATATTGGAGGTATAAACGATATGATTAGTGCCGGTGATTTTAGAAACGGCGTAACCTTCGAAATGGAAGGTAATGTTTATCAAATTATTGAATTTCAGCATGTAAAACCGGGTAAGGGCGCGGCTTTTGTTCGCACCAAGATTCGTAATGTTATTGCAGGCTCCGTAGTAGAAAAAACTTTTTCTCCTACTGAAAAATTCCCCACCGCTTTTGTAGAGCGCAAGGAAATGGAATATTCTTATGAGGACGGCGGTCTGTACTATTTTATGGACTTAGAATCTTATGAGCTCGTTCCTGTAAATGCTGATGAGTTGGGTGACAACTTTAAATTTGTTAAAGAAAATATGGTTTGCAAAATTTTGTCCTACAAGGGTAAAATTTTCGGTGTTGAGCCGCCCACATTTGTTGAGCTTCAAATCACACAAACTGACCCCGGCTTTAAAGGCGATACAGCTACAAATGCTACCAAACCCGCTACATTGGAAACCGGCGCAGAGATTCGTGTACCCTTGTTTATCAATGAGGGCGATATGATTCGTATTGATACCCGCACCGGCGAATATATGGAAAGAGCGTAAAGGAGATAATTATGACTTTATCCGAAAAAGTATCTTATTTAAAAGGCTTGGCTGAGGGCTTAGGTCTTAATGAAGATAATAAGCAGGACAAATTAATCGGCGCAATTATCGAGGTTTTAGAGGATGTTGCTCTCTCTATTGAAGAGGTTGAGTGCGGTTGCGGTGAAATTTGCGACCAAATTGACGCCGTTGATGAAGATTTAGCAGCATTAGAGAGCGATTTCTACGGCGATGATGATGACGATGATTGCTGTGACGGAAATTGCTGTGACTGCGATTTTGATTGTGACTGTGACTGTGAAGATGATGATTGTGAGTATGAGGTAGAATGTCCCAAATGCCGCGATTTAATTTATCTTACAGAAGAGATGCTGGACGAGGGCGAAATCATTTGCCCCAACTGCAGCACAAAGTTAGAGTTTGAGTTTGACAGCGATGACGAGCTCAGTGACGATAGTCAAGAAGACTAACAATGAAAGCGTCGGTCAACCGACGCTTTTTTTAGATAAGGAGATGAGAGATTTGCCACAAGTTCAGTTTAAACTGGAATATTCATTAAACAATTATGAGACTGATGGAGTTACTGCCATTATTACTGCGGCAGGCTCATCTTCAAGAATGGGCGGTTTGGATAAAATTTTAGCACCGCTTAGAGGTAGACCTGTGCTGACTTATTCATTAAAGGCTTTCCAAGAGCACCCCGATATAAAAGCAATTGTAGTTGTTGCTTCAAAGAGTAATATGCAGGCGGTGCAATCGCTTTGTAATGAATTTTCAAAGGTTACCGATATTGTGTCGGGCGGGGATAGTAGAGCAGAATCAGTTGCGGCAGGCTTCAATATGGTTCGCACAAAACAAGTCTTGATTCACGACGGCGCACGCCCCTTGGTTTCAAAAGAAATCATAGATAGGGTTATCGAAGGTCTTAAAACTAATAAAGCCTCAGCGGCGGCAATGCCGGTTAAGGACACCATAAAATCGGTTGATGAGTTTGGAATGGTTACCGCAACTTTAAAAAGAGACGGTCTTATGGCTATGCAAACACCGCAGGGTTTTGATTCTGAAACCTACGAAAATGCGCTTAGCGGTAGGACGGATATAAGCGGCTTCACCGATGATTGTGCTTTGGTAGAAAGCAGCGGAGTTAAGGTGAACTGCGTAGCAGGTGATTATAAGAATATTAAAATCACTACGGCAGAAGATTTGCTTGTTGCCGAAACCTTTTTGAAAGGAGAAAAGTGATATGCGTATAGGTCACGGATATGATGTCCATAGATTTTGTGACGGTCGTCCGCTTTATTTGGGCGGTGTTAATATCCCGTACGATAAGGGGCTTTTGGGTCACTCTAATGCCGATGTTTTACTGCACGCTATTTGCGATGCTTTACTCGGCGCAGCGGCTATGGGTGATATAGGTCACCACTTTCCCGATACCGACCCTGCTTATAAGGGTATAGACAGCAAAAAGCTGTTAAAGGTTACCGTAGAATTGCTGGAGCAAAAAGGTTATAAGGTGGGCAATATTGATTCAACCGTGCTTGCCCAAGAGCCGAAATTAGCACCCTATATTGAAAATATGCGCCAAACTGTTGCAGAAATAGTAGGTACAGATATTGAAAATATAAACATCAAAGCTACAACCGAGGAGGGCTTAGGCTTTACAGGTCGTAAAGAAGGTATAGCCGCACACGCAGTAGCAATTATCATATAATAACTACCCCCTTCATAGATATTCAATATGAGGGGTGTTGTTATGTTTTCTCTGTTAAAAATCACTAAGAGAATGCCGCAAATTATGCTTGCATTGTTGGCATTCACTTTCTTTTCGCTTTACTGCTTTTTGGTTACGGCTAACGAACACGATGGCCGAACCTTTGACGAGGCCGCAAGGGTTGATTATATCAATTCCTTTGGTTGGATGGTAGAAGGGAACTGCCACATGGAGGAAGTGATTATTCCTCGGCAGTTTAATAATGTCTATTTAGAATATAATAAACTACAGAAAAAACAAGGTTTTGACTTGTTGGAGTATAGCGGAAAAACCGCAAAACAATACACCTATAAAGTGCTGAACCACCCTTCAGGCGGTGAAAATGTTTATTTGCATCTGCTTGTGTTGGATGATAAAGTTATAGGTGGAGATGTTAGTTCAACGGAACTTAATGGGTTTATGCAACCATTTAAATAAAAGGAGTGCCTATGGCAAAGGTAAGATTAGATAAATTTGTTGCTTCGCAAAGTGATTTGTCCCGAAAGGATGCGCGCATAGCCATCTGGCAGGGGCGTGTCACGGTAGATGGACAAGCTGTAACAAAACCTGATACTACGGTTGATACAGATTCTGCCGTTTTGCTTGACGGCAACTCACTAATTTATAAAAAATACGTTTATTTTATGTTAAATAAGCCAACAGGTATTGTTAGCGCCACCAGAGATAAATCAGCTAAAACAGTGCTTGATTTATTACCTCTGCAATACAAAAAATTTCAATGCTCACCGGTTGGCAGACTTGACAGGGACACAACAGGCTTGCTACTCATAACTAACGACGGCGATTTGCTCCATCGTATAATTTCACCAAATAAGCATATCGAAAAAAGCTATATAGCAACATTGGACGCAGAGCCAATGCCGGAATTGGTGACGGCTTTTGCTAACGGTGTAACACTTGCCGATGGTACTCAGTGTCGCCCTGCAAAATTAGAATTGTTGGGCAAAACCTTAGCTCGCATAATCATAACTGAGGGCAAGTACCACCAAGTAAAGCGTATGTTTGGCACCGCAGGGTTGGGCGTTGTTTCTTTACACAGAGAGCGTATAGGCGGCTTGTGGCTCGATAATGAACTATCAAGCGGTGAATTAAAGGAAATTACGTTTGAAGAAATATCTCGTGTGTTTGTATGATTTGTAGTTAATATGTAACAATAAATCTATACTTTTATGGTCTTTTTTGAATGTGTTGTGACTTTTACACAAAAAGGCAAAAACAAGTTTGGACATTCGTGTTATAGTAATTTAAAAACTTGTGTGATATAATGACTTTGCAAGGTCGGGTAATGCGGCCTTAAGATTTAGGAGGAAAAAATATGGCAAGTCTTTCACTTCGTAATATTTACAAACATTATGCAGGCGGTGTAACAGCTGTTTCCGATTTCAACTTGGAGATTGAAGACAAGGAATTTATCATCCTTGTAGGTCCTTCCGGCTGCGGTAAGTCTACCACTTTGCGTATGATTGCCGGTTTGGAAGAAATTTCTGAAGGCGAACTCTACATTGGCGACAGATTGGTTAATGAAGTTGCTCCTAAGGATAGAGATATCGCAATGGTATTCCAGAACTATGCTTTGTATCCGCATATGTCAGTTTATGATAACATGGCATTCGGTTTGAAGCTTCGCAAAACACCTAAGGCTGAAATCAAACGCCGTGTTGATGAGGCTGCAAGAATTTTGGATATCGCTCATCTTTTACAGCGTAAACCTGCTGCTTTGTCAGGTGGTCAGCGTCAGCGTGTAGCTTTGGGTCGTGCAATCGTTCGTGAGCCTAAGGTATTCTTACTTGACGAGCCGCTTTCAAACCTTGACGCTAAGCTCCGTGCTCAAATGCGTACCGAGATTTCTAAGCTTCACTTAAAATTGGGTACAACCTTCATTTACGTAACACACGACCAGACCGAGGCTATGACCATGGGTACTCGTATCGTTGTTATGAAGGATGGTTTAATCCAACAGGTTGATTCTCCGCAAAACCTTTATGAGACACCTGTTAATATGTTCGTTGCAGGCTTTATCGGCTCTCCGCAAATGAACTTTATTGATGGTAAAATCATTAAGTCCGGTAAAGATTACTTTGCTGAGTTCGGCTCAGAGGATACTGAAACCAAGCCGGGCGTTAAATATCAAATCAAATTACCTGCTTCTAAGAATGTAGATGGCAAATTAGATGCTTATGTTGATAAAGAGGTTACCTTCGGTATCCGTCCTGAACACGTTCACGACGAGCCGGAACTCCTTGAAAAGTTCAAAGATGGCGTTGTAGAAGCATATCTTGAAGTTACCGAGCTTATGGGTGCTGAGACATATCTCTACACCGTATGCGAAGGTACAAATATCAACTGCCGTGTTGCTCCTACCTCTACTGCTAAAGCAGGCGACACCATTAAGATTGCTATTGAGCCTGAAAAGCTTCACATCTTCGATAAAGAGACTGAGAAAACAATCTCTAACTAATTAAAAAATGGTAAAAAAATCACCTGTTGGTAACTTATGGTTACCGGCAGGTGTGTTTTTTATTATTTTGTAACAAATCTGTAACTTTTTCGCCATTTGCACTTGAAATATTACAGGATTTTGTGTACAATATATATGGATAATTGGTAGTATTATATATACTTTTTATTGATGCAAAACAAAGGGGAAGTGTAAGTTTTATGTCTAACAGACTTTTTCAAGGGATAATTCATCAAATGAAAGATGTTATTGATAGAACAGTAGGTGTTATCGATGAAAATTCTACTGTAATTGCTTGCAGTGATTTAAGTCGTGTCGGCGAAGCGTATGAGGCTCCCGTTCAGAGCTTTACCGGCTCTACAGAAACCTTTACAAAAGGTCAGAGCACCTATAAATTCTTCGGCTCCGATAAGACTCCCGAATTTTTACTTTTTGTTGATGGTACAGACCCTCAAGCGGCAAAGTATGTAGAAATTTTGGCAATTTCACTCAGCAGCATTAAATTTTACTATGATGAAAAATATGACCGAAAGAATTTTATTAAGAACATAATTCTTGATAATATTTTGCCGGGCGATGTTTATATTAAATCTCGTGAGCTTCGCTTTAATAATGACGTTTCTCGTACAGTTATCCTTATTAAAGTGGTGTCACACAATGATGTTTCAGTTTACGACATTATTCAAAATCTCTTCCCCGATAAAAATAAAGATTTCGTTATAAGCATTAGCGATTCCAGTATAGTGCTTGTAAAAGAAACCAAACAGAACATAGAAATGAAGGATTTAGAAAATCTTTCCCGTTCAATTGTTGACACCCTTTCGGGTGAATTCTATACACACGTTGTGGTTGGCATCGGTACAACGGTAGAAAATCTTAAAGACCTTGCCCGTTCATTCAAGGAAGCGCAGGTTGCGCTTGAGGTTGGTAAGGTATTTGATACCGAAAAATCTATTGTCAGCTACAATAATTTAGGTATTGCACGCTTGATTTATCAACTGCCTACAACACTTTGTGACAGTTTTCTTAAAGAGGTATTTAAACGTGGCTCAATTGAAAGCCTTGACCAAGAAACCCTCTTTACCATTCAAAAATTCTTTGAAAACAACCTGAACGTTTCAGAAACCTCACGTAAACTCTTTGTGCATAGAAACACTTTGGTTTACAGACTTGAAAAGATAAAGAAGATTACCGGTCTTGATTTGCGAGAGTTTGACCATGCAATAGTATTTAAAATTGCTTTAATGGTAAACAAGTATTTAAGAGCAAATCCTATTAAGTATTAAAAAGGGTGAGTACAATTAAACCAGAAGTAAATGAGGCAGTGCTTTCCAAGGTTAACGAGCCGCTTATAGAGTTTAAAGGTGTCTCAAAAGTTTACGCTAACGGAACGCACGCGCTCAACGATGTAAATATACGCATAAATAAGGGTGAATTTGTCTTTGTTGTCGGCCCCTCCGGTGCCGGTAAAAGTACCTTTATGAAACTTATTATGCGAGAAGAAAAGATGGATTCCGGCGAGCTTATAGTCAACGGTTACCGTCTCAGCCGTATGAAGCGCCGCCAAATCCCTATGTTAAGGCGCACAATGGGTATAGTTTTTCAGGATTTTAGATTGATACCCAATTTAAATGTATTTGAAAATGTGGCTTTTGCTATGCACGTTACAGGTGCCGGTCGGCGTGAAATCCGCCGCAGTGTTGCAAAGGCGTTGAATTTGGTAGGCTTAAGCCAAAAGGCACATGTTATGCCTAGTGAGCTTTCAGGCGGTGAACAACAGCGTGTCGGCTTGGCACGTGCGCTGGTGAATAAGCCCAGCTTAATTATTGCGGACGAGCCTACAGGTAATGTGGACCCAAATATGTCCTATGCCATTGTTGAACTTTTGGCAGAAATCAATAAACGCGGCACTACTGTTCTTATGGTAACCCATGAGCACCAAATGGTGCGTGACTTTAATATGCGTGTTATTATGTTGGACAAGGGCACAGTTATTGCCGATAACAATGGTGGGGAGGTACTGTAATGAAACTGCGTAGCGTTAGATACCTCACTGCCAACGGCTTAAAGAATATATGGGTAAACCGCCTTATGTCAATAGCTTCTATCGGTGTTTTGGTGGCCTGTATGTCAATTATCGGCGTTGCAGTAATGATTACTAAGAATGTTGATAAGGCACTAAACGAGATTGAAAAAGAAAATGTCATTATGGTGTATTTTAATGACAAAAACTCGGTCCTTTACGGTGAGGCTGCCAAGGATTTTACTGTGCCTCAGGATACAACCACGACCGATAATAGCGAGGATGAAGTTCCCGAGGACGCTTATCTCATTCATAATGAGAAAGAGGCGCTCGAGCTTTGCGAAAAACTTGAAACACTTGATAATGTTTCATCAGTTGAATACATATCAAAGGAACAAGCTCTTGAAACAGTTAAGGACAACCTTTTAGAAAATCAAAAAGAATACTTTGATTTCATTGATGATGAAAACCCAATGTCTGACGGCGCCAAGGTAGTTTTAAAAGACTTGTCAAAGTTTGATGAAACCGTGCAGGCAATAAAGGATACTGAGGGTGTAGACAGTGTTCAGTCCCAAGAAAATGTTGCGGACACCATTTATGCCATTAAGAATGCGCTTAAAATAGCGGGCTTCTGGATTATCGGTATTTTGGTTATCATTTCTCTCGTTATAGTATCAAACACTATCCGTGTTACTATGTATAACCGCAAGCTGGAAATCAATATTATGAAGGCGGTCGGTGCTACTGACTCCTTTATCCGTATTCCTTTCTTGGTTGAAGGCGTTGCGATTGGTGTTGTTTCGGCACTTGTTTCTTTGGGGCTCGTATATTTCTTGTATCGAGCAGTAGTTGAAACCTTGAAGAGCGTTTTGAGTATCGCTTCGGTTGTGCCCTTTAACACATTCATTTGGGAATTATTAATTATGTTTGCCGCCGTCGGCATATTCGCCGGTGTGTTCGGAAGTTTGTTTGTTATAACTAAGTATCTTAAAAAGGAAGGCAGTGAATTCCGTGCAATTTAAAAGGTTTAACTTTAAAATTCTTATTGCGCTGGCTATGGTTGCTTGTTGCTTGTTGCAAGCTCCTGCGGTTAGTTTCAATGCGGGCGCTGCATCTTTAGAGCAACAGTTAAAGGACAACTTAAAAGAACAAAATAAAATCAAGAACGAAATCGCTAAGCTTAAAGATGATAAAAAAGATAAGCAAGCGGTAGCTGATAAATATAAAAAGCAGGTTTCCAATGTGCAAAACCGCATCAATATCTGCAATAAACTTATCAATCAGTATAATTCTGAAATGAATAAGTTGGAAGAAGAAATTGCGGCAAAGAACGAAGAGATTGCTGATACAAAGGATGCTTTTAAAAGGCGCCTTCGCGCCATTCAAATGAGTGGTGATACAGCAACTATCACTTTACTTCTCGGTGCTGACAATTTGGGCGATTTTCTTGCAAAAGCCCAAATGGCAAAGAACGTTTCAGCGTATGATAAGAAAATCATAGACGAGTTGGTAGCGGCTATAAAGAAGATTGAAGCCGACCAAAAGGTGATTGAAACAAAGCAAGCAGAGCAAAAGGATGTTTCTGCTCAACTTGCTTCTGCGCAAAAGGAATACACAGGCCTTCTTAATGACGCAAAAGCCGATGTTAATGAAGTAAATAAGGATATTTCTCAGCAGCAAGCATTACTTAAAAAATACCAACAGGCTGAGGCTGAGTTGGAGGAAAGCTTAAGAGAAGCGGCAGGATACGATACGGGCAACCTTATTATGACCTCGATTAATTTTACCTGGCCAGTACCCGGTCATAGCCGTATTTCTTCACCTTATGGTTATAGAATTCATCCGATTTACGGTTATAGAAAAATGCATAAGGGTATAGATATCCCCGCACCCGCAGGCAGGGCTATTGTTGCTTCGGCGGCAGGCGTTGTCAGTGCGGTTAAAACATCATCTTCCGGTTATGGTAACCACGTAATTATCAATCACGGTAAGGCGACTAACGGCAACTCCTATCAAACCTTATATGCCCATATGACTCGCTATATAGTTAAAAAGGGTCAGTCAGTTAAAAAGGGCCAGGTAATAGGTTATGTTGGTTCAACCGGTGCCTCTACAGGAAACCATCTCCACTTTGAAGTTCGTATACAGCAGAACAGTAAGGGTAGTTATAATCATACTAATCCTTCCAACTATGTAAAATACGGCAAATAAATAAAATAAAAGAGCTGAGCGAATGCTCAGCTCTTTTTGTTATATAATTTTTGCTTTGGGCTCGCAAGGCATCATACCGTGGTTGAACAACTTGCGGTTGTCAAGCGCCCACATACGACCTGTGAAACCTCCGATTTCGGTCTCTGAAATAGCTTCGCTCATTTCGTAAATGCGTGCATCAAGCATATCCAGTTCAGATAAAACCTCAGCTTCAAGCAGCATAGGTCTGACTGCAGCACCAAATTCCGGCTCGCCGTGGTGAGAAAGGACCATATGCTCCAATAAAATTGCAATTTCCTGTGGTACGCCGAGCTCCTTTGCGGCACGGTCAATTAAAATAGCACCTTTGGCCAAATGACCTATTAAATTACCCTCAATCGAATATCCCGTAGCCACACCCGTATCATTAACCTCAAACTCATCAAGCTTTGCAATATCGTGTAAAATTGCGCCCGAAAAAAGTAGGTCACGGTTGATGTGGGGATAAATAGCGCAAACGCTTTGGGCTAAACGGATGATTGATAATGTGTGGTACAAAAGACCGCCTCTAACAGCGTGGTGCAGTCTAAAAGCCGCAGGCCAATAAAGCATCTTTTCGCGGTTTTGTTCCAATAAATAGAGCACCAGCTTTTTCATATTGGAGTCTTCAATGTCCAACGCCGTGCTTTTAAGCTCGTCAAACATTGCTGCGCTGTCATACTCTGCCGATTTAACCAAATCGTTCATATCGTATTGGTCGTTATCGTTAGCGTGGCGAATACGCTCGACACGAAATTGGTCGGCGCCGTTGTACTTAGAAATTGTGCCCCTCACCTTAACAATTTCGCCCGCGCGATAGGGCTCGCTGGTGTCGGGATTAAAGTCCCAATACTTTGCGGAAATTTCGCCGTCAGCATCGGATAAAATCATATCTAAGTAAGGGATACCCTTTGCGGTTGTTTTTTGTTCGGAAGACTTAATTACGCAAAAGCCTTCATGGGCACCCACTTGGTCATTATAAGTAAATTTCATGGCACACACCCACTAATTTATTTTTTATAAATGATATTCTCTCTTGCAGGGCCGTTGGAAACCATAGTGATCGGAACACCGATTTCTTTCTCAATAAACTCAATATATTTACGGCAGTTTTCAGGCAACTTGTCATACTCGGTGATACCCGAAACATCACATTTCCAGCCGGGCAAAACAGTGAGTACGGGTTTTGCCTTCTCCAAAAGCGGAGTAACAGGGAATTCTTTTGTGATTTTACCGTCAATTTCATAGCCGGTACAAATCGGAATTTCATCCAAATAACCAAGAGCATCAATAACTGTCAAAACAACCTGTGTTGCGCTCTGTACCTCGCAGCCGTAACGTGTAGCTACTGCGTCAAACCAACCCATACGACGGGGTCTGCCGGTGGTGGCGCCGTATTCGCCGCCGTCTGCACCGTTGTTACGCATTTTTTCGGCTTCCTCGCCAAAAATTTCACTGACGAAAGCGCCTGCGCCAACTGCGCTGGAATAAGCCTTAACAACAGTGATAATTTCTTTGATAGCATAAGGCGGTACGCCTGCACCGATTGCACCGTAGCCAGCCAAGGTGGAAGAGGAGGTAACCATAGGATAAATACCGTAATCGGTATCCTTTAAAGAGCCTAACTGACCCTCTAATAAAATGGTTTTACCTGCCTTCTCGGCATCACGGAGAAGCACGTGAGTATCTGTAACGAAATCCTTGATTTGGTCACGCCAAGTAAGCATTGTTTTAAAAATCTCGTCAACATTAAGCTCCGGCTTATTGTAGAGTGAACGAATAAGGGTGTTCTTTACCTCTACGATAGCGCACAAACGCTTATAGAGAGCTTCTTCATCAAATAACTCACAAACCTGGAAACCAATCTTAGCGTATTTGTCAGAATAGAAAGGAGCAATGCCCGACTTGGTGGAGCCAAAGCTGTTTTTGCCAAGACGCTCCTCCTCGTAACAGTCAAAAAGAATATGATAGGGCATAACCATCTGCGCACGGTTAGAGATGCAAATCTTGGGCATCGGTACGCCGCGGTCAACGATTTCGTTCAATTCCTTAATAAACTGGTCAATATTCAACGCTACACCGGTGCCGATAACGTTTGTTACATTGCCGTTGAATACACCGGAAGGCAAAATGTGCAAAGCAAATTTGCCGTAGTTGTTTTTTATTGTGTGTCCTGCGTTAGCACCGCCCTGGAAACGGACAACTATATCAGAGGTGCCTGCGAGCATATCTGTAATTTTGCCCTTACCCTCGTCGCCCCAGTTTGCGCCAACAACTGCTTTTACCATCACAATCATTCCTTTACATAATTTAAGCAAACACGACTAGTCCGAAACTGCCTAAAACGGCATAATTTCGATGCTTTTCGGTTTGTCATCATTCGTAGACGTTAGTCTTACGGATTCTTCCGCACCAAAAATCACTCAAAATTCTGTTCGTTTTAGGTCGAAGAATTTTAAGGAGAAAGATTTTTGGCTGTGCGAGGCACAAAACGCAGTTAATCCTAATGGATTAACGAGTATTTTAACAATGCAAAGACGAAAATCTTACCCTTAAAATCAGATTAGGATTAGTCGTGTTTGCTTACTCAGTAATTGTACCATACTTTTATGTCAATGTATAGTAAAATTTTCAAAATTTCCGCATATTTCGGCTCTTGTCCCTCATAGGAGTGTACTAAAGGGGATAGTATTATGAGATATGTGATATTAACTAAAAAACAGGCAACAGGAATTTGCGCAGCGGTGCTATGTTTTGTTACTGTGATGGTCTGTTCTATAGGCGTATTTGCAAACAGCGAACGGCTGCTGCCTATTTACTCTGTCGGGACCGAAAAAAAGCAGATAGCAATATCATTTGATGCGGCGTGGGGTAATGACGACACCGAAGAACTAATCGAAATTTTGGGCAAATATAAGGTTAAAGCAACCTTTTTTGTAGTCGGCGCTTGGGTCGATAAATATCCGCAATCGGTAAAACAATTGTCAAAAGCGGGTCACCAAATTCAAAACCATTCAAATACCCATCCGCATATGTCCCAGCTGTCTACAGCGCAAATGATTGAGGAACTAAAAAACTGTAACGAAAAAATTGCCAAGGTTACAGGCAAAACACCGACATTGTTCAGACCCCCTTACGGCGACTATAACAATTCGGTAATCTCGGCAGTAGATAGTATAGATATGTATACAATCCAGTGGGATGTTGATAGTTTGGACTGGAAGGATAATGCAACCGCCGAATCAATTGCTAATAGGGTAGTAAGCAATGTAAAAAACGGCTCAATCGTCCTTTTCCATAACGACGCCGACCATACTCCCGAAGCACTGCCAACCATATTAGAGCAACTGACAAAGCAAGGCTACGAGTTTGTCTTTATAAGCGACTTAATTTATAAAGACAACTACACCATCGACCACACCGGCAAGCAAATAACTAATAATTAAAAAATCGGGGCGCCCTCGCTACAGAGAGCGCCCCGATTTTGTTTATCTTTGTCGGGGTGTTTAGTGATTTTCGATTTTATTTCTAATATTAGTTTTATATTTAATTAAATCCGATTCTGGAATATCTATATAAATACAACTATCGCATTCCCCTGAAACATCAATAGAGATTTCATCTAAAAGGCATTCGCCATTTTCTTGATACATACAAAAGAAATTTTCGCATTTCATAAACTCACCTCAATAGCATTGTAACACAATTTTTAAAGTTATACAACCATTTTCGGTTATATAAATATAACCGAAAATAAGCATAATATTATAGTGGTGATGAAAATGTTTAAAATAGATAATGAATTAAAAAGCGCAAATATTGCCCGCACTATTCGTTTTACCGAGCCACTGTTTGATAAATTACAAGAAGAGGCACAGAAAAATAATGTTTCATTTAATTTGTTAGTGCTTCAATGCTGTAAATACGCAATGGAAAATATGGAAAATAATGAATAAACAAAAGGACGGCGAAATGCCGTCCTTTTGTTTAACTATTTAATAGTAATGTTTTCCCATTTATTAAACTCTGGCAATAAATTGGAGCCTATTAAAATAATTGGCTTTGCCGTTCCGTCAAAGCAAGAATTGATTGGTGATTCATTAGACTCATCACCGCTTAATATGGCGTTTACAGTAATTTCTCCCGTGAGGGCCTCGCAACCCTTGAACGCACCTCTCATTGTTTCAACACTTCTTGGAATAACGGCAGGAGCAGTAGTTAGAGAGTAGCAATTTTCAAATGCATAAGACAAGTAGGTGACTCCGTTGGGTATTTGCGGAGCGATAACAAGAGAACGACAATTTGAAAAAGTTAATAACATATTGGTTACATTATTAGGAATTTCGGGCGCTTTAGTTAATGAGGAGCACCATTCAAACGTACGGGTTAAATCTGTCACACCACTGGGTATTTTTGGTGCAGAAACTAATGATTTACAATAACTAAAAGCAAAGGATAAACTTTTAACACTTTCGGGTAATGTTGGTGCCGACCGTAAAGAACTGCAATCCATAAAGGAGGCCGTCATATCGGTCACTGTATGGGGAATAGCAGGTGACTCCTTCATTTTTGTACAACCCCTAAAAGTGTAGTACAAACTTTTTATCGGTGCCCCCGCAATTGATGATAATACAGAAGAATATTTAACCTTATCTTTATGTATTACGCTAACTGCCCAACCACCCAAAGAATTATCGAAAGTATATTTATAATCCTCGTACGTATAAGTGTCATAATGTTGCGGTTTTGTGGGGAACTTTTTGCCTTGCGATAATGTTTTGTTCGAAACGCTTATAAAATAGATGCCACCCTCGGGTATTGTGTTATCTGCAGGCTTTTGTTCGGTTGAAACAGTTGTAGAAGGAGTTTTGTTGGATGGTTTTGTTGTGCTGGTGGACGAAGCTTTGCTTGTTTTTTCAGCCTTGCTTTCTGCAGTTTCGTTAGAGGTTGAATTGTCGCTGGAATTAGTCGTGCTTTCTGTTTTGGTTTTTCCTATCGCTGTATCACAATATTCGCAAAAGTCGGCGCTTATTGGAATGCTTTTATTACAATTCGAGCAAGTGATTTTTACTTGTTCATCATTATTGCAGGCGACTAAATTAAAAACAAAAGTTATAAATAATAGAAGTGCCAAAACTTTTCTCATATCCAACCCTCCCTTGAAGCACAATCCCTTTTCCCGAAATTATAACATAACAACAAAATTTGTTCAAGCGATGCACATATAAAAAGCACGGGCGGAAAACCGCCCGTGCTTTTTATTATTTTTTAAATGTAAGCTTTGTGCCTACAGGGACATCTTCAATCATTTCTTTGAAAAGTTGAGTAATGGATTCAACAGTTAAAGTGTTTTCACCTGTTCTTGTAAGTACAATTACAGCCTCTTCGTTAATGGAAGATATTAAAGTTAAGGTGTTATTGCTCTCTTCAAAGGGTTCGAGTTTAGAGCTGCCGCCTCTTGCTTCCCAATAATCCTTACCTTTATAAACGATGTAAGATTCCTTGTAATTCGGGTCGTTTTTATTTTTTCTAATATCGTTTTGTACTTCCTGTGGCATAGAGGAAAGCGGGTCGCCCAAACCAACACCAATTGAAGGAGTTCCGTTTAAGATAAGAGTGACATTACAATAAGTTCCGGTTTTAGTTACAAATTCAGCTACCCAAGAACCCTTTTTGTTAGCGACCGGTGTAGGTGGTTTGTAATTCGGGTCAGTTGCATCGCAAACAGTACATTTTCCGTTCTTAAACTTGTGCGCCAAGGCTTCACCTTGTGTTTCGCCGCAAGAGCAGGTAGCAGCCTTTGTGCAGGTTGCGGCAGAATATTTATGAATATGTACGTTTTTGTTAATTGAAGCAGACACTTCGACTTTAGTTTCTATGTTTTTAAAGCTTTTGTCAGCGGAATCTTTAACGGTAGTCATAAGGGCTTCGGGATTAACTATATCGTTTTTAATCTCCGCAACCTCTACATTAACCTTTGCGTTTTCTTTTATGAAACCACCGTCATGAACGGCAAGAACAATATTGTCAATAACCGCTTGGAAATCACCTGTAGTAGTATCAATGTTCTTAGCAACACTCTTTGCATCCTTGTTAAGAGGCTCTACTGCCAATACCTGACCGAGTGCATCAAGATACAATTTAAACTGAGGATTGATAGTAACGATTACCACCGAAGCATAGTTTGTCGGCGCTACGAATGTGGACTCAACACTTTCGGTTTTGGAGGACTCTCCTTTATTGCAAGCAGCAAAGGAAAAAACCAAAAGCAGTACAAGTACCATTGATAAAATTCTTTTCATTTTAATTCCTCCCGACTAAAAATAATAAGATTAGTGCTACATATATTATACTATTGCAAAATGTGTTTTTCAATAATAAAAAAAGGATGGAAAATCCATCCTTTTTTTATTAAAGTGTTTTTGCCAAATCTTTAATATATTCTTTTAAGCCTTCTGCAACCTCGGGGTGATTTAAACCAACCTCAATGTTTGCTTGCAGTATACCAAGCTTATTACCCATATCGTATCTTGTGCCGGTGAAATCAACACCAATCATACCATCACGGCGGGCAAGAGTTTTCATAGCGTCGGTAAGCTGCAACTCACCGCCGGCTCCTCGCTCAGTATGCTCTAAGATTTCAAAAATTTCAGCAGGCAGCACACATCTGCCCAAGATAGAAAACAAGGACATAATTTCTTCCGGCTTCGGTTTTTCAATCATATCATCAATAAAGTAATGGTTATCGGCGATATGAGCAGTTTTCATAGAACTGTATTTTTGAATTGCCTCTTCGGAAACCTCTTTAATACCTACAACACCCTTGCCGTGTTGCTCGTATGCACGGCAGAGCTGAGCAATAGCCGGGTCTTCGCCGATAATTACATCGTCACCGTACAATACTGCAAAGGGGTCGTTACCAACAAAGCGCTTAGCGCAGAGTACAGCGTGACCAAGTCCGGCAGTTTCTTTTTGGCGGATGAAATAAATATTAGCTAAACCTGCAACCTTGGCAACCTCGTCAGCCATAGCGGTTTTGCCCTTTTCACGCATAGTGTATTCCAACTCAAAGGAATGGTCAAAATGGTCCTCAATAGCGCCTTTACCGCGGTTGGTGATAATAAGAATATCGGTGATACCTGCCTTAACAGCTTCTTCAACTATGTATTGAATAGCCGGCTTGTCCACAATGGGTAACATTTCTTTCGGGATTGCTTTTGAAGCAGGAAGAACACGTGTACCTAAACCTGCTGCCGGAATTATTGCTTTTTTGATTTTCATAATAATTCTCCTTTTACATTGCGTTCAGTATAGATATAAAAGCATTGATTAAGGATGCCATACCGGCAAAAACAATCAAAGTTGATATAATTGAAATACCTATATAACCGAATATACCGCTAAGTACACCCGCCAATGTGTTGGTGCCACCCAAATTATGCAGGGTAATGGGGTTGCAGTTGGATATATTCTTTAAACGCTTAATTTTTCTGTCGCAATGATTGCTGTAAATATTATCGGCATAAACAGAAAGCAAAATAATATAAACTAAATGACCGATATTAAGCAAGAAGGCACCTAAAAAGCAAATAAGCATTTGCGATAATTTAGCGGTGAGTTTTGCTGTCATCTCATTTATAACCTCATCAGGCAGGTCATATCCGTAACCCTCTTGGAAACCGTCTTCAAAGCCTTCTATAAATTCATTGTTTTCCATAGGGGTGTAGTTCATATATGATGAGTAGTCATTTTCGGCAAGCGGTTCAATTACGACACTCACAGCTTCAAAGATAGGTGAAATAAAGCCGGCAACACAACCGCTTATAGCAATAAAGAAGGCTAAAGAGGCAATTAAAACCTTGGTGCCTTGATTGTACATTTTACGATAGAAAAACCAAATGAACGGCAGACTTAAAAACAAGCCAAACAGGAATACAGCCCAATTCCAGCCGTGTTTTGTAAAGCGCATTTTCTTGTCTAATTGCTTTTGTGCTATTGCGGGACCGTTTTTACCAATAAAGGTTGCACGCTCTTCTAATTCTGAAAGATTGTCGGGGCTTGCTGTTTGTTCGGTCGGTTGAACATCCGTCTTTACGGGAGCATCATTAGCTGTTGGCTCTTGCTCTGAAACCTGCAATTTAGAGCCACAATTCTTACAGAATGTAAAATCGTATCGGTTCTCGGTGTGACAGACACTGCAAATCTTTTTCGGTTCCATTGTTTTAACCTCCTAAAAAAATATCGTATTTAAAACGCTGGGCAGCCAATAAAAGGCAACAGTAACAAAAAGCAAAAGATAAATGCTCGGCAATCCTTTTTTAATATATTGTTGTTCACGCAGTTCGGGCTCTAACACGCCATATTTCTTAACCGATTTAATAACGTGCTTTTTATATAAGCCGTCAGCGAAAATTCCGCAGAAAATACGCAGCAGCAGTGAAATCACAAGGCTGATTGAGTAAAGGAGCATAGAAGTAGATGAAACTTCCCATCCGCTTTGAATAGCGTTCGAAAACATATCAGTCATGGTGGAGTTTAATGGCATTGAGGATATAAGCTGTGTAACCTCAGCCTGCATAGGAAGTCCTAATATAACGGAAGAAAGGTAAATTAAAGAAATGATAATACCGTGTTTATACATTTTGTGGTAAAAGAAAAAGCTGTATGGCAGTATAAATGCCAGCCAGTTCCAAGACGCCTTAGCGCGTGAAGCAAATTTCGGTATATATCTTATGGTGTTAACCTTCATAAACTCTGCCGCCTGTTTAGCGGTCACACCGTCACCAATATCTGTGGTGGGATGTATGCCGCCAAGGGGGTCAAGTTGGGTTACAAAGAACGGAGTTTTTTGCTCTCTTGACTGGTTTGAAGATTCGCCACGCATTCTTCCGCAGTGCGGGCAAAAAAGCATATCGCTTGTTATCGTTTTTCCGCAATTGGGACAAGTGGTTTCTTTAGTGTTGTTATTTGCAGTAGCGTTATTGCTTTGCACTTTGTCGTACTGCTTTTCGGTACCGTGCAGTTCCTCTAAACCGCAATGCCCGATTGATTGATAGCAAGCTCTGTGGTGCGGTGCACCGCAGATGGGGCAAACAACAATATCGTCTGCATCTTCAAATAAGTATCCGTTACATACGGGGCATTTTACCCCTTCGTATCTGTTAGCCATGCTTTTGCTCCTTCCCGGGCCGCCTTTTAAATTTTCTGAAGCCCGCAAAAAGCGTGCTGAAATATTCCTTGCCGTAGTTATGGTATTCGCCTTTGCGTACCATACTCATAAGCTTGTTGCGGTGTACCCAAGCAGCGCAAGCAACCTCCTCTTTTTGCAAACGGAGGTCTTTAATATCCACATCGCAATAGACAAGGTAAATATCCAAAAAGGAATTTTTGCGCATCATACGTTTGATAAGTAAAAAGTTTTCAGGCTCTATGTCGAGGCCCAACTCCTCAAAAAGCTCCCTTTTGGCGGCTGTACGAGAATCCTCACCCGATACAGCGGCACCACCGGTAGCCGCCCATTCACCCGGCATAAGCGGTTTATCATCAGACCTGCGCTGAATAAGCACACGCCCGTCTGAACCAACTATCCATATGTGTACAACCAAATGGTATTCCCCTCGCATCAACCGTACGTTGCGCCTGGGGATAACCTTGCCGGTTGGGTTACCGTCTTTATCTAATATATCCCACTGTTCCATAATTCTCCCTTTATCGTGCCTGCTTAGTAACAATACTGTCAGCCGATTTGAAAATAGAGTTTTCCGGCACGAAACCACGAACAGAAGAGAGGGGGTAAATGTTTGAATTTTTACCGATTACGCTGCCCGGATTTAATACCGAACCGCAACCAACCTCAACATAGTCGCCCAGAATCGCACCAAATTTTTTAAGACCGGTGGGGATAACACCACCGTTACATTTTATAGTCACTAAGGTTTTATCCGATTTAACATTGGAGGTTATAGAACCTGCACCCATATGAGATTTATAGCCCAAACAGGAATCGCCAATATAATTGTAATGAGGGATTTGCACACTGTCAAAAATCACGGCGTTTTTAACCTCGGTTGAATTGCCTACAACCGAGCCTTTGCCGATAATTGCGTTACCGCGAATAAAGGCACAATGTCTGATTTCTGCATCCTCGTCAATAATACAAGGCCCGTCAATATATGCGCTTGCCATAACCTTAGCGCTGTTGGCTATCCATACATTTTCCTTAACCTGTGTATAACGGGCAGGGTCTAACTGTTTGCCAAGTTCTTTAATAAATTGGCTTATTTCGGGAAGCACTTCCCAGGGGTGTTTTTTGTCTTTGAAAAGCTCTGCAGCAATGGTGTGCTCTAAGGATAAAAGAGCATTTGTTGTAAGCTGTTGCAAAGTCATTACCTCCGTAAATTATATCTATTATTTATTTTAACAAATTTACTATATATATACAAGTGAAAAATAAAAAACTTTCGTTTTGCGGTTGCCAAAACAATTAAATTGGTGTATAATATTTAAAACTATATATGCGTCCTTTGGCGTGCGAACGGTTGGGTCCTGTGCGATGGGTGCCCGTGAACCATGTCAGGCGGGGAACCGAGCAGCATTAAGCGGTGTTGCCTATGCGCCACAGTCAATCCGGTCGTTCGTACACCAAAGGGCGTATTTTTTAGAAAGGAGTGTCAAAATGTACCGTGCATTATACCGCAAATACCGTCCATCTTCCTTTTCGGATGTAGTCGGTCAAGACCATATAGTAACAACGCTTAAAGGTCAGCTTGAAAGCGGTAAGATTTCCCATGCCTATCTCTTTACCGGTTCCAGAGGAACAGGTAAGACAAGCTGTGCTAAAATTTTAGCCAAGGCGGTCAACTGCTTAAATTTGCAGAAGGGTGACGCCTGCTTGGAATGTGACTCCTGTTTAAGAATTAGTAAGGAAGAAAATTTTGATATAGTGGAAATTGATGCGGCGTCAAATAACGGTGTTGACTATATCCGTAATTTGAAGGAACAGGTTACCTATGCACCTGCTCAATCAAAATACCGTGTCTATATTATTGACGAGGTGCATATGCTCTCTGTCGGAGCCTTTAATGCACTCCTTAAAACATTGGAAGAGCCACCGTCAACCGTTGTTTTCATACTTGCAACAACAGAGGTGCATAAGCTCCCCGCCACTATTCTTTCCCGTTGCCAGCGTTTTGATTTTAGACGCATTGAGCCGTCACTAATAGCTGAGCAACTGTTAAAGATTGCCGAGCTTGAAAACCTTGAGCTTGAAAAGGATGCTGCTATGCTTATTGCCACTATGGCGGACGGCGGTATGCGTGATGCAATTTCAACTTTAGATTTATGTGCCGCAAAGGGTGGCGTAATTACCGAGAAAACTGTCGAAAGCGCCACATCGGTTGCAAGCAGTGATGCGCTTTTGCAATTGGCGGAAGCTATTTTGCAAGGTGATGTGCCAAATGCTTTACGGCTTATAGATAATCTTTATAAAGGTGCAGTAGAGATACAGCATTTGTGCGAACAGCTTTTAGGTCTTTACCGCAATTTAATGATTATCAAATCAGTGCCCGACTCGGCAGCGTTAGTGCCTTGCGCTAAACAGCAGTTTGCTAAATTGGAGCAAATTGCCGAAAAGCATAGTTTAGAGCAGATTATGATGAGTATTCGCCAATTGTCTGATGCTCTTAACCGTATGAACGTTATTAACCGCCGCAGTGAATTGGAAATGGCAGTTATAAAGATTTGCACTCCAACGCTTTCGGGAGAAACCGAAAACATTTTACAACGCCTTTCTGCGTTGGAAAAAGGCGCACCGGTGAAGCAGAGCAAATCTCCGTCACAGCCTGAAAGTGCTAAGCCTGTCAGCAAGACAGAAAACCCGCCGGAACAAGAAGAGCCGGTAAAGGTTGAAACTGCCCCAGTACAAGAAAAGACCGAAAAGGCTACCGACGGTAAACTGGAAAACTGGCAACAGGTTGTAAAGGAGCTTTCGGTTAAAAGTCCTTTGTTGGCAGCCTATTTGAACTCCTCTTCTGCTTATATCGATGGCGATTTTCTGCTGATAGACTGTGCGAATAGTCAGTTTAATGATTTAATCAGACAAGCAACATATCGTGATTCACTTCGCAAGGCAGCTGAAGCGGTGCTTGGCCGTCAGTATAAACTTGGCCCGTATAAAAAGAAGGATACCGATGCTACCGCAAAAGACCCGTTAGACGAAATAATGCAAAGAATAGAATCTTTTGAAATATAAGGAGATTATATAATGAAAGCAAGATTACCTCAAAATATGCAACCCAACAATATGAACCAAATGCTCAAGCAGGCACAGCAAATGCAGGAAGATATGGCTGCCTTGCAAGAGGATTTGGACGCTCGTGAATATACCGCATCGGCAGGCGGCGGAATGGTTGAAGTTACCGTTACCGGCCAACATAAGCTGCAGAAAATAACAATTAAGCCCGAAGCGGTTGACCCCGACGATATTGAGATGCTTGAAGATTTTATCACAATTGCAGTTAATGAGGCAGTATCTAACGCAATTAAGACTGCCGAGCAGGAAATGTCGGCTATTACAGGCGGCTTAAACTTACCGGGCGGTTTTTAAGCCATGGCAAATCAAGTAGTGCCGTTACAACGGCTTATAGAACAGTTTGAAAAACTACCGGGAATAGGCAAAAAAACTGCTCAGCGTTTGGCGTTTTATGTATTGTCTATGCCCGAAACATACGCTAATAGCTTTGCCGAAGCACTTATGGATGCTAAGCGTAAAATAAAGTATTGTAACGTTTGTTGCAACTTGACTGACGGTGAAACCTGTGCGATTTGTTCTGACGACACAAGGGATAAGACCACCATTTGCGTGGTTGAGGAACCGCAGGACGTTGCGGCCTTTGAGCGTGCCAGAGAGTATAGAGGAATGTACCATATTCTTCACGGCACCATTTCTCCTCTTGACGGTATTGGTCCTGAGCAGTTGCGAATCAAAGAACTGATGTCACGACTTGGCTCTCCCGAATTAAAAGAGGTAATAATAGCCACCAACCCGACAGTAGAGGGTGAGGCTACCGCGAGCTACCTTTCAAGGATAATAAAACCGATGGGAATAAAGGTCTCTCGTTTAGCCTACGGTATTCCGGTCGGCGGAGACTTAGAATATGCCGATGAAGTAACGCTTATGCGTGCTTTAGAGGGCAGAAACACCCTGTAAATCAGATGAAAAGAGCACTCCAAACGGAGTGCTCTTTTTTTGCTCTTTTAGAAAAAAAGACCAATTTTGGTATAAAATTTGCCGTTTTTGAGTAAATTATAGTGGAAAAGCCTTAAAATAGCCCCAAATAGTGAATTAAATTCACAAACGCAAAGAAAAATGCACAAGAAAAATTAACAGAAACTGGAAATAAACCGCTTTTTCAGCAAATATTACAAGTTTGTAACCTTTTGGCGGAGCCTAAAACAGCGAAAAATTGTGCATTTTGCACAATCGAAAGTGTGTCCAATTCGTTGACTTGAATCAATTTGGCAAATATAATGCTTTAGGGTCAAGAAAAATTCGTCTTGACTTTGTTCAAAGCTATTAAGGAGTGAATAGATGCTTACAAAAATAAAAACTTTTGCCGGAAAGGTAAAGCAATTGGCAGTAGCAAAAAGACTTTTTGCCGCCCAGTTGGTTTTGCTTATTCTGACAGGTTCAATAGTTGTAACGCTAAGCCATTCAATAAAAACAGTTAAAATTAAGGACGCCGATACAGTTGTCAGCATTCAAACCGTGCAAACCGACCCTTACAAGATTTTAAAGCTTGCGGGTATGCCTGCCGGTAAAAAGGATGAGGTTGTTGTTTCAGGCTCCAATGAAGATGTAATAGAGGTTAATCGTGCATTTCCGCTGTATCTTACAGTCGGTGAAGAAACCAAAACTGTTGAGGCAGTCACAGGTGAGACGGTTGACGAGGTGTTAAAATCATATAATGTTGACGTAGACTATAATGACTATGTCACCCCGTCCCTTTCTACCGTGGTTACCGAAAATATGAAAATAAGCGTTACAAAGGTAGATTACACATATTCTACTGTTACTAAACCCATGACTAACGACCATAAGGTTGAATACACTTACCAAACAAAAATCGTAGGTGGTAAGACCGAGGGTACAAAAGAGGTTTCTGCTAAGCCTGTTTCGGTTTCGGGAAACAAAAATGTAATTTCAACCCTTACACCGTCAACTCCCATTGAGTTGGATGCTAACGGCAGACCGGTAAATTACACAAATAAATTAACAGGTAAAGCAACTGCATATTGCAAGGGTACAACCTGTGCTACAGGCGTTAAGGTTCGCCCCGGTTATATTGCAGTAAACCCCAAGCAAATTCCGTACGGCACAAAAATGTATATCGTATCTTCTGACGGCAAATACCATTACGGTTATGCAATCGCAGCCGATACAGGCGGTTTTGCCAAGGACGGCAGCGCAATAGCTGACCTTTATATGACAAGCTATAACGATTGTATTAAATTCGGCAGAAGAAGTATTGAAATTTATATTCTCGATTAAAAAACGCAGTTCAATAGAACTGCGTTTTATTTTTTATGAATGTTTTAAAATAAAATCAATAATAGGTGTGTTATCTTCAAGTCCGTGCGGATGGTGGTCACAGCCCGGTTTTATTACAAGGGTAATGTCGGCATTTGCCTTTTTGTAGAGATTGTAAAGCAATTCGCCGTTTTCATCATAGGGGACTACTCCGTCGCTGTCACCCGCTACTAAAAATACAGGAATACCATTTTCAATCATTTTGGGTACATAGTCCAGCGGATGCTCACGGTAACCGATTAACTGAGAAAGGCTTATGCCCATAGCGTTTTCAAACTCTTCCCACATTTTGCCGTCAGCCTTACCTATATCTCCCGGGCAGCTTAATAAATTGATTACAGGCGCATCAATATAAACCGCAGAAATAAGCTCAGGATGTTTGGCGGCTAAAAATACTGCCTGCATTCCGCCGCAGCTCATACCTACAGGTATGCATTTTGTGGCAAGATTAAATTCTTTATGTAAGTAAGCGGCAAATCTGGCTTGGCGCTCTGTGTCCTCTTTTTTACACCAACGTGTGCTGTTGAATACGTGGGCAACCGCAAAGCCACGTTTAAGCATTTCAATTTCTAAAGCGGGGAAGGCATCGAAATATTCTGTTTTAAAAAGCCAATTGCGTTTTTCGTTTGGCTCGTTAGGTAAAACAAGGATAGCGTCTTTGTCCTCAAATTTAAAATCCAGTTTTTCAAATCCGTTCCAAATTGTTTTGGTCATAAAATAACAACTCCTATTTATTTACTACATTTATCGGCTGACCTAAAAGGTAAGACGATAAATTATTATATACTATATCATTTAACCGCTGGCGTGTTTCTAAAGGTGCCCAAGCAACGTGCGGTGTAATAGTTATATTCTTTGCTTTTAACAGTATACAGTCTGACGGCATAGGCTCAATGTCTAAAACGTCAATAGCGGCGCCCGAAAGGTGCTCTGATTCTAATGCTTCATATAATGCGTTGTTGTTTACAATTCCTCCACGGGCAGTGTTAATAAAATAGGCGCCCGATTTGCATTTTGCAAATAAATCGGCATTAAACATTTCGGCTGTGGCATCTGTTAAGGGAGTGTGTACCGAAATATAATCAGACTCAGCAAGCAATTCGTCTAAGGGCATAAATTCTACTGTTGAATCATCCTTCGGAGTGCGGGTGTATACGCATACTTTCATTCCAAAAGCGTTGCCGATTTTTGCAACCGCCTTACCGATACTGCCGTAACCTATAAGTCCAAGCACTTTGCCGCAAAGCTCTACGGTAGGATAGCTAAAAGGTGAAAAACGGGTGCTTTTAATCCATCCGCCGTTCTTGACAAAGGAATCATAGGTGGGAATACAGCTGGCGTGGTTTAATATAAAGGCAAAAACGTGTTGAGCAACTGCGTTGGTAGAGTAGCTTCCGGCATTGCAAACGGTTATTCCTTGTTCGGTTGCACATTCAAGGTCCACGTTATTATAGCCGGTTGCAAAAAGACCGATATACTTTAATTTTGGCAATTGCTCCAAGACGGCTCGGTTAAGAACTATCTTGTTAATCAATACGGCATCAGCGTCCAATAGGCGAGGGACTACCTGTTCGGGACTTGTTAGGTCGTAAATTACAACCTCGCCAAAATCATTAAAGACGGAAAAATCAATGTCATTGTATGATACTGTTGATGCATCAAGTAAAATTATCTTCATTTTTTCCTCCGAATATGGTATACTTTTTATAAAGTGGGTGAACAGAATGAAACAAAACTATCAACTGTTAATGGATAAGCAAATTGAAGAATTTGTCGCCGCAGGTAAGCGCCCGCGGTTATTGTTGCATGCCTGCTGTGCGCCCTGCTCCAGTTATGTTTTAGAATACTTATATAAGTATATGGATATTACTGTTCTGTTTTACAATCCAAATATTTCACCCGAAAGTGAATTTAATTACAGAGCCGAAGAGCTGGCTCGTTTAATCGATGAAACAAAAAGGGACATTCCTATAATTAAACCCGATTATACTTCAGAGCCTTTTTTAAAAATTTCAAAAGGGCTTGAAAGCTTACCCGAGGGTGATAAACGCTGTTATTTGTGCTATGAATTACGATTAAGAGAAGCCGCCAAAACAGCGGCTGAAAAAGGCTTTGACCTTTTTACAACAACATTATCAATCAGCCCTTACAAAAATGCCGAATGGCTTAACGAAATCGGTAAGCGACAAGAGGCAGAATACGGAGTAGGTTATCTTTATGCCGATTTCAAAAAGAAGGACGGCTATAAGCGTTCAATACAATTATCACAGCAATACAATTTATATAGGCAGGATTATTGCGGTTGCGCTTATTCTAAAGAAGCTCGTCAATCTGGTTCTCGTTAAAAACAGAAATACCGTTTTTAAGTAAAAGCTCGGCTGTAATGCCGTTGCCGACAGTTAAGGCTTTTGTAAAACTGCCGTCGTAAATTTCGCCGTTCCCGCAGGAGGGACTGCGTGCTTTCAGCACAGCGGCAGTGCAATCATTGGCTAAGCAAAGCCTTAATACCATTTTAGCGCCTGCGGCATATTCGGCGGTGCAATCTTTTCCTTGCTCTGTGAGAACACGCGCGCCTACAATTTCGCAAGCGGCTCTCGGTGTGCTAAGACCTCCCATACATTCAGGGCAAACAGGGATAAGCTCATACTTATCTTTCAAAGGCTCAATAGATTCACAAGGCTTGCTTTTGCCGTCATAACGGCAAGGCTCACCGAGTAAGCAAGCGCTGATAATTAGTTTTTTTACTTTTCCGGTAGTCGGCATACAAAAACCCAACCCTTACTGTTTGAATAATTCTCTAATTTGGAGGTTGCTATGAAAGTTATTTTAGCTTCGGCTTCTTTGCGCCGAAAGGAAATTTTAGAAATGCTGGGCATTGACTTTTCTGTTGTCATAGCCGACACAGATGAAAACTGTGACTGTAAAGACCCTGCAAAACTTGTAGAAACACTTTCTTACCGCAAGGCTAAAGCGGTAGCAGAAAAGTTTGATAAGGATACACTTGTTATCGGCTCCGATACAGTAGTGTTTGTAAACGGTGAAATACTCGGCAAGCCGAAGGATAAAGCGGATGCCGACCGTATGCTGCATTTGTTATCAGGTAAGACACACAAGGTTTTGACAGGCGTAACATTACTTTATAATGGTCAAGTCCGCACGGCTCATTGTGTTACCGAAGTGACCTTCCAGCAAATGAGTGAGAGCGAAATGGAAGACTATATCTCAGGGAATGAGCCTTATGACAAGGCAGGCGCATACGCAGTTCAAGGCCTTGCCGCACGATATATAAGCGGTATAAACGGTTGCTATTGGAATGTAGTAGGCTTTCCCGTTAATCTTTTTTTCAATATGCTGAAAGATTTAAGCCTTAACAACATATAAATTAGTTTCCCACGCAGGTATATAAGGGTGATGCCTTAAAAATATCTTGTAGTCAGGGTTTAACTCGTGAACTATCAGCGGCAATGTGAAAAAGTCTGCAGTTTTGTGATAAGCGCTGATTGCCATAGCAGGGGAGTATCTTTTAATTGTGTTGGACAATCCCTTTATAGCCTGGGCCTCCGCACCCTCAACATCCATTTTAATATAAGAAACAGGGATATCCTTTAATAACTCATCAACCGCAAAAACATCAACGGTGTAGCCGCTATCTCCCAAATGGGAATTTCTGCCGCCACGCCCATCAAAGATGAGTTTATCGGTTTTATCCCAAGCACCTGCATTATAACAGGTGATACGGCTGTCCTGTAGATTATCACACAGGTCAGCCAATTTTTTATAGTTTTTCTTATCCGGCTCCAATGCAATAATATTATTAAATTGGTTGTCGGTTAAATTTATAAATTCGGTTACAGTGTCACCTGTGTAAGCGCCCAAATCTAAATAACTTTCATTGTTTGAAAAGCGGAAAATGTTTCTGAAGACTTCTTCACGTTCGCTTTCACAAGCACGCAAATATTCAATATTTCCGCTTCTTTTAAAACGCAAAACATTTTCAAACACCTGTTTGGAACGCTCGTCAGCTAAAAACTCATAAGCTATTTTGATTTCGTCAGCGTGTTCGTGCAAAAATGCATCGTCAACAATGCCGCCGCCAAAGAGCGGAACATCAGGCGCAAGCAGGGTGTAATTTTCAGCTATTGAATATATTTTATTCAATAAATCTGGGCGGAATGCGGCAAAACAAAGAAGAATAATAGGGTCCTCGTATTTTTTGCAAATGTCACTAAATTTACAAACGGTATAACCTAAAAAACTATGCCCACGCACATATTCGTCACTTGCAAAAATATCGCAAACGGCAATGCCGTAGTTTTGGCATTGCCGAAATATTTTCTCTGCTCCGTCGCCCATTCCGTAAAGCACGATAGGTCTGCTCTCGGAACGCAATCTCTCCCAGATTAAGGGTTCAAACTCAGTGCTTTTCATATACTTCAGGCTTTAAAACAGCCACATAGGGCAATGCACGGAAAGATTCGTTATAATCCAAGCCAAAGCCTACAACAAATTCATCGGGAATCTCTTTGCCGACATAATCAGCATTAAAATCAACCTCACGGCGGCTGGGTTTGTCCAACAATGTGCAGGTTTTAACACTCTTTGCACCCTTTAATGATAAATATTGAGTTAAGTATGACAGAGTTCGTCCGCTGTCAATAATATCTTCAACAATAAGAATATCACATTTATCAAGGTCTTTACGGAGTAAGTCAAGTATAATATTAACGCTTCCGCTGGTGATGGTGCCGCCACCATAAGAGGAAACCTTCATAAAATCAATTTCTACGGGAACCTTTAACCGTTTCATTATCTCGCCCATAAAAACGACCGAGCCCTTTAAAATGCAAAGTAAAAGCAAATGCTTGTCCTCGCCCGAATAATCGCGGTTTATTTCCTCACACAAACGGTCAACGATTTTATTTATTTCAACTTCATCAATCAGCTTGTAAGCCAATTTATTTTCTAGATTATAACTCATTTTATCACCCCAATATAACTCTATCATAAATCTTATATTTATACAATAGTTCTTTTACAATAATATAATAAAAAGAGCTTACCGCAACTTCGGTAAGCTCTTTTTGTTGTTATTTACATTCGGGTGAGGAATAAAGTAAATCCACAGTAATGACACAAACGAAAGTAGGGTCAATACTAGTAGCCAAACGCCCAATTTCTTCTTTTAATTCTTTCGGAGTTAAACGGAATTTTGGCGGAACTGCCACGTCAAAAATTAAATTGGTACGATTTTCGCCCTTAACTATGCGAAAATCGTGTATTGATAAATTACTATCAAATTCTTTGATTTTTTCGCACAGCTTATCCTTAATATCCAAAGTGTAACTATCGTCGGTTGCAATAGGGTCCATATGGATAACTGCTTCTAAGCCTAATTGCTCTAATATTGTTTTTTCGCAATGGTCTATTCGTTCGTGACAGGTCAAAATGTTAATATCCTGCGGCACCTCAACATGTAAAGAGGCAAATGAACGACCGGGACCATAATTGTGAATAATCAAATCGTGGATACCCAAAAAGTCAGGGTAAGAAAGCACCAATTCCTCTAAGGCCGATACTGTTTCGGGCTCGGGCGGTGTGCCGAGTAACGGGTCAAGTGTTTCTTTAATGGATTTTACACCATTCCACATAATCAAAACTGAAACGGCTACGCCGACATAAGCATCAATATTAAATGAGGTTAAATGAGAAATAAGAACAGAAACCAATACTGCCGAGGTGGCAAAACAGTCACTAAAACAGTCCGCCGCAGTGGCATGCAAAGCGGGAGAACTTATGCGGCCGCCAAGTTTTTTGTTGAACAGTCCTAACCAAAGCTTAATAGCAATAGATACAAGCAAAGCGGCGATTATATAATAACTGAATTTTAACGGTTCGGGATGCAGAATTTTATTAACCGATTCCTTCAGCAGTTCGATACCTACAAGCACGATAAGTATAGAAACCAAAGCAGCCGACATATATTCCATACGACCGTGACCGAAGGGATGCTCAGGGTCGGGCGGCTCGCTTGCAAGCTTAAAGCCAAGTAATGTTACGGCGCAAGAGCCAATATCAGAAAGGTTGTTAAACGCATCTGCAATAATAGATACGCTTCCCGAAAAGAAGCCGATAGAAAGCTTTATAACAAAAAGCAATAAATTACACACAATACCCACAATACCGCCAAGCACACCGTAGCGAGTACGCACCTGGGGATTAGTGGTGTTGTCTTTATCCTTAACAAAAAGGCGAATTAAAAAGGTGGTCATTAAAGCTTGCCACCCTTTCCACCGAATTTCAGCCCACCCTCAGAGAGAATGTTGGAGTCAAGCGTAAACATAAGCTGCTCACGGCTGCGTTGGCGTTTAAAGGCTATATCAACCAGCTTGTCAATCAGTTTAGTGTAAGGAACGCCTGCAGGCTCCCAAAGATAGAATGAAAGTGAACCTGGGATTGTGTTAATTTCATTAACATAAACCTTGTCGTTGTCCTCGGTGTCCATAAGGAAATCAATACGTACAACACCTGATGCCTTAATGGCGGCAAAGACCTTTTTGGCAATCTCACGGATTTCCTCGGTCTTTTCAGCAGACAATTCGGCAGGGCATTGGCGGGTAAGGGAAGCCATACCCTTAGCACCTGTTGAATTGGAACGGTACTTATCGTCATAAGAAAGGATTTTATCCTTCATAAAGGGTTCTTCAAGTAAAGATGCTTCGCAGTCCTCACCCTCACCGACAACAGAACAGTTAATTTCGCGCAAAGAGCCGATAGCGTGCTCAGCCAAAATCTCAGAGGCAAAGGAAGAAGCAAGAGTAATGGCGGCTTTAAGCTCATCATTGTTTTCAACCTTTGATATACCGACACTTGAGCCTAAATTAACCGGCTTAATAATAAGCGGATAGCCAATTTTCTTTTCTATTTTTTCTATAATCGGTGCACTGTCTACCGCGTACTGTCTTGCAGTAAATGTAACGCAAGGCAGAACAGGTAACTCGTTGGCTTGCAAAACATATTTGAAAACAGCCTTATCCATACCAACAGCGGCGGCCAAGCAGTCGCAACTGATATAAGGTACACCCAGCATTTCAAGATAACCGGCTATTGTGCCGTCCTCACAGTTTGTGCCGTGCACAATAGGGAAGGCAACGTCAATTACAGTGCCGTTATTTTTCTCAAAAGCCTTTTTATCGGTGAACTTTGCAAGCACCTTTCCGTTTTCACGCAGAAGATATATACGGCGGCATTTGCTAAGCAGTGCAGGTATATCCTTAAAAGCCGAAATATCCATAAGCGCTTCACCGGTAAACAGCTCTCGCTCTTTGGTTACATATATCGGCAGAATATCGTATTTCTGTGTGTCGATACTGTGCATTGCCTGTACAGCCGAAATAACCGAAATTTCGTGCTCTACCGAGGCGCAACCGAATAAAACTGCAATACAAGTTTTCATAATGGGGACTCCTTATTTCAAGTAATTATCGGGAAGGTCGTTTTCAAACAGAACGGCGGTGTTGTTGTCACACATATCCTGCAACAAGGTAAGCGCCGCTTTAAAAGAGGGGACAACGAACAAAGAATTTTCATCAAAGCCTTTATCTACAGCGCCCTTGCGAAGCGGAATAGAGCGTTGCTCACCAACTAATATAATTTTGTCACAATGCTCTGCGGCGGCAACACCCAGATTATAATTATATTCGTATTCCTGCTTGCCTAATTCCACAAGACCGGGAGTAACGATGATTTTTTGCATACCCTCCATAGAGCCGAGGACACGAACAGCCTCCAAACAGCCTACTGGGTTTGAGTTGTAAGCATCGTCAATTAGTGTGCTTCCCTTTATAAAGGTCTTCATCTCCAAACGATGCGGTACAGGTTTTAAGGTGGAAACAGCGTACTGAATGTCCTTAATTGACACCCCTAAATCCATAGCCAAAGCAACCGCACCTGTAATGTTAAGCGCATTGTGTGCGCCCAGCAAGCGGGAGGTTAGATTAAAGGTTTCAGCGCCTTTTTCAATGGTCAGCTTTAAACCATCCTTAGAATAGCTGTAATCCTTTAATATACACTCAGCATCCTTTGTGCCAAAGGAAACAAAGCCTTGCTCATTCTTTTTAGCAGAAAGATATTCGTTGTCGGTATTTATATAAACCGAGCCACCTTTTTTAAGAACGTGGTCTGCTAATTCAAGCTTGGTGCTAAGTACCGTTTCAACCGAGCCAAAGGTGTCTAAATGCTGAGGACCAACCGAGGTGATAAGACCTATTTCCGGGTCGGCAATACGGCAAATTTCATCAATGTCTCCCTTTTTCTTAGCGCCCATTTCAGCAATAAAAACTTGGGTGCCTGCGGTAAGACTGCTGCGCACGGTACGAACCACGCCCATCGGTGTATTAAAGCTTTCGGGCGTTATAAGGGTGTTGTACTTTTCGCTGAGTATTCGGCCGAGTATATATTTGGTGCCGGTTTTACCAAAACTGCCGGTAATACCGATAACCTTTAAGTTAGGAACCGATTTAAGCTTGCGCTTGGCGTCCCCAACATAATAAGCGGCAAGGCATTTCTCAATCGGAAGGGTAATTAACCAACCAAAAAGAGTAAGCAGCGGTGCCATAAAACAAAACGCCAAAACAACAAAGCTAAAAGCCGAATAGAACCAGCTTAAAATAAGTAAAGCAAGCAATAAAACAGCTTCAGCCGTAATCATACGCTTTACTCTTGCTGTAAAGACTAATTTTTTAATAGCTTTTCTTTGGTGGCTTAAAGCCGACGGAATACGAAACAGATATAGCAAAGCTATTAAAAGCAACAACCAAGCGGTTGCAGTTGTCTTTAATAATATAAAAGCAACGCAAAGCAATACGGATACCAAAGGCAACAAAGCCTTGGCTGAAAAATCACTCTTCAGCCATTTAAAATAACGTGACGGGAAATAACTGCTTTGTTGAAGCATTTGTAATTGTTTTATTGAAGAGAAAACGGCCGATACACATAAAAGGGCCAGCGCAATAAAAATTAAAATATTCAAAAAATCACGCCTTTATAAAAAACTGTCAAGAATTGGATAAACGGCAAAAGGCCTTTCGGCAAAGCACCAATGTCCTGCATCTTTAATTACACAAAGACCGCAGTCGGGTATGGTTTTTTCCATATACTGTGCCATATAAAGCGGAGTAGCGGTATCATTTTCACCCCAGATGAGCAATGTAGATGCCTTAACGTTACCGAACAAATCTCTAATGTCTCGGTTTACAAGGTGCACTAAGGTTTTGCGCAACACCTCAGGTGCGGCATTGTAATCAGCCGAGCCGAAATACGCTCTTAGTTGCTGTAAAGGTTTTTCAGTATATGAGCGAAGCACAGGCAAAGTTAAAAAGTTTTTTGCAATTTTGTAACTGTAAGTGCGCAATGTCTTTTTAAGACTTTGCTTTGTTTTCATACCTGCGGCACCGAATAAAATCATCTTCTTAGGATTTACAAGACCCTTGCCCGCAAGGTAAAGTGCAACTCGTCCACCGTGGGAATGACCAACTAAAATGGGGTCTTTAATTGAGAGGTTATCTAATACTGTCATAACAAGGTTAGCATAATCCTCTAATTTCAGCGGAGCTTGTGGGTAATCACTTTTACCGCAACCGGGAAAATCTATTGCAATCAGGCGGTAAGGCTTTTTGGAAAGAAAATCCATAATGCCGGAAAACGCCTCGCCCGAAGCACCCCATCCGTGTAGGAATACGATTGGTGTGCCGTTGCCTATATCGTTAAAATATATGTTCAAACCGTTAACCTGAGTGTAAATAAAAATCACCTGCTTTTCAAAAGCATCAAATTTTGTCTAAATGTGTTGCAAATGCAAATTTATGGAGTATAATAACCCTATACGAAATCCATACAAAATCATTATACCAAATTCTGCTACGAAATAGAAGAGTAAATTTTATAAAAATTTAAATTAATATATATAATGCAGATTTTGCAACCGCATTTTTGAAATCTTTAGGAGATACATAATGAATTTAAAAAAAGTTAAGTCTACAATTCTTTTGTTTGTAACCGCTTCAATATGGGGCTTTGCCTTTGTTGCACAGGTTGTCGGGGTAGAGCATATGGGCAGTATGACCTATAATGCTATTCGTTTTATGCTCGGCGGTCTGTCCTTGATTCCCGTTATTGCGATATTTGAGCGTAAAGACTATAAGGACAAGGCAAAAATAAAGCACTCATTAAAAGCATCCCTGCCGGCAGGTGCAATTTTATTTATTGCCGCCTCGCTTCAACAATACGGCGTGGAAATCACTCAAAGTTCGGGCAAATCGGGCTTTATAACAGGGCTTTACACCGTGCTTGTGCCTGTTTTCGCCTTCCTTATTTGGCGCAAAAAGACCGCTCTAAATATTTGGCTTGGCGCTGTTATGTGTGTGGTGGGTTTGTTCCTGCTTTGTATGTCGGGCGAACAACTACAATTCGGCCTCGGTGAAGCACTTTTATTTATCGGCGCAATTTTCTGGGCATTCCATATTTTGTGTGTTGACCGATATGCCAGCACGATAAGTTCATTAACCTTTTGCTTAGGCCAGTTTTTAACCTGTTCGATATTGAGCGGTATAGTAGCGGTCTTTACCGAAACCATTACAATCGGCGGAATTACAGGTGGCATAATCCCTATATTGTACGGCGGTTTTATGTCGGTTGGCGTGGCATATACTTGCCAGATTATTGCTCAAAAGGATGCAGACCCCACCTTTGCAACAATAGTTTTTTCTACCGAGTCGGTTTTTAGTGCAATAGGCGGTGTTTTACTTCTACACGAAGTGTTAGAGTTCAAAAACTACCTCGGCTGCATCATTATGTTTGCCGGAATAGTCTGCTCCCAATTGGAATTTAAGAAAAAAGTAAAACCATAGACTCAATCATAAATCTCCTCGGAGCAAGCCGAGGGGATTTTTTGTATGAATTGAATTATTAAGGCAAAGCTGGTATAATTAAAATAATCGAAAAATAAGAATCTTGGCGAGGTTGTTGATGTGATAGAAATTACTGCTTGGTTGCGTAAGTTTTCGCAAGCCTTAAATGAAAATTTTGGAGAACGTGTATGGTTTGTTGGTCTTCAAGGCAGTTACGGTCGTGGAGAAGCCACCGAAACAAGCGATATTGATATGGTTGTAATACTGGATGAACTATCCGCTTCGGATATTCAGGTCTATAATGCGATGCTGGATACTTTACCCCACAGAGAATTGATTTGCGGTTTCCTTTCGGGCAAAGAAGAAATTTTAAATTGGGAACCTTCCGACCTTTTTCAGTTTTATTATGATACAAAGCCGATTAAGGGAAGTCTTGATGAATTGCTGACGCTGATTGACGACACGGCGATTAGTAGAGCAATCAAAATAGGTGTATGCAATATTTATCACGGCTGTGTTCATAATATGCTTTATGAAAAAAGTGAAGATGTTTTAAAAGGACTATATAAGGCTGCTTTTTTTGTGATACAGGCAATATGTTTTAGAGAAACGGGAAAATATATCCGTCATCAAGAGGAATTATCTGCTCTGGTATCTATTGACGAAAAATTGATTGTGGGCACTTTTATAAAATTGAAAGATGGTGAAACAATCGCCTTTAATGAATTGTCCGAAACCCTGTTCGCTTGGTGTAAAAAACGGTTTAAATAAATTCCCCTCTTTTGCGTACGGCAAAACAGTTTGCTATAAAATAAAAGGATGCGTAGAATTTCTACGCATCCTTTTTAATAAACCGTTATACCGATTAAATAATCAGCGTTTTCGTAAAAGTCCATATATGAAATGTCGGTGTCGGCAATATCGGTCAGCACCGAATAGGAAATGCTTAAACTGTCACGGCTTTTAAAAACCTTGGTTAGTACAATTTTTAAAAGCTCATCAAATTTATCTGAGTTGTAATAGTCTATAAAATGCTGTCCCGTAAGCTTCATTTCAGTTCCGTTTTCGGTGTAATCTATACCGCCTAAGCGCTCACAAATTGTGCGCAAAGTCGTTTTATCGAGGGATACTGTTCGGTCGCAATTTTCAAGTTCGACAGCCTTTGCCGTTTCTAAAAAAGCAGAGGTCTGCTGCGGCTTTATATCAAGGGTGTAAAGCTTTTCGCCGAGGTTTAAATATAAGCAAAACTCTTTTGCTTGATTAACCGCTACCGCATCGGAGGTTGTGTTTTGTTTTGGCTGGGGCTCGTACAATATAGCAAAGGAAATTGCAAAAAACAAAACGCAGCAAAACACAAATGCAAGAAAAAAAGAGCCAACTGCCTTATAATTTCGACTTTTCATATAAACCTCCCAATAAAATATTTATTATTATGGTCGGTTATCTCTTGCCCTAAACATAAAAGTGTGATAAAATATACTAAATATGTAATTCTAAGGTGAGCGAATATGGATTATAATTTTTCAAATAGAGTAGAGGAATTAAAGCCGTCGGCAATACGTGAAATACTTAAAGTTACGGCAAATTCAGACGTTATTTCATTTTCGGCAGGCAATCCGGCGAGTGACTCAATTTCCTTTGAGGATATTTCAAATATAACCGCCCAAATTTTAAAAGAAAACCCGTTGGCGGCTTTACAATATTCAATAACCGAGGGCTATGAACCCTTGCGCAACTTTTTGAAAGCCGATTTAAAAAAGCGTCTTAATATCGGCACAGAAAAGGATGACCTTATTATCACAGCCGGCGCACAGCAGGTTATGGAGCTCAGCACAAAGGTCCTTTGCAACGAGGGTGACACCATTATTTGCGAGGAGCCCAGTTTTATCGGCTCTCTTAACGCTTTCCGTTCTTACGGTGTAAAATTGGCGGGCGTTCCGGTTGATGGCGACGGTATGATTATTGAGGAATTGGAAAAACAACTTAAAGCATCAAAAAATGTACGCTTTATTTATACTATTCCCAATTTCCAAAACCCCACAGGTGTTTGCCTTTCTTTAGAACGCCGCAAAAAAATGTATGAGTTAGCTAGGGAATACAATTGCTTTATCATAGAAGATAACCCCTATGGCGACATTCGTTTTTCGGGCGAGGAAATCCCTTGCATTAAGTCTTTGGATACCGACGGCCGTGTTATTTATGCAGGCTCTTTTTCAAAGGTGGTATCTCCGGGTCTTCGTGTGGGATATTGCTTGGCGGATGCTTCTTTGATGGCAAAGATTACTGCCTGCAAGCAGGTTAGTGACGTGCACACAGGTATCTTAAATCAAATGATTTGCCACCGCTTTATAACTGAGCTTGATTTTGCCGCTCATTTAAAGCGTATCCGTGCAATCTATAAGGATAAAGCAGAGTTTATGCAGGCTTGCGCCGATAAATATTTACCGCAGGGCGTAACCTATCATAAGGTTTCGGGCGGTATGTTCCTTTGGGTTACGATGCCTGAATCAATAGATGTTGCATCGCTTTGTGCAGAGCTTGTGAAACGAGGAGTTGCGGTTGTGCCGGGTAATAGCTTCTACACCGACTTAACAAGAAAGACCGACAGTATCCGTCTTAACTACTCAACACCTACGAAGGAACAAATTGAAAAAGGTATGTCTATTTTAGGAAACACAATATCCGAATTTATGAGGTAAGATAAATGGAAGAAACACGTAAAAGAGTTCTCACCGGCTTTCAACCCAGCGGAATGCTGACATTGGGCAACTATCTCGGTGCTTTAAAGAACTGCAAAGAAATGCAAGATGAGTATGACTGTCTGTTTATGGTTGCTGATTTACATTCCATAACAGTACGTCAGGAGCCTGCGAAACTGCGCTCTCAAATATACACAACCTGCGCACTTTTCTTGGCAGCAGGTCTAGACCCCGAAAAATCCATAATGTTTATTCAATCTATGGTAGGCGCCCACGCTCAGATGGGTTGGTTGCTCAGCTGTTACACCCAGTTTGGTGAGCTTTCCAGAATGACCCAGTTTAAAGACAAATCAAAAAAACATGCCGACAATGTAAATGCGGGTCTTTTTACCTACCCCGACCTTATGGCGGCAGATATTTTGCTTTATAATCCCGATTTTGTTCCGGTAGGTGACGACCAGCGTCAGCACTTGGAGCTTACAAGAGACGTTGCTGAGAGATTTAATAATATTTATGGTAATGTATTCCGTATGCCGGAGGCATTTTTCAGCAAGCGTGGTACCCGTGTAATGTCCTTGCAGGACCCCACCAGAAAAATGTCCAAATCTGATGAAAACCCCAACAGTTATATCAGTATTATTGATACTCCCGAAGAAATAATGCGTAAGTTCAAAAGGGCTGTAACCGATTCTGAGGCCTGCGTTTGTGTGGGTGAGGGTCGATATGGTATAAATAACTTAATCGGTATTTATTCTGCCGTTACAGGAAAAACTCCTGAGCAAATAGCAAATGAGTTTGAGGGCCAAGGCTATGGTGTGTTTAAGCCCGCGGTGGCCGAGGCGGTTATTGAGGAACTTCGCCCCATCAGAGAATCGTTTGATTATTATATGAAGGATAAAAAACAGCTTGAAGAAATTTTCAGAGCAGGTGCCGAACGTGCAGAGCGAATTGCTAACCGCACAGTAGGTAAGGCAATGAAGAAGATTGGCTTTGTGCTGTAATGTGGAAAGAATAATGCTATCAGAGATTATCGGTAACGAAGCCGTAAAAGAACGGATAGTTTCACTGCTTAAAGCAGGGCGTTTGCCCCATGCAGTTATGATTGAGGGACAACGTGGCACCGGCCGTTTGACACTTGCTCACGCCATTGCTAAAGCCTTGGTTTGTGACAGCGGTAACGCTTGCGGAAATTGTTTGAACTGTAAACAGGCGGCAAACCGCATAAACCCCGATGTTTTGGTTTATTACCCCGGAAAACCAACTCTGTTCTCGGTGGATGATGTTAGAAAAATCAATGACGATGCAATGATAAAACCCAATCAAGCAGCCCGTAAGGTAATGATTCTGTGTGATTGTGAGAAAATGAACGCTGCGGCGCAAAACGCCTTTTTGAAAACGCTGGAGGAACCTCCGGGCAGGGTGCAGTTTATTTTAATTACTCAAAACAGAAAAGAGCTTTTGGAAACAATTCGCTCACGTTGTTCAATATTTACCCTTGTTCCGCCTGACTTTTCTAAAGGATTAGACTATCTTTGCAGTAAAGGTTATGCAGAGGAAAATGCAAAACAGGCATTGCTTGAAAGCGAGGGCAATATAGGTAGTGCAATTTCCTTGCTCAAAGGCACACAAAACACATTAGAGTTGGATGTTAAAGAGCTTTTGCAACTGGCTTTAGAGGATAAAACGATGGAGCTTTTAAGCGCTTTGTCCACTCTTGAACGTGACAGAAATAAAATAGTTTTACTTTTAGAGCAAATGGCTCGGTATGCCGCAAAAGCAATACGGGATAAGGCAACCAAAGGCAGTTCCGACTGCAATATTTCAATGCAAGGATTACTTAATCTGCAACAGGTTATTTTAGAGGCCGACAAATCGGCGCAGCAAAATGCGAATAAAGGTTTGCTTTTAACGGTGCTGTGCGAAAAAATCGTTCGTGCCGCCCAAATGTAAAACAGAAAGGTTTATGTTTATGAAAGAAATTATCGGCGTAAGATTCCGCCAAGACGGAAGAATTTACTCCTTTGCGCCGGGCAACGATAAATTCAAGCCCGGGGATATGGTAATTGTAGACACCGCCAGAGGTATGGAATGCGGCGAGGTTGTAGCCGAAAACAAGGTTGTTGATGACAGCCAAATTGTCGGCGAGCTTAAAAGCGTAATACGTCGTGCCACCGATGAGGATTTAAAAAAGTTAGAGCAAAACAGAGCAAAAGAAAAACAGGCTATGGAAGCCTGTGGGAAAAAGATAGAAGAGCATAAGCTGGATATGAATTTGGTGGATGTAGAGCTTTCCTTTGACGGAAGTAAAATGCTGTTCTATTTTACCGCCGATGAACGTGTTGATTTTAGAAATCTTGTAAAAGATTTAGCGGCTATGTTCCACACCCGTATAGAATTAAGACAAATCGGTGTACGTGATGAGGCAAAGCTTTTGGGCGGTCTCGGTATTTGCGGTCAGCAGTTCTGCTGTGCTCGTTTCTTGGATGATTTTCACCCGGTTTCTATAAAAATGGCAAAGGAGCAAGGCTTGTCGCTTAATCCTGCCAAAATTTCGGGTGCCTGCGGCAGATTGATGTGCTGCTTGCAATATGAACACGATGCCTATTCCTATTTAATAAGTCTTACACCCAAAATCGGTTCTCTTGTTAAAACCGAAGATGGGGAGGGATTGGTCGTTGACCACAACCTTATTACAGGAAAACTGGCAGTTAAACTTAAAAATAACGAGATGGCGCCTATTTGGGTTCACCGCGATAAAGTTAAGGTGCTTCGCAGCGGCAAGGGTAAGGTAAGCAAACAAGACCTTGCTGACGAGCAAAATTCATAATAAAAAAGGACAGTTTCAAACTGTCCTTTTATTTTATCTTTGTCCGTATTTTTCAAGCACTTTGGTAATGCGGTCAACAGGGTTTAATAGGTCACTGATAGAATTGTCATAATTAAGCGTATCTACGATATAGGCTATGTATTTTGACATATCTACACTTTGATACCATTCTTTTTTAAGTAACTCGGGGGTTGAGTAAATGAGGTTTGTTGTGAAGATTTTATCAATTAAACCATCCTTGTAATATTCGTCGAACTTATCAAAGCCCTCAACGAACAGACCAAAAGTGGTGAAGACGAAAATGCGTTTTGCATCCATTTTCTTTAACTTCTCGGCAATATCAAGCATTGATTCGCCGGATGAAATCATATCGTCAACAATTATAATGTCTTTGCCTGCAACATTGTTTCCAAGGAACTCGTGCGCTTCAATCGGGTTTTTGCCGTTAACAATAACCGAATAGTTGCGGCGCTTATAGAACATACCAAGCTCTAAACCTAAAACAGAGGAGTAGTAAATACATCTGCCCATAGCACCCTCATCGGGAGAAACAATCATCATATTGTCTCGGTCAATCTTGACGTCGGGTATGGTTTTAAGCAGAGATTTAATCATCTGGTAGGTGGGTTGAACATTGTCAAATCCGTCCAGCGGAATAGCATTTTGAATACGGGGGTCGTGAGCGTCAAAGGTGATAATGTTTTTAACACCCATTGATACAAGCTCCTGCATAGCCAATGCACAGTCAAGGGACTCACGAGTGGTGCGTCTGTGCTGGCGGCCTTCATAAAGCATCGGCATAACAACTGTAATTCGTCTTGCCTTGCCGCCCAACGCCATAATAACACGCTTTAAATCTTGGTAATGGTCATCGGGGCTCATCGGTACCTCTTTGCCGTACATTTTATAAGTGACACCATAATTGAAGCAGTCACAAATAATGTAAACATCCAAGCCTCTGGCAGTGTGCGAAAGAACAGCCTTAGCCTCACCGGTGCCGAAACGAGGGCATTTTGATTCGATAACAAAGGTATGCTCGTCCGGAAGCCCTCTCCACTGCATTAAATAATAGTCTACTTTTGCCGCAAGTTCTTCACAACCTCGCATGGCAATTATAGCTAAGTCGCCGCAGGGATGATGGCCCTTGATGGTAATTGACATATTAAAATTCCCCCAATATTTTTATTACGTATATATAATAACACATATTCGCAAGATAAAAAAGTACTTTTGTCGAAAAAATTTGCAGAAGTTTGTAGATTTTCAATTGATATATTTATGCAATTTTGTTATAATGAATTAAATTGGTATAGGGGGAGTATCTAATTATGGCAAAAGTTACATTGCTTACATATACGCCAAATCCCGAAATTTCGGTTGCTTCTGCCGCTAAACTTTGTTATTCGGCTGCAAGCATAGAACAAATCAGAGAGGGTCTTTCGCCTGAAAAAGCTGCAGGCTTTGTTGAAATGCTGGCAGAAATAGGGCACGAAAGTCCAATAGAGCACGTGTCCTTCACTTTTGGTATAGAGGGCGTGTCCCGTGCATTGTTGGCACAGATAACTCGTCATCGTATGGCTTCCTTCTCGGTACAAAGCCAGCGCTATGTAAAGGAGAACAGCTTTGAGTTTGTTCTTCCGCCTGAGATTGAAAAAATTCCTGAGGCAAAAAAGCGCTTCTTGGAATCTATGCAGCGTGACCAAGAGGATTACGAGGCGCTGACCGATATTTTAAAGGCGACGCATTTAAAAGAAATGCTTGAAAACGGTATGGATGAAAAGGCGGCAAACCGTGCTGCTGAGAAAAAAGCGATTGAGGACGCTCGTTTTGTTTTACCTAACGCTTGTGAAACAAAAATGGTACTCACAATGAACGCCAGAAGCTTACACAATTTCTTCCGTCACCGTTGTTGCAACCGTGCCCAGTGGGAAATCCGTGAGGTTGCAGAGGAAATGTTCCGCTTGGTATACGCAGTAGCACCCAACCTGTTTAAGAATGCAGGACCCAGCTGTATAAACGGCGCTTGCCCCGAAGGCAAAATGACCTGCGGTAAAATTAAGCAGATGCGTGAGCTTTATAACACTATTAAGTGTGGGGAATAATTATGGGCAAACTGATTGTTATAGAAGGATTAGACGGCAGCGGTAAATCCACACAGTTGGAGCTGTTGCTTAAAAATCTTCAAAAGCAGGGTATAGACTGCAAAAGTTTTTCCTTTCCCGATTATGACAGTGATTCCAGTGCTTTAGTTAAAATGTATTTGGGTGGCGCTTTCGGTGATAAGCCTGATTCGGTTAACCCTTATGCAGCGGCAACCTTTTTCTCGGTTGACCGCTTTGCAAACTACAAGCAAAACTGGGAGGAATACTATAAGAACGGTGGAAACGTGGTGGTAGGTCGTTATACTACCTCTAACGCAATCCATCAAACCTCAAAACTCCCCGCTGAACAGTGGGAAGGCTACCTTAATTGGCTTTACGATTTTGAGTACCGTTTAATCGGTATCCCTAAACCCGATTTGGTAGTTATGTTGGATATGCCAACCTCAGTTTCCCAAAAGCTTTTAACAGGTCGCTACGGCGGAGATGAAAGCAAAAAGGACATTCACGAGCGTGATGTTGAATATTTGGAAAACTGTCGCAAGGCCGCTGTATTTACTGCCGAATATTCCGGTTGGCAGATTATTTCTTGTGCAAAAGGGGACGAGCCCCGTACCATTGACGATATAGCGGAAGAACTGCTAAATAAAGTATTGAATGTTATTTGTAAATAGGAGAAAATAATGGTTTATGTGTTTTTGGCCGACGGCTTTGAGGAAATTGAGGCAATAGCCCCAATTGATATCATGCGCCGTGCTGGGCTTGAGGTCGTCACGGTGGGAATAGGCGGCCAATTGGTGCGTGGAGCACATAATATTACAGTTATGGCCGATATGGACGGCGCAGATATAACACCTGATGAAACGGTGGATGCGGTTGTCCTGCCGGGTGGCTTGCCGGGCACTGTTAATTTAGAAAACAGCAAGGTAGTGCAAAGCTTTCTTGATTATGCTGATAAAAACGGCAAGGTTATGGCTGCTATTTGTGCGGCACCTTCGGTGCTGGGGCATAAAGGCTTGCTTAACGGCAAGTATGCTGTTTGTTTCCCCGGTTATGAAAAAGAATTATTTGGAGCAAAGGTGCAAAAGACAGCGGTTGAGATTGACGGCAATATTGTCACCGCTTGCGGTGCGGGTGCGGCGTTGGAATTCGGCTTTGCGCTAGTGGAACGCCTTTGTGACAGAGAAACGGCAACAAAATTAAAGCAGGCAATGCAATGCGGCCGTTAGATATAAGAATATATAAAACCGAACTGCGCCAGGCGGCACGCGTAAGACGTGCTTCTATGCCACCCACCGCAAAGGCAGCAGCAGATAAAGCGGTTGAAAACAATGTGCGCCGACTTTACCAATACCGTGGCGCCACAACCATTATGGTATATGTATCAACCGATATAGAGATAAACACTCGCGGCATAATAGAAAATGCCTGGGCGGACGGCAAAAAGGTTGCTGTACCCCGCTGTATCCCTGACACAAGGGAGATGCAGTTCCATTATATTACATCCTTTGATGATTTGTCTCCCGGCACCTTTTCTGTACTGGAACCGGATGAAAGCCTACCGGTTGTAGAAAATTTTAACGGTTGCCTTATGTTAGTACCGGGTTTTGTTTATGACCGTTACGGCTACCGTTTAGGCTATGGAAAAGGATATTATGACCGTTATATTTCACGCTTTACCGGTGTTACGGTTGGCGTTTGTTATGAACACGAGGTTACTTACCGCTTACAACACGGTCGTTATGACCGCTCGGTAGGTACAATTTTAACCGAAAAAAGAATACGCAAGTCCGTAGTGTATGCGGCTAAGCGAAAAAATTTTGGAGGCTATTATGAACGATAATAACCAGCAAAATCTTCAAGAAAATTCAGTTGATGAGGCGAAAGAGCCGCAACAAGAGTGGGTTCCGCTGGCTAAAAAAGCAGAGCCAAAACCCGTAAATAAGAAAAAATCAAAGAAAAATCAACGCAAGGGCTGTGCCACAGCGCTGATTTGGGTGCTTTGCATATTCATTGTTTCTGTAGGTCTTGCTGTAGGAGCATTGGTTATGGTGTCTGATTTTCTCGGTGTCGGCAAATCCGGTACTGCACAGGTGGAAATCGAATACGGTGCCTCTTCGGCATCTATTGCCAGAACCTTGGATGAAGCAGGCGTTATACGCTATTCCACCTTGTTCCGTGTTTACAGCAAGCTGATGGGATTTGACGGCACCTATAAATACGGTGTTTACACCGTTAATAAAGAAAACGGGTATGAAGCTATTGCACGTATGCTGCAAGAAGAGGGCGCCAAAGCCGAAACCGTAAAAATTACTATACCCGAAATGGCAAACATTGATGAAATACGCAAACGTTTCGTAGAAGCAGGAATTTGTAATGAACAAGAATTCCGTGAGGCTATGTCGGACTTGTCTTATTATAAAGAGTTTGAGTTCATTTCACTAATCCCCGTAGAAAAGGTGTACTATAATTTAGAGGGATATCTTTTCCCCGAAACCTATGAGTTTTATAAATACGGCGGTGTTGACTGCGCTAGGCAAGCCATAAAGAAATGCTTGGCTCAAACCGAAAAACAGTTAAAGCCTTATATGAAGGAAATTGAAAAATCAGGCTACACTCTGCATGAGGTAATGACTATGGCTTCTATTGTAGAATTGGAGGCTAGCGCTGCTTCACAGGAGAATAGGGAAAAGGTTGCAGCGGTATTCTATAACCGTTTAAATTGGGAAGACGAGCCCAAGCTACTTGGCTCATCACCGACTATGGATTACCCTTATGGCAACGGCAGATATGATACTAATAAAACAGAGGGCTTGCCGCCCGGTCCGTTGTGCTGCCCGAGTGATGCTTCAATTAGGGCTGCGGTTCGCCCGGCTGAAGATTTTGATTACTATTATTTTGTAACCGATAAGAATATGAAGTTTTACTACAACAAAACTTTTAAACAACATGGTAATACAATTAAAGATTTAAAGAGGAAAAATCTGTGGGCGTAAAAAAACTGGAATTACTTTCTCCTGCGGGGGATTTGTCCCGCTTAAAAGGTGCAGTTGATTTTGGAGCCGATGCTGTCTATTTGGCAGGTGAGGAGTTTGGTATGCGCACTGCCGCATCAAACTTCCCAAAAGACGACCTTTATGCCGGAATTAAATATGCCCACGATAAAGGCGCAAAGGTGTATGTAGCCTGTAACACCTTGCCGCATAATGAAGAAATGCCTCGTTTGCCTGCCTTTTTAGAGCAGGTGGCAGACGCTAAGGCTGACGGAATAATAGCCTCCGATATCGGCACAATGGGGCTTGTAAAAAAATATGCACCGAAGCAAGAACTACATATTTCGGTACAGTCGGGTATCGTTAATTATGAAACGGCAAGAGCCTTTCATAATATGGGCGCTGATAGAATTGTAACAGCAAGAGAACTGTCCTTAGAAGAAATTGCCGAAATTCGTGCAAAAACACCTGACTCCTTGAAAATTGAAACCTTTGTGCACGGCGCAATGTGTGTTTCCTTTTCTGCCCGCTGTCTGCTTTCGGCATATATGACAGGCAGAGATGCCAACAGGGGCGACTGCGCTCAATCTTGCCGTTGGAGTTATTCCTTAATGGAGCAAAATAGGGAAGGTCAGCTTTTTGATATTACAGAAACCGAAAAGGGCACGTATATTTTAAACGCCAATGACCTTTGTATGGCTGAGCATATTAAGGATTTGGCAGATGCAGGTGTATATAGCCTTAAAATAGAGGGTAGGGCAAAGTCCCATTACTATACAGCTGTAACGGCTAATGCTTATCGTGGTGCGATTGATGCTTACTATGCCGCGCCGAATGATAAGGTGCCAAGTTGGGTTTTGGAAGAGCTTAACAAAATCAGCCATCGCACCTATTCAACAGGCTTTTATTTTGGCAGACCCGAAAATGCTCAAACCTATATGTCTGCAGGCTACATTCGTGATTACGCGGTGGCGGCTGTTGTGGATGATTACAAGGACGGCTTTATTATTGCCACTTTGAAAAACAAGTTCTTAAAAGGTCAAGAGCTTGATTGCCTGCCTTTAAAGGGGCGTCCGTTTTTAATAACAGCCTCGCAAATGTTCGATGCTGACGGCACAGAGCTAGATGCGGCTGTCCATCCTATGATGACAATTAAAATACCGTGTGATACTCCCGTTTTAGCAGGCACCTTACTTCGCATGAAACAATAATATAATATTCGATTAAATTTTTAACCGTTTGCCCATATTAAAGTGAGGTGACGGTTATGAATAAGGATATGATAGACACAAAAAGAGTCGCAACGCAGTTTATACTGCTGGTGGCTCTTTTTTTAATTTGTATATTAAGGCTTTTTGTATTGGCAACCGACCAACAGCTAGTACGTGCAGGGGAGGTGCAATCGAGCAAGCGTTTTGCCCTTTACCGTCCCAGAGGGATGATTTATGATTGCAATATGCTCCCTTTAACCCAAGCAGACACCGAAACAAAAATTGCGGTGCTTCCCACTCAAAAAGGTATGACGGCTTTATCGAAACTGCTAAGCGGTGCAGAGCTTAAAACAAATCTTAAAAAGCTCCAAAGCGGTGCGCCGGTGCTACTGCCTGAAAGCACCGCAGATATTTACAGTGATACATTACGCATAAAAGTACCAAAGCTGTACAGCGATAATCAGTCGGCGGTGCATCTTATAGGATATGTAAACGGTGAGGGGCACGGTGTCAGCGGTATTGAAAAGGCTATGGATGAAATGTTGTACAGTGCGAATACGGCAGACCTTGTTCTTCGCACCAATGCCGTGGGACAAGCGTTGCCCGGTGTACAAGCAGAATTAAGCAAAGGGGGTGGGGTGAGCGATTTAGTTCTTACAATTGATAATCGTATTCAGCAAATAGCCGAAAGTGCGGCAAAACAATTGCCCGCGGGTGCGGTGGTGGTCAGCGAAGTGGGCACTGGCAAGGTGCGTGCAATGGTCAGCACACCGGGATATAATCCCAATGCAGTTGTAAATGTGCTCAAAAACGAAAATTCCCCTTTGTTAAATCGGGCACTTACTCCGTATAGTGTCGGCTCGATTTTCAAACCCTGTGTTGCTGCTGCGGCAATCGAAAGCGGCATTTCGCCCGCCACTAAATACTATTGTGGTGGCGGAATGACAATTGCAGACCGCAAATTTAATTGCCATAAATTAAGCGGACACGGAGAATTGGACCTTTGCGGTGCGCTTGGACAATCCTGCAACTGTTACTTTTATAATTTATCAAAAAGCTTGGGTACCGAAAAGGTGCTTCGGTATATGCGTAGTTTTTCGTTTGGACTAAGCCGTGATATAGGCTGTAATATGCAACAGCCTGCAGGAACGGTGCCGACCGAAAGCGATATTAAAAATCCGGGAAATCTTGCAAACCTTTCGATTGGGCAGGGAAATTTGCTTTTAACACCGTTGGCTGTAAGTTCGTTGTATGAGGCTATAGTTGCAAAAGGCGTTTATCATAACCCCACCATTTTAGAGGCGGTAATAAAAAACGGCGAACGCCAAGCTGTTACCGATATGCCAAAAACACGAGCCATAAAGACCGAAACAGCAGAATTGCTTAAAGAGTATTTAATACAAGCGCTAAAAGACGGCACCGGAAAGGATGCCAACCCCGAAATAGAGGGTGTTGTTGTCGGCGGAAAGACGGCAACAGCCGAAACAGGATGGCTGAAAAACAACAAAGAAATAACTCACGGTTGGCTGTGTGGGTTTGTAGAGGTGGAGAATAAGAGTTTTATTATTGTAGTTTTCTGTGAGGAGGCAACCTCGGGCTCAACAAATTGCTCTCCTGTATTCAAACAAATAGCAGGGCAGATAGCACAACTTTTTATGGGATAAATTTAAAAGAAAAATATGAAATGAAAAATTTTTCAAAAAAATCAAAAAAATGGTATTGACTATTGATTTTCTTTGGAGTATAATTGTAAATTGCTAAATAATGCGATAATATGCCCCTAATGTCATCTTTTGCAGAAAAAAGCATGTCAATCGCTGGATGTTTTCGCTAAAATTTTTGTGCACTCACAGGCCAAATTTTGTTGAATTTAAAAGGAGTGATTAGAGCCTATGCTGAAGAAAACAGCCATGGTAAAACCGGTCAAACTGGGCAACAATGAGAGAATGACCTTTTCTAAAATCGATGAGGTTATTGACATCCCGAACCTTATTGAGATTCAAAAGGATTCTTACCAGTGGTTTTTGAACGAAGGCTTAAAAGAAGTTTTCGATGATATGTCTTTGATTACCGACTATACCGGTAATCTCGTTTTGGACTTTATCGATTATCGTTATGATGAGAAGCCTAAGTACACAGTAACCGAGTGTAAGGAAAGAGATGCTACTTATGCTGCTCCTTTGAAAGTATTGGCTCGTCTTTACAATACCGAAACGGGCGAAATTAAGGAAAACGAAGTGTTTATGGGTGATTTCCCGCTTATGACCGAGTCTGGTACATTCGTTATCAACGGTGCAGAGCGTGTTATCGTTTCCCAGTTGGTTCGTTCTCCCGGTGTTTATTATGATGTAACGGTTGATAAAACCGGTAAACGCCTTTTCTCCTCCACAGTTATTCCTAACCGTGGTGCTTGGTTGGAGTATGAGACCGATTCCAACGGTATATTATATGTACGTATAGACAAAAACCGCAAATTACCTATTACAACCTTTATTCGTGCTTTGGGTATTGAATCCAATCAGCAGATTATTGAGTTGATGGGTGATGAAGAGCGTTTAGTTGCTACATTTGATAAGGATGCTTTAATCGACACTACCGATAAAGCTCTTATTGAAGTATATAAAAAGTTGCGTCCCGGTGAGCCTTCTACCGTTGAGGGTGCACAGAGCCACTTAGATAAATTGTTCTTTGACGAGCGCCGCTATGATATTTCTAAAGTAGGCCGCTTTAAGTTCAATAAAAAACTTTCAATTGCTCCCCGTTTGGTGGGCAAGGTTCTTTCACGCCCTGTTGCTGACCCGATGACAGGCGAGCTTTTGGCTGAGGCAGGCGTAAAGCTTACTAAGGAGCAGGCCGCTTTAATTCAAAAGAAGGGTGTAAAAGAAGCTTATATCAATGTTGATATGGGCGAGGATAAGCATATTGAAATTAAAGTTATGTCAAATGATATGGTTGATATTAACGACTTTATTGACTTTGACATTTCTGATTTGAAGATTAAAGAAATGGTATCCTTCCCGGTACTCCGCCGCATTCTTGAAACCGAGCAGGAGCCCGAGGCAATTAAGGAAGCATTAAAAGAAAATATGGCCCAATTGGTACCTATGCATATTACTTTGGACGATATTTTTGCAACCATTAACTACTTTATCGGTTTGCCTTATGATGTGGGAACTATTGATGATATTGACCACTTGGGCAACCGCCGTATCCGTTCTGTAGGTGAACTCTTGCAGAATCAGTTCCGTATCGGTTTTGCGCGTATGGAAAGAGTTATCCGTGAAAAGATGACCTTGCAGGCACAGGATTTAGATTCTGTAACACCTCAAACACTTATAAATATCCGTCCTATTGTTGCAGCAATTAAAGAGTTCTTCGGATCTTCTCCGCTGTCACAGTTTATGGACCAGACAAACCCGCTTTCAGAGCTTACACATAAGCGTCGTCTTTCAGCTCTTGGCCCTGGTGGTCTTTCTCGTGACCGTGCAGGATTCGAGGTGCGTGACGTACACTATACCCACTACGGTCGTATGTGCCCGATTGAGACTCCTGAAGGTCCTAACATCGGTTTGATTTCCTATTTGGCTACATTTGCAAAAATCAATGAGTACGGCTTTATCGAAGCTCCTTTCCGTAAGGTTGATAAGTCAATAGGCAAAGTCTTGGATGAAGTTGTTTATATGACAGCTGATGAAGAGGACGAGTTTGTTGTTGCTCAGGCAAACGAGCCGCTGGATGAAAACGGATGCTTTGCAAATGACAAAGTAAAAGCAAGATATCGTGATGGCTTCTTGGAAACTGAGAAAACTAATGCCGATTTCGTTGACGTTTCTCCGAAGATGGTTGTTTCGGTTGCTACTGCAATGATTCCCTTCCTTGAGAACGACGATACCAACCGTGCGTTGATGGGTTCAAACATGCAGAAGCAGGCTGTTCCGCTGTTGCGTTCTGAGAGCCCGATTGTTGCTACAGGTATTGAGTATAAAGCTGCTGTTGACTCAGGCGTTGTTGTGTTGGCTAAAAATGCCGGTACAGTTACCTATGTCAGCGCTGACAAGATTATAATCAAGGCTGATAACGGCGAGGTTGATGAGTACGAACTGATTAAGTTCTTGCGTTCCAACCACGCAACCTGTATAAATCAAAAACCGATTGTTTCCTTCGGTCAAAAGGTAGTAAAGGGTGAGGTTATTGCTGACGGTCCTGCTACTGACAACGGTGAGGTTTCCTTAGGTAAGAATGCTCTTATCGGCTTTATGACCTGGGAAGGCTACAACTACGAGGACGCGGTTTTAATTAACGAAAAGCTTGTCCGTGAGGATATGTACACTTCTATTCATATTGAGGAGTACGAACTTGAGGCAAGAGATACAAAGCTTGGCGCTGAGGAAATCACAAGAGATATCCCCAACGTCGGTGAAGATGCTTTGAAAGACCTTGACGAGCGTGGTATTATCCGCATCGGTGCTGAGGTACATTCGGGCGACATCTTGGTAGGTAAGGTTACACCTAAGGGTGAAACTGAACTGACTGCTGAGGAGCGCTTGCTTCGTGCTATCTTCGGTGAAAAGGCTCGTGAGGTTAGAGATACATCCTTGAGAGTGCCGCACGGTGAGTACGGTACAATCGTAGACGTTAAGGTGTTTGACCGCACCAATTCTTCCGAACTTAGCCCTGGTGTTAACTTGGTAGTTCGTTGCTACATTGCACAAAAGCGTAAGATTTCTGTCGGCGATAAAATGGCTGGTCGTCACGGTAACAAGGGTGTCGTATCCCGCATTTTGCCGAGCGAGGATATGCCGTTCTTGCCGGATGGTACACCGCTTGATATCGTGCTCAATCCTTTGGGCGTTCCTTCTCGTATGAACATCGGTCAGGTATTGGAGGTACATCTCGGTTATGCTGCTAAGGCACTTGGCTGGAAGGTATGTACACCTGTATTTGACGGCGCTCACGAGGCTGACATTCGTGAATGTCTTGAGATGGCAGGATACAATCGTGACGGTAAGACTCAACTTTATGATGGTCGTACCGGTGAACCTTTTGACAATCGTGTAACCGTTGGTTATATGTACTATTTGAAACTGCATCACTTGGTTGATGATAAGATTCATGCCCGTTCCACAGGTCCTTACTCATTAGTAACTCAGCAGCCTCTCGGCGGTAAAGCCCAGTTCGGTGGCCAGCGTTTCGGTGAGATGGAGGTTTGGGCACTTGAAGCTTATGGTGCAGCTTACACCCTGCAAGAGATTTTGACTGTTAAGTCGGATGACGTTGTAGGCCGTGTTAAGACCTATGAGGCTATCGTTAAGGGACAAAATGTTCCGGCTCCCGGCGTTCCTGAGTCCTTTAAGGTACTCATTAAGGAATTGCAGTCCTTGGGTCTTGACGTTAAGGTTTTGGACAAAGACCAAAACGAGGTTGACCTCAAACAAACATTTGAGGATGACGATATGGGCTTTGAGCCGCTTCCGGCAGATGCCGAGCCTGTCTTCGAAGAGGACACCGTTGCAGATAATCTCGACGGTTACGGCTTAGAGGACGAAAACGGCGACAGTATTTCAAACGATGAATATGCGGCTGAGGGCATGGATGAAGACATGCTGTCAGCCGACGAGGATATGTAAAGGAGGATAACGCATAATGGAAGGTATTGAATTTGAATCAATTAAAATCGGTTTAGCGTCTCCCGAACAAATCCGCAGTTGGTCATACGGTGAGGTCAAAAAACCCGAAACTATTAACTACCGTACACTTAAACCCGAACGTGACGGCTTATTCTGCGAGCGCATTTTTGGACCCCAGAAGGACTGGGAATGCCATTGCGGTAAGTACAAAAGAATTCGTTACAAGGGTAAGATTTGTGAGCGTTGCGGCGTTGAGGTTACCCGTGCAAAAGTACGTCGTGAGCGTATGGGTACCATTGAGCTTGCAGCTCCGGTATCACATATCTGGTATTTCAAAACAATTCCCTCTCGTATGGGCTTGATTTTGGATATTTCTCCCCGTCAGTTAGAGCAAGTTCTCTATTTCTCACAGTACATTGTTACCGACCCCGGTAACACCACTTTGGAAAAGAAACAGCTCTTGACCGAGAAACAGTATCAAGATATGCGTGAAAAATACGAGGACGATTTCAAGGCAGGTATGGGTGCTGAAACCATTAAGACCTTGCTCGAAGAAATCGACCTTGATAAAACCGCTGAAGAACTCAAAGAAGAGTTTGAAAATGCAACAGGTCAAAAGCGTGTTCGCATTTTGAAAAGACTGGAGGTTGTAGAGGCCTTCCGTCAGTCGGGCAACCGCCCTGAGTGGATGATTCTGGATGTAATTCCGGTAATCCCGCCCGATATTAGACCTATGGTTCAGCTCGATGGCGGCCGTTTTGCCACCAGTGACTTGAATGACCTTTATCGTCGTGTTATCAATCGTAACAACCGCCTTAAAAAGTTGTTAGAATTAAGAGCACCCGATATTATCGTTCGTAACGAGAAGCGTATGCTGCAAGAGGCTGTTGATGCTTTGATTGACAACGGCCGTCGTGGTAAGTCTGTAACAGGACCTAACAACCGTGCTTTAAAATCTCTTTCTGATATGTTAAAGGGTAAGCAAGGCCGCTTCCGTCAAAACCTGCTCGGTAAACGTGTTGACTATTCTGGTCGTTCAGTTATCGTTGTAGGCCCCGAACTTAAAATGTACCAGTGTGGTCTGCCTAAGGAAATGGCTTTAGAGCTGTTTAAGCCCTTCGTTATGAAGCGCTTGGTAGAAACCGGCTCGGTTACAAACATTAAAACCGCGCGTAAGATGGTTGACCGTGCAGGAACTGAGGTTTGGGATGCACTTGAAACCGTAATCAAAGACCATCCGGTACTTTTGAACCGTGCACCTACACTTCATAGACTTGGTATCCAGGCTTTCGAGCCGGTACTGGTTGAGGGTAGAGCACTTAAACTGCATCCGCTCGTTTGTACTGCGTACAACGCTGACTTCGACGGCGACCAGATGGCAGTTCACGTACCGCTTTCTGCAGAGGCTCAGGCTGAGGCACGTCTTTTGATGCTTGCCGCTAACAACCTGCTTAAACCTTCTGACGGACGTCCGGTTTCTGTTCCTACACAGGATATGGTTTTGGGTTCATACTACCTCACTCTTGTTAAGGTTGATGAGCCCGGTACAAATAAGATTTTCCGTGATGAGAACGAGGCAATTATGGCATACCAAGACGGAGTAGTTGGTCTCCACGCTCCGATTCGTGTACGCTATACTCGTGAAATTAACGGTGAAATGCAGTCCAAATTAGTTTGGTGTACAGTTGGTTTCATTATCTTTAACCAATCTATCCCGCAAGACATCGGTTATGTTGACCGTACTGACCCTGAGCATGCATTTGATTTGGAAATCTGCTTTAAGGTTACCGATGCTGTTAAGCAAAAGGAAAACCAGATTATCGAAAGTGCCGATGAAATTATTCAAAACAAGGTCGGCAAAAAACAACTCGGTAAAATCATTGATGCTTGTATCACCATTCACGGCACAAGTGAATCCGCAATAGTATTGGATAACATTAAGGCTACAGGCTTTAAATATTCTACTAGGGGTGCAATTACCGTTGCCGTTTCGGATGCGATTGTTCCCGGTGAAAAAGCAGTGCTCATTAAAGAAGCCGAGAAAAAACTTGACACAGTTACCCGTAACTACCGCCGTGGTATTATCAGTGACGAAGAGCGCTTGCGCCACTTGGTAGAAATCTGGAATAACACCACCGAGGAAATCGGTGAAAAGCTTAAAGATAACCTTGATGAGTTCAACCCCATCTATATGATGGCTGACTCAGGCGCCCGTGGTTCTATGAGCCAGATTCGTCAGCTTGCAGGTATGCGCGGACTTGTATCCAATACCGCAGGTAAGGTTATCGAAGTACCGATTCGTGCTAACTACCGTGAGGGTCTGAACGTACTTGAGTACTTTATCTCCTCCCGTGGTGCTCGTAAAGGTCTTGCAGATACCGCGCTCCGTACAGCGGAGTCAGGTTATTTGACCCGTCGTCTTGTTGACGTTTCACAGGATGTAATTGTTCGTGATGACGATTGCGGCACTGTACAAGGTTTGACCATTTCGGATATTAAAGACGGCAACAATGTAATTGAGCCGCTTAAGAACCGCTTAATTGGTCGATTCTTGTTAGAGCCCTTCTGTGATGAGCAAACAGGTGAGGTTTTGGTAGATAATGAGCATATGCTCACACAGGCTGAAGCCGAATTGATTGCTTCCAAAACAGATAAGGCAGTTATTCGTTCAATTCTTAACTGCCGTTCTAAGCACGGTGTATGTAAGAAGTGCTATGGTATGAACCTCGCTACCGGTACACCGGTAACAGTAGGTGAGGCTGTTGGTATCATTGCTGCTCAGTCAATCGGTGAGCCTGGTACACAGCTTACCATGCGTACCTTCCATACCGGTGGTATCGCTTCTACTGAAGATATTACACAAGGTTTGCCCCGTGTTGAAGAATTGTTCGAGGCACGTCGTCCTAAGCGCAGCGCTATTTTGACCGAGATTTCAGGTACAGTACGTTTCGGTGAAGAAAAGCGTAACCGTGTAATTTATGTTACTAACGACGATGTTGATGAGCGTAAATACGTAATTCCTTATGATTATCGTATCTGCGTAAACGAGGGCGATAAAGTTGAGTTGGGTGATTGTTTGACCGAAGGCTCAATTGCTCCTAACGATATTCTTGCAATTAAAGGACCTGAGGCTGTTCAGGATTACATCATTGAGCAGATTCAGATTGTTTACGGTTTGCAGGGTGTTGATATCAACGATAAACACATTGAGGTTATCGTTCGTCAAATGATGCGTAAACTTCGTATTACTGACCCGGGTGACACAGGTATAATTGTCACAATGGCAGAAAAATCTGATGTTTACGAGCAAAACGATGTTATTGCCCAGCGTATCGCTGCGGGTGAAACCGATTTGAAGCCGGCTGAGTATGAGCCCACTCTGTTGGGTATTACTAAGGCTTCCTTGGCTACCGAATCATTCCTTTCTGCTGCTTCCTTCCAGGAAACCACAAGAGTTTTGACCGATGCTGCTATTCGCGGTAAGGTTGACCCGCTCTTTGGCTTGAAAGAAAATGTTATTATCGGTAAGCTGGTTCCTGCCGGTACCGGTACAAAATGCTATTACGGCGGTGTAAAAACTCCTGATGTAGCAGAGGAAACACTCGATTCGGGTGAAGAAACTGCTCAAAACGCAGAGGTAATCGCATAAATAGTAAAAAAATAGCCTAAAATAGCACCAAACCCCTTGACAAGGATGGGGGTTTGGTGCTATTATTTATAATTGTCTGGGAATGCGCATTTTTTGCGTATCCGGATAAAATATGCAAGGAGGTGTAATATGCCAACCTTTAACCAGTTAGTTCGTAGCGGAAGACAAACTCTGGAGCGTAAAGCAAAGGCGCCTGCGCTTTTGAAGAACTACAACTCCATTCATCGCAGTTTGAATGACCAGAATTCTCCGCAAAAGAGAGGTGTTTGTACAGCAGTTAAAACATCTACTCCCAAGAAGCCGAACTCTGCGTTGCGTAAGATTGCCCGTGTACGTTTGTCCAACGGCATTGAGGTTTCTGCTTATATTCCCGGTATCGGCCATAATCTGCAGGAACACAGCGTTGTGCTTATCCGTGGCGGACGTGTTAAGGACTTGCCTGGTGTGCGTTACCACATCATTCGCGGAACCTTAGATACACAGGGTGTAGCTAATCGTATGCAGGGCCGTTCCAAGTACGGAGCAAAGCGCCCCAAAGCAAGCGCAAAGTAAGCTTACAATTTTAATTGACGAAATTACTGCTGCAATTACACAAGCAGCGTTATATATATGTATAACGCCCGCTTGGTACCACGGGAATTTTGTCGCTCGAGTACCTATGATATCATTATGTGAAGGAGGGAAGTGTAGTGCCAAGAAGAGGCTTTATCGCTAAGCGTGATGTATTGCCCGATCCGCTTTACAATTCCAAAATCGTAACCCGTCTTATCAACAACGTTATGTTGGACGGAAAAAAGGGTGTTGCCCAGAAAATAGTTTACGGTGCGTTTGACATCGTAAGCGAGAAAACCGGCAAAGACCCGATTGAAGTTTTTGAGCAGGCTATGGAAAATGTTATGCCTCAATTAGAGGTAAAGGCTGTCCGTAAGGGTGGTGCAACCTATCAGGTTCCTTTCGAGGTTCGTCCTGAGAGAAAGCAGACATTAGGTTTGCGTTGGTTAACCACATACAGCCGTAGCCGTTCTGAAAGAACTATGAAGGAGCGCCTTGCAGGCGAAATCCTTGACGCCATAAATGGCATGGGTGGCGCCGCTAAGAAGCGTGAAGATACCCATAAGATGGCTGAGGCCAACAAAGCATTCGCTCACTACAGATGGTAGTATAAACAATTAAACTATATCCATACGAAAGTGGAGGTTATTATGCCAAGAAAAGTATCTCTTGAAATGACAAGAAATATTGGTATTATGGCTCACATTGACGCAGGTAAAACAACTACCACTGAGCGTATTTTGTTTTACACCGGTGTTAACCATAAAATAGGTGAAACACATGACGGTGATGCAACTATGGACTGGATGGAGCAAGAGCAAGAGCGTGGTATCACAATCACCTCTGCTGCTACCACCTGTTTCTGGAAGGACCACCGCGTCAATATCATTGACACCCCCGGACACGTTGACTTTACAGTTGAAGTTCAGCGTTCCTTGCGTGTACTTGACGGTTCCGTTACCGTTCTTTGCGCTAAGGGTGGTGTTGAGCCGCAGTCTGAAACCGTTTGGCGTCAGGCTGATGAATACAAAGTACCCCGTATGATTTATGTCAACAAAATGGACATAATGGGTGCTAATTTCTACAATGTTCTTGACATGGTTAAAGAACGTTTCCAATGTAATGCTGTTCCGATTCAGTTGCCTATCGGCTCTGAGGACACATTCAGAGGAATCATTGACTTGATTAACAACGAAGCCATTGTTTATTACGACGATTTGGGTAAAGACGTTCGTCATGAGCCCATTCCGGACGATATGAAAGAATTGGCTGAAAAATACCGCACCGCATTGATTGAATCAGTTGCTGAGCTTGACGAAGCCCTTATGGAAAAATATTTCGAGGGTGAAGAGCTTACAATTGACGAGATGAAGCGTGTAATCCGTAAGGCTACCATTGATAATGAAATGGTTCCGGTTGTTTGCGGTACTTCATATCGCAACAAGGGTGTTCAGCCTTTGTTGGATGCAATCGTGGATTTTATGCCTGCTCCGACAGATATCGAAGCTATTAAGGGTGTTAATCCCGAAACAGAGGAAGACGAAGTTCGTCATTCTTCTGATGATGAGCCATTTGCGGCTCTGGCCTTTAAAATCGCTACCGACCCGTACGTTGGTAAAATTTGCTTCTTCCGTGTTTATTCCGGTTCTGTTGATGCAGGTTCCAGCGTATACAACTCGGTAAAAGATAATCGCGAGAGAATGGGTCGTATTCTGCAAATGCATGCTAACCACCGTGAAGATATTGAAACCTGCTATGCAGGTGATATCGCTGCTGCAGTAGGTCTTAAAAATACTACTACCGGTGATACTCTTTGCGATGAGAAGCATCCCGTAATCTTAGAGTCCATGAACTTCCCCGAGCCGGTTATTCGTGTTGCTATTGAGCCGAAGACCAAAGCTGGCCAGGAGAAAATGGGCATCGCACTCGCTAAACTGTCTGAGGAAGACCCGACCTTCAAGTGCTATACTGATGAGGAAACAGGTCAGACCATCATTGCAGGTATGGGTGAGTTGCATCTTGAAATCATCGTTGACCGTATGCTTCGCGAATTTAAGGTTGAAGCAAACGTAGGTAAACCGCAGGTTGCTTACAAAGAGACTATCCGTCAGTTGGCTGATGTTGATGAGAAATACGCTCGTCAGTCTGGTGGTAAAGGTCAGTACGGTCACGTTAAGATTAAGGTTGAGCCTAACGAAACAGGCAAAGGTTACGAGTTTATCAACAATATTGTCGGCGGTGCTATTCCGAAGGAATACATTCCTGCAGTTGATGCCGGTATTAAGGGCGCTATGCAGGCTGGTGTACTTGCCGGATACAACGTTGTTGACGTTAAGGTAACCTTGTACGACGGTTCTTATCATGAGGTTGACTCCTCTGAAATGGCATTTAAGATTGCCGGTTCTATGGCATTCAAAACCGCTTGCCGCAAGGCAGACCCGGTATTGCTCGAGCCTATTATGAAGGTAACAGTTATTGTTCCTGAGGAATATATGGGTGACGTTATCGGTGACTTGAACTCTCGCCGTGGTGAGATTCAAGGCTTTGAAGACAGAACAGGTGCAAAACAGATCAATGCTCGTGTACCGTTAGGTGATATGTTCGGTTATGCAACCGACCTTCGCTCTAAGACACAAGGCCGCGGCCAGTATGTAATGGAACCCGACGGCTACAAAGAAGTGCCGAAGAGCATCGCTGAAAAAATTATCACTTCCAGAGCTAAGAAAGACTAAGCTTTGGCTAAACTAAAATAATTATTAAAAGGAGGCCACCGAAATGGCAAAAGCAAAATTCGAAAGAAACAAGCCGCATGTAAATATTGGAACAATCGGCCACGTAGACCATGGTAAGACAACACTTACAGCAGCAATCACAAAGTATCTGTCTTTAAAAGGACAGGCACA
>JAZREP010000027.1:0-20582 GCA_045660865.1 Acutalibacteraceae bacterium | reverse complement strand
TTTGCCGCGTAAAGACAACAACGGCGAAAACAAAGCGACCGTGTACGCAAAGCTTTGTTTGAATCGCGAATCTCTGTGCCGGCGCTTTGGTTCTTTCGCGTGACGAAAGAACATAAAAGAAATTCTACTAAACGAGAGAAGAGCGGAGGAATAGCACCGGGAATTTAATAGAAAGCAACTACAGCGCCACCGAAGAATTAAAACATAAGTTTCAAACATTTTATCCCCCTCGGCTTTCAGCCACTCCCCCTTGATTGCAAACAAGCGAAGCCATCCCCTTCCCGCTACGCGTACTTCCCCTTAGAAAGGGGCAGAGTTATTATAGCTTTAACAACTCCGCCACTCGCTTTGCGAGGGGGCAACGCGGGCGAGCGTTGCACTGCCTTGCGAAATTTAGCTGCGCTCGTTGAGTAACCTGCAAATAAATTTGCGTTACACTCGCTTGCATAAATTTTGCGACGACTGAAGTTTTAACTTCACAAAGTTGCGTTTAAGCGAGCGAAATACAAACTTGCTTGATATTTCACCGCGAGCGCAAGCAACTTGGATACAATCAAAGGAGTGTGCTTTAGCACCAATATTTAACTTCACAAAGTTGCGTTTAAGCGAGCGAAATACAAGCTTGCTTGATATTTCACCGCGAGCGCAAGCAACTTGGATACAATCAAAGGAGTGCCCAGAGGGCCTTGTCAGTGACGGAGGGGAGTGTAATTGCAATATAACCAACCCCTTTGCGCCGAGTTGCAAAAATAACAATTATACCCGTGCCATTTTACCAATGTGGCAATATGGCAACCTTGCCTGCTGCACACAGCCTTACTTTTGTCACAAAAAAGACTATGAACAAGCAAAGTAATCAAATGGCGGTGAGGTACAAATCCATTGCCGATGGCAACAATGCTGCTCTCAAGAGTGAGGACAGCCTCAATAAAATTCTTTCCCCTGCTTGTTATGCGGTGGAGGTGGAGCATAGCAACTGCGATGTGGGGCTGCCGAGCTGCAAGCGTGGGAGGAGTACAAACGTTGGGTACGCCTTTGTTATTATATAATACTCCTTAAAGTGTTTGTTATATTTTTGTTGAATTGGTTCAGTGTGAATTTCTCTTTGAAAATCTTGTAGCCGTTTTCGCCAAATTCAACGCACGTATTTTTATCTGATATAAGTTTTTCTATGCTATTGGCTAATGAAATGGCATCTTCGCGTTTACAAATGAAGCCATTTATGCCATTTTTAACAATATCGGGAATACCTCCTTCGTCAGTGGTTACAATTGCTTTCTTGTACTGCATTACCTCAAGCAGAACTAAAGGCAAGCATTCGTTATGGTAGAATGTGGGGAATACAAAAATATCTGCGTTTTCAAAATATGCCTCTTTTTCTCTTCCGTACTTGGGCCCTATAAAGTTAACATATTTTACCCCCCCGTTATAACATTTTTTAACAATTTGGTTATCTCATTCTCAAATTGTTTCTTTGTGAATTTTTCTTTGAATATTTTGTATCCGTTTTCGCCAAACAGCCTACGCATATTACTGTCGTCTAATAGTTGCGCAACATTATTGGATAATTCTTCGGCTGTTGCCGACATTGTTATGAGCCCGTTTACCAATGGAGTGACGATGTCGGGAATACCACCTTCAGCAGTAGTTATTATTGGTAATTTATGTTGCATTGCCTCTAAAAGAACAAGGGGGAATGCATCATTCTTTGTGGGGTGTACAAAAATGTCTGCTTTTTTGAGATGTTCCTCTTTCTCCTTGCCGTATTGTGGGCCGTGATATACCAGTTTTTCATTGAGTCCTCTTTTTGCAACCTCATCTTCAAATATGGCTTTAGTTATCTCCTTACTCTCGCCACCTACGAAGTTGCAAACAAATTTATATCCTTTTTCTTTAAGTATTTTACAGGCATCAAGTAGTACATATACGCCTTTGCTGGGAATAAGGTTGGAAAGGAACAGCAAATGTGGAACTTCATTGTTGCGTTCAAAGTGCGGTTCTTTATCGAAAACCTCGGGTATGCCGTTGGGGCATATTACAACTTGCTCCTTTTTAACAATTTTTTCAATGTCGGGGTATAGGTACCACGATAGCAGTATCACCTTTGTGTTTTTGTAAACAAGCGGCAGCAACCATTTGTATGGTTGCTTGTTTACACAATTGCTCATTCCTTTGTTGTGCTGGTGAATAATCACTTTTCTGCGGAAAAGTTTGCATAGCAACACAAATGGTGCGTCTTTAAGGAAACCGCTCCCGTGACAAGTGATTGCAAGGTAGCATAGAGCATAGCGGTGTGTAAGCAGCTTCCAGAATGTGAGTAAGTATGACATAAAGAATCGCCAATACTTCTTTATGGAATTTTTGCCAATTTCGTCTATTGTGCGGGATGTCGATAGGTTTACAAAGTCGCATTGGAACTCCTCTTGTAACTCCTTGCAATCCTTGATGTATTGGCTCACCATAGCACTGCCGTGTACCGGCGGTGGCAATGGGGTTATGAATAGTATGCGTGGTTTGCTCATTTGTTGCTATGTTTTATTGTAACGATTATAACTTTTATAGGTTATTAAGCAATTCTATTAACTTTTTAATAAGTTCATTGTAGCTGCATTGCATATTATTCTTTTTTAGTGTTACACTCTCCAATGTGGTAACCTCGCTTGCCGCTGTTTGCATTTTGCTTGCAATGTCGTTTATGTCATAAGGATTGAATGTGTAGCCATTCACTCCGTCTTTTACAAGGCATTGCGAGCCTGCTTTCTCGGAAACAAGTGCTTTGCAACCGGCAAGGAGGGCTTCATTGGTTACTGCTCCAAAGGGCTCTAAGTAGCTTGGCAAAATGAATATTTGTGCAATGTTATACCATTGGTTCAACTCATCACCTTCGAGGCGCCCGGTGAATATGCAGTTGGCATTTAATTCCTTGGCTGTTTGTTGCAACTGTTCTCTTTCGGGGCCATCACCTACAATTACAAAGACATTATCCTTTTGGTCGAGAGTGGAAAAGGCACGTATTGCAGCTTCTATGTTTTTTATTGCAACCAACCGGCCTACAAATAGAAATATCTTTTTGCCAATGAGGTTATGCTTGTGAGCAGTGTCGTTGCTTTGCGCAATTATTCTTGCATACTCGGCACGCGCCTTCTCGTCGGGCTTGATTATGGGGAAGAATGTTCCTGTTCCATATTTTCCTTTGTACCACTCGGCAACCTTGGGCTCAACAAGTATTATGTTGTCAAGGTGTGGAGCAATAATCTTGCGTGCCATCTTGTGGGCCTTTGAAAAATCGTTGTTTTCGGCAACCATATTGTAGCTGTCGTCGCAGGTAGATATTACTTTGTATTTTTTTCTTTTTAGGAAACGATGTAAAAGCACCATTACGGCACCAATGCTAAACTCCTCCACTATCACAATGTCGGGGTTGAATTCATCCAAGTTTTTCCAGAATCCTTTAGCAAGTGTGCGACGGCCTATTTTTATGCCCTCTTCCATATACACAGGCTCAAATTCGAATTGCGCGGCAATTTTATCGTAATCGAATTTCTGGGATTTAAGGTTGCGATATCGCAAACATATGCGTGTGTCAAACGCTTTATATAGGTCGTTGAAAAAATCTATGCGATAGGGTGCAATGGTGGGGTGGAATATAAGGAGTTTTTTCATATTGGGCATTTATCTTTTAATTATACTTGTTATGTAGCTTTTTATGGTAATTTCGGGCAGGCACAATTTAACGGCTGTGTTGAATTTGAAGATTCTTATCAGCTTCTTGAACAGGTTTGTGCGTATGCTCTTTTTCGATGGATGATTTAGCTGCTTGTTCTCCTTCTTTACCTCGGCAACATCGCGCTCTACAATATTGACTTGTGTGTGAATGGATTCTACCAATCGACCTCCTTTGTCTGTGTTTACACACACTGCCGATATACCATTGTCGGTGTCGGTGTTTATTACGCTCTCTTTTACGCCCCAAAAGTCACCGAGTGTGATGTCGCCAATTCTGTCGCCCTTGGCATATTTGCAGTTGTAGCAACTGTCTCGATAAAATAGTGCGGTGAAAAATCCTTTGAGATACCAATCTTTGTGCAGTGGACGAGTGTATATCGTTTTATTCTCGTTGTCAAGGATTTTTATTTTGAAGTCGGTGCTGTCTCGGAATGTGATGTTTGCTATCTGAGCATAATCAATGGAGGCGGGCAGGCTCTTCTTTATCATTTCCATTGAGGGAACGCCGTGACATATTAGGTCGATGGTGTATAGCATTTCGCTCTCTTTGCATATGCGGCGTGCAGCTGCCACTTGGCAGGGCGTGCCAATGAATAGAACTTTTTTGCCCTCTTTTATGTCGGTTCGCAGTTGTTTCCAGCAACCGCCGGTGTCACTTTGCACATATTTTGAGCCTCTTAATTTTTCGAGTGCTTCAATGCTATCGCAACGTGTGTGTGTGATGTTTAATGGGGGTTGGAATGCGCTGCCATAGACAACGCCTCCTTCTTTTATTACTTGTTGCGAAATTAGTGTTGCAAGCCCGCCGCTGGAACTTTTTTTGCGTGCCTCCTCGTTCTTGTCCCAAGCTGCATAAACTTGTTGCATCGGAGATAGTTCCAATGGGGTTATCTCCGGGCATATTTTGGCGCACAAACTGCAATCTATGCATATATCGCTATCTACAACAGGTTGCACGTGCCCGATAGCATCGTGTGTGATGCTGATACATTTTTTTGGGCACACTGCTTGGCACGCAAGGCAACCGGCACAATGTTCTACAGTTGTTATGTTCATAGTAGGGCTTTTAGGAATTCTTTTGATTTTTCAAGTTCGTCGAGCCTTGTCTTTTTTATTCTTTCAAAGTCAAATGGCATTGCGGTATATTTAGCTATATTAAAGTTCTCGGGCACAATGCACTCCTCAATGCCGAAAAGGCGTGTTATGCTTTCCATTCTTGAATTTACCTTGTGTCTGTTGCGGTTGAATACAAATACAGGCTTGCCGAATATTATGCTGAATGCTGTTCCGTGGAACGAATTGGAAACAAAGGCGTCGCAATTGTATATGAGTGACAGGAACTCGCGAGGGCCGGCGCTTGAAAAGTTCTTGTCGGCATACATCTTGGGGTATGTGTCGTTTATTGAATATATTTTCAATCCCTTTTCTTTTGCATACTCCTTGCAGAAACGCTCCATTTCCTTGTTGCCCTCGAAATCGTACACCAAGATATAGGGCTCTTTTTTATTAATGGGTGTCATAATCTCTTTCCATTTTTCAATTGGAAGCAGAAAGACAGGGTCGAGCACCCATTCTCCTTCAATACCAATTTTTTTGAGAATATCAAGCCCGTGGCACTCGCGTACAGCTATCTTTTCAAAATCTTTAAGCCATAATGCAATTTTTTCTTCCCACTCTTTGCTTATTTCGGTATAAGAGAAACTTGCAGCGTAAGATGCTTTAACTCCTTTTTTTACAAAATCGAGGTAAAATGCACCATCGCGCCCTGTCTCATAGAAGGTGTTCCATATCTGGTCGCTACCCACAATGTATAAGTCGGCTACGGGTGGGTTTGCGGCGAGCTCATCGTATGTGTAATATGGCTCGGTTTGTGCCAGATATTGCTTGTGAAATGTGTCAAACGCCTTTTTGCGCCCCATAGTTGTTTGGCGTTGCAAGAATTTCATAATGCGATAGGCAACCCTTGTAATCCACCATTTGCTTAGTTTAGATTCAGGGTTCACCCACATATAATCATATTTACGGCGCAGATATTCGGGTTGATAGTTTATGAGTTCGGATTCGCAACCTTGGCTCATTAAGTATTGTTGCAGTGCATATGCTTGCAACGATGCCCCATAGTTATAGACATCGTATGTGGTTAATGTGAGGGCTCTTTTCATTTTTATCTATTAGTGTTATTGTGGTGTTCTCAACCATTTAGGTTGGGGAATAATTAGTTAATATAAATTCTCAAATTTTGCGGTAAACCGCGAAAATATCCTGCACTCGCTGTGAAAAATATTCAAGCAAGATTGATACTTCTCGCTCGTTTGTTTGTATTTTTGAGTTAAGCAAAAATAGTGTTCATTGTGCAAAATTCCAAATAAAAGAACTTTTAATTAAATTATAACAAGAATAAAAATAGTGTTACGGGAGTTGTGCCTTTGGGCATTGCACAAGTTTTCTTCTAAATCCTCTATAAATCAACGGCTTTTATAATTATAACAATTGATTTTGGCGTGTGATTAATTGTGGTGCTAATTTTAGTGGAATTTAACTGATTGGTAGAACCGCTATGGTGTTTAATAGCTTTAATATGTGCTTGATAAACTGACGACAATTACCATAAACCATAGATATTGCTCTTTTATTAAAATTAATAAGCATTTTCGCAACCTCGTGGCGCTGCAACTGCAATATCTTTGCTCAAAAAAAATTATGAGTAAACAAAGTAATCAAATGGCAGTGAGGTACAAGTCGCTTGCCGATGGTGGCACTGCCGCTTTCAAATGGGAGAATTCGCTCGATAAGATTTTTTCTCCCGGTTGTTTCCTGGTGGAGATTGACCACAAAGATGGTAATCTGGGGTTGCCCGTCGAATTCTGTGGGCGGGAACATTACATCGTTGGTAATTTAGTGGTAACCGATAGCGGTACTTTTGGCCCCAGGCAGAATGGGCGTGTTACTGGTCAAACGTTGATGATGACACTGCGCTCGGGTGGTACAAAAATATTCACGCGCACATATGAAAAAGGAAAATGGGGCGTGTGGCGCAATTTGGTCGAGGCTGGTGCGTTCGATAAAATATCAACTACCGACCAACTTGTCGCGACAGTGAACGCTCTCAACAGCAGTGTGAATACGTTGCAAGGCGAGGGTGACGGCTCGGTGGCAGCTATCGTGAACAGTGCTGTTGCCCCAGTAAATGCTATGGCTGTTGCAACGAGCGAATTGGTGTCGCAAGTGGTTAATGGCGGTGTTGCCGTTCCACTTGCCGGTGATATCTTGAGCACACAAGGAAAGAGCAACGATGTTCTCTTTCTCAAACGTACAACCGCCGAAAGCACCACAATACGCAATGCGTATGCAAAAATAAAACAAATAGGCGGTAACATAGTGAAAAACCTTGCCGATGGTGTGCTGTTAAGCGGGCTTTCTGCTACCGGTGGCACTGTAACGGTGGAGAATGGTATTGTCGTTTTCTCCTCCTCGTCTACTGAGGGCAAAGGCTCCTTGCGCAACTATAAAACCCCCACTCAAACCGAGGTGGTTGGGCATAAGTATTACCAGGCCTGCTTGTTGAAGTGCAGCGAAAATCCCAATGAAAAGGTTTTTGTTGGTTGGGGAGCCATAGCCAATACCTTTCCCGCAGGGCACGCTGCAATCGCGCAATCTCACACCGATTGGCAATGGATAAGTGTGTTGTATTCCTCGTTTGGCACGGGTAATTATCATAGTGTGGTTGTTGGCGACAAACGTACAAGCGATTGGGGTAAAATTTATGTAAAGAACTATCTACACATAGACCTTACCGAAATGTTTGGCGCCGGCAACGAGCCGACAAAAGAGGAGTGCGATGCGCTCTTTTCCACTATAGGTGCGTTGCCCAAAGGATTGAGCATTGCGCAGCCCGCCGATTTCAAAAGCGTTGGGTATAACCAATGCGATATTTCTATGGCTATGGTTGGTAAAACCATTACTAACGGCACCTTGAGTGATGGCGGAAATATCATTGTGCCCGTTCCTTGTGTCCCTTGCAAAATAGGTGTTGGCGAAAACAACGGCTACGTAATTGGCTGTGGTGCCGACGATGGGTGGAGTGCCGGCGATATTGTGGCGGTCTATTACACTCCGTTAAATCCTATGGAGGTAACAGGTGATTTGTTCATTGACAAATTGGAGTCGCAGGCCTGTGAGCTGTGTAACGGCAGCCACAATGTATATGTCCCTGCGTGTGCCGGTTATCTTCTTGTTGAAACAAAGTCAATAGATGAACTGTGCGTGCATTTTGCTTGGAGCGGCGATGTTGATTACACCCACTACGAGCCATATACCGCAAACCTTTTGTCATTGCCCGTGGTGCCACAGATGAGCGAATGGGGTTTGGCGGGAATATCCACAAGCGGAACCGCGGCAAGGGACACCATCGATTATGAGAATAAAAAATATATAAAGCGAATAGGACGTATTGATATGGGTACGTTGGCTTGGAGTATGACAACGGTAAAGACACCCGATGAGAAATCCACATACTCTATGTTTCAGAGCTACACGTTAAATGGCAAATTTTTGAAACCGGCAGTGGGTAAAACTGCTAATGGAATGGTTTATGGATATACTCCAATGCCATCAAGAACTGTTGCAACCCAAGAGATGACAAATAGGAGTATTATGCTTTACAATACAGGCTATTTGTATATTCGTGACGATGCTTATACAAGTGCCGACGCCTTCAAAGCGGCTATGCAGGGTGTTTATCTCTATTACGAACTCGCGATACCCGAAACTTTTGACATAGATATGGTGCAACATCTGTATCTTGCCAACGACTATGGCGTTGAGGAATTCGTTGGTAGCGCGGTGCCTCTTGCCGGCAAGTTTTTCTATCAACGTACGCTTGCAAACGAAACGCGTAATTTCCTTGACAGGCTTATGGCAGGGCTTGGCGTGAGCGATATTGTTGCTGCTGCGGACAGAATTGTCGCTGCACTTGCAACGAGCGAGCCCGAAGAGGAACTGCCTGCTGAAAATGTCGATGAAACGACTGTTGGGTAATAGTGAATATAAACAAGAAACAGCAGCTGCTGTTTCTTGTTATACTTTTAGAGTGATTATAATTCCCTTTGATTACCTATCAATCCTTTTGCGCAACGCAACCTTTGCCGCGTGAATATAATTCCTCACGTTGTCGATAGAAACACTCATTTTCTGCGCAATCTCGCGAATGAATAACCGCTCATATACAGGCGAAAAGCAAGCGCGTGAGCTGCCGGCAGTTTATGTTATTGATTTTAGTGATATTTAGCTAAAAGAAACTCTCTCTCGTATTGCATAGGTTTCATTTGCCTCATTGCCATATGTTTTTATGCTTGCTTCTATTGCTTTATCTGCATATTCCAAAGCTTTTTTATCGTTGTTTATTTCGTGATATCCTTCGGCTATGCAGGCGAAAATTTGTGCATTTGTGACATTGGATAGTTCGTTGGTTTGTTGTTCCATTTTTTCAATGAGCAATGGAATACATTCTTTGGGAATATCTTCGTTCTCGGTGATGTTGCTTTTTGTCTTATGTAAATAATCGCGAAGTTCTGCGGTGGCTTTGGTGTTGCTATCGTGCTTTAAGAAATCATTGTATGCCTGCGGGTGGCTGTTTGTTATGTTAAGGCCCGATTCCCGGCGAAATACCTCCTCGGCATTATGCAAGGTGATAAAATCTTCTTCTCTTATTATTTTTTTTAGTTGGGCTGTTTTTTCTTGGACTATTTGGTTGCTAATAAGTATGTTGCTGATTATTTGTGCATTATCGGAATCTATAATGCATTCTCTTTGGTCATTAGTCTGTTTCTCAATTTTGGAGATGTCGGCTGTGATGTTTTTCATCATTTGGTTATAGAAATCTCCTTGTTGAGCGGCAATTTGCAGGCTTTCTCTTGTTCGCTCCCAGTCGATATTGTTGAGATATTCTATTTCCTCTTCGTTCATTTCTCCATATATATCCTCCAAATTCCCTGAGCCGCTTGTAAATTTATAGATCTGTTTTTTGCTGCTTGTGATGTAATTTTCCAGTCTCTCGTCGAGCTTTTCTTCATTGTTCATAGAGAATGTTCCTTGGAACTTCTTGCCACATAATTGATAGTCTATTTGAAAATTGAATTCCAAATTGCTCTCCTCTCGGCTGAGTGTTGCTTCAATTCTTTCAATCTTAATTAACCAATCGATACTTTTTCCAACGATTGCTGTTACATCGCCAAGCATTTCCATCGCTTGTGCCGACAGGCTGCCCGCTGCTTCCATTGCTTTTTCGGCCATATATAATATGCCTTGTGCGGTTTTGAGTATGTCCAATACCACTAATTTGCTTGTGGCAAGAGCACCGATACTAACTCCTATTGCTGCAATTTGGGCTCCAAGTGCAATATATTTGTATGCTTGATACCAGGGGTACCGCGTGTGTGTGAGCCGGTCCAAATCGCTTTTTAGTTGGTCGATTTTTCTTTGTATATCTTGCACGTCGCGCTCGTGTTCTTTAACAGTGCGACGAGCACATTCTAGTTTTTCGGTTGCACTTTTTGTTGCTTTCTCTATTTCGTCGGCAACTTTGTGCAGGTAGTTTGATATGTTCTCTGTTATTTGCGTGAAACCGCTTAATTCGTATCGTAGCAGTATGCCCCAATCCCCGCTGTTCCAATCGTTCAGGCTGCCTTTTGCCACTATGTATGCTTTGAAACCGAGTATTTGCTCGTATATGTTAAGCGTAAAACGGTTATTTCCAAATGCTATTTCTGTTTCAACTTCGAAGAGATTGAGTATGCGACAATGGGCCGATAGATAGAAGTAGCGTTTTTCGGGGTATGTGGATAATTCCAGAATGGGGCCTCGGCTTCGGTCTGTTGCGTGGCTTATTTCAATAAAATTACCAAGATTTATTGCTCGTTCCATTTCGGCGTAAAGTCTTATGCCTCTTTTGGGCTCGGCAGTGAAGTCTATTACAGCGCTCATTCCCAAAAATTCTAATTTTGCATCAAATGCAAAGCCGGGTCTGAAGGTTGTGCCGTTTATTACAATACCCTCGTTGCCGGAATTTACGCAGGCATACATTCCTACATATTTTCTCAACTCGTACCTGTTGTTATTGTATGATAGTTCGTATGTCTTGAAGTTGGTTTTGTTTTTTATTACTTTGGTTGTAGGCGATAACCAATTGTACTTTTCGTTGGTTTGTATTTCGTAGCTGCCTATTTCTCTCTCGTAAGCATCGATTTTTGATATTGCATCATCGCAGCCATAATCCTCGCCCGGGGTTATATCGTCGTTTATTAGAATAGATTGCATCGATATACGGCTAAGTGTGTCGCTTACTCCTCCGTTGGGGCATTGCACAAATATAGTGACGATGTCGAGCAGTGATATGTTGTTGAAATTAATGGCAATCAATTGCCTGGCCGGTGTTTGTGGCGATAGATAAAGTGCGATATCTCCGCGAAAATCTTTGTAGCTTAGTTCCCCCAGCAAGCCTATTGACATTCCGGGCGGTGTTAGCTTTTCCGATATGCAGATAGTCATTTTGCCAATGTCGAGCCCTTTTATTCCAAGTACATTGTAATAGCTCTTGGCCGATTGTGCAAACAGGTATATGCTTTTAGGAGTTATGTCCAATCCGCTTTCGACTGCAAAATCCTGTTCGGCAATGTTTATTATTAACAATGTTTCTATATGGAACAGGCATTGTTTGTCGTATATTCCTATTGATATATTGTTGTTGGTAAATTTGATGCATTCTCCTAATTCTGTGTCGGACAATGCGGCGCGGAATGTGGTTTCGTGCCGGTTGTGCCTCACCAGGCACTCCTTCATTGGGAGGTTGAATTTATCGATTAGGCCGATGTCGGATAAAACGCCCTCTACGGCATCGCTTATTTTAATATTGTCGATATGTCCTTCGAATGTGAAACCGCTTTCGCCGGAGTATTCGGCCTTTAATTCTATGTTTCTGCTGTTGTTTTTGCCTGTTAATCCTAATGTTATTTTATTGCAGGTATCGCGGTGCTCTATATCCACCTGAAATTGTGTGAGTTTTATTTTGATGTTGCCGATGTTGATTTCCGGTATATTTGTAATGTCGGTAATTGCGTGCAGAGCGAAACTTTTTTCGCTGCTGTTGGCCGACAACTCACACTTGTTAAGAGTGATTGAGGGTAAAAAACTACAATGTTCTTTTTTTACGCCAAACGAGTGCAGCAGTTCTTCGGATTTTATGGGTTTTTCGTTTGTTCCGTATATGATACTTCGCTTTTCGCTTGTGTAATATGTGCAGGTGGTTATAAATTTGAATTTAGATAAGATTTTTATATCTATTCCTATGCTGATATTTTGAATTCTTATTCTCTTTTTATCGATTACCAGGCCTGCTGCCGCTGTTCTAAGTGTTGTGGTGTCGAATCCAAAGGCGTCGTACCAATTACTTAAATTTTGTACTTCTAACTCCTCGGCAAGCAGAGTGATTTGTTTTAGCGCTATGTCCTGTGTATCTATTTGTAGGTCTATGGTTTTATTTGGCGAGAAAGAGAGGTGGATTTTATATGTTTGTTTGTTAAACGCTATAAGGAATTCCAAACCAAAGTATGTTGTGCGAGAATATTGCCCGGCATTTATGCGGTTTATTATTGTTGCCCCCGTTGCTTTAATTTCGTTAAGTGTTATCTTGCCCAAAGGCATATTGTGCTGTATTGCGGCTTTCAGACCTATGGTGGCAGTGTCTGTTTCGTTGTTTAATGTGCGACAGATGTTTATGTCGCTTAAATTTATATGAGGAAACAGCCAACTTGGTAATTTGGAAAGGATATTTTTTTCTGATAAGTTTATAAATACCTTGATTATGGTTGCTATTGATAGTTTTTGACGGCCGATGTTGTGTAGTTCAAACGAGTAGGAGTCAATGTTTCCGGCAAGTGTGATATCGTTCCAAACAGATGTGATTTTATATTCTTCCTTTTCCGGTAATAGAGTGATTTGCACATTTTCCAATTTTTCGTTTAACAGCCTGTGCAGTGCGCACTCATCAATGGTTGCTGTTTTGTTTGCTTGGTCAATGTGAATTTGTGCGTCGGGAAAGTATTTTGCGATATTGTCGAAAACAGGATTACCGTTATATATATGATTCTTCTCCGGTTTAACCGTTTCTTCGATATATGTGCAGGTATGTGTGTGCCAGGTGTCGTGGCTCGTGCCCTCATTATTGCCGGGGATATGTGGAGCGATAAAGGTAATGTAGTCGCTTGCAATGGGTGTTAATGTGAGGTTGTACTCACTTTTTGTGTATCTGTGTATTATATTTGTACCGGTGTGACAACGGATATGTTTGTATGGTTTATTTGCTTTACCCGAATACCCGGCATAGAGTGTTATACCTTTACCGGTGTTGTAATGGCATATTCTTTTGATGTTTGATTGTTCTATCGAGTGGTCAAGTAGTTCTTTAATAAGCTCCTCATTTGCATCGCCGGCATAATAATAGCTATATCCGAAGAATTCAAAAATCCAGATATATCTATCTGTGACCGCAGGGTGTTGGTCGGTGGCACTGCGTATTGTGGGGGCAGATGTGTGGATATTATTCTTGTTATAGCATATTATCTTAATATCCTCCTCTTTATATATGGTGCAGAACAGTGCCTCGCCTGCTGATTTTTTACACACATCTTGCGTGACAGGGAGATTGTGGGTATTGCTATCTGCGCAGGGCGAATATATCTCGCAATTCTCTGAGAAACAGATGTCGCACCCGTTTAATCCGTTGTAGTGTTCACAATCCCATTGGGAAATGAATAGTTTTGTGATTTTAATGCCGTTGAAGTTGTTGTGCCAATAATCGTGAATAACGAGGGGCTCCTTTCCTGCGTCGATAAGATATAGTTCCTCCTTGTTGTTGCTTTTTGTGTAGATAAATGTGGCATATCCTTGCCCCACATTCAGATTGTGAACTTCAATTATCATAATTTAATCGTTTTTTGGGGCCGTTTATCTCTGTTGAATTCTAATTTGCAGACAAGCAATATCGAAGTCTGTTTATCATTAGTATTGTATAGATCTAATAATCATAATATATATACCGGTGCAGGATAAACAATGGCATCAATTATTGGAATATAACTGAATATGTTATGAGTGAAATTGTAAAAAAAGTATATAATTATAATGGCTATAAGAGCGACTCTGATAATATTGTTACAAGTGATTTTTGAACTATTCAAATATATCGCTATTAATGTGCATTGGAATGCATATACATAGAAGAAGTATCTTAAAAGTAAGTAATATGCTCCGATTGTATTGCATATAACCATTGTAATAATAAGTATAAGATTGAAATTCACCATTACAATTGTATTATTATCAATCTTTTCTTTAGATGTTTTCTTGTATATTGATATAATCATATATGACAGGATTATCAATAGAGCAATCATAGCTGGCTGTAATCCAGTCACTTCCTGCCAACTATCTTGTCCTAATAATTGCTCGGAATTGTTGGCTCTGGCAAATATGTATCCAATAAATGGAACATTGGAGAGTGAATCGCCTATGATGTAGAAGATACTTACAACAATAAAAAGTAGCAATAGTAGCAGCGAAAATGATTTAATTGTGAATCTCCTCTTTATCATAGGTATAAGACCAATACCCAATATTGGCAAGCTGCTTGTGTGTATACATAAAGCGCATAAAGCAATCCACCACGATTTCTTGTCCTCAATATAGTAGCGAACAAAGAATGCTACTAATAGTGATTGTGCAAGAGATTGTCTTACAAGGTTACCATTGGCTGCAAACTCTTGAAAGAAAAAGGCCATTATGTATAGTGCTGTAATAGTAGTTCTTATATTGGAATTTGTTTTCTTTCCGATAGTAATAACTGAATATGATAGGAGTATGTAATTTATAAAAACTAAACTGATTATATAAATATTCCAATTGCCTGCAAATATATAGTATGAGATATATGTATAGGCATAATAAAGAGGCTCCTTGCCGAAACTCATCAAAAATGATATGAAATCAAATTTCGGAACGCTCAAAAAGTAATCTTGATATTCAAGGAGATCTCCGTCTAATTCTTTTGTACTACCTAACAAGGCTATATATAAGGATAATAGAATGGCAAATGTCCATAGTCTTTTTACAGAGAATTCTTTTGAGTCCCATATATAAATGCTATATCCAATAGTTGTTGCAATTGGTGATAAAATAAATAGGAGATAAACTAACATTGTTTTTCTTTCTTTTTTTTGTTGTATTCTGTCATATATTTAATGTCGGAGCACCAAAGTCTTACTTGTTCTTTTCCATTATTTCCAATGATTTTTGCCGGCACTCCTCCTACAATGCTTCCTGCCGGAATATCCTTTGTCACTACAGCGTTGGCTCCAATCACACAATCGTCGCCAATTGTGATGTTTCCAATGATTTTAGCACCGGCTGCAACGAATACTCTGTTGCCAATAGTTGGGTATCCTTCTCTTCTCCCCCCTAGATGAACCTATCGTAACTTGTTGCATTACAGTGACATCGCGGCCAATTTTGCACTTGGAAAGAATAATCGAAAAGCAATGTCCGATGCAGAATCCTTCTCCAATTTCCGCAGTTTTCGATATATATACCAATTGCTTGTTTTGATAGTATCTATTCAGTATTGAATATAGTGGTCTTAATATCGACTTCTGTTTTGATAGACGATAAAAAAGAATTTGTTTAAATGACTTATTGAATAGCAAGGCTGAAATTAACGATTTCAAATCGGTGTTGTATCTAACCTTGCTTAAATCCCTTTTAATTATTTTTTTTATGCTCATATTTTTATAGAGAATTTTTTAAGTATTTTACTGATTTATCCATCAGCTTTTTGTGATTGGCTGCAACGACTTTGTAGTCTATTTCGTTATTTAGTATCTTGGCAGCTTCTTCAACTGTTGAAACGATTCGGCCATTGATTCCCAGGCTGTTGAACAAAGTTTCTAATCTGTTGCGTCCGCCTCCCTCGTGTGCAAGTACAACAAATTGCTTTTGGAATAATATGGAGAATACGGTGGCGTGGAAGGAATTTGTAATAATGTATTCGGCGTTCCTTATCTCGTTAATCCACTCGGTGGGCGTGATGTGTGTGGTGTGGAGTTGGCTTTTGCCAATTAGCGATGGGTGGTCTATTGCGGTCCAGTAGAGTTCGTTGTGTCCCAGATTCATTTTCTTTGCTAAGTTGGCAATTTCAACAACTTGTTTCTTGTTTTGGTTGTTACCCAAAATGTATGACACAATCTTCTTGTTGTTCTGTGCCGGGTGGTTTTTTAGTAGAGTTTTTTCGTAGAATTCTCTTGTGTGCAATAGGGTGGGGTCGAGAACCAGTTGTGCCTCTACATCAAATGTGTTGCGGCAAATTTCAATACCGCTTTCCTCGCGCACCGATACGTTGTTGAATTTTTTTAGTAGTGCAGAAATTGTTTTACGATCTTCTTCGCTGCCATTCCATTCGTTTATACCAAATGAGGCTGCATAGGATATGCGTTTTGTTTTTTCATCTGATATAAAGTCGAGAAAATAGTTGTTTCCAATTATTTTCCAACGCCACACTTGGTCGCTACCTACAATGACGGCATCGAACTTTTCTTGTGGGAATCCTTCGACCAATTGTGCGTGCGTGTTGTATCGTTTGGTGGTTGGGGTGAGGAAGGTGTTGGTATCTTTATGAAATTTTATCCACGAAAAGTGGTGGTTATAGGAAAAGCGGTGATACAATTTTCTTGCAATTCCTTCATATTGTCTTTGACGGTCTATGATATATGCATCGTGCCCGAGTTCTTTTAGTTTGGATAGCAATGCGTATGCTTGAATTACTGCGCCGTAATTGTTGGCCCAGTGAAAAGTTAGAATTCCTACTTTCATATTGTTTTTTTTATTTTGTTATCTTTCTTTTTATGTTCCCGAGTGTTTTTGCGCTAAATATAGTAAAGGCTATATCCTTTATTAATCTTTTTATCTTTGTTTTTATTGACACTTCGCATAGCTTTTCAATTTTGTTGTGAAAACTTTGCCCGTTGTTTGCAAAAAAATGCTTTCTGCCGGCGGGTTCCGCCGTGGGGCGATGATATGCAGGGTTCTTATAACAAATATCTTCTATTGGTGCAGGATATAAATTTGCTTCTGTTGCAGCAAGCAGCTTGGCTCCTTTATCTGAATTTACAATTATCGCCGATACTCCTTTGTCGTCGTCGAGCTTTGGGATTAGCGTATATATGCCCCAATAGTCGGCTAATGTTATATCGCTGCCGCTTCTACCGGCCTTTGCAGGGCAATTGTGGCAACTTGGGCGTAGATAGAGGTCTTTTAAGAAGCCTCTTAAAAAGACGCTCTTTCTTATTGTATATGAGAGCGAAACTGAATTTTTCTCTCCTTCGGCAGCAGCCTCGGAGAGGTTGAGAGCGAAACTGTATTTTTTCCACCCCTCTCGTTTATCCCTAAATCTGATGCCCTCTATTGTGTAGCCTGCTGCTGCGGCGAGGGCATCGGCCTTAGGGATATTTGGAATAGGTTGAAGAGCGAAACTGTATTTTTTGTCGCTCTTACGAGCGACTTTCTCCAGTTGCTCGCCGATGTACCAACGGAAAACGCCCGGCGAGGGGGTGCCGTGGCAGATGAAGTCGATGGTTGTCAGGTTCTCGTACTCCTTGCGTAGGAATGCTTTTAGGCCGGCTATTTGGCAGGGAGTTCCACTGAACAGTACTTCGCGTCCTTGTTTTAGGAACGATTCGGCTTGTTTGAATGTTTCGCCGATGATGCTTTGAACATATTTTGAGCCACGGAAAGCGGCAATCCCCTCTCGTGTCTCGGTGTAACAATGCGCTACCTCCCAATGCTCGTTGAACGATGCACCAAAAACCACTCCTCCCCGGTCGATTATGTTATAGGCAAGCGGGGTGAATATTCCACCGGAACTGCTATTGCGGCGTATTTCTTCGTCGGAGTTTATTGCTGCGTAGACATCTTGTGGCTTGCGTTCCTCTTTTTTGTTAATTATAGGACACACCTTTTCGCATAAACCGCAATCGATGCAGGTTGTTTCATCAACGACAGGATAGAGGAAACCTTCGCTGTCTTCTATCATTTTAATACATTGCTTGGGGCAACGTTGTACGCACGCTGAACAACCACAACAATCTTTTTTATCAGTTATCTTTATCATTGTTCCGATGGATTTTGACTCAAGTTATCTCCTGAATATTTTTTTTATATACGATTTTATTAGTGCTTTTTCATATTTTTCAAGCCCAATAAACCATATAGTAATTAGAAAAACAATTACTATGCCTGCTGTTGAACATAATAGGTATTTATATCCTGTTAGGGCTGTATTCGCTAATGGATATGCGAGTAGCAGAATGGTTATTGTGACACTTGCAATAATAGGCACTAATACCCTTTTTATGTATCCCCATAATGGGAAATTAATGTCTTTTTTAAGAACCATCAGTCTGAGGAAAAGGCCTATTGCATCCCAAACGATTGACATTATAAATGCCCATTCTACACTAAATCCTAATTTGAATAGAATGTATGTGCTTATGGGTATAAGTATGAATGGCACAGATGCGATTAATTGGTAGTTCCTGATTTTGCCGGTGGCTTGCGAGGCGTTGGCAAGTGTGGGAAAACAAGTGCTTATTGGTATTCCAATTAATACAAGTTGTGTAAATATTACCATATCGCTATTTACCTCGTTCAGCCATAATTTGAGTATATATTCGGTGTTGAACAGAAGGGGAAGTATGATGGGGAGCAGCAGGTAATTTGAAAATTTTGAACTTGAAAAAATAAGTTTTGTCATATACTCAAAATTTCCTTCGGCATATGATTTGAATATCTGTGGGCGTGTGGCTGTAAGAAAATTTGCTGCAAATGAGTTAACTGCCATTCGCACTTGGTAGGCTATTGCTCTTGCTCCATTGAACGACGAATTAAAGAATATGTTTATGAGTATGTTCACTCCTTGACCATTTAACGAATTTGACAGGCTGCCAAATGTGTTCCAACCCGAAAATGATAGCAGGCGTTTGAATAGTTTGCTGTCCCAGATGAATTGAAGCCTGCTCTCGGGGAAGTATATGCGACAATATATTTGGTTGCTAACAAATATAAATAATGATACCAACATCATCATAAAACCATACATAAACAGCTTGTCGTAGTTGATGTATTGCAGTGCATATACAAGAAGAAGTTTAAGTATTGCATCGCCGATTGATATATAGGCATATATCTGCATTCGCTCGTGGGCAATAACTGTTGATGTGTATGGCACAGTGAATAGGTTTATTATAAATGTTGCCACAGAGAATTGATATACCCAAAATGCGGCATTGAATCTTGCTGCCGGAATATTCAGATATTCGTATAAAAACCACAAACCGACTGTTTCGGATAGGAGGAATACGATGAGGGCAATAATTGAATAGCTCCAAAAAGACATTGAGAACACTTTGCAAAGGTTATCGTAATTACCTTTGCCCATTTCGTAGTTTAAGAATCGTTGCGTGGTGATGTTTAACGAACTATTCATAAAGGTCATTACCGTCACTATGCCACCAACTACGTTGTATATTCCAAGATCCTCAATACCAAGTATGCGAAGTACTACTCTTGACATATAGAAACTTACTCCCATAAGGAAGAAGAGTCTGATGAAGAGCATTAATGTATTTTTTACTATTCGTTTATTGTTGCTGTTTGTCATTATTCTTTTTTTTAGAATTTGACGATGGCTTTACTCTCTTATCTTTTAGTCGCAACCAAATATGTCGCGAGTATATACGCGTTCTTTTACATCGGCAAGGTCGCTATCGTAGCGGTTGGCAATGATGGCTTGCGACTCCTTCTTAAATGTTGCAAGGTCGTTCACCACAAGGCTGCCAAATAAGTTGGTTTCGCTTCCTAACGTGTAGTGATGTATTGTTGCTATTATTTTTTTATTGACGCAGATAAAGTATCGTTGGTTGCGGTGTTCTACACGCGTGCTTTATTGCGTTTTTGTTTTGCTTTTGGTATAGTATATACCAATTTCAAAGATAATGTTTTTTGTTAGTATTAACAAAAATAACCTTATAAAAATGAAAATTGTTTGTGGAAATAAAAAAAATCTTGCGGCCGGCAGGCCGCAAGATTCATTGGTAATTTGTTGTTTTTGTTCCCGTAGGTGCTTTTAGGGCACCTACGGGTGGGATTATCCCTTTGCTAGTGATTCTTTCTACTTTCCCTAGCTTACTTGTAGTCTCTTTTCTTTTTCATTCGTTTCTCCCACGTGGTCTTTTTGTTGCGATGTGTCTTTGACTGTGAATGGGAGACGATGCAGTGCAATTGGCACCAATTGCTTTTGTGCTCACAAAGATAATGGCTTCTGTTGGTAATTGCAAATATTTTTCTTGCTGAAAGTGTATTTTTGTGAAAAATAACAGATTTTGTAGCATTATAACAAGTATTTAGGGCAGCAAAACTCGCCGATAACAAATGTTTTGTGTTTTATTGGTTCGTTTTGCTGTTCGCCACCCGCGTGGCATAAACTTTGTCTATGCTTCACGCGACCATTGGCTGCAAAACTCGCCGATAACAAAACTCAGTTGTAGTTATTGGCTTCGCAGTCTTTTCGCACCCCATGCTGTGTGGCTTTATCACACTTGGCATGACTTTTTGCTGCCTGCTCGCCGATAACAAAACTTCCGGAAGTTTTGTTATTTAATTATCCAGTTTTCGATGTTGCGTGTCTCTTTTGAGACATTTGCTCCAATTTTAATAATCTTTCTCCCTTGTTGTTCAAATGGCAGTGAGTATTCTTT
>JAZREP010000026.1:0-52183 GCA_045660865.1 Acutalibacteraceae bacterium | reverse complement strand
AAGCATCTCGGCTTCATCGTCACCACGTTCACGAAGCTCTAATTGTTTTTCAAAGCGCTGACGCTGAACAATCGGGTCGTTAAGCTCTGAATAAGCATTAGCAAGCTCACTATGGCAAATAAAGAGCTCAAAACGCTCGGTAAGTCGAGGGTCTTCGGGTGAAGCTTTGGTTAAAGGCGAAACCTCAACAGGATACATTGTAATAAATGTAGGCTGAATTAATTTTTCTTCAACTCTTTGGTCAAAGCAAGCGTACAAAGCGTTGCCCCAGGTTTTATCAGCTGTTTCTGCAAGTTCAACGCCAATTGCTTCAACTGCTTTAACAGCTTCAGCATCGTCTGTAATAGCAGAGAAATCAATTCCTGCATATTCTTTAACTGCATCAACCATTGTAAGTCTGCGCCAGCCGGGTGTTAAATCAATTTTCTCACCGAGCCACTCAACCTCGTATGTTCCTAAAATTTCCTTTGCAGCGCCCGAAATAATTCCTTCAGCGATATCCATCATATCATGGAAATCGGCATAGGCCTGATACAACTCAACGGTTGTGAACTCAGGGTTGTGCTTTGTGTCCATACCTTCGTTACGGAAGATTCGGCCAATTTCATATACACGGTCCATACCACCGACAATAAGACGTTTTAACGGCAATTCTGTCGCAATACGCATATACATAGGAATATTGAGAGTGTTATGGTGGGTAATGAACGGACGAGCCGCAGCACCGCCGACGATTGTGTTAAGTACAGGTGTTTCAACCTCAATATAATTCATATCATCGAGGTATTTGCGCATATATTTTATGAACTTAGAACGGATAACAAAATTACGCTTAACATCCTTGTTCATTATTAAATCAACATATCTTTGACGGAAGCGAAGGTCGTTATTTGTAAGACCGTGGAATTTTTCGGGCAAGGGGAGAAGTGATTTAGAAAGGAGTGTAATTTCCTTTGCGTGCACTGAAATTTCACCGGTTTGAGTTTTGAATACAAAACCTTCAACACCGATAATATCGCCAATATCCCATTTCTTGAATGAAGCGTAAACATCCTCACCAATATCGTCACGGCGAACATAAAGCTGAATATTGCCGCTGCAATCACTAATGCCAACAAAGCTTGCCTTACCCATAATTCTGCGAGCCATTATACGGCCGGCAATACGTACAGTTTTGTTTTCAAAGTTTTCAAAATCACTCTTAATTGTTTCGGAGTCGCTTGTGAAATCAAACTTAGTAATCTTAAAAGGGTCTTTACCTTCTTGTTGCAGTGCGGCTAATTTATCACGGCGAATTTGTAATATTTCGTTTAAATTTTCTTCTGTTTCTGCTTTTTGTGTCGGCAGATTATGTTCAGCCATATTTTTCATCCTTTCATACAAAGAGTCGGCAGGGGAGCCCCTGCCGAATGAAATTATTTTACAATATCAATAATTTTAAAGGTAATGTGTCCGCCGGGTGCTTCGGCAACAACCTCTTCACCGATGCTGTGACCTAAAAGTGCTCTTCCTACAGGAGATTCGTCGGAAATTGAGCCATTGCTTGGGTCTGCCTCAGCAGAGCCAACAATCTTATATTCAAGCACTTCGTCAAATTCAACGTCCAAAATCTTAACTTTGGAGCCAATTACAACCTGACCGGAGGAGTTTTCAGAATCACTGATAATTTCAACGTTTTTCAACAGAGCATCTAGTTCAATTATACGAGCTTCGATTTTAGCTTGTTCGTTTTTTGCCTCATCGTATTCGCTGTTTTCGGAAAGGTCACCAAAGCCGCGTGCTGTTTTGATTTTTTCAGCAATTTCTTTGCGTGCCGTTGTCTTAAGATATTCAAGCTCGGATTTAAGCTTTTTTAAACCGTCATCAGTTAAAATAATAGGTTTTGCCATGAATATAACCAACCCTTCTATTTTTGATAATCAATACAAAAAACATTATACAAAAAAGCATAGGATATGTCAACTTAAATTTTTAGGGCCAAATTTGAGTGATATTACCGGGGAGAAGCGCATCGGGATTGTAGTCTGAGTATTTCCACAATAGATATAAAAAATCAAGCTGCGGCAAATTGTCGGGCAACAATTCAGCTACCTCGCTGGGCAATATAAAACCTTCGTCATCTAAAAGGATTTCCGTTGCGTTAACATACAGTCTTAAAGGTCCATATTTTAGTACAACGTTTTCATCGGTTACTTTGTCAAACCTTACAGGCGCATATCCAAATCTATTAAGGTAATCCGCTTCAACAATGTCGCCACAGTTTACTAAATGTATTTCTTTACATAGATTAATGATGCGAGTAATAATTTCATTGGGTTCATTGTTGTTTAATATCAACACCGTGTTATTTTGCGTTTTTTTCAAATAATATACTGCTAAGTTTTCTAAAACCTTTTCTTTTAATGGGTTTGAATCAATATTCGTTGAATAAACAATAGGACAACCAAGTTTTTGAGAGAGTCTTCGTTTTATGCGCTCTGAAAATTTCTTACAATATAATACATAATAGAAATACTCTTCGTTTTCATATCTAAACAATTGCTTACGTTTAAAACTTTGATTTTCATTAACAATACAAAACACAAACCTTAGCCTCGCTTTTAATGTATTATCTTGACAAAGCATAATATTTAGAGTATCCTATATGAGGATAATTATGCTTGAGGTGATATGGTGCTTAGCGGAATAAAATTCACAAAAATGCATGGTTTGGGTAATGATTACATTTACTTTGATTGTACTGAAAAATGTGTCGAAGACCCAAACAAACTGGCTGAATTACTCAGTCATCGTAATTTCGGTGTTGGCGGTGACGGAATTGTTCTGATTATGCGCTCAGATATTGCCGATTTTAGAATGCGTATGTTTAATCTTGACGGCAGTGAAGGTAAAATGTGCGGTAACGCAACACGTTGTATTGGTAAATATGTATATGAAAAAGGTTTAACAAATAAAACCAATATAACTTTAGAAACATTAAGCGGTATCAAAAAATTAGACCTTACCGTAAAAGACGGCAAGGTAACACAAATCAGCGTTGATATGGGTAAAGCAGAGCTTACTTGTTCTAAAATACCTGTAGTTTATAATAAAGAAAAATTAATAGGCGAAACTGTCGAAATAGCTGGTGGCAACGAAAAAATTACTTGTGTATCGATGGGAAATCCGCATTGCGTTTTATTTAAAGAAAACGTTTCTGAATTAAACTTAGAAAAAATTGGCCCTCTTTTTGAAAACGCAGATATTTTCCCCGACCGAGTAAACACAGAGTTTGTTGAGGTTGTAAACAGCAAATATGTTCGTATGCGTGTTTGGGAACGTGGAAGCGGTGAAACAATGGCATGCGGCACAGGCGCCTGCGCGGTGGTTGTAGCTGCCGTTGAGAACGGTTTTTGCGAACGAAACGAGGATATAACCGTTGAACTTTTGGGCGGCAAACTTTCGATACGCTACAATACAGACGGCACAGTTATTATGTCGGGCACAGCTACCTTTGTGTTTGACGGAGAGCTTTATGAGGAGATTTTAGCATGATAAAAATCAATCAAAACTATTTAAATTTAAAGGAAAGCTATTTGTTTTCTGAAATAGCTCATCGTGTTAATAAATACGCTGAGCAAAACCCTGATAAAAACATAATTCGCCTCGGCATTGGAGATGTTACATTACCTTTATGTCCGGCAGTTGTTAATGCTATGCACAAAGCTGTAGATGAAATGGCTGCGGCTGAATCTTTTCACGGATACGGTCCCGAACAAGGTTATGCTTTTTTACGCGATGCTGTTCGTGATTATTACGCAAAGAAAAATGTAGCTTTACAAAGCAATGAGATTTTTGTCAGCGATGGTGCTAAAAGTGATTTAGGCAATATCTTAGATATTTTTTCTAAGGATAATACAGTGCTTATTACTGACCCGGTATATCCTGTTTATGTTGACACTAATACAATGGATGGTCGCAAAATAATTTTTGCAAATTCCGATGAATCAAACGGCTTTTTACCAATGCCCTCAAATGATATTAAAGCTGATATCATTTATTTGTGTTCACCCAATAATCCTACAGGCGCTGCGTATAACCGCGAGCAGCTTAAAAAGTGGGTTGATTACGCAAATGAAAACAACGCTGTAATTTTATATGATGCGGCTTACGAGGCGTTTATTTTTGAAAATTCGCTTCCGTCAAGCATTTATGAAATTGATGGTGCTAAGACCTGCGCAATTGAATTTTGTTCCTTATCCAAAACCGCAGGATTTACTGGTACACGTTGCGGTTATACTGTCGTTCCCGAAGAATTGGTTTTTGAAGGTGTTAAACTTAATAAATTATGGCTCCGCCGTCAAACAACCAAATTCAACGGTGTATCTTATATCGTTCAAAGCGGTGCTGCAGCTGTTTTCGGTGAAGAAGGCATTAAACAGGTTAAAGATAATATTGATATTTACAGGAAAAATGCAAAAATTATTACTGATGCTTTGGATGATTTAGGAATTTGGTATACAGGCGGTAAAAACTCTCCGTACGTTTGGCTAAAATGCCCTGATAATATGGACTCTTGGAAGTTCTTTGACTTGCTTTTAGAAAAAGCTAATGTTGTAGGTACACCCGGCGCCGGATTTGGTCAAAACGGGGAAGGATTCTTTAGACTAACAGCCTTTAATAACGAAGCAAACACTTTCGAGGCTATGAGACGTATAAAACAGTTGTTGCAAAAATAATTCAGCAATGTTGAAAGGGAATATGGGATGGAATTATTAAAAAAGTTTAGAAAAGGTATAATGTTTTTTATTAAATGCATTATTGTATTTTCGCTTCTATCAGTGTTTATGTACTGTTGGAAGAATTACTATCCGGAAACATATTTAAATAACGGTAACTATGTAATTATATTCACTTATCTTTTATCGTTTATTTCGATAACGATGCTTTACGGTGGATTTAAGATAGGTGTTTTCCGCACCACAAACATTATTTACAGTATTTGTTTGGGCGCTGTGTTTGCAAATGTGGTTGCGTTTGGTGAATTTTGCCTTGTTGTGCGCCGCTTTTTGCCTCCGCTACCGATTATATTACTCACTTTAGTAGATGTAATCATTATTACGATTCTTGCGTTTATAAGCGGTAAAATTTACTCAGTTATATTCAGCACAAAGAAAATTCTCGCTATTTATGACAATAATCGAGATAATATCGAAACCATCAGAAAAATCCACAGTTTTCGTACAAGATATCGTATTGAACAAGCTATTACCATTGACAAAGGTTTAGATGAAATTAAAAAAGCCATCGATGAGAATGATAAGATTTTTATTGGTGACTTTGATAAAAACTTAAAAAGTCAAATTGTAAGATATGCGTTTATCAATCAAAAACGTATGTATATTTTGCCATCAATTGATGAAATAATTTACAACACTAACGAAATTATACAAATGGCAGACTGTCCGATAGTTTATTGCCGTAACAACGGATTAACAATTGAACAAAAAATCATCAAACGTTCCTTTGATATTTTGTTTTCTGTTTTTGGGTTGATTATAGCTTCACCCATTATGTTGTTAGTTTCATTAGCAATTAAACTTTATGACGGCGGTCCGGTACTTTTCAAACAAAAACGCGTTACGGAAGGGAATAGAGTTTTTCCTGTTTTAAAATTCCGTTCAATGATAGTTGATGCAGATAATGTTGTTGCTCGAAAAGCTATTGAGAATGACGATAGAATAACTCCTATCGGCAAGATAATCAGACCTTTGCGCATCGATGAACTGCCTCAGCTAATCAATATTTTGCGTGGCGATATGTCAATCGTAGGTCCACGTCCCGAGCGCATTGAAAATGTTCAAGAATATACCGAAATGATACCCGAATTCACAATGCGTCACACTGTTAAGGCAGGTTTAACCGGCTTTGCTCAGATTTACGGTAAATACAACACTAGCCCGAAAGATAAACTCAATATGGATTTAATTTATATTGAGCGATACTCTTTGCTGATGGACATAAAACTAATGATTCTTACAATAAAAATCTTGTTTATGCGTGAAAGCACAGAGGGCTTTAAAGAAAAGGACAGCAATGTCAAAACAATTGAACGATAATTTGAATCAGTCGGATATTTTGTCCGGCTGATTTTATTTTCTAATTAAAGGTATTTAATCTTGAAAAGTAAAATGTTTTATGATAAACTATTATAAGTAATTAAATATATTGGATGGAGATATCATGGATATTAAGTACAAACGCATAATGTTAAAACTTAGCGGAGAGGCTTTAGCAGGTGAAAAAGGCTTTGGAATTGACTTTGATAACACCGTTTTAAAAGTCTGTAACAGCATAAAAAAATGTGTGGACCTTGGTGCTGAAGTAGCCATTGTTGTAGGTGGCGGTAACTTCTGGAGAGGTCGTTCCAGCGGCAAGATGGACAGAACCCGTGCAGACCATATGGGTATGCTTGCAACCGTTATCAATTCTCTTGGTTTGGCTGACGGTTTAGAGCATGTTGGAGTTGACGTTCGCGTTCAAACTGCAATCAGCATGCAGGAGATTGCTGAGCCTTATATCCGTAATAGGGCAGTGACACACCTTAACAAAGGCCGCGTTGTTATCTTTGGTTGCGGTTCTGGTAACCCGTTCTTTTCTACCGATACAGCAGCAGCCTTGCGTGCAGCAGAAATAAATGCTGATATTATTTTTAAAGCAACTAATGTTGACGGTGTTTACGATAGTGACCCGAAAACTAATCCCGATGCAAAGAAGTTTGATACATTATCTTATCTTGATGTTCTTAGCAAAGGTTTACATGTTATGGACAGTACTGCAGCATCCATGTGTATGGACAATGAAATTCCGATTCTAGTCTTCAGTATGTCTGACCCTGATAACATTGTTGATGCACTTTGTGGTAAAGAAATCGGTACAATTATTAAATAAACTCGGAGGTTTTGTTATGCAAGCTTTAATTAAAACATCAGAAGAAAAAATGAACAAATCTGTAGCTGCGCTTGAACGTGAATTTGCTGCAGTTCGTGCTGGTCGTGCCACACCTGCGATTTTGGATAAAATTTCAGTAGATTATTACGGTACGCCAACACCAATAAATCAAATGGCCGCTATTTCGGTACCTGAAGGCCGTATGTTACAAATTCAACCTTGGGACGCTTCAACTCTCAACAGTATTGAAAAAGCAATACAAACGTCAGACATTGGCATCAATCCAACAAATGACGGCCGTGTTATTCGTTTGGTTTTCCCACCTTTAACTGAGGAACGCCGCCGTGAATTAGTTAAGGATATTAAAAAGATGGCTGAAGATTCAAAGGTTGCAATTCGTTCAATCCGCCGCGATACCATCGAAAAGCTTAAAACCATGAAAAAGAACAACGAAATCACAGAAGATGATTTAGCTAACGGCGAGAAAAAAGTACAGACAATTACAGACAACTTCGTAAAAGAAGTTGATACTGTTACAGCCGCAAAAGAAAAAGAAATAATGGAAATCTAACTAATAAATATTTACCCATCGGGGACTTTCCTCGGTGGGTTTTTGAGAGAAGAAAGATGTTATTAAATAAAAGAAATTCTGAAAATTTAAGTTTACCTCAACATATTGGTATAATTATGGACGGAAACGGCCGCTGGGCTAAAAAGCATCATTTACCACGCTCGGCAGGTCACGCCGCAGGCTCTAAAAATTTCAAAGATATTGCAAGATTTGCAAATAAAATAGGCTTAAAATATCTTACTGTCTACGCTTTTTCTACTGAGAACTGGAAAAGGCCTCAAGATGAAGTCGATAATATTATGAATATACTTAGAGATTATCTTAAAGATGCAAAGAACTTTAAAGATGAAAATATTAAAGTAAAATTCATTGGAAATCTTGAGCAGTTAGATAACGATATAATAGAGCTTATCCGCGATGCAGAAGAAAGTTCTGCAAAGGCGACAGGTCTGCATTTGAATATTGCTCTTAATTACGGCGGCAGAGACGAAATTGTTCACGCTGTTCGTAACATAGCAAATTCGGTCAAAGCAGGTGAGATAGAAATAACTTCTATTGACGAGCAGACTATTTCGGATAATCTTTATACCGCAGGTCAGCCCGACCCTGATTTTATTATTCGCCCCAGTGGTGAGTTTAGAATTTCAAACTTTTTAATTTGGCAATCGTCATATTCTGAATTTTGGTATTCAAATGTTCTGTGGCCCGAATTTAAACCCAAGCATTTAATACAGGCTATTGAAGATTACAACAAACGCAACCGTCGATTTGGCGGAGTTTAAGGAGATTTAATTATCATGAAAACACGCATAATTTCTGCTTGTGTTGCTATTGTGTTTTTAATTACAGTATTAGTTTTAGCGCAATACACACTAATTCCTTTAATTATTACAGTTTGTCTGTTTTCGGCTCTTGCAACTTATGAGTCCCTTTACAATACAACAGTAAACCGCTATAAACCGACAGTAATTGTTGCAATTATTTACTCGGCGCTAGCACCCATTCTATGCACATCGCTTTTATACATAAAGTTTTACATTATGCTTACATCATTATTTGTATGCTTAATGTTTGCTTTTGCTGTTTTTGCACATAATAAAATAACCATCAATCAAACAATTGTTTCTTTTGCGCTTCCAATAGTTATTTCCTTTGCATTTGCTTGCCTATTTTTAATACTCTCACAAGGTTTGTTATACATTTTGTTGCTTTGCGGCTTTGCATGGGTAACAGACACCGGCGCATATTTTACCGGTGTATTCTTTGGCAAGCACAAAGTTGCACCTGAAATCAGCCCTAAAAAGACTGTTTAAGGCTGCATTGGTGGTATCGTACTCTGCGCAGTCTACACATTTATAGTTTCATTTATAATGATGGATGGCATTAAATTTCCCTTACTTATTACTGCATTGTCTCCGATTTTTGCTGTAGCAGGTATGATAGGGGATTTATCAGCTTCTTTATTAAAACGAGCATATAATATCAAGGATTACGGCAATATTATGCCCGGTCATGGTGGTATAATGGACAGGTTTGACAGCATATTGTTCATATCACCCTGCTTTTTATGTGTCCTTTTCTGCATTTAGGTGGTATTATGGAAAAACGAATTTCTGTACTTGGCTCTACCGGCTCAATAGGCAAGCAGACTTTAGAAGTTGCAAGGCGTGAAAACTTTAAAATCACTGCTTTGGCGGCAAATAGTAACATTGATTTGCTTGAAAGTCAAATCCGTGAATTTGAGCCTTGTATTGCCGCAGTGGCCAATGAAAAAGCCGCAGCAGAATTAAAAACCAAAGTAGCGGATACGAAAACAAAAATCCTTTCGGGTCCCCAGGGTGTTTGTGAGGTTGCCGCCTTTAATCAAAGTAATCTTGTGTTAAATTCACTTGTCGGTATAGCCGGATTAAAGCCCACATTTGCCGCAATTGAAGCAGGGAAGGATATTGCACTTGCAAACAAAGACACGCTTGTAACAGGCGGTAAAATCGTCACAGAGGCAGTCAATAAAAAAGGTTTAAAACTTTTACCGGTTGATAGTGAACACTCAGCAATTTTTCAATGTTTACAAGGTGCACCTAAAAATAGTTTAAAGAAAATTTTATTAACCTGTTCAGGTGGACCTTTTTATGGCAAAACTATAAACGAGCTTCAAAATGTAACGGCAAAAGATGCTTTAAAACATCCTAATTGGAATATGGGTGCTAAAATAACCATTGATTCTGCTACTTTAATGAATAAAGGTTTAGAAATCATTGAAGCTGTTCACTTATTCTCAGTAAAACCTAAAGATATTGAGGTACTTATTCATAGGCAGAGCATAATACATTCAGCAATAGAACTGTCTGATGGTGCTGTTATCGCACAACTTGGCCTTCCGGATATGAAATTACCGATTCAATATGCTATCACATATCCTGAACGCTCAATGCCTTGCTGCGAGCCATTAGATTTAGCTTCTATCGGTACTTTGACATTCGCAAAGCCTGACACAGAAACATTTGACTGCTTACAGGTTTGCATAGATGCAATAACTGAAGGCGGATTAAAGCCTGCTGCCGCAAATGGTGCAAATGAACAAGCAGTACAACTTTTCTTGGAAGATAAGATAGGATTTTTACAAATACCTGAGCTGGTACGTGCCGCTATGGAGGCGCAACCTGCAACCGACAATTTCAGTTTAGAGGATATTTTCAAGGCAGATTTAGCTGCCAGAGAGTATGTTTTAAGTAGAATATAGGTGATTTTTTGTTAGATATATTAAATGCTGTGTGGCCTTATGTTGTAGCCATTTTAGTATTTCTTATTATGATTGTCATACATGAGTTTGGACATTTTATTGCCGCACGCATTACAGGAGTTCGTGTTAACGAATTTGCTGTCGGTTTTGGTCCAACCATATTTAAAAAGCAGGGCAAAGAAACTCTTTGGGCTGTTCGAGCCATTCCATTTGGTGGTTTTTGCGCCATGGAAGGCGAGGACAACGAGAGTAATGATGAAGCCGCATTCTGTAACAAATCGCCATACAAACGATTTTTAATTGTTATTATGGGTGCTTTGTTTAATTTGCTATTTGGCCTTTTAATCATAATGATTACACTAGCACCTGTAAAAATGTACACAACTACTACCATAGATTCTTTCCACGAAAATGCTGTTAGTGTAAATTCAGGTTTACAAAAAGGTGATGAAATTTTAGAGGTTAACGGCCGTAAAATTTTTACCACCTATGATTTAAGCTATAATTTCACCGGAATTAAGGGAGACTCGGTTGACTTGTTAGTAAAGCGTAACAACGAAAAAGTCTTTTTAGATGATGTTACTTTTAAGACCAGTGAGGCTGAGGGTGTTAAATATATTTCGGTTGACTTTTTTGTAGTAGGCGAAAAACAGACACTTGGTTCATATTTAAAACAAAGCGTTAAAACCGGCATTTCTTATGCCAGAGTTGTTTTGTTTTCATTAGTCGATTTAATAACCGGAAAATTCGGTATCAGCGCTGTTTCTGGGCCTGTTGGCGTAACTGTTGCAATAAGTCAAGTTGCCCGTTCAGGCATCATGGACCTTTTACCCATGATTGCCTTGATTTCAATAAATTTAGGATTGTTTAATCTTCTGCCGATACCGGCTTTAGATGGTAGCCGTGCGCTCTTTATTATATTTGAAATGATTTTTAAAAAGCCGGTGCCCAAAAAGTTTGAAGCGCTTGTTCACGCTGTAGGCTTTGCTTTACTAATTTTATTTATGGTGTTTATAGCCATAAAGGATATTTATTCGCTGTTTTGAGGTGACTGCTGTGACTAATCGGTTTAATACCAGACAAGTTAAAATCGGCAATAAGACAATCGGTTGCGGCGCACCGATTGCAATTCAATCTATGTTAAACGCGCCAGCAACCGACATAGAAAAAAATGTTGAGCAATCCGTTGCTTTAGAGAAGGCAGGATGCGATATTGTCCGTGTTGCTATTCCGGATAAAGCTTCGGTCCAACTTATTGACAGAATAAAATCTGCTGTTTCAATTCCACTTGTAGCTGATATTCATTTTGACTACCGTTTAGCCATTGAAAGTGTGGCCGCCGGTGTTGATAAAATACGCATAAATCCAGGTAATATTGGCGATGACAGCAAGGTGCAACAGGTAGTCACAGCCTGTCAAACCAGTGGTGTACCGATACGAATAGGCGTTAACTCAGGCTCAGTAGAGAAGAACATATTAAAGAAATACGGCGCCCCAACGGCAGAGGCTTTGGTTGAAAGCGGCTTGTATCACATTGGGTTGCTTGAAAAATTTGATTTCAATGATATTGTCTTGTCTATTAAATCATCCAATACCAGAACAATGTTTGACGCTTACTCGCTTGCAGCTGAGCGTTGTAATTATCCTTTGCATTTGGGAGTAACAGAAGCGGGAACTGAGCGTGCAGGCATTATAAAATCCGCTGTTGGAATTGGCGGTTTGCTTATGCGTGATATTGGCGATACCATTAGGGTTTCGCTTACTGCTGACCCCGTCAGAGAAATTTATGCAGCTAAGGATATTTTACGTGCTTGCGGTTTGTTTGAGGGCGGAATAAAGTTTGTTTCTTGTCCAACTTGCGGACGCACAAAAATCAACCTTATTGAACTTGCTCAAAAGGCTGAAGAATTATTAAAGGACTACAACAAGAATATAACCGTAGCAATTATGGGTTGTGTTGTAAACGGACCGGGTGAAGCAAAAGAGGCCGATATCGGTATTGCCGGCGGTGACGGTTGCGGTATGATATTTAAAAAGGGAGAAATAATTAAAAAAGTCCCTGAGGAACAACTTTTACCTGCACTTATTGATGAAATAAATAAAATTGAGGATAAATAAAATATGTCAACGACACTTAAACAACTATTTGCAAATTACATAACAGATTTTGACGACCTGGCAACAGCCGAGGTCGTTGCTTGCAATGTAAATAAGTTGAACCGAAGTATGTCGTTAGAGGTTGTTTTCGATAATTACGTTAATTTTGACCGTATAACAAGTTTTAAAAACGGCCTTACATCCTCATTAAAGCTCTCAAATATTGCGTTAAAATACCGTTTTAACGGCATTTTATTAAATGCTGATATTATAGCGGATATTGTTACTGAATTAAAGTTTAAAAACCCTATTATTAACGGCTATTTTAATGATGCAAAATACAACTTAAATGGCGATATGCTAACTATAGAGCTTTTCTTTGGCGGTCTTGAAACAATACGTTCCACAACCTTTGAAGCCGATTTAAAATCAAAGGTTAAATTGCTGTTTGGCGCTGAATTACAAATTGAATATCTTGGTGTTACTGATACAGTAGAGATGATACGCCCAAAAGTCGAAGACAAGCCTGTTGTACCTGTAAAGAAGCCTTCAAATAACATACCTAAAATCGAAGCAAATAAGCGTACTACAAAGCCTGCTGACGGCTCTAAAATTTATCTTGAATCTGCTCAATATTTTTATGGTCGACCTGGGAACGGTGCGCCTGTACCAATGAACTCTGTTACGAGTGAAGCTTCTAATTTAATTGTTTGGGGTGAGGTCTTTTCCGTTGACACCAAGCCGACAAAAAAAGGCGATAAAATTTTCATTAACTTTTCTTTTTCCGATAAGACAAATTCACTGACAGCAAAACTAATTGTGCCCATTGATAAAGAAAGTATGTTTGAGCCTATAAAGGTTGGCAACACATTGCTTGTTCGTGGCAACTATGAATTTGATGATTGGGAAAAAGGGTATATTCTTCGTCCGCTTTCAATAGCACTCTTAGATACATATGAAGAAATTGATGATGCAGAAGAAAAACGTGTTGAATTACACGCACATACCAGTATGTCAGCAATGGATGCAGTTGTGCCCGCAGAAAAGCTTATTCAGCAAGCTTTTAAGTGGGGTCACAAAGCGATAGCAATCACCGACCACGGTGTTGTACAATCATTCCCAGAGGCTATGAACACCTTAAAAGAAATCCGTAAAAAAGATGAAAATTTTAAGGTTATTTACGGAGTAGAGGCTTATTATGTAGATGATGTCAGCGGCCAAAACGAAATAACAATAGATAGTGGGGTAGACCCTGAAAAACTGACACGCTATCATATGATTATTCTGGTAAAAAATCAAGCCGGTCTTAAAAACTTATATAAGCTTGTTTCTTATGCGCATTTAAAATATTATAAGAAAACTTACAATAAACATAATCCGCAAAAACCGCGTCCTGCAAAGCCTTTATACCCACGCAGCGTCATAGAAAAGCATCGTGAGGGTTTGATTATAGGCTCTGCTTGTGAACAGGGTGATTTATACCAAGCCGTTCTAAAAGGATTGCCCGATGAACAGATACTGGAAATTGCATCTTTTTATGATTACATTGAAATTCAACCTAACGGAAACAACGAGTTTATGATAAGAAACTCATTAGTTAGCTCCGAAGAAGATTTGAATGAAATTAACCGTAAAATAATTGCGGTTGCGGACAAGCTCGGCAAGCCTGTTGTTGCAACTGGTGACGTTCATTTCCTTAATAAAGAGGATTCCAAACTACGCACCATTATTATGGCTGGCCAAGGCTTTAAAGATGCCGAAACTCAACCACCGCTTTATTTAAAAACAACTGATGAAATGCTTAAGGATTTTGCCTTTTTGGGAGATAGGGCAAAAGAGGTTGTTATCGATAATCCACAAAAAATCGCCGATATGGTTGACGCTTCAGTAAAAGCAATTCCAGACGGAAACTATCCGCCTAAAATTGAGGGTTCTGACGATATCTTAATTGAAATCACAAACAAAAAAGCCAAAGAAATTTATGGCGACCCATTACCCGAATTAGTTAAAGACCGATTAAATAGGGAATTGGACTCAATTATTAAGCACGGATTCTCTGTTATGTATGTAACTGCTCAAAAATTAGTTGCCGAATCGGAAAAACGTGGTTATTTAGTTGGCTCGCGTGGCTCCGTAGGCTCCTCATTTGTTGCAACTATGGCAGGAATTTCTGAGGTTAATCCACTTGTGCCTCACTACGTTTGCCCAAATTGTAAAAAATGCGAATTCATTGAGGACGGCAGCATTGGTTCAGGCTTTGATTTGCCTGCTAAAAAATGTCCAAATTGTGGCACAGAATACAACCGTGACGGACACGATATCCCGTTCGAAACCTTCTTGGGCTTCGATGGTGATAAAGTACCTGATATTGACCAGAACTTTTCGGGCGAGGTGCAGCCCTTTATTCACCGATTCACTGAAGATTTGTTCGGTGAGGAAAATGTCTTTAAGGCAGGTACTATTGCAACTGTTGCTGAAAAGACTGCCTTTGGCTTTGTTAAGGGTTACAGTGAAGATTACGGTGTGATTCTTAGCAAAAGCGAAGAGGAACGTCTTGCACTTTCAATTAAAAAAAGCAGTATAAAGCGTACTACCGGTCAACATCCGGGGGGAATGGTTGTTGTGCCTGACGATATGGAGATTTATGATTTCTGTCCTGTTCAAAGACCTGCAAACGATGTTGAATCGGATATGATTACCACGCACTTTGATTTCCATTCTATCCACGACAACATTTTAAAACTAGACGAACTTGGACACGACGTACCTACTATTTATAAGTATCTCGAAGAATACACCGGCGTTCCTATAAGCTCAGTATCAATGAGTGACCCTAAGGTTATGAGCTTGTTCGGTTCAACCGAGGCACTTGGAGTAACACCTGAGGACATTGACTCATTAACAGGTACCTATACAATGCCTGAATTGGGCACCAAGTTTGTTCGCGATATGCTTGTCGAAGCCAAGCCAAAAACCTTTTCAGACCTTCTTCAAGTATCAGGATTATCTCACGGTGAAAATGTTTGGGTTGGTAATGCGCAAGACTTAATTAGAAAAGGCACTTGCACAATTTCTGATGTTATCGGAACTCGTGATAACATTATGACCTATTTAATTTATAAAGGGGTTCCCAAAAAAGACGCCTTTAAAATTATGGAAATTGTCAGAAAAGGAAAAGCCAAAGCTTTACTGACAGAAGAGCATATAAATTTAATGAGAGAAAACAATGTGCCTGAGTGGTATATTGATTCCTGTTTTAAGATTAAATATATGTTCCCGAAAGCACACGCTGCTGCATATATGATTGCCGCTTTGCGCTTAGGCTGGTATAAAGTACATTATCCGGTAGAATTTTATGCCGCTTACTTTACGGTTCGCTCTGATGATGTTGAAATCGGCACTGTCTTAAAAGGCAAAGACGCAATTAAACGGCGTATAAACGAAATAAAGTTTAAAGATAGAGATGCCTCAAAAAAAGAGAAGGATGCTGCAGAAGTTCTTAAAATTTTTGTTGAAATTCTTTGCAGAGGCATTGAAATTCTGCCGATAGACTTGAAAAAGTCACACGCCACTAAATATCTTGTTGAAGATGGAAAAATGCGTGTGCCGTTTGCCGCTTTGGACGGCGTTGGTGAAAAGGCTGCAATTTCGCTTTATGAAGCAGCACAGCGTGGAAATTTCATTTCAAAAGATGAATTTCAAAGCGAAGCAGGTGTTTCTAAATCTGTCATTGAGGCTCTTAACAATCAGGGTGTCCTTGCCGAACTTCCTGATTCAAACCAAATGACATTATTCTAACAAAAAAGAGAGAGGTATATACTTCTCTCTTTTTTTTGCCTTTTTTATTGTTTTGTTTATTTTCAATTATGCGGTTCTACAAAATTAAAAAAGCACTGTAGCCCTTGATTATATCGACAAAATATGCTATTATATAATATGAATATTTATAATGTTTTAGGCTTGACACGATGTTCAGTCAGCATTTCTATTTTAGGAGAGGGAAAATTGGTTAAATATTCAAAGCAAAAACAGAACTTCTTTCAAAGCATAGTTTTTAAACGCACTTTAAAAATCGTTCTAATTGTTATTGTTAGCGCTTCACTTTTGCTTAATTTGTTTACATTCATTATGCCTGTGGTTAAGTATTACGGCAACAGTATGTCTCCGACACTTAAGGACGGTCAGATACTACTTGTAAGCAAGATGGCAGAAGTTAAAAGCGGAGACATAATAGCATTTTATTACAACAATAAAGTCATTGTGCGTCGTGTTGTGGCAACCGGGAACAGCAAAGTGTCCATTGATGTGTTTGGAACTGTTTCAGTGAACGGCAAAGAACTTAACGAACCTTATATTGAAAACAAAACTCTTGGACAAAGTAATCTTGATTTCCCGTACAATGTTCCTACAAACTCCTATTTTGTTTTAGGAGATAACAGAGATGTTGCAATGGACAGCAGATTGTCTGAAATCGGCGTTGTTACAGAGGACAGGCTTTTAGGAAAAGTCATCTTTTCGCTTAATCCTTTTGGTTCAGTAAAATAAAAATCTTTTAAAGAGTGAATGGAAATGAATGCTTTTAAGAATAGCATACGACAACTGAATATTAAAAGCATTATTTTTTACGCAGTTTGTGCGATTTTCTTTATCGCTTCCTGTGTTCTTTTGTTATGCAAAAATGTCACTCATGCAGTTGCATTAGAACAAGAAATACGATGCGGCATTGAAAAACACATTCATAACGATAGTTGTTATAACGGCGATTTTCTTACATGTGATAAACCGGCTCATACTCATGACGGTAATTGCTATATCGTTCTGTTAAAGGAAAACGATATAAACAATATTCTTACACTGCTTGGAAATAGCGAAAGCCATTCACTTGAAAATGTAATTGCCGATACAATGGCTTCGGCACTAAACTTTAACATAAATTTGAACTCAGCAGAATCAGATTCAAGCGAGGTTATACCACTTTCTCAAGATAGGGTTGCAGAGTTTAACAATACTATTTCGAACGAAGATAAGCTTCCAAATATAGTTTTGAACGAAAACATCAACACAGTTAACACGTTAGCCCTTGATAACAATTCTGATGAAAAGCAGCAAAACAACGCAGCGGCTACATTTAATATTCAAGCCGAACCCGATACTTCAAACTATAAAGCAAACTTCTATGTGTATCTTGACGGCAAATGGACTTGCATCGGTGCCCTTGATGTTACCGAAGTAAAGATTACAAGCAGTAGAAGTTATTCAACTATACCTACTGCGAATATTTTAAATCTTGTAAATACTGCTTTGGGTACGGAATTTGTTTATAACTCTTTTGACATTTCCGTTTCAACTTCAGAAAACAGCGGATACGACATTGGAAGTAATGTAGGAATAGCTTCGGTCACAACGACGATTGCATATCGACTGTCATCACAAGAAATCAGAAAACCACGTTATGTTCGTTTGATACCTGAAGGCGGTAAAGCTAACAGTACGGCTTTTAGTTTTTACACGGTTCAGTTTAAATATCCTGATGGCAATACGGTAACAAAATATGTTCGTTCAGGAACTACGGTCACATTACCTTTTGGGTCTTATCAATGGTCTGACGGAAATAATACCTATTCTTCTGAGCAAGCTGTCACAATAAACAAGAAAACCACATTTGAGGGGAAATTGCTCGGTCCACCGACATATATCAATATCAATTATGATGTTGCATTTCCAACCGTAAGCGGCGTAACAGTTTCAACCAAGCCCACTATAGCCGGATTTGCAACCTCAACTATAAGAGATGAATTTACAGAAAATTCTGAGTTGACAATACGAAATGTTTCTCAACAGTCAGTACAAGGAATTGTTAACGGAAACAGTACAGGACTTACCCGTGTTATTCAGTTCAAGGGCTGGAAAGTTGGAAATACAGACACTATTCTTCAACCAAACACTAGACTTGTTTGGGAAGAATTAGTTGAGTATTCCAACAACACTACATCGTTAAACTTAACAGCAGTATGGGATTACAGCGCAAAACAGACCGCAACATTCTTTATAAGATTCGACTCAGTGGCGGTTGATACCGAAGGTAATGTTACTGACCAAGACTCCAACAAATACACTAATCAAATATTTGCAGCCTATGTTGGTGGTGTTGACACCTCACTAAGTACAAATAGCCTTCAAAACAACTACGGTGTTGCTGATACAACATCAGATAATTCCTACGGCGCAGACCAAGAGATTCGTGCGTTATATGGAGAAAGAACGGACGGCGTATGGCTAAGTGCTTTTCCAAGTGATAATTTTGTTTTCGAAAATCTAGTGCAATATGCAAACACAGGATATCTTTCGGTTGACGGTGTTCCTGTTAAAGCTGAAGATTTAAATAGTAGAGAGTATGCAATCCGTTGGTATGTATTTAAAAATCAAGAAGATGCTTGGCATATTGACGGAAAGCTTGTAAAAAAGGTTGGCCTAATACATGTCTATAAAACCTTTGCAGGCAATAAAGAACTAATTGCTGAAGCAAAAAGTGATTTTTACATTGATGCAACTGACGTATCAACAGGGATAAACACTGTTCTTAATCTAAACAATTATACTTCGTATGATTCTGCAAACGATAAATACATGTGGGAACTCAAGGATGTCAAATACGGAGAATATTGGGAAATTACAGAACACCCCCATAAATTCGAGGATAGCTCTGTTCAATTCAGCGTTTTCTCAGAATACACAGTCATGGATGCACACGGAGACCAGTCAATTAGTGGCACCGGAACATCATTATCTGTCAAAGGTATGACGTATGCTCTTGACGAGGGTGTTGACGAGGTTTTACGCGCTGAGTTCACTAATATTTATAACAGAAGTAATTCGATTATCATCAAAAAACAAGACAGCTTAACCGGAGTATCAATCGGTGGTGCGGTATTCCGTTTATACCAAAACGGCAAGCCTCTCAAGTTTACATATAACTCAAACACCGACCTGTATGAATACAATCCGGAAACCGGTACTATCACAAATCTTGAAGGAAACGCAAACGGATATTATGAGATTTATATTGAAGATTTCAGCTACGATGTTGGTCCGATAACCATTAGGGAAATAACCGCTCCAACAGGATATACCCCTATCGGTGACATTGAGATAGGCTATACTGATGATAAAGGAACGGTTGGTATATTAAGCGGCAATAGTGAGCTGATTCGATACATAGGCGGCGTTTTGATTGTTGGCAATAGTACCGATTCATCGTCCGTAACTGTTAAAAAGAATTGGGAATGTGATAAATCAGAATGGCAAGATGTTACGGTGCAGCTATTAGCCAATGGAAAGCTTGTAACAACCGTTATTGCCGGAGTAGAACCACAAGCCGTTTTGAACGCTGATAACGGATGGACATACACGTGGGAAAATCTTCCCGTATATGTCAACGGAACAAAAATCGAGTGGTCTGTTAAAGAAATATCTATTGGTAGTGAAACCGCCAAAGCGGATGGTTCTTTTGTTAACTGGTTGGTATCCTATGGCTTACCGATAATATCCACCGATGAAAACGGCAACGAAAACACATTACTAACAATTGTTAATACTACCAAGCGTGTAATGCTCCGCTTGACCAAAACAGACCTTTGGAAAACAGAGCAACTTACTGGTGCGACATTCTTGCTTGAAGCTGTAGATGCAGATGGAAACGTTCTTCCGAACGAAGTTGCGAAAACGGCAACAACAGGGGATATGGGCACGCTAATCTTCGATAATCTTAAATGTGGTGTTCGATACAGATTAACAGAAACAGAACCACCGAATGGATACTTAAAAATCAGTGAATATATTTATTTCACGATTAACGAAGACGGCACGGTAAGTGTGGAAGATAGTTTTTATGCCGAAGCAGGAACAACTGCATATAACTTAGTTGTTAAAAACGGTAAGATAGTTGACCTACCTGAATCCGGCAGCATAGGAACAAGTATGTTTTATGTCATAGGCTTATTGATTATTGCGATAGCCGGAGGCATTTACATATATCATCTCCGTAAGAGGAGGTGCTACAATTAATTTGTTTTCAATAAATTCAAAAAATATAAAAAGTAAAGGAGTTAAAAACATGAAAGCAATCAAAAAAATCTTGGCAGTAATCGTATGCCTTTGCGTGGTATGTGGCTGTGCTGCTTTTGCAGTTTCTGCTGCAGAGCCAACAGGTAGCATTACCATTCAAAACCCCAGCAACTCAAACGCAACAGTAGCAGGTAAAACATTCAATGTTTACAAAATCTTTAATGCTACTACCAACGGTAATAACACCTCTTATAGTTGGTATAAAACTGATGACAACAAAATTCCGTTCTATGATTTCTTCTACGGAGAATGGAAAGATAGCGAAAATAAAACCGTTGCCGGCATTTTAGGAAAGCAAGAAAACGGTAATGTTCAAGGGGCAGTTGAGGAGTTGGCAAAAAAGAACTCCGGCGGAAACAACTTTGAACTTTCTCAGATGGCAGAAAAATTGCATGATTATATTGTTGCGAAAGGCATCTCACCCTATATTCCTCCCGTTGAAGCAGGCGACACCGCAACATCTGTAAACATTCCTAATTTGAGTTACGGTTATTATCTTGTGTATGATGCTACAACTCTTGCAGGTGGCGCTGTTCGTTCTGCAGTTATGCTCTCCACCGTTAATAAAGATGCAGTTATTACTTTGAAGGCAAACCGTCCTCAGATTTTAAAACAAATCAAAAAGCACAACGAAGAGTATGGAAAAGGAACCTCCGTTTCCATCGGCGATACAGTTACCTTCAAAATCACAACTGCTGTTCCGTCTCATACCCTTTATAAAAACTACACCTATTTTATCGAAGATACAATGCACGACGGTTTAGAGTTGGATGCCGATAGTATTAAAGTATACAGAGAACGCAATGAGGAACGCGTTGAGCTCCAAGATGTTGATATTATCACAGAAGGTTTAAACGATGGTGTTGATTTCAAGGTGGATTTTACCGAACTTATGAATGATGCTACCAAATATGAAATCGGTGATATACTTACTATTGAATACGACGCAAAAGTAACCAATGCTATTGAAGCACAAAAGGCAAATCAAAATACTGCTAAACTTACCTATAGCAACGACCCGACTGTTCTTGATTCTATCGGTAGTGTAAGCGATATTGCTAACGTATATTCTTATCAGTTTGTATTTACTAAGTTCGCAGAAGATACACACGGCGTTTTAACTAACGTTCGTTTAGCAGGTGCAGAATTCAAGCTTTACAGAGTAGTTAAAGATCAGCCTGACCAACTTATTACCTTCACCGAAAAAGATGCTGAACACGAAATTGAAGTAGATGGTGTAAAAACAAAAATAACCTATACTCAATATGTTGTCGCAGAAGGCGATACCGGTCCTGTTAAGACTCTCACAACACACAACGAAGGTGAAGCTACCATTAGCTTGTCTCATCTCAATATGGGTGGTCATCTTGGTGACGTTTCAATCTTCGGTTTAGCAGAGGGTACATATAAGTTGGTTGAAACCAAGGCTCCCGATGGTTATGTTATTTCTGATGAACCTTTTGAAATCGAAATTGTAGACCAAATCGGTGAATTGGGTTCCGTTGGCACCTTAACTGTTACCGGACATCATAAAGGCGAAATTGGTCATATCGTTAACACTAATGGTATTGCGGAGTCTATATTGACTGTATGGGCAGAAATCACAAACAAACCCGGCTCGGCTCTTCCTGAAACCGGTGGTATTGGTACAACCATTTTTACTATTCTCGGTGTTGTTCTGATGGCAGGTGCTGTTGCTTTTTTTACTTCAAGAAAAAGAAGTAGTGTGGCTTAAAAGAAATATTCGTTTTTGACGGAGCGACTTATTTTTTAGCCACCCCGCGAAACTATTTCTTTTTCTAAACCAATAAAAGATAAAATGAAAGGAGGGAAAGGCTTATGAAGAAACATTTACCGACAATTATCGTGGCGGTTATATTCCTCTGCGGTCTATCCCTCTTTCTTTATCCTACCGTCAGTAATTTATACAATCAGCACTTGAATAATAAGCTTATTGGCGAATATAAAGAAGCTTTTTCTTCTATCAATCCCGAAGAAATTAATAAAACAATGAAAGATGCGGTTGATTTCAACGAAAATCATGGAAATGAAGAAAAACTAAAAGAGCTTGGTTTAACCTATGAAAACGTTCTTAATGCGGCAGACAACGGTGTAATGGGATATATTGAAATTCCGAAAATCAGCGTATCCTTGATTATTTATCATACAATTGAGGAAAATGTGTTGCAAAAAGGCATCGGGCATGTTCCCGAAACACATTTACCTGTTGGAGGTAAAAATACTCATTCTGTTCTTGCAGGACATACCGGACTGCCATCTGCAAAGCTACTAACAAATATCGACCACCTCAAAATTGGTGACCGATTCTATATTCATGTGTTAAACGAGGTTCTTGAATACAAGATTGACGATATTTCTGTTGTAGAGCCTGATGAGGTGTCACGTCTTAATGTAATTAGTGGTAAGGACTGTGTAACTCTTGTTACCTGTACGCCTTATGGTGTAAACTCTCATCGTCTCTTGGTTCGAGGTGTAAGAACTGATGGAAGTGACCTGTCAGCGAAAGAAGATGGAATCGTTAATGAACTTTTAAACATCGATATGACGCATTTGATAACATTTTCCCTTGCTGGATTACTTATTATTTTTATTGCTCTTAAGAAGTTACGAAATATTCGCAAAAATAGATTAGCAACTCAAGATAAAGGCGGCGAAAAAACAGATGAAAACAATTCTTAAAAGAATATTTTTAACGATATTGACTGTTGTACTTTTGTGTTGCTCGGCAATTCCTTGCTTTGCGATAACTCAAAACGGCGAGATTACAGTCACGCTTGAAGATAAAGAAAAAAATAAAATAAGCAATATGACGGTTAATATTTGTCAGATTGCCACATTAAATAATGCGGGATATTACCCCGTAACAGCATTTGAAAACTCAGGCATATCTATTGCCGGTATTATAAATAACCCCGACGAATCTGTAGCCAAAACTATTGCGGATTACATTGAGAGCAACAATATCAAAACAGTATCAGCGATTTCCGAAAACGGAAAAGCCTTCTTTGATAAACTGGATTTAGGTATTTGGCTTGTATTTCCCGAAGAAGATGAAAAATATACCTTCAATCCGTATATCGCCTTTCTTCCTTTTGAGTCGGGCGGAAAATTGTATTATGAACTATCTTCTGCACCTAAACTTGAGGATAACATGCTTAACGAAATCAATATTTATGTTGTTAAAAGGTGGGAAGACAAGAACAACGCTTCTAAAAAGCGCCCCGATTCGGTAACGGTTGAGCTTTTAAATGGCGATAAGGTTGTTTCGTCTATTATATTGAGTGAAGAAAATGGTTGGGCACATACGTTTTCAAAGCTCCCAAAAGATGGTAGATACTCAGTAAGAGAGAAAACTGTTGCTAACTACAAAGTTGATTATAGCGGTGATATAACAAACGGTTTTGTGGTAACAAACACCTATAATGGTGAAAAACTGCCGCAAACCGGTCAGTATTGGTGGCCTATTATTCTTATTGCGATTGCCGGTACTTGCTTTGTTTTACTCGGTGTCTATGAGATAGGGGTAAAGAAAAATGGCAAGGAAAAATAAAGGGATTTGCCTCTTGTTGATTGGCTGTATGTTACTTTTGATTGCATGCGGTTGGTATGTCTACAATATTGTAGAAGATAACCATGCCGGTCAGCAAGCAGAAGAACTATTGAATAAGTTCGATGACAAACAAAAAGTTCCAGAGGAAGCAAACAATTCGGCAATTACCGTAGATGGTGATGATTTTTGCGGCAAGGTTATTATTGAAAAGTTGTCGGTAGAACTTCCGGTATATGATAAATGGAATTATACTCGCCTTAAATCGGCTCCATGCCGATACACAGGAAGCATAGATACAAATGACATTATAATTGCTGCACACAATTATAAAAGCCATTTTGGTTCATTAAATAAGTTGATAATTGGCGATGAAATTGAATTTGTAGATGTTTATGGGAAATCACATAAATATGAAGTGTGCGAACTTACAACCTTAGATGGAACCGCAGTATCAGATATGCAATCAGGTGGTTGGGATTTTACACTCTTCACTTGCACCAAGGGCGGTAAACAGCGAGTGACTGTTCGATGCATTAGAAAAAACATTTTATAAAAATATATATGTTTTTTTGCGTTATAAATTTATTGATTCTAAAGTCTTTACACAAGTATATATTGTGTAAAGACTTTTTTGTTTTCGGGAATATTTGTATGCTCAAACCGCTAAAAACGCTTGAACAAAAGAATACGGTGTAGCCCTCACGGGCTACACCGTATTGCAATTTTTAATATTAAATTACCTATTCAAAAGCCAAATCCCCGCATTCAAATATCCTGCAAATGCCACCCAAATTAAATATGGTATTTGTAAATATGCCGCAAGTTTATTATGCTGGTAAAAGGCAATAATCATAGCTAAAATTAAAAACCATAGAACTATAAGCCAAACGAGCGCAAACAGATATTGTTCAGAATTGAAGAATATTATAGACCAGAAAAAGTTAAAAACTAATTGTAAAGCATAAATGGTGAACGGAAAATCTTTTTTATCATCTAACGATTGAAAAACCAGATAAGCCGAAACACCCATCAAAGTAAAAAGTATACTCCATACAATAGGGAAAATATAGCCGGGTGGTGATAGCGGCGGTTTATTTAGTGACTGAAATTCCTTCATACTGTCCATCGTTAAAAACGCCGACAACCCAGCAACCGCATAAACTACAAGCAAATTATAAATCAATTCTTTTAAATTAAACTTTTTCACAAGCTGCCTCCCATAAAATATTTTATTTTATTATATGGGATTTAATATGGAAATATTTATAATTTAGTTTTGTATGCTTTTAAATATTCGGTGGGTGACTGAGAATTATATGATTTAAAAGTTCTGCTAAAATAGTGTATTGATGAAAAACCTAATTTAGAGGATAACTCTGTCAAGTTATAATCACCTTCACGCATTAACTTTTTAGCCGCTTTAATTCTAATACGATTTATATAGCTGATTACCGTTTCACCATAGGTTTCCTTAAAACTGTTACAAAGTGTTGTTTTGTTTGTTGCAAAAAGAAAACATAAGTCATCAAGTGTTATTTTTTCGGTATAGTGTTCAGTTATATATTGATAAATTTCATCAATTTTTTTATTTTGATTGTTATTATTGTTTGCTGTGTTAATGTTTTTTGTCATTCTGATTAAATCGATTAAGAGAAGCTCAAGTTTTAGCCGCAAAACCTGTTCTGAGCCAAAAGGTGGGTTTTGTTTCTTTTTCATATTTTTAATGTTTGGAACATCATAAGGCGGCAAGAAAACCGAACGACCTTCCTTAATAATTTCTGTTAAAACAAGAATTTGTTCATTAGTTAAGGTTAGGGGAGTGACAGAAAATTTATCAAGCTCTTTGCAAAAACATTCAAAACCTATAATTATAACGTTTGTTACTTCAGTTCCTATGCAAGAAAGTGAATGCACCTCGTTACTTTTGTGTATCAAAAACTGTTTTGCGTTTAAAGTACCGTTAAAGCCCTCCGAATAGACGTTAATACTGCCGCTATCAACATATATAAGTTCTTTAAAAGGGTGTTGGTCTTTAAATGTTGTATATTCATTTGTGAATTCAAAATAGTGCACATTCGCTATTCTGGATACCGAAAGACAAGTTTTTAGTTCCTTTAATTTAAATTCCATAAACTCCACCAACCAATAGTATTTGAATGAAGAATAACACATTCTAATCTTTGTGTCAATATTAAAAAAGTTTAATATTGTGCAAAAAATGTTGAATATTTTATAAATACAAAATTACAGTGAGTTGTTATAATAAAATTGACCGATTTTATAGGATAGTAAAGGAGGAGTACAGTGCAAGGGAAAATCAATTTATCAAAAAAGATGTTTTCCGATGGCAAACAGGTGCTTTTTGAAGGTGGAGAGCTTTCTGCTGAGATTTTTACATACTCTACCGGCATTGAAGCTGTAACCTTAAAGAACTCAAACGGTTATGTCACACTTTTGCCTTTTATGGGTCAAATGATTTGGGACATGGAGTTCTTGAATCATAATTTGGTTATGAAATCAATTTATGATGAGCCCGAAGTTTGTCAAATAAATTACGGCGAAAGTTACGGATGCTTTTTGATGCATTGCGGTCTTACCGCTATGGGTAATCCTACCAGTGTTGATACCCATTTACCGCACGGAGAATTACCGATTGCAAAATACAAAGAAGCGTATATCCTTTTCGGACAAGACGAGAAGGGAAAGTACATTTCACTTTCGGGTAAATACTCCCACAAAAGAGCGTTTGAAATCAGCTATGATTTTATGCCCGAATGCAGACTTTACGAAAATTCTACATGCATTGAACTAACAATTAACTTCAAGAACAATAAGGACTTACCGCTTGAATATTTCTACCTTTGCCACATTAACTACAAACCGATTGATGGTTCTAAACTTTTGTATACCGCAAAGCATAGCGATATTATTGCTCATAAAGAAGTTCCTGAAGACTATATCGAACCTTTTGCTACTAAAACTCGCGAGTATTTAGAAAAGCTCGATGCTGATATGTCAATCATGGACACCATTGATAGAGACAGTCAGTCCTATGCCCCTGAAATCGTTTTCACTTGCAAATACTATGCTGACAATAATGGTGACGCTCATACAATGCAAATACTTCCTGACGGATATTCTTGCTACGTATCTCACAAGCCTGAGGAATTGCCTTTTGGCATTCGTTGGATAGCAAGAACAACTGACGAAGATGCGCTTGGTATGATTTTACCCGCCACAGCAGAGCATAAGGGTTATACCTATTGCAAGGAAAAAGGCTATGAAAAATATTTAGCCTCGGGTGAAACTATGACATTCCATATCACAACCGGAATTTTATCACCCAATGACACAAAATCAAAAGAAAATTATATTAAAAATATTTAAGGAGAGATTATTATGGCAAACAGAATTTGTATCCCCGATTATGAATACAAGGAGAGAATTGCACGTGCCGCAAAATTAGTTCGTGAAAAGGGCCTTGATGTAATGGTTGTATCAAGTACCGAATCTGACTACGCAAACGCTAGATATTTCAGCGGTTTCTGGCCGTTGTTTGAGCGCGCCGGTGTTGCTATCTCTGCTAACGGCGATGCTGCTTTGTTAGTAGGTCCTGAGTGCATCATCTTCGCACAGGACGTTGCTAAAATCGATAAAATTTTCTGCCTGCGTGAATTTAGAGAGTCTGCTGACCCTTCTTATCCTGAGCTCCACGCTGACACCTTTAAAGATGTTTTCAAGGCAATCGGTGTTACAGGCGAGCATATTAAAATTGGTCTCGGCAGCTATGTAGAATGCACACTGCCTATTTACGAAGGTTTGAAAGAAAGCTTCCCGAAGGCTGAAATCGTTAAATGTAACGAAATTATGGTTGAGCTTCGCCAAATCAAGAGCGCTAACGAGCTTGCTTGTATCCAAGAAGGCTTCCGTATTATCAACCTTGCTACTGACGAGGTTATCCGTAATTTGAAACCCGGCGTTACCGAGCTTCAAATGGTTGGTATTGCTCAGCGTGTAATTTATGAGGAAGGCGCAGAGTACGAAGGTCTCCCGATGTATGTATTCAGCGAGAAATCTACAAGCCACGCTATCAGCCGTAGCGGTTACAGAACTATCAATAAGGGCGACATCGTTCAGCTTAACCTTTCTGCTAAGATTGACGGTTATTCTCCCTCTATCGGTCTTCCTGTTGTTATGGGTAAACTTGAAGGCGAGAGAAGAAGAGTTGTTGAGTTCTGTAAAACAGCACACGACTGGACAACAGACAGAATTAAAGCTGGTGTTTTAGCAAGCGATATCGCTAAAGATTTCTACAAGCTTTATGTTGACAACGGATTCAAAGATAACTTCGTATATGGTCCTTGCCACGGTACTGGTATGATTGAGGTTGAGGCTCCTTGGATGGAAACAATCAGTGACTACTACCTCCAAGAGAACATGACATTCCAGGTTGATACCTTCATTTCCGGTGACGGCTTCGGCGTTAGATGGGAAAAGGGTATTGCAGTAACCAAAGATGGTTGCCATTCTATGACAGATTATCTCAAGAAGGGTATCATTGAATTAGATTTTTAATAATCACTTTAAAAAGCACCGCTTTTGCGGTGCTTTTTTCTTAAATAAAGTGGAAAAATTCACAACTTTGTGTTACAATGTTGTTATGAAAATATTTTCAAGAATATAACAATAAACAAATTTGTTTTAAAGGAAGTTATAATATGGCAGAGATTAGATGCCCTAAATGTAAAGAGGTCTTTCAGGTTAACGATTCGGATTACACACAAATAGTAACGCAAATCCGTGATAAAGAATTTGAAGCGGAGCTTAAACGTCGTGAGGCTGAACTTGATGCAAAAAAAGAAGCTGAAAAGAATGCTGAAATTGCAAATAAAGATATGGAACTCACTGACCTTAGAGCAAAATTGACTTCCGCCGATAACGATAAAAAGCTTGCGGTTATGGAGGCGTTAAGCGGCAAAGAAAAAGAACTTGTTGAAATGGTAAATGAAATTACAGTTCTTAAAGGTAAGCTTAGCGCTAAAGAAACCGAAAACGAACTTAACATAAAAAGCTTAAAAGAAGGCTATGAGTCTAAACTAAAGGATAAAGAAGAACAGATTGAATATTACAAAGACTTTAAAGCCCGTCAATCAACTAAGATGATTGGTGAAAGTCTTGAACAACATTGTCTTAATCAGTTTAACTTACTTAGAATGACTGCTTTTCCCAATGCTTATTTTGAAAAAGACAATGACATAAAAACGGGAAGTAAAGGCGATTTTATTTTCCGTGATTTTGCTGACGGCACTGAGTACATTTCCATTATGTTCGAAATGAAAAATGAAGCGGATGAAACCAAGACTAAACATAAAAACGAAGATTTCTTTAAAGAATTAGATAAAGACCGCAACGAAAAGAATTGCGAATATGCGGTATTAGTATCTATGCTTGAAAGCGACAATGAATTGTACAACAATGGTATTGTAGATGTTTCTTATAAATATCCTAAAATGTATGTTGTTCGTCCGCAATTTTTTATTACCATTATAACCCTACTTAAGAATGCTGCTTTAAATTCTTTGCAATACAAACAGCAATTACAAGAGGTAAGAAATCAACAATTAGACTTAGTGAATTTTGAAGACAATTTAGCATCATTTAAATTAGGATTTACAAAGAATTTTAAAGATGCAAGCGATAGGTTCGCTGAGGCTATTAGTGGCATTGATAAAACAATTGAGCAATTAGAAAAAATTAAAAAAGCATTAACTGTGTCTGAAAAACACTTAAATGCTGCAAACAATAAAATAGAGGATGTCAATATAAAGAAACTAACCAAAAACGCTCCATCAGTCAGAAAAATGTTTGAAGATTTAAAAACAGAATAAATATAATAAAAAAACTCAAGTCCGGAAACCCGAACTTGAGTTTTTTTGTCGAACATTAAGTTTACACGATAGTTTTTCTAAGCCACTCCAATGTGCAGTTAACCATATGTTTACCGGTTTCTTCACTTGCTTCTGTGGCACTTTGGGCAAACCATTCTGTGTTACGTTCACAGCGGCTTAGGTCTACCAGCTCGGGATAGGTTCCCATCATAAGGCTCGTTTCCCATTTTCCTGCATGGTCAAAACCGCCACACTTGATTTGTGCATCCGCACCAATCAGGGGAATAACCTTGATGTAAGAGAATGGGTCATCTTCGCTACCCATATTCTCGTAATAGGAGGCATAGTCATCGCTGCCCCACCAGCCTTTTCCCAGCTTTTCTTCCATGTATTCCATAGTTACCTTTTTGGCAGCCTTATGGCAGGCAATCGTCATAGGCATCAAGCCTGCTCCCTCTGTCTGATGATGAGCCACAAGGTATATATTCTTATGACCTGCATCAATCATAGACTTCAGTATGTAGTACAGATAGTTTGTATAAGCATCCTCGTTTACGTGGAAATGGCTGGGTTTTGGAGCGCATACTGCGTATGATGCCACACCGTACCAGATAGGAGGGCAAACAACAATCTCCTTTTCCTTTTCCAGTTCTCTTAGACAACCGGTAATAACGAGTGTATCTGTTCCGCAAGAAGCATGGCGGGCATGGTACTCCATCGTGCCAATCGGAATCACGAACGGAACCTTTCGATTCACTGCATCTTGGATTTCATCATATAACATTTCAAGCATTTGCATAGCTTTTTCCTCCTGTTTCTTCTGATTGAAATAAATTATAAGCGAAATAGTTGTAAAAGTCAAGGTAACAGAACTATAAAGCCTAAAGCAATTAATTATTTTTACTGCAGGGTACTCTCGTAGGTTTACTGTAAAAAAAGAACCAAGGCTCTCTTCCTGTCAATAAAAAAACTCAAATCCGGAAATTCGGACTTGAGTTTTTTGGTCGAGGTGACAGGATTCGAACCTGCGGCCTCTGCGTCCCGAACGCAGCGCTCTACCAAACTGAGCCACACCTCGATTAAGTTGAAACAGTATAAAATTTCAACTTAATTAGTATATATAAATTTCTATGAAATGTCAATATAAAATTTACTATCTGCGGGAATTTCTTTGAAAACGGGACAAATAATATAAAATTTGCAACAGCGAGGTCAAAAGTGCCGCAACATAGGTTAACGCAGCTGCTCCAAGGACTTTTTTTGTGCCTTTTAATTCTTCATCGGAAAGTATCGCATCTTGCGACAAAATAGCAATAGCTCGGTTTGAAGCATTGAATTCTACCGGCAAGGTAATCAATTGAAAAAGAGCAACAAGCGAGAATGCAATTATACCAGCAAAATAAAGCGCAGGCATATTAAAAATGAGTCCAAATAAAAGTAAGAACGGTGAAACTCCCGAGCCAAAATTACAAACAGGAATTATAGCCGTACGAATTTTAATAGGGAAGTAGCCAACTGCGTGTTGTATTGCATGACCGACTTCGTGCGCTGCAACACCGATAGCGCTTATTGAACTGGAATCATAAACTGTATCGGACAATCGCACAACATTTGTACGAGGGTCATAGTGGTCTGTTAAAGAACCCGCTACACGCTCTAATTTTACGTTATGCAGGCCGAAGTTAGTAAGAATGCTCTGTGCCACCTCTGCCGCTGTTGCGCCCTTAGAAGCCGAAATTCGACGATATTTTTCAAATGCACTCTTTACTTTAAATTGCGCATAAATTGAAATTATAAGTGCCGGCAGCATATAAACAATATAACCATAATAGCCGTATCCAAACATTAAATCACCTCATAATCATTGTTTCAATTTTAACACAGAATATCAAAAAATCAATTTAATATACAAAATTTAACATATATTTAAAAAATTGCAAAAATTTATTGTAAGAGCCGGTAGAATTTGATATAATATTTTGTTGTATAAAGCCGAAAAGGAAGATTAGATGAGCAAGAATGATAATTTGAGAAACATAGCGATTATTGCGCACGTTGACCACGGAAAAACAACCTTGGTTGACCAGCTGTTAAAACAAAGCGGAACTTTCCGTACAAACGAGCAGGTTGCAGAGCGCGTAATGGACTCTAACGACTTGGAACGTGAACGTGGCATCACTATCTTATCAAAAACAACCAGCGTTATGTATAACGACATTAAAATAAACATTGTTGACACTCCCGGGCATGCCGATTTCGGAGGCGAAGTTGAGCGTATACTTATGATGGTTGATGGTGTTTTACTTTTAGTTGATGCTTTTGAGGGTTGTATGCCTCAAACTCGATTTGTACTTAAAAAAGCATTACAGCTTGGCAAGAAGCCTGTTGTTGTCGTCAATAAAATTGACAGACCTACTGCACGCCCGTTAGAAGTAATTGATGAGGTTTTAGATTTATTTATAGAATTAGGTGCTGACGACGACCAGCTGGAATTCCCGGTGGTTTATGCATCTGGCCGAGATGGTTATGCCTCTTTAGACCCAAACAATATGGGTTCTGATTTAAAGCCGCTTTTTGAAACAATTGTTAATGAAATTGAGCCTTTTGAAGGTGATGAGAATGCTCCTTTACAGATACTCTTTTCAAACATTGATTATGACGATTATGTTGGCAGAATCGGTATCGGCAGGGTAGAGCGAGGCACTGTAAAGACAGGACAAACTGTTACCATTTGTCACACTGACGGCCGCACATCTAATGCCAAAATTGCGAAATTATATGTATACGAAGGCTTGAAAAGAGTTGAGGTGCCGACGGCTAAAATCGGTGATATTATTTGCGTTTCCGGTATACAGGATTTAACTATCGGTGAAACTGCGTGTGATCCTAACACGGTAGAGGCTTTGCCTTTCGTTAAAATTGATGAGCCTACAATTTCTATGAATTTTATGGTTAATAATTCGCCTTTTGCAGGCCGTGAAGGAAAGTTTGTGACCTCACGTAATTTACGTGACCGTCTGTTTAAGGAAATGGAAACAAACATCAGCTTAAAGGTTGAGGAAACAGATTCAGCAGACACCTTTAAGGTATCGGGCAGGGGAGAACTGCACCTTTCAATTTTAATTGAAACGATGCGCCGTCAAGGCTATGAATTCCAAGTTTCACCGCCTACTGTTATTTACAAAGAGGAAAACGGCCAAAAACTTGAGCCTATTGAACTGTTAATGATTGAAGTGCCTGAAGAATATGTTGGCGCAGTTATGGAAAAATTAGGCACACGCCGTGCTGAACTTCAAAATATGGGAAGCCGTGAAACAGGCTATTCTCATTTAGAGTTTTTAATCCCGGCTCGTGGTTTAATGGGCTACCGTTCAATGTTCCTTACAGACACAAACGGTAACGGTATTATGAATCATATCTTTAACAGTTATGAGCCTTATAAGGGTGAAATAGAAAACCGTTCAACCGGCTCCATAATAGCCCATGAAGCGGGAGACACCACCGGCTACGGTCTTTTCAACACTCAATCCAGAGGCCGTTTGTTTGTCGGTCCCGGTGTTCCTGTATACGAAGGCATGATAGTTGGTGAGAATCCTAAAAACGAGGATATAGTTTGCAATGTTTGTAAGAAAAAGCAGGCTACAAATATGCGTGCAGCCGGTTCTGACGATGCGCTTAAACTAACTCCTCATTCAACACTTAGCTTAGAGCAGTCTCTTGAATTTATCAAGGAGGATGAACTTGTTGAGATTACTCCTGAAAACATAAGATTAAGGAAAAGAATCCTCAGCAAGGAAACTCGCATGAAATTGGCGAGCAGAAAGTAAAAATGAACTATATATTTCTTGACTTAGAATGGAATAGTGCTTACTGTCGTAAAAAAGAGAAGTTTGTTAATGAAATTATTGAAATCGGTGCGGTTAAAGTTAATGAAGGCCTTGAAACTGTATCAACATTTACCAAAACAATAAAATCTCAATTAACGAAAAGGTTGGCTTCCAGATTTAAGAATCTAACTAACATTTCAAATATTGAGATGCGACAAGGCGTTTATTTTAACGAGGCCTTAGCTGAATTTCGTGAATGGTGTGGTAATGATTTCATTTTACTCACTTGGAGTAATTCGGACATATATGCTTTACTTGAAAACTGTCGGCTTTTTGCTGATTGCGGTATGATTAACATATCCCGTTATGTTGATTTTCAAAAGTATGTGCAAAACGAATTGAAGCTAAAAGGAAAAGAAATTAACAACCAAATTTCTTTACTGAATGCGGCTTTAGAATTCAATCTTAATACCGAGAACTTTGCTTTCCACCGTGCACTTGATGACAGTAGGGTATGTGCCGAAATATTTAAATTATGTTTTAATGAAGAACGCTTTAAAGACTTTGTTATTGATACTGAAAACGGTGATTATTTCGACCGACTTACTTATAAATCCTATGTTATAAGTGATATAAAGAGTCCGCTTATTGATGGCAAAGAATTGCAATTCCGTTGCAAATCCTGTAGTAATTATGCTAAGCGTATAAGCCCTTGGGTTTTTAAAAACCAGTATTTCTTTGCAAATTTTCGTTGTAAAAACTGTGGAATGTATTTTACAGGGAAAATCACCTTTAAAAAACATTATGACCACGTTAGCGTAAAGCGTTATTCGCGAATAATTTTAAAGAGCGAAAATAAAAATGCAGAAAAATAACAAATGTACACTCTGTCCAAGAAATTGTAATGTTGACAGGAATTCTAATATTGGTTATTGCGGTGCAAAAGAAAAGTCCGTAATATCTAAAACGATGCTTCACCAATGGGAAGAGCCGTGTATAAGCTACAAAAACGGCTCCGGAACAATATTTTTCAGCGGTTGTTCCTTAGGTTGTATATATTGTCAAAACAAAGCAATTTCCCGTAATATTAACGGTACTGAATATTCTGCAACTGAGTTGGCAGATTTATTTAAAGAATTAGAATTACAAGGTGCAGACAATATAAATTTAGTTACACCAACACATTTTGCCAAGCAAATTGTTGAAGCGCTGAATATTTACCGTCCTAACATACCTATTGTATACAATTCTTCTGGATACGAATCGGTTGAAACCTTAAAAATGCTGGAGCCTTATATTGATATATATTTAATTGATTTTAAATATTACAATACAAATTTGGCTAAAGATTATTCGAATGCTAAAGATTACCCAAATATCGCCAAAAATGCGATTTTAGAGTGTTTGCGTCAGAAACCAAATTGTATCCTAAATGGTGGCAAAATGCTCTCAGGCGTAATAATTCGGCATCTTTTGCTACCTCAAGCAACACAAAATGCTATTAACATTGTTAATTGGGTTGCTGAAAATGCCAACAATGCTTATTTTAGCCTAATGAGTCAGTATACGCCTTGCGGTGATAATTTACCAAAGCCTTTACAGCGCAAAATTACTCGGCGTGAATATGAAAAGGTCGTAGACCATATAGTAAGCCTTGGTTTAGAAAATGTTTTCTTGCAAGATATAACAAGCGCAAGCAAATCTTACATACCTGATTTTTAAAGAAAAGAACTGTGCCAAAATTTTAGCACAGTTCTTTCTTTATATAATAAATTCACTTTGAGTGATAATACTACATTTAGGTGATAATTTTGAAATTAAAATCAGTATTTAACAGTATGTTCCGCAGACCTTTGCGGTGTTTTTTAATAATTTTAAGTGTTGCAATCGGTGTTAGTTCCGTTATATGCATTTTAAAAGCTTCTGAGATTGCAAAAGAGCTTTTAGAGGGCGAACTTAATGCCCTTGGAATGGATGGTATAACAATAAGTTGTGCAGGAAACAACGAAGGCGATTATTTAGATAGTAACGATTTAAAGCGCCTGGAAAACGACAAGTCTGTTGTTTATGCTTCACCAACAATTGTTGAATTTGGCAGTTTTATGGCGAATGATAGCTCTGACAGCGCCCTAATTTGGGGTGTGGGCACAGACTGCAAAAGTGTATTGAATATTGAAATAATTGATGGCGAAGAAATAGGGAAGAGGGAAGTTGACGAAAAAATAAAATCCTGTTTAATTTCCAAAGAGGCAGCTGATAAATACTTTGACGGTAACGCTATAGGAAAAAACATTTCATTAGGTTTTAAGAAAAACTCAGATAAATATAAAATAATCGGAGTAATAGAACATTCAAGCGGTATTTTAGAAAATGTTGCAGGAGAATTTATTCCTGAAATTATTTATATCCCATACACAGCAATGCAAGAAACACTAAACAGCGAAAAAATAAGCCAAATCAGTCTAAAATTAAAGGACACAAGTGATTTGGAAAGTGGTGCTGCAGCATTAGTTGATATGCTTAATTCTAAAAAAGGCTCCAATAACATTAAGTATACCAATCTAACTGACCAACGAAAGAATTTTAGCAACATTTTAAATTATGCATCGGTTATTTTATTTATTATTGCAAGTATTACACTTTTAGTTGCCGGAATAGCAGTTATGACAACAATGTTTTCCTCAATAAATGAACGCAAAAGAGAAATTGGAATTAAAAAAGCAATCGGCGCAAAATTCACAGATATATTACTTGAATTTTTATTAGAAGCAATTATTATAACTGTTTTGGGAAGTTTGGCGGGTATTGCCATAACAGCATATGCATTTACAATTTTAAACTTAAGCCTTGGATTTAATTTAATTATAGATATAAAGCTATTTGTATATGCAATACTTTTATCGGTTTCTGTAGGGTGTGTTTTTGGAATATTACCCGCAATATCTGCGGCAAAGCAAAACCCTATGCAATGCTTATCAGCGTAGTTTAACTTTATTTCTTGCTTTTAATAAACTGTCTTCATTATCGGCGATATAGTGGTCTTTAGTTGTATTAACACTCTCATGGCCGAGTGCACGTGCAACAAGATAAATATCGCCGGTTTCGTTATAAAGCTCTGTACCGTAGGTTTTGCGAAGTTTATGGGGAGTAATATGTTCACGAGTGCCAACTAATTTAGCATATTTAGTTATCATATTTTCTATTGCTTGTACGCCCATTCGGGTTTTTTGAGTAGATAAAAACAAAGCATCTTCGTCTTTTGAATCACGCGCAGTAATCATATCGCGCACCTCAAGATAGCCTTTGAGAGCATCCATAACTTCATCTCCCATAGCGATAAATTGGCGCTTATGACCCTTACGTAAAAGGTTTATTTTGCAGTTTTCAAAGTCTAAATCCTTGCGATTTAAACCAACACATTCAGATACACGTATACCTGTACCTAATAAGAGTGTTGCAATGGCTAAATCACGTTGGCGTGTATTTTCTAAGTAACTTCTCTGCCGTTGTGACATTTTTTCACAACCAAATTCAATCGCATCTAAAAAGCGCACAACCTCGTCAGGTGATAACTTAATAATTCGATTGTCCTTGTTTAATTTTGGCTTCATAACCTTGTCGCAAGGATTAGCTGTTATATAATCATGTCGTACTAAATAACCAAAAAATGATGATAAACAGGATAGTTTACGAGCAACTGTAACTTCATTATTGATATTTTCAACAAAAGACTGTAAATAATCTAAATATTCTTCAATATCACGGGCAGTAACGTTAGAAATAATTTCAATAGAAATTTCTTTTAAAGGTAACGCTTCAAGCGAAGGTACAGAAATTTGTAACCAATTAAAAAACTTTTTTAAATCGTAAGCATAAGATAATCTGGTTTTAGATGTAGTGTTAGATTTACGCGCAATGAAATAATCATTAACATATAAAGGTAATTCAGAAATAATTTCTTTAGTCTTAATTAAATTCTTACGATTTATTTCATCATCATATGTATTAGCCATATTTACAGCACCTCCGGGAAATAGTGGTTTATAGGGGTATTATACCATATTGGCCCATTTTTGTCAATATTTATACGAAAAACATATATTTATCCAATAGATACATATTGTCAATTATTTCCCCTTTTAAGCCTGTTTTATAAAAATAAGGCGCCAAACGGCGCCTTATCAAATATATCAATTATAATATTATACAAATCAATCCGCTACAGCCTTCATTGATAACTCTTTCAAGAGTTTCTTGCAAACGCATACGCGCATCTGCAGGCATTCTTGCAAGTTTTGAATGCAGCCCCTCATTAACCAATTCATTAAGTGATGTACCGAAGATATTTGAATCCCATATCTTTATCGGGTCTGACTCAAATTCTTTTAAAAGATACATAATAAGGTCTTCGCTTTGCTTTTCACTTCCGACAATCGGGCTGACCTCAGTAGTGATATTTGCTTTCATCATATGAATAGATGGTGCTGAGGCGCGCAAACGAACTCCGTAACGTCCTCCCTGCTTCACGATTTCAGGCTCTTGCAAGGACAGTTCCTCAATGGTCGGCATAACAATACCGTAACCTGTTGATTCAACCTGGTCAAGGGCATTTTTAATTCTTTCGTACTGCTTTTTAACCTTAGAAAGCTCTATAAGGCCTCTCATAAGTTCTTGTTCATCGTCAATAACCATACCGGTTGTTTCGGTCAATATCTTATAGAATAAGCCACGGTCAACGTCCAAAGCAATTCTTGCTGTACCATTACCGAGATTAACCGACTGTACGGCGCAATTCTTGATTTTTTCATAGTTTAAAAGTAATTTAGATAAATGTTCAATATCTTTTATCTTTTTAATATTGTTGCAGTTATCCTTTAAGCAGCCATACAATTCTTTGCGCAACCAATGGTCTTTATCCATTGCGTTAATCCAAAGTGGCAGTGCAAATTCAATTTTGCGTATGGGAAACTCAAATAAAATTCGTGCAATAATGTTTTTGATATCGCTCTCATCTAAATCAATACAACTTGCAGGAATAACGCTAACGCCATATTTGCTTGACAATTCCTCTGCCAAAGCCTTTGTTTCATCAGCATTTGGATACATACTGTTAAGTAATATTACAAAAGGTTTGTTAATTGCCTTAAGCTCTGAAACAACCCTTTCCTCGGCCTCGGCATATTCTTCTCTTGGAATATCGGTGATTGTACCATCAGTTGTAACAACAAGACCAATTGTGGAGTGTTCGTTAATCACCTTTTTGGTACCTACTTCAGCCGCCATATTAAATGGAACCGCCTCATCATACCAAGGTGTCATAACCATACGTGGACCTTCATCCTCAATATATCCGTATGAGCTTGGTACAATGTAACCTACACAGTCAATCATGCGAACTTTAAAGGAGGAAGCCTCGTCAAGTTGTATTTCAATTGCATTCTCGGGTATGAATTTCGGCTCGGTTGTCATAATAGTACGACCACCTGCCGATTGCGGTAATTCGTCTTTAGCGCGTTCTTTTATGTACTCGTTGTTAATATTAGGAATAACAACAGTATCCATAAAACGCTTTATAAATGTAGATTTTCCTGTACGTACCGGACCAACAACTCCGATATAAATATCTCCCCCGGTTCTGGTAGCAATGTCCTTATAAATATTATTGCTTGTCATACAAATTCCTCCGTAGTTACACATTCATTTGTACTATGAATATGCAAAAAACGGATAAGTTATGACAGCGCAAAAATAAAATGCCGCTATTTTTATTTTTGGAGTTCCTTACAAATCATTTGGGCAGCTTTGTAAATATCTCCCCCACCCATTGTTATTATAAGGTCGCCCGGTTTAGCAACTGAAATAGCGGTTGTTAAAACCTCATTGAAGCCTTTAACACAGACGCAGTCTTTTAATCCTGCAGCCAAATCTTCAGAGGTTATACCACTTTCATTGACTTCTCTAGAGCCCATAATTTCGGTTAAAATAACCTTATCGGCAATAGAAAGCGCATCAATAAACTCATTTTTAAGTAATGCTGTACGAGAAAAAGTGAAAGGTTGGAAAACGGCAATTACGTTATTGTATCCTAATTGTTTTGCCGCTGTAAGTGTGGCTTTTATCTCAGTTGGATGATGAGCATAATCATCAGCAATTGCAATACCATTATAGGTTCCAAGGCGCTCAAATCTACGTCCTGCGCCACCAAATTGCTCTAAAGATGACTTTATTCCGTCAGCAGTTACACCGTAATAACTTGCGGCAGCAAAAGCAGCCAAAGCATTATAAACATTGTGTGCACCGGGAACACCAAGCTGAATTTCAGCCAAAAATTCTCCGGAATGGTATACAGAAAAGGCTTTTCCACTAACACCATCCGATATATCCTTTGCATAGAAATCATTTGCTTCGGATAAACCAAAGGTGATTATTTCACCTTTAAAATTTGAAACCGCACCTTTAACTAAGTCATCATCACCGTTAACTACAGCGACACTAGACATATTCACAAATTTGCTGAAAGAAGCGCAAAGATTATCCATTGTCTTGAAATAATCAAGATGGTCATTATCAATATTAAGGAGTACCGACATATCGGGTGAAAGTTGTAAAAACGTGTCTACAAACTCACAGGACTCACAAACCATATACTCACTCTCCCCTGCTAAACCGTTTGCATTTATCAATGGGAGTTTACCGCCTATAACGGCAGTAGGTTTATAGTTGTTTTGTATTAAAATTTGTGTTATCATAGAAGAAACGGTTGTTTTGCCGTGTGTACCGCAAACGCCTATAACTCTATCAAATTTTCGTGTAATCATACCAAGAATATGTGAGCGTTCAATAACCGGTATTCCCAATCTCTTGGCTTCTACAATCTCAGGGTTATCGTCATGTATTGCCGCAGAATGAATAACCATTTGCGCATTATGCACGTTCTCAGGTTTATGTCCCATAATTACAGGTATTCCTAACGCCTTAACACGTTTTAACGGGTCACCCTCGTTATTATCCGAGCCGCTTAGTTCGTAACCCTTAGAGTGCAATATTTCTGCAATTGGGCACATACCTGAACCACCGATGCCTATCATATGGATTTGTTTAACTTTATCTAAAATTGCATCTTCTTGTTTATAGAGTTTCAAGGCAGATACCTCCTAATATATGTAACAATATTATTATATAACTTTTTGTGGCAGAAATAAACAATTATTTTACAAAGTTGGTGAAAAAATGCAGTTGAAAATTGCTCCTCATGCAAAAAAAGTTCTTGATACACTTACAGCAAACGGTTATGAGGGATATATTGTAGGTGGCGCAGTGCGAGATTTACTTCGCAGCGAAACACCACTTGACTATGATATAGCAACTAACGCTAAACCAAATGAAGTTCAAGAAATTTTTGCACATTCTATACCAACAGGTTTACAACACGGTACAGTTACAGTTATAATCGACCAACTACCAATTGAAATAACAACCTATCGCATTGACGGCGACTATAACGATGCAAGGCATCCAACTAATGTTGAGTTTTCAAATTCAATCAACGACGACCTGCGCCGCCGTGATTTTACAATAAACGCATTAGCCTACAACGGCGAACAGTTAATAGATTTATTCGGTGGTTTATCTGACATTGAAAACAGAATAATTAAAACAGTCGGTAATCCCGACGCACGCTTTAACGAAGATGCCCTGCGCATACTTCGTGCTTTTAGATTTTCAGCTACATTAGGCTTTGAAATCGAAACTAAAACATTATCTTCCTGTTTTAAAAACGCCGATTTATTGCAAAAAATAAGCCGTGAGAGAATATTCAATGAATTAACTAAAGCATTATGCGGTAAATTCCCGCAAAGCTTACAGCCATTACTTATAAATGGCGGTCTTGATTTCCTTAAAATTAGTGCGGGCGATATATCAGCCTTAATTCATATTGATTCCGCACCGGAAATACGCTATGCTGCATTCTGTAAACTTTGCAACACCACACCCTATGAACTTTTGCACGAACTTCGTGCTTCAAACAAACTAACCGCATTAACACAAGAAATATACAATGTGTTTTTAAAACCTTCCCTTTCAAGCAAGGTGGAAATCAAAATACATTTATCAAAAATACCACCTAAAATGTGGAACAAGGTGATTGAAGCTTACGGGATACTCAACAACATTAGCGTAGAACAAATACAATTGTTGGCAAAGGAAATATTAGATTTAGACGAGCCCTACACCCTTTCAATGCTGGCAATAGACGGAAACGAGCTTTTACAATTAGGAGTATTACCTTTGCAAGTCGGTAAAACATTGCACAGTCTTTTAATGGCGGTAATTGAAAATCCTTTATTAAACGAAAAAAGTGTATTATTAGAGTTAGCAAAAAACAAGATTGGCTCATAGAATGAACTATAATCATTCTATGAGTCTTTTTTGTTGGAGGCAGTTTTTATGAACATCGGAATTTTAGGTGGAGATTTGCGCCAAATTCATCTTTATGAACTGTTAAACAGTAAAAATCGGCATATTGATATTCTTTATAACCGCATTACAAAAAACGAATGTAATACTTATGACGTTATTATTATGCCATTGCCGATTTCAAAAGACGGTGTGCATTTATTTGCGCCCTTTTCAGAAGAACAACCAAAACTTGAAACCATTTTCAAGCAAAATAAACACGCTTATTTTTTAGGCGGCAGTATCGGTAACGAAATTTTAGAAAAAGCCGCAAAACAAAACATACACATAGTTGATTACTATCTTGATGAGATGTTATTAATGAAGAATGCCAAGTTAACTTCAGATGGTGCTGTTGAACTGTTAAAAAACGATTTAAACCCAACTAACAAGGTTTTGATAATAGGTTTTGGCAGAATCGGCAAAGAACTTTGTAAACACTTAAATAATATGGGTATTCCCTTTTGCATCACAGCAAGAAAACAAAGCGACTATTTAAAAATGAGCGCTTTGGGATATCAGTGGACTGAAACTGGTAAAATTAAGGAAGTTATAAACGATTACAATATTGTTATCAACACAGTACCGTCACTGGTGCTAAGCGAGGCAGAACTTGAAAATTGTAAGCCTGACTGTAAAATTTTAGACCTTGCTTCAGCACCATACGGCACTGATTTTAATTTCTGTGATAAAAAACATATCACTTATAATATAGCCCCCAGTATACCCGGAAAATATTATCCAAAAGAGGCTGCGGCCGCCATTTACGAAACTATTGAAAAAATATTAAAAAGTGAGGGATGAACGAATGAATTCAGTGAAAGTTGGCTTTGCCTTATGCGGTAGTTTTTGTACCCTTAGTAAAGCTGTTGTACAACTAGAAAAATTAAAAGAACTTGGCGCTGAGATATATCCAATAATGTCGCCTATCACGTACAGCACTGATACACGATTTGGAACCGCAAAAAGTTTTATAGAAAAAATAGAAAACATTTGTGATAAGAAAATTATACACGAAATTTGGCAAGCAGAACCAATAGGTCCAAAAAATTTATTAGATATACTTATAATTGCCCCTTGTACTGGTAACACACTAGGCAAACTTGCGTGTGGTATCACAGACACATCTGTTACAATGGCTGCAAAAGCGCATTTAAGAAACAACAAGCCAGTTTTAATTGCTGTTTCAAGCAACGACGCTTTAAGTGCCAGCGCTAAAAATATCGGTATGTTAATGAACACAAAAAACATTTATTTTGTGCCGTTTTGCCAAGATGCACCAAACTCAAAAAGCACCTCTTGTGTTTGTGATTTCAGTAAAATTCCAGAAGCCGCACAAGCTGCACTTAATGAAATACAAATGCAACCTGTCTTGTTATAAAAAAAGAAGCAAGGGATTTCCCTTGCTTCTTTTTTTAATCTTTCATACACATTACCATAACAGCTTTTTGTGCGTGGAGTCGGTTTTCTGCCTCGTCAAAAATTTCGTTTGCGTGAGCTTCAAAAACTTCTGCAGTAATTTCTTCTTCCCTATGTGCAGGTAAGCAATGCAATACCATTGCATCAGGTTTTGCAACCTGCATTACAGAACTGTTAATCTGATAGTCTTTAAAGACCTTACATCTTTCTTTGAATTCTTCTTCCTGACCCATAGAGGCCCAAACGTCAGTATAAAGAACATCTGCATCCTTAGCTGCTTCAAAAACATCTTCTGTGCAACAAAAATCACCGTTTTGAGAAGCCCATTCCATAATTTTAGCATCAGGTTTATAACCGTTAGGACAAGCAATAGAAACAGACATGCCCATTTTAATTCCGCCAACAATTAATGAGTTTGCCATATTGTTTCCATCACCAATGAAGCACATTTTTTTGCCTGCAAAGTTTCCTTTGTGCTCACGAATTGTCATTAAATCGGCTAAAACTTGGCAGGGATGACAGTAATCTGTCAAACCGTTAATAATTGAAATCGAACCGATTTCAGCCATTTTTTCAACCTCAGCCTGGTCAAATGTGCGAATCATAATTCCGTCAAGGTATCTTGAAAGCACACGTACAGTATCTTCTATCGGTTCACCACGGCCAATTTGCAAATCTCTGTTGCTAAGGAAAAGAGCTGAGCCGCCCAAATCATACATACCTACCTCAAAAGAAACTCTGGTACGAGTTGAGGATTTTTCAAAAATCATACCAAGTGTTTTACCCTTTAAAATCTCATGCGGAATGCCGTGCTTTTTTTCATATTTTAACTGGTCGGCAAGATTTAAAATTTCAATTATTTCTTCACTTGATAAGTCCATCAATTTTAATAAGTGCTTCATCTTTCAATTTCCTCTCTTAAAATGGTGATTGCTTTTTTAAGCAATGGCATTTCAATATTTAATGGTGGTAACAAACGAATTTTGTCTTTCGCTTTCAGCAACATAACTCCACGCTCTAAACAAGCGTTTATAATATCTCCTGAAGGCTTTGTTGTGGATATGCCAAGCATAAGTCCCTTGCCTGTTATATTAACAATGTTTTTACAGTCAGCCAATTGTTCCATTATAAATAGTGACTTTTTATTGACTGCATCAAACAACTCATTATCCAATCGAGAAAGTATACTTAATGCTCCTGCACACGATACCGGATTTCCACCAAATGTTGAACCGTGTAAACCGGGTTTAAATAGATTAGCGGTTTTTTCAGCAAAAAGTGTTGCGCCTATCGGTAAACCACCACCAAGGCCTTTTGCTGTAGTTACAATGTCAGGAGTTATACCGTAATGCATATATCCGTATAAAGCACCTGTGCGTCCGTTACCTGTCTGCACTTCATCAACAATACATAGTATGTCGTTTTTTTCGCAAAGTTTTACGATAGTTTCAACGAATTCCGGCTTAAGCGGCAGGACTCCTCCCTCACCCTGAATTGTTTCAAAATAAATCGCAATCGGATTTTCAGCTTCCACAATTTTTTCAAGCGCTTCGCAATCATTAGCCGGGCTGTAAACAAAGCCTTCGGTTAATGGTGTGAAATCTGTGTGAAAAGTGTCCTGACCTGTTGCGGCTAAAGTAGTAATTGTACGGCCGTGAAAACTGTTATTTAAGGTAACAATCTTATATCTGCCGCTATTAGTCCCGTAAAGGCGTGCCGCTTTTATTGCACACTCGTTTGCCTCTGCACCGGAATTTGAAAAGAAAACCTTTTTCATTCCAGTTTTTTCACACAAAAGCTCGGCAAGTTTTACACAAGGCTCTGTGTAATACAGATTGGATATATGCTGAAGCTTGTTAAGTTGTTCAGTAACAGCCTCAACCCAAATCGGGTCACAAGCACCAAAAGCATTAACACCTATTCCGCTGGTTAGGTCAATATATTCCTTTCCATCACCGGCAAACAACAAAGCACCCTTACCCAACGAAATATGCACAGGAAATCGAGCATAGGTATTCGCTATATATTCATTATCTTTTTCAAATATCGTCATATTTTCTTACCCGAAACAAACATTGTTCCTATACCTTCATCGGTAAGTGTTTCAATTAAAATAGCGTGCTCAATTCTACCGTCAATAATAAACACACGGTTAACTCCACGACGGATAGCCTCAATACAGCACTCTACCTTAGGAATCATACCACCGGAAATAATTCCCTCTCTCATAAGCTGAGGAGCATCACTAACATAAATTTCACTAATTAGTGATTTGGGGTCTTCTTTATCACGCAAAATGCCGCTAATATCAGTCATAGATATTAAACTCTCAGCCTGCAAAGCTCCGGCAATTTTAGCCGCTGCAGTATCGGCATTTATGTTATATGAGTTACAGTTATCATCACAACCAACAGTAGAAATTACCGGTATGTATCCTTTTTCCAGCATATCAGTAATAGGTTCAATGTTGACATCAGTAATTTCGCCGACATAACCCAGTTCAGGGTTCTTAGGCTCAGCCATAATCATATGCCCATCAATACCGCAAAGTCCTATTGCTTTTCCGCCCTTCATTTGCAGAATATTGACTAAGTCTTTGTTGATTTTACCGGCTAAAACCATTTGTGCAATATCCACGGTTTCCTTATCGGTAACACGCAAACCGTTGATAAACTCGGTTTTCTTACCTACACGCCCAAGCATTTCAGTAATTTCGGGGCCGCCACCGTGGACTAAAACAACTTTAATGCCTATTAAAGATAGCAGTACAATATCTCCCATTACTGCCTCTTTAAGTTGCGGATTAATCATAGCGTTACCGCCGTATTTAACAACTACAATTTTGTTGTAATAGTTTTGAATATATGGAAGTGCCTGCATTATTACTTCGGCACGTTGTGTATTTGATAATTCCACAATAACAATCCTTTCTATGTTCTGTAGTCACCGTTGATTTTAACATAATCGTATGTTAGGTCGCAACCCCACGCTGTTGAGATAGCCGTACCACTATTCAAATTGATTTTAATTTCAATAGCATCCTCAGATAAGATTTCTTTTGCAACATCTTCAGAAAACGGTATTCCTGCACCATTTTTACAGACATCAATTACACCTTTGTTTGATTTGAAAGTAACATCAACCTTTTTAACATCAACATCAGCGCCGCTGTAACCAATTGCACAAAGTACACGCCCCCAGTTAGCGTCGGCACCAAACATAGCGGCTTTTAAAAGCGAAGAACAAATAACAGATTTTGCAACAGTTCGTGCAATTTCAATGTTACTTGCACCCTCAACAGAGCATTCCAAAAGCTTTGTTGCTCCTTCGCCATCAGCAGCAATCATACGGCACAATTGAATTGTTACACTGTTTAAAGCTTTCATAAAAGCTTTAAAATCATCGTTTTCTACATCAATAAGTTTATTGCCTGCTAATCCGTTTGCAAGAACTGCTACCATATCGTTTGTCGATGTATCACCATCAACACTTATCATATTAAAAGTCGAAGAAATGTCGCTTTTAAGTGCTTTATTAAGCATTTCACCGCTTATCGCAACATCGGTGGTAATAAAGACCAACATAGTAGCCATATTAGGGTGTATCATGCCTGAACCTTTAGCAATTCCACCTATCGTGCAGGTTGTACCATTGATATCAAATGAAACTGCACATTCTTTTTGTACTGTATCGGTTGTCATTATACCCTCAGCAGCTAAGGAACTGTTTTTACCGAGCCCCTTTACAAGCTCAGCCATTCCGTTGCGTATAGGGGTAACATCAAACGGCATACCGATTACTCCGGTTGAAGCAACAATAATGTCTTTAGGGTCTAACGACAAATTGTCTGCCGTTACTTTACACATTTCTTCTGCTTTTTCAATTCCGTCAAAATTACAGGTGTTGGCATTGCCGCTATTACAAACAATAGCTTGCGCTATGCTGTTTGATATATTATTTTTTGTAACCTCTAAAGGTGCTCCTTTTACAAGGTTTGTGGTGTAAACTGCGGCTGCGGTAGCCGGCACCTCACTATAAATTAATGCTAAATCTCTTTTTGTGCGGTTTTTTCGTATTCCACAATGAATTCCATTAGCCAAAAAACCTTTTGCGGCACAAACACCGCCGTTAATAAATTCCATTTTAATCTCCTAAATTGATAGTCCTTTTGCTTCGTCCTCACCTAAAACCAGGTTCAAACATTGTATAGCTGCACCTGAAGCGCCTTTGCCTAAGTTATCGTAACGTGCAACTAAAAGTATACGCTCATCATTACCTGTAACACTGACTTCCATTGTATCTTTACCGGATTTTGCGTTTGCAGATAAAAAGCCACTTTCGTCAATTCCATCACAATATGTAACAATATTACCTCTAAACAAGTTCTTGTAAACTTCTTTAATATCGTTAACAGTACCATTCAATTGGCTTGCAAATATGGGTACAGTCACAAGCATACCGCTGTAAAAATCAGCAACAATCGGGCAAAAGTTAGGCGCTGTCGTAAGCCCGGTAACTGCGCACATTTCTTTTAAATGCTTATGATTTTGAGTAAGCCCATACTGTCGAGGCGCATCTAATAAGGCTGGCCTGTTATTATCATTGTAATCTGTAATCATTTTCTTACCGCCACCGCTGTAACCGGTAAGCGAATGGCAAGATAGTTCTGCATTTGCAGATATTAAACCTTGTTGTAACAAAGGATATGTTAATGCAATAAAGCCACTGGCGTGGCAACCCGGTACTGCAATACGTTTTGAATTAAGAATCTTTTCCTTATGAGCGGCGGAAAGTTCAGGAAACCCATATGCCCATCCGTCAAGTGTTCGGTGTGCTGTTGAGGTATCAATAATTACTGTATTGGGATTTTCCACCCAAGAAACAGCCTGCCTTGCCGCATCATCCGGCAAGCAAAGAAAAGCAATATCACTATCGTTTAAAGCTTTCCGTCTTGCATCATCATTTTTGCGCAGCGAATCATCTAAAACAACAAGCTCGATATCATTTCTATTAGATAATCGGTCAAATATTCTTAAGCCCGTTGTACCCGCACTACCATCAATAAATACTTTTTTCATTAAATCACCAAAAACCGATAAGGCTTTATCGATTTGATAAAGCCTTATCATAAATTACTTTAATCCGTTTTTCTCTTTCATGTTAGCAAGAACCTTAATCGGCAAGCCAAAAAGATTTATAAATCCTGCAGAATCAGCTTGATTATAGACATTGTCTTCATCAAAAGTAGCAATTTCGGGGTCATAAAGTGAATAAGGTGAACTTACTCCTGCGTTAATCATATTACCCTTATAAAGCTTAAGTGTTACATCACCTGTAACAGTTTTTTGGGTGCTGTCAACAAATGCTGAAAGAGCTTCACGCAGCGGTGTGTACCACTGACCAAAATATACAAGTTCTGCAAACTTTTTAGCAACAAGCTCTTTGTAATGCATTGTATCCCTGTCTAAGCAAATAGTTTCTAAAACTGAGTGTGCTTTATAGAGAATAGCGCCGCCGGGAGTTTCATAAACGCCACGGCATTTCATACCAACAAGACGATTTTCCACAATATCCAAAAGACCAATACCGTTTTCGCCGCCAAGCTTATTTAAAGTTAAGAGAAGCGATACAGCATCCATTTCCTTACCATCAATAGCGGTAGGAACACCCTGTTCAAAATGGATTGTTACGTATGTAGGCTTATCGGGAGCCATTTCAGGCGAAACACACATTTCTAAAAAGCCGGGCTTGTTATACTGCGGCTCATTTTTGGGGTCCTCAAGGTCAAGACCTTCATGGCTTAAATGCCAAATGTTTTTATCCTTAGAATAGTTTGTTTCACGATTGATTTTCAGAGGAACATTATGTGCCTCAGCATAAGCAATTTCCTCTTCACGTGATTTTATATCCCACTCTCTCCAAGGAGCAATGATAGGCATATTAGGTGCAAAAGCTTTAATAGCAAGCTCAAAACGCACTTGGTCGTTACCCTTACCTGTACAGCCGTGGCAGATAGCGTCTGCGCCCTCTTTGATAGCAATCTCTGCAATACGCTTAGCAATAGGCGGACGTGCAAAGGAAGTACCTAACATATATTCTTCATAAAGAGCGCCAGCCTTTACTGACGGAAAAACATATTCCTCCAAAAACTCTTTGGTTAAATCCTCAACATAAAGCTTAGAGGCACCGGTTTTCAAAGCCTTCTCCTCGAGTCCTTCTAACTCGTCTGACTGGCCAACGTTACCAGAAACTGCAATAACCTCACAGTTATTATAATTTTCCTTTAACCAAGGAATGATAATTGATGTATCTAAGCCACCGGAATAAGCTAAAACAACCTTTTTAATTTTGCTCTTATCCATAATAAAAACCTCCGCTAAAAATTAACTGTACATAGTATAACAGATTTTGCATAAATATGCAAGTATATTTTTAAATATTGATATTTTTTGTATATTTGCACATTTTATAGGCAAAATCAGGTTGTTTGATATGTAATTTCCAACCAAACTTATGAATAATTATGCATATTTTTGAATTATAATTGCATATAATCGCCAAGATAAAGTGAATAAACACCTTTTTCTTTAACCGGTTTTTTGAAAATTTGCTCAACTGCATCTGCATAGAAATCAACTTGTTTTGAATAGCGGCTAATAAGCTCATCACAACAAGTAACTTTGTCAGTTTTATAATCAAGGATTATGCAACCATCATCAAAAACAGCGACACAGTCGGCCACACCTTGGATAATTGAATTTTCGGTTGCGGTATCATTTGCTTTATACGGCAAAATAAAAGGCAACTCTTTATAAATTTGTTTTGCAGTTGTAATTTTTTTGAAAATATTCGAAGAAAAGAACTTTTTGAGCCCTTCTCTATCCAAAGCATCAATTTCGGTTTCTGATAAGAACTCATATTCGTACATACGGTCAATTTCGCCATCAAGATTATTAACAACTAAATTAAAGTCACAGTATTGCAAGAACTTGTGGTTGGCTGTACCCTTCTCGGCAGCTGTAAGACCCCTTTGTTGAGCAAAGGCAGGTCTTGCCGAGAAAGCATACTCCTCCGCTGAATCTTTAGTCAGTTCAGACACCGACATTTTTGAAGGTGTTGCCTGTAACTCCGCAAAAGGATAACAATATTTAAAATTGTTTTCCATTTTTGAAATAAGTTCATCATCAATTTCAGTGTTACGAATAGATTTCAGGTCTTCTGCAAACGTTGTAGGCGCTGCAACAGTTAATCTAATAGGCTCACAATCAGTTATAAACGGTCTGCCTTTAGCCCCAAATCGCTCAAAACAATTATATGTACTGTCATGAGTAAGGGCAGCCAGTAAAAGCCAAGCAGAATAACCTTGAGCATTAACAATTGCATTTTCATCCCAAGAGCCATCCGGCTTTACATTCGCTAAAAGAGAATTTATTGTTGATTCGAAATTGTTTTCACAAATTATAATATCCAACTTATATTCCGCGCGGGTCATGGCTACATAAAGCAGACGGATTTTTTCAGCAATCATATCCCTATGCACTTTTAACGAAACAGCTTTTCTTGGCAACGTTTCGTAAATAATACCGCTTTCTTTATCAACAAGCTTTAAACCAATACCTAAATCCTCATCAACAACCATACGGCCTATGCCGTCTTTAATGTTAAACTTTGAGGAATTGCAAGCAAGAATACAGTACGGGAATTGCAAACCTTTAGAAGCATGAATACTCATTATACGCACAGCATCGACATTTGTTTGCGGTGCAGATTTCACAGAGTTTGATTGACTGTTTTCAATACTGCGAAGGAAGGATGAAAGTGTAGATGAATGGGTGTCTTGTGTAAATGTATCAGCAATATCCAAAAAGCGTAGCAAATTTTCTTTTCGCTTTTCGCCATTTTCTCTGGCAGTCATTAAATAAATGAGTCCTGTTTCCTCATACACTTTATTCACAAGTTCACCTAAACTTGCAGTAACAGCAAAGGTGCGTAAATTGGATAGTTTCGCAAGAAAATCAACCGCTTCTTTATCACCGGCTGCGGCTGCGGCTGTAATTCTGCCGATTAGTGTATCAGACTTGTAAGTCATCTTTATCTCAGCAATTTTATTAGCCGAGAATCCAAATAGCTCCGACATAATTACCGATAATAAAGCTATATCATTTGTTGGATTGTTTATAACCTTCAAAAATGAAAGTGCAAGTGAAATTTCAGCAGTTTCAAAAAATGCTTTTGACTCTATAGCTACAGGAATTCCAAGTTTTCTAAATTCTTGCGCATATATTGCTGCTCTTGAAGAAGGAGATTGCATAAGCACAGCAAAATCTCCATAGCTGGCAACTCGTTCAAAGCCGTTTAATTTTAGTACTGTATTGCTTTCTACAATCGTTTTAATATAACGAGCTATATACGCCGCTTCAACCTCTTCCCTGCTTCTTAAACGGTCTGTGCGCTCAATTAAGTGATATTCAACACCGCCGTTAGTATCATCTGGGTAATTTGCTGAATAAGATAGTTTTTCGCTTTCGGTATAATCCATCTTCGCAACAGAATCACGCA
>JAZREP010000025.1:0-3610 GCA_045660865.1 Acutalibacteraceae bacterium | reverse complement strand
CGAAAATCTCATATTTTTTATTGCAATCGGGGCAAACAAAGTAGCTCATATTTTCAACCAATCCCAAAACCGGAATATCCATCATAGCCGCCATATTGTACGCCTTTTTAACAATCAAAGATACCAAATCCTGAGGAGAGGTAACAATTACAATTCCATCAAGCTTTAAGGATTGGTAAACTGTTAGCGGTACATCACCCGTGCCGGGAGGCATATCAATAAACATATAATCAAGGTCGCCCCAGTAAACATCTGTCCAAAACTGGGAAACGGCACCGCCAATAACGGGACCGCGCCAAACAACAGGAGATTCCTCGTCCTGTAAAAGCAGGTTTATGGACATTACCTTTATGCCTTGTTTGGTTACGGCAGGCAAAATACCCAGCTCGTTTTGTTGTGCGCCCGGTTTAATGCCGAACAGTTTAGGTATTGAGGGACCTGTAATATCTGCATCAAGTACGGCGGTTTTATAGCCCTTGCGGTTCATAAGCACCGATAACATAGCGGTAACGGTTGATTTGCCTACGCCGCCTTTTCCGCTTACAACTCCGATAACCTTTTTAACACTGCTATCCTTATTAAAGGGTGTTTTTTGGATACCTCTGGATTCACATTTTTCAGAACAACTGCTGCAATCGTGATTGCAAGAACTCATTATAAAAGACCTCCAAAAAATCTATAATCAATATAACTATTATATACAAAAACTGCCTTTTTTCAATAGTTCTCCGCTTAATATTTTCAAATAAAACAAATTGTCTTAACCGCTATGTGACAAAAAGCGCACATTTGCCGACCTATAATAGGAGTGAAAAGTTATTTTTTGTCAAAAGGCAGGAAGAAAAAATGAAAGCAAGTGTAAAAACTAACAATTCCGGCATTGCACAAGCCGGTGAGCTGGCGCTGGTAATAGCAAAGCATTTGGCATTTTTGGCTTTAGGTTTTTTGTGCGCTGATGTGCAACTGATTGACCGAATGAGCCCACTTGGTATAGTGCTGTCGGCAGGTGTGCCATATAACTATATGTTTGCCACCGGCACGGGCGCCTTTGTCTGTTATTTTATCGGCACCATCTTTGGGGGACAGTTTAAATACTTGGCGGCGCTAACCGCAACTGTACTTATCCGTTTTATTATTAAGAACATAAAAGCCTCGCAAAACGCTTACGCCATTATGTTTACCGCCTTTGCAACGGTGCTTATGACAAGCCTTGTCACTACGGAAAATAATTTGTCGGGTGTCTTAAAAGCGTTAAGCGAAGCGGTTATAACAGCCGTTTTTGCCTTTTTTGTTTTTACATTTTTTAAGGACTTGGAAAAGGGCGTTGCCTTTAAAGGTAACGAGAGTATAATTGCCTTTTTGTTCACTCTAAACATATTTTTACTGGGACTTTACCCTGTGCATATATCCTTAATTTCAATAGGCAGAATTTTAGCGATTCTTACTGTTTTGTATGCCGCAAGATTTGGTAAGACAGGGTACGGCACAATCTGTGCCGTGGTGGTCGGCATTTCATTGTGGGTCAGCGGGAACCGCGATTTTTCTTTCATTATTTCGGTTGCGGGGTTGATTGGGGCTTTAAGCGCCCCGGCAGGCAACCTTGCCGTTGCGGGCTTTTTCCTGCTCAGCGTAATTTTGGGCGGTGCGCTTAATCAGTTCCATACAATATATTTGGTGCTCATTACCGAGGCGGCAGCAGCGGCATTTATCTTTGCCGTAATCCCAAGAACAATTACCTCTCGCATTTCGGTAATCTTTACACCGCCTGTAAAACTCCCCGAGCTTGACGGACTAAGAAAATCAATTGTTACTCGGCTGGGCTTTGCCGCAACCTCGCTTAAAGGTGTTTCACGCACTGTTGAGGACGTTGGCAAAAAGCTGACCGAAAAAAACAGTATGACCTTTGAGAATGTCTTGCGCCGAGTTGAAAGTGAGGCGTGTCGCGGTTGTAATATGTGCACTTATTGTTGGGAACGCAATAAAGCTGATACGGTTGCGGCGCTGGTTTCAATGAGCGAAGCCGTTAAGCATAACAGAAGCATAAGCTTTGAGGATATGCCGGTTAGCTTTAACGAGCATTGTATCCGCCGGGAAAAGGTTGAGGGCTCACTTTACCGCAACTACCGACGTTTTTTAAACAAGCGTGCCGCTGAGCAAAGGGTAGAGGAAATGCGGGAAATCGTATCCGACCAATTTAACGGAATTTCGGATATGCTTAGTGACTTGGAGGAGGAAATCAACACCTCGCAGTCTTATGATATAAACAAGGCAGACGAGATTGCAGATGCCTTAAAGCAAATTGGCATTTCGGCAGAATATTGCGGTTGCGTTACAGATAAATACGGTAGAATTACGGTTGAAATAAAATTGTCCGAGGCTCCGCAGATGCCGGTTAACCGAGCAAAGATTATGTCGGTTGTTGCAACTGTGTGCGGAAAGGAAATGGAGCCGCCGGCAGTTAATAGGGTGGGCGAAACATTTTTTGTAACGGTCACTGAAAAAGCTCGCCTTGCCGTAGACTGCGGAACGGCGCATATTAACTATAAAAACAATATGGTCTGCGGTGACACCTGTGAAAGCTTTTATGACGGCAGGGGCCGATTTATAACCGTGCTTAGTGACGGTATGGGTACAGGCGGCAGAGCGGCTGTTGATTCTGCTATGGCTTCTGCTTTAATGTCTAGGTTGTTGCGTTCGGGCTTCGGGTACGATTGCTCTTTGAAAATCGTAAACTCGGCTATGATGTTCCGCTCAACCGATGAGTCGCTTGCAACCTTGGATATATCCTGTATTGACCTATTCAGCGGCGAATGTGCCTTGCGTAAGGCGGGCGCCGGGCCAACCTATGCTCTGCGCTCGGGTAGGGTAGGTATTGCTCGTTGCAACTGCTTGCCAATCGGTATTTTAAGGGACGCTACCTTTGATAAAGCGCTAATACAATTAAAGGCAGGGGATATACTGCTTATGATGTCGGACGGTGTAATGGTCGACGAGGAGGATTGGATAAGTGCTGAACTGCTTGCCTATAACGGCAGGTCGGCTCAAAAATTAGCCGAGCATATCGCCGAAATGGCTCGCCGCCGCAGAAACGACGGACACGAGGATGATATAACAGTAGTTGCAATAATTGTAGAACACGCAGTATAAAAAACAAACTAAAAACGCCTTCGGTCTAGATTTACCGAAGGTGTTTTTTTATTCCTCCATCTGCTTTGCCAAAAAGTTAGCCGTAATAGCAGTAAGCTTCAAATCGGTCTCTGTCGGTCTTGAATTAGCATCATCGGCAAGTAAAACAACAGCACCCAATACGTCACCTGCACAAAGGATTGGCTGAGCAACCGATATTGTGCGCTCGGTACCCTCCAAGGCAATAATGCCCTTGTCCGATTCGGCAGAGTTATAACTGCGGCGGCTCTCCATCAACTGCTCTAAGGCGGTAGAAATACGGCGGTCAACAGTGTCCCTTTTCGGTGTGCCGGCAGCCGCAATACAATGGTCTCGGTCGGTAATAATAACCGGCAATTCGGTGTGCTTTGACAGTGCGTCAGCAAACTGTACCGCCATCTGCGCCATCTCGCCCATCGGCGAATATTTTTTAAAAATAACCTCC
>JAZREP010000024.1:0-8832 GCA_045660865.1 Acutalibacteraceae bacterium | reverse complement strand
TTAAAGGTATAGCCAATATAGCCAATTCACTAAAAAATATTTTGGCAATAGAAATTGAGCCTTATCATTCTTTGGGCAACAGCAAATATATAAAATTAGGCAAAACAGAAAAAAGCCAAACTTTCCAACAACCAACAGAGCAGCAGGTTGAAGAATGGATTGCGCAAATTCAAAAGCGAACTGAAATCATCGTAAAAAAAGCGTAGCAAATCTATTATTAAAATCAGTATAAATCTCCTTGTTTTACAGATACTAACAGTACAAGTTTGTAAAGCAAGGAGATTTTTGTATATATGAAAGCCACTGGAATAGTCAGAAGAATGGAGGCTCGTGTTATAATAACACAAAAGTGCGATAAAGCCTTGTAAATACAGGGCTTTCGGGTGATTTTTTAAGAAAAATTTTTTACGAAAAACTACATATTTTGACTTATACATAGCAAAAGCGAGGTGAATTTCACCTCGCTTTTTCGTATATTGACAAACAAAAAGAAACGCTGTATAATATATAACGATGTAATAAATATATAGCAAGGTTGGAGAAATGTATGTCTAATTTTGCACCGGCTGCAGAAGCCACCACGCAAATCGTCGCATTTTTGGCAGAATGTGAGCAGGAAATAGGGATTTCCGAAATAAGGCGAGGAACCGAAATAAATAAAAAAATGGTATTCAGGATTCTTAATTCCCTTGAAAAAATGGGATGGGTCTACTGTAATGAACAAAAGTACAGTTTAACCCTTTCGCTGTTTGGGCTGGCGTCTAAACCCATCTCCCGATTGTCCCTTAATACCGCAGCTACCCCGATTCTTTACGATCTACTTAACAAAACAGGTGAAAGTACATATCTCGGTGTTCTAAAGGATGATAAGGTGCTGTATATTCACCATCTTGATGGTATAAAAGATGTTCGGGTTGCGGGTAAAGTTGGCGGTGAATATGATTTATACTGTTCCGCACCCGGAAAAATATTATTGGCGTATGCGGATAACGATTTTATTGAGGAATACACATCAAGAACTTTAGAAAAGCGCACTGAAAACACAATAACCAATACGTCTGCTCTTTTAAAAGAACTTGAAGAAATACGTATCAACGGCTATGCCACCGACCGCGAGGAGTTCGGTAACGGTATATCTTGTGCGGCAGCACCGATTTTCGATTTTACAGGAAAAGTAATAGGGGCAATCGGATGTTCCGCCTTCACCGCAAACAAAAAATGTGATGAAACAATAAAAAAACTTTTGCCTAATGTATTGGCAGCGGCAAAAGAAATTTCAACCCGTCTCGGCGGGGTAAAATAAAAGGAGAATTATTATGACAGTAAAAGAATTTAATAAAATTTTCGACCACACAATTTTAAAACCGCCCACTACCGAGGCGGATTTGGAGAGGATCTGCGATGAGGCGATTAAATATGGCTTCTGCTCAGTAGCGGTCAATACTGGTATGGTAGCAAGCTGTGCCGAGTTTTTAAAAGGTAGTGATGTATTAGTTGATGCTGCAGTAGGTTTTCCGCTTGGCATAACTACTATCGATTGCAAGGTTCGTGAAACGGAAGAGGCAATCAAAAACGGTGCCGGTGAAATTGACTACGTTATCAATATCGGCAAAATCAAACAAGGCAATACGGATTACATAAAAGAAGAAATGGAAAAAATTGTTTCTGTTTGCCGTAAACATAATGTTACATCAAAGGTGATCTTTGAAAACTGTTACTTAACAGATGATGAAAAGATAATGCTTTGCAAAATAGCAAGTGAAGTAAAACCTGATTTCATAAAGACTTCTACAGGTTTTGGACCGTCTTCTGCAACAGTAGAAGATGTGAAACTTATGAGAGAAAATGCTTCGGCTGATATTAAGGTTAAAGCTGCAGGCGGTGTAAGGAATCTTGAAAGCTGTTTGACTATGCTTGAAGCAGGTGCAGAGCGCATTGGATGCAGTAATAGTTCTGCTATTGCAGATGAATATAAAAATAATTTATAAGAGAGGTTTTGAATTATGAAAAGTTATGTAGTTTTTGAGGATCAAAGTTGCAAAATCGTTGATGATATGCCTATGCCTAAATACGGCGAATACGATGCGCTGGTAAAAATTGAGAGCTGTGGTGTTTGTAACGGTACTGACACAAAAATTATTCGCGGTGATTTTAAAGGAATTGATACCTATCCTGTTGTTTTAGGCCACGAAGGCGTTGGCAGAGTTGTCGAAAAAGGAAGCAAAGTAACAAACTTTGAAATCGGCGACCTTGTGCTTATGCCTTATTGGTCGGACGTACCCGAAGGCTATACAAGCGGTTGGGGAACCTATTCTGAATATAATATCGTGACCGATGCTCTGGCACAGGAAAAAGACGGTATTATTCCTGAAGAGTTCTCATATGGTCAGCGTAAGTTGCCTGCAGATTTCGATCCTGTAAGTTCCGCGATGATCATTACTTTCCGCGAAGTTTTAAGCACGATGAAACGTTTTGGTTTTGAGGCGAACAAGAGTCTGGTTGTTCTTGGTATGGGACCCGTTGGACTTAGCTTTGTAAAATTTGCAAAACTTTCCGGTATGGGCCCTGTAATTGCCATTGATATTACCGATGAAAAGTTGGAACTTGCCAAAAAACAGGGTGCAGATTATGTCGTTAACAGCACCAAAGAAGATATAGTAGAAACCGTTCGCAAGATTTGCCCTGACGGTGTTGATTTCTCGCTTGATGCGGTAGGTGTTTCGAGTTTTATTAACACTTCGCTTGAGCTTATTAAACCCGATGCAAAGGTTTGCGTATATGGTATTTCTGCCAATATGACACAATTGGTCGATTGGAGCAAATGTCCTTATAACTGGACGCTTCATTTCCATCAGTTCCCTTCTAAAAAAGCGGAATCGGAGGCACACGATCAGATCGTCAACTGGATAAAGGCCGGCATACTTGACCCCAATGACTATGTATCACACGTTTATGATTTTGCCGATATTGACAAGGCTTTTGATAACATTAAAAATAAAGTACCCACTATGAAAATGGTTATTAAATTTTAAGGGGTCGCTATGAGTAAGTATATTTTAGCCCACGATCTGGGAACATCAGGTAATAAGGCTACACTTTTTGATGTTGACGGCAATCTTATTAAAAGCACAGTATTTTCTTATGATTTAATTACAGGAGAAAACAATTCTGCCGAACAACGTGCTGACGATTGGTGGAAAGCTGTTTGCGAAACATCAAAAGTACTTACTGGCTCGGTCAGTAAAAGCGATATTATTGCCGTTTCTTTTAGCGGTCAGATGATGGGCTGTCTTTGTGTAGACAAAGACGGCAAACCGCTTCATAACGCTCTTATTTGGGCGGATATGCGTTCCACTGAACAAGCTGAATACATCAAAAACAATATTGATGCCGATACCTATTATAAAATTACCGGCCATAGAATAAGCGCTTCTGACAGCATTACGAAGTTTATGTGGATTAGGGATAATATGCCGAGCATTTATAACGATACCTATAAAATGCTTAATGCGAAGGACTATATAATTTATAAGCTTACAAATCGCTTTGTAACCGAACCTTCCGATGCCTCCTCCACCTGCTTATTAGATTTAAACACACTTAGCTGGTCGGACGAGATCATTAAGCTCAGCGGTCTTGATAAGAACAAATTACCCGAACTCCTCCGTTCTATTGACGTTGCAGGCGGTGTTACTAAAAAAGCTGCCGAACTCACGGGGCTTCTTGAAGGCACACCCGTAGTTTGCGGTGGCGGTGACGGATGTTGCGCGGCAGTAGGCACGGGAGTTGTTAAAGAAGGTATTGCTAACTGCTGCCTTGGAACTTCTTCTTGGATTTCTCTTGCCTCTAAAAAACCTGTTTGCGATAAGGATATGGCAGTATTCAATTTTGCGCATATCGTTCCGGGTTACATTATGCCTTGCGGCACAATGCAAACAGGCGGCGGTGCTCTTAGTTGGGCAGTTAGTAATCTTTATGGCGGTTTTGAAGGATACGGCAAGTTTTCTAAAAATGATATTTATGCTTCTGTTAATAAAGAAGTAGCATCTTCTGAAGTAGGTGCTAAAAATCTTTTATTCTTACCGTACTTAATAGGTGAGAGAAGCCCCCGTTGGAATGATAAGGCAAAAGGTGCTTTTGTAGGACTTACCCTTAACCACACAAGAGGTGATATGCTGCGCTCTGTTATGGAGGGTGTGGGTTATAACCTTGATATAATACTTAAGACCTTTAAAAACAGCGGAAATAATATTGATGAGCTTATCTTGATAGGCGGCGGTGCAAGAAACAAAATATGGCAAGAAATACTTTGCGATATTTTCGGAGTTCCCGTGCTTGTTCCTAATTACTTGGAAGAGGCAACCTCAATGGGTGCTGCAATTACTGCGGGTGTCGGCGTTGGTGCTTTCAAGGATTTTAATGTGGTTGATAAGTTTATTAAAATTAATCAAGAGAATAAACCTAATTTTGAAATTTGCGAAAAATACAAAATGATTAAAGAATTGTTTGACGAAGCTTATTATTCACTTAATAAAGTATTTGACAGACTATAAGGAGAATTATTATGGTAAAATCAACTCTTTTTGCAAAATTACCCGATTATGTATCCACCCCTGACGGTATGGCTATTGATTTTGATGGAAATCTTATTCTTGCTTGTCCTAACTATGCAGATCAGTCAATGCCTGGTTGTATTCTTAAAATTGACAAGGATAAAAACATCAAAAAATGGTTCGATGTGCCGGTTCACGAAGAAACAGGTCTTGCATCTCCTATGGGAATTGCATTTGGCCCCGACGGTGACCTTTATATCTGTGATAATCAAGGTTGGCCCGGAAAGCCCGAGCTTATAAGAAAAGGCAGAATTTTAAGAGTACGCCTTGACGGTGACAAAATAATTAAAACCACCGTTGTTGCTAAAAATATGGAGCATCCTAATGGTATGCGCATTAAAGACGGTTATATTTATGTTACCCAAAGCTCTTTAGAGCTTGTAAGACATGAATCGGGCAAGCTTGTAAGCTGTGTTTACCGCTTTAAATTAGATGACGAGAATATTAATATTACCAATACTTTAGAGGATAAAAACATTCTTACAACATTTGTAACAGAAAACCCTGATGACCAATACGGTGTTGATGGTATTGAATTTGACCATGAAGGCAATCTGCTTATAGGCAACTTCGGTGACGGCGCCGTTTACAAAATCACCTTTAACGATGATTTATCGGTTAAATCAAACGAAATATGGGCTCAGGATAAAGAAAATCTCGAAAGCACCGACGGTATGATTATGGATAAGAACGGAAATCTATATATTGCAGATTTTTGCGCTAATGCCATTGTGAGAATCTTGCCCGACGGAACCGTTACAAAATTCGTAAGCAACGGCGATACCGATGGCTTTAACGGTGAACTCGATCAACCGGGTGAGCCGATAATCTGGAATAACAAACTTATTGTTTCTTGTTTTGACACAGTTACAAACGATATTGTTGTAAATACTGCTCACGAACTCCCTGCCACCTTGGCTGAAATTGATTTAATGTAATATTTTCTTTTAATAAGTAGCGTAATTTAAGGAGAGTCAACTATGGGTAATTTATTTATATTAAAAGAACTTGTTTTTAAAACAGATAATAGAGCTTGTTTGTTCGGCATTTACCTCGAACGGAAAATGTGAAGAAATTATTGATGAACTCTTACCGCAAGTATTAGCAGCAGCAAAAGAAATTTCAACCCGCCTTGGCTGGGCGAACAACCCAACCATGGAAATGGAGTTATGATAAAGGAGCTTATTTTTATGACCATTTTTGAAAAAGCCAACATATCAACAGAAGAAGCCATTAAACTATTGAGGGAAAAACCGTTTGAAAGTACATTGGTTGAACGATACTTTTTGTTATACGAAGCATGGGATAAGGTCAAGGATTTGCCGCAACCGTTGCAATTAGGAAAAGGGTTATCTTATGTTCTTAACAATGCTTCATTGCCTATTGAATCACACGATTTATTACTTGGAAGGTTTGATGACCACGTTCCTACAAGTGAAGAACAGTCTAAATTAGACAAACTTTTTGCTGTCTATCCTGACGAAAATCCGATTGTAAAATTCAATGACGGGCATATAACTATCGATTCTGAAACTCTTATTAAGATAGGCGTTGTTGGATATATAGACAAAGCTGAGCAAAAAATCAAGACACTTAAGAACCAGGGTGGCAGAGAAGATGTTTTGATTTATTTAGAAGGCTTAAAGTTAACTTTTGAGGCTATTCAAAATTATATTGGGCGTTATGGAAAGGCCGCTAATGAAGCGAATAACAAAGAATGTGCTGAGGTTTGTTTTGCTTTAATAAACGACGCTCCCAAAACATTTCGCGAGGCATTGCAATTAATATTATTTGTATACAACATATATTTGATATACGCTGGAAGAGCGGTTGCTTGTCTTAATGTTGGAAGGCTTGATATGTTGCTTCTCCCTTTCTACCGTAAAGACGTAGAAAGCGGGATTTTAACTAAAGAAATTGCCGGCTGTTTAATCGATGACTTCTCTTCAAAAATGAGTTTACATCTTGGTCGCGGAGAGCATCAAATGGCGTATTTAAATGATGATTACAAGCAAACCGGATGGTTGCGTAACCCTGTTTACGAATCCCCCGGGTATATTACTTTGGGCGGGTATAATAACGTTGAACAAGGAGAGAATCCACTTTCGCTGTTATTTGCAGAGCGTATACACGCAGATTTAAAAAATCCGATCTATATATGCAGATATACGAATAATTGCGATGAAAAATTGTGGGATGTTTTGAGCCGCAAAGTTTGCGAAAATGCTTCACTGCTATTATATAATGACGAGACTGTCATTCCTGCCCATAAATATATTGGTATTGAAGAAAAAGATGCAGTTAATTATTCGATTCATCCGTGCAATTGGCCCGATATTGCAGGCAATTCAAAAATTGTCGGAATGTGTGGCACGCCACTCCCGAGGATTTTAAATGAAGTTATCCATTCGGAACGTATAATGGATTCTATTGATGATATTTATACTGCCATCTCAGAGGTTTATTCCAATCAAATACACGGAGTGTTTTCGGATTACAGAAAAAATTACAGAAGCGAAATTGATTCTAATTATGATATCTTATCGCTTTCGGATTGTTTTAGACAAAACTGTATAGAAAATGCGGATAAAAAAGCGATAGAACGAATTAAATATCCAGCGTTATATGTATTGCTTAGGAATATCGGAACAGCGACTGATATGATCAGTGCGATTGATTGGCTTGTATTTAAAAAGAAGAAATATTCCTTGAAAGAACTTGTAAACGCAGCAGACAATGATTTTGAAAATAGTTTATATATTCTGGCTGATTGTAAAAAAGCTCCTAAATTCGGGCAAAATAATGATTTCGCCGATTCGCACGCAGTGCGCTTAATGTCAACATTATTGGACACTATTGATAGTGAAGCAACAAATGAAGACGGTGTTCGGGATGTGTATACCCTAAATGTTACTATAAACGATTCAAACCATTTGCGCGACGGTAGCTCTATGAATGCAACGGTCGATGGCAGAAGAAAGGGCGCGCCACTAAGCGAAAACCTCTCTCCAACGGTCGGGTCCTCCAAATGTGTTACAGACGTATTGAATTCCGTTTCGAAATTGCCTTTTGAGCGGATCCATTCCGGCGCTTTAAACGTAAGGTTAAGCAAAAGCATCCTGAGAGGCGAGAATGGAGAAAAAACAATAAAGGCTCTTATTAAATCTTATTTCGAGCAAGGCGGAATGCAGCTCCAATTCAGCCTGACCGATGCCGAGGAATTACGCAAAGCACAGGCGAACCCAGATGAATATCGTGATTTGATGGTAAGAATAACCGGATACAGCGCGATCTTTGTCGATATGTCGAAGGGTGCTCAGGAAGAGTTTATCCGTCGTGAAGAATTGAGCTGACGAATTAGGAGTATGAGAGTAAATCAAAATGTATGGTCGTGTTTTTAATATTCAAAGATTTTGCATCAATGATGGTCCGGGCACAAGAACTACTGTTTTTTTAAAGGGGTGCCCATTGCACTGCGCTTGGTGTCATAATCCCGAATCGCAAAATGCAAAAAGTGAACTGCTTTTCGATGTGGATAAGTGTGGTTTTTGCGGTGCTTGTGCAACCGTCTGTAACGCTCATGTTCACAAGATCCAAAGCGATCTACATCATTTTAACCGTGAAAAATGCGTTACTTGCGGAAACTGTGCAGAAGTCTGCATTGCCGACGCATTGGAGATTGCGGGCAAGGTAATGTCTGTTGAAGAGGTTATGAAGGAAGTGCTCAAGGATCGAACGTTTTATATGAATTCTTCCGGCGGAATGACACTTTCGGGAGGAGAGCCTCTTTTTCAATTTGATTTTTCATATCGCTTGTTGCAAAAAGCAAAGGAAAATGGATTACACACGTGCGTTGAAACCTGCGGTTTTGGCAAAACTGAAGATGTTTTGAAAATTGCTGAGTACACTGATATTTTTCTTTATGATTGGAAGTTGACGGATGATTATTTACATAAAAAATATATAGGTGTGAGCAATATACCTATACTTAGCAATTTAAAGGCACTTGATGCCAACGGTTCAAAAATTGTTTTGCGTTGTCCCATCATTCCAAATGTAAATGATAACTTGGGACATTTTAAAGGTATAGCCAATATAGCCAATTCACTAAAAAATATTTTGGCAATAGAAATTGAGCCTTATCATTCTTTGGGCAACAGCAAATATATAAAATTAGGCAAAACAGAAAAAAGCCAAACTTTCCAACAACCAACAGAGC
>JAZREP010000023.1:0-11591 GCA_045660865.1 Acutalibacteraceae bacterium | reverse complement strand
TTTGCGGATTTTTTTGTAAAAAACACTTGACAAACACTAAAAAAGGGTGTATTATATAGAAAACGAACAAATGTTCTTTTTTCAAAAAAGGAGAATAAAATATGGGAACAGCATTACTTACTTTATTAGAATTACTGGTTGCCGCCGCCATTGTTATGGGCTTTATTTATGAGAAAAAGTTAATAGCCTTTGAGGATAAAATAGCATTAACAATAAAAAAGCTATTGGTGAAACGCGGCTACGGTAGAAATTTCCGTGTTGAAAAATCGGCTCGTATCGGCCGTTGTGCATAATCCTCTTTTCATATAAAATAATAATTTTTCAAAAAGATATTGACAAAACTCAATTTTCAACATATTATTTTATAGACAAACCTCATACTATAAAAGGTGCGTTTTTAATTTAATATGCGGAGGGTATCAATATGGTTTTTGAAAAAGTTAGAGCAATTCTTTGCGAGCAGTTGGATTTGGAAGAAGATGCTGTTACTATGGACTCAGATGTTGCTGAAGATTTGGGTGCAGATAGCATTGATATAGTTGATTTAATTATGTCGCTTGAAGATGAATTTGAAGTTGAAATTTCAGACGAGAATGTAGCAAACATAAAAACAGTAGGCGACATCGTAAATTATATTGAAGCAAATCGATAAAGAATAAAACGGAGTGGTTAAACCACTCCGTTTTTTTATTGCTCATTTGCCTTCAAAAGCTCTTCCTCGTTTGCTTCCCACTCTGCCAATAATGAGTCGTATTCGTTTTCTAATTCGGCAATGCGAGTGGTTATGCGGGTCATCTCCTCATAATCCGTAGCAGTTGCCTCATCAGTTAACGAGTTGTTTAACAACTCGGATTCAATTTCAATTTCGGCAATTTGCTTTTCCAAAGCCGATTTAGTAGACAGTAGTGTGCGCAACTGTGCCTTGTGTGCTTTACGGCGCAAATATTCTTCCTTGCCGGCACCAATTGGCTTGTCAGCCTTTGCCTCGGCTTTAGGTGTTGATGCACTTGCAAAATATTCCGTGCTGCCGCCCGGATGCTCAATTATGCCGTCGGGCGTCAGTTCAAGAATACGGTCCGCCAGAGAATTGATAAAGTATCTGTCATGTGACACGGCTAATACTGTGCCGCTAAAAAGGGATAACGCCGTTTCAAGTGCTGCAACCGAATAAATATCCAAATGGTTAGTCGGCTCGTCCAATATTAAAAGATTAGCACCGGTAAGCATAAGCTTGCAAAGTGATACACGTGCTCTCTCACCACCGCTAAGGTCGGCAATTTTTGAAAACACCTCATCGCCTTTAAATCCAAAGACAGCCAATGAATTGCGCAAGGTTGTGTCATTAAGTTGCGGGAATGAATTGCGCAGCTCCGAAAAAGCAGTGTTTGATAAGTCTAAATTCTGCTGATGCTGGTCAAAATATCCTATTTTTACACCCACCGTGTATTGTACAGGAACCTTGTCGGGATGTAACAAAGAACGGATTAAGGTTGTTTTACCGCAACCGTTGCTACCCACGATAAATATTTTCTCGCCTTTTTTTATATCTAAATCTACATTACGGAAAAGAGTTTTGTTTTCAAACTCAACGGATAGATTTTCCGCCTTTAATACGTCATCACCGCAGGGTAAAGGCTCTGTGAACTGAAAAGACATTTTGTTATTCTCAGTTTCGGGGCGGTAAAGCGATTCGGTCAGCCTTGCAATCTGTTTTTCCTTGCTTTCAGCCATACGAATATTACGCTCTCGGTTCCAACGCCGTTGCTGAGTTATAATTTGTTCAATTCTGTGAACCTCGTTCATTACATTATCGTAATGGCGTTGTTCAGCAAGCACACGTTCCTCTTTTAATTTTTGGTAGCGTGAATAACTGCCTTTTGTAAAATATAACTTTCTTGCATAAATTTCGGCTGTGTGATTAGTGACACGGTCAAGAAAATATCGGTCGTGCGAAATTAAAATGCAAGCCGATTTGCTCTGCAATAAAAACTCCTCCAACCAATTAACACAGCTAAGGTCTAAATGGTTAGTCGGTTCGTCTAAAAGCATTAAGTCAGGCTCGCTGAGTAATAGCTTTGCCAAACCTATTTTAGATTTTTGCCCACCGGACAAAGCACTAACAGGCAGGTTTAATTCCTCATCAGTAAAGCCTAATCCTTTTAAGGTCGCTTTTGTACGGGAAGCGTAGGTTAGACCTCCGTCAGCTTGAAACTTTTCTAATAATCTGTGGTGGCGCTCTATTGTTGCGGTATCATTTTGAGTTGTTAACTGTTCGGTTAGTTCGGCTATTTCCTGCTCAATTTTTTGCAAAGGAGCAAAAATCTGCAAGGCTTCCATATAAGCGGTACGCTCGGAATCGGCGCAAGCGTGCTGTTCTAAATAACCGATTTTTAAATTGCTGCTTAAAACAACCTGACCGCTGTCAGGATGTTCGCTGCCGATAATCAGGCGCAAAAGGGTGGTCTTGCCGGTACCGTTAGCGCCGATTAAACCGATTTTCATACCACGCTCTATAGATAATACAGCATCTGAAAACAACAGATTGTCACCATAGCTTTTGGTAACCGAAGCCAACTGTAACAGCATAGATTTCACCTCCATAAACTATTCGCTCTACCCTGGACATTGTAACATATTGCCCAGAAAATAACAATTGTAATTTTATAGTATATATTATATAATGTAGTATATTATTGCAGAAAAACGGAGAAAAAATGAAAAGAAGGTTAATTAGCTTTAAAAGGGTGTTCAGCGGTATATGTATCGCAGTGTTTGTAATAGGGCACGGCTTTTCTGCTTTTAATGCAGTTTTGCCAAATTACTTCCCGGTGTTTTTGCCAACAGTCGATGATACATCATCCACCAGTACCGAAGCATCCTCATTTTACGAAAGCAGTTATGTCAGTATGGAGTCACTGATTCCCTCAGAGGTATTTTCATCCTCTTTGACATCAGTTTCTGTTCCTACTATTTCTAATGTGTTATCTAATTCAAAATACCAGGAAACCAGTGAGGATAAAAAGAATGACCCCATGAATGATAAGTACTTTAATGCAGACAAAAACAATTCCTTTGATTTAATAGACACTGTGCCGAAAAAAGATATAATTAACCCGGTCGAGCCTTACGTTATTAGAATTACAGGTAACGGTGTTAGACTACGTACCGAAATGGCATCAATAAACTCTACAATCTATGGTAAGGTCAATGCAGGAACAAAAATTAAATGTATAGCTGTATGCACCTCTAAAGACGGTAGTTCGTGGTTGAAGATTGAGTATAAAGATAAAGAGTTGTTTGTATCAGATACTTATGCAGAAAAAACGAACGACAGCCTTGATGTGCTTAATTCACAACCGCAAAGCAGTTCGTCTGCAGCAAGTTCGGGAGCAAGCTCAACCCCTTCATCTTCAGAATCTTCGTCTAGCACAGTTACAAGTTCTAATACAAGCTCGGTTGTTAAACCGTCGCAAAATTTGCAGGGCTGGCAGAAAATAGGTGGCAAAACCTATTATTATGTTAATAACAAGCCGGTTACAGGCTGGCAGGTTATCGGAGGATTAAGACATCTGTTTGATAACACAGGCGTAAAAATCAGTAAAGCCGGCATTGATGTTTCAAGCCACCAAAAAGAAGTGGATTGGGAAAGCGTTAAAGAGGCGGGAATTGAATTTGCTATTATCCGTGTCGCTTATCGTGGCTACGGTTCAGCAGGCAATTTGGAGCTTGATGATTATTTTGAAAAAAATGTAAAGGGCGCAACTAAAGTAGGAATACCTTTTGGTGTTTACATATATTCCGCCGCTGTAAATGAGGCGGAGGCTATAGAAGAAGCTAATTTGGTTCTTAGTGCAATAAAAGGTTATAAGTTTGATTATCCCGTTATATATGATGTAGAACTATATGAAAAACGCTGTGAAAATGTTTCCAGAAAACAGTTTACCAACAACACAATTGCGTTTTTAGAGACAATAAAGGCGGCAGGCTATAAAGCTATGTATTATACTAACCGCAATTTTATAAAAAATTATCTTGAATATGAGCGGCTGAAAAATTACGATTTATGGCTTGCGGTTTATTCAAACTCTGCCGATGATACGCCTGTAAGAAATTACAACTATAAAATATGGCAATATTCCCAAACCGGAAAGATTAACGGAATTAAAGGAAACGTAGACTTAAATATACAAATTAAAGATGTTTAAAAAAGCGTGGGTTTATCACCCACGCTTTTTTAATTTTGAAGATATAGATAAAATAATAAACACAGCGGCATTGACAAGAACTACGGTAGGGCCTACTTGTAAAGAAAGGCGGCAGGCAACGTAAAATCCTATAAGGAAACAGATTACCGATATTGCACCGGCAGTTAGAATTACGCTTTTAAAGGTTTTACATATACGCATGGCGCTGACAGCGGGGAAGACAACCAATGCTGAAATTAAAATAGCGCCCATCATTTTCATACCAACCACTACCGTTACGCCGGTTAAAAGTGCGATTACAAGCTTATATAGTTTTGTTTTTTCACCCGATGCGATGCTAAAGCTTTCATCAAAAGCAAGGGCGAAAATCTTGTTGTAAAACAAAACAAATAATCCAAGCACCAATACTGATAAAACAATACTGATAATTAAATCCTTGTCGTTAATAGTTATAACCGAAGCAGAGCCGAATAAACTGTTACAAACATCAGCGGCACTCTTATTATTAAAATTATAGAGTATATAGCCGAGGGCAACTGCACCGGTTGAAAGCAGAGCAATAGCAGAGTCTCCCTTTATTCTACTGCTTTCACTTATTCTTAAAAGCACCACCGCAGCAAGTACTACTAAGGGTATGGAAATTTCCAATGAAAAATCGGCTAAACCAATAAGGGAGGAGAAAGCCACGGCGCAAAAGCCGATATGCGATAAACCATCACCTATCATTGAATAGCGTTTTAACACCATACTAACGCCGAGCAAAGCGGCACATAGTGAAACAAGAACACCAACTATAGCTGCACGGGAAAGTATGCGTAAAATAAAGGGGTCAAAAAGCATTTCATTCAGAGTCATAGGCTTCCTCCCCTAAATCTTTGGCAAAGCTCGGTCTTAAGATATTCCTCAGTTGTTCCAAAGAAAAGTTGCTGGTTTTTCAAATGCAAAATATGGCTGGCATATTTTATGGCGTTTTCTATGTCGTGGGATACCATAAGCACCGCCATACCGCTTGTTTTGTTTATCTTTTCAATGCAAGCATAAAACTCGGCGGTTACTAATGGGTCAAGCCCCGACATAGGCTCGTCCAAAAGCAAAAGCTTTTCAGCAGGGCATAAAGCACGAGCTAATAAAGCACGTTGCCTCTGACCGCCCGAAAGCTCTCTGTAACAAGCGCTTTTAAGGTTATCAATATCCAGCATTGCCATATTTTCAAGAGCCTCCTGCTTTTGCGCACGGCTGTAAAAGGGGCGAAGCCCACGTTTTACTGCAAAGCCTGAAAGCACAACCTCCATAACGCTGGCAGGGAATTCGTTTTGAAGTAGGGTCTGCTGTGGAAGATAACCGATTTGTGTTTTTTTAAGGTCACCAAAATTCACAGAACCCTGTTCACACGGAACGATACCTAAAATACCCTTTAACAATGTGCTTTTGCCGGTGCCGTTTTCACCGACTACACAAATATAGTCACCGGGGTTCAGTGTGAAATTTATATCTTTTACGACCGGCGCACCTTCATAGGCAAGCGCCAAGTTTTTACATTCAAGAAGCATATTGTAAAGCCTTTCTTAATTGCTCTAAATTGTTACGCATTAACGAAACGTAGGTTGCACCGCTGTCCCATTCCTGCTTCGTTATGTTGTGGCAGGAGTGGAAAAGTGCCTTTTTGCAATTTGTAGCGGCGCAGATGGTGTCAGCAATCGATTGGTTTGAAAACTCAATATAAAATACAGTTGAAATTTTTTTGGATTTAACCGTTTTGATAAGATTTTGAATAACATCAATTTTAGGCTCAAAATCGGATGAACAATGGTCAAATGCGGATTGCCACTCAAGTCCGTAATCTTCAGCAAAGCAAGTAAAAGGAAAACGCTCGGCAAAAATCAATGTCTTTTGTGGCGCGTTTGCTACTGCTAAGGCAAAATCATTATCCAAAACTTTTAGTTCTTTTAATAAGTTGTTGGTATTAGTTTTATAAAATTCAGCATTGTCAGGGTCAATACTGCAAAGTGTGGCGGATATTTGGCTTACCATTTTAATTGAATTTCGCACAGAGGTCCATAAATGCTCTTTATGGCTTTCGTTAATATCAACCATATCGTTAAGAGCCAGTATGGTAGTATCATATTCGTCTTTGTCTAACTTTTGCACCCAACTATCCGACTCATCTCCGGCGTACAAAACTAAGTCGCTTTTTTGTATTTTGCTAAGGTCCAATAGGGTAGGCTCAAAGCCGTGACTTTCGCTGTCGGGCGGTAAAAGCATTTCTAATTCTACTTTATCCTCGGCAATTTGACGCACAAAATCATAAGGAGGAAAGATGGTGGTCAAAACTCGTAGCTTAGAGCTTTGCTCAGTGTTTACAGGCTTTTTAGAACAACCGCACAAGCATAGGGTTAGGGCAATTAAAAAAACAAGAATTCTTTTCATGGCTATCCCTCGGTATGGCAGGAGGTACACTCGCCATAGAGCACGGCTCGGCTGGCACCAATTAAAAAATTGTGCTCGGTTGCAATATGATTTTTCACATCTGACAATTGGTCGCACTCCATATGAATTAAGCGGCCGCATTTAACACACTTCAAATGAAAATGGCAATCACAACCGCTGTTTTGCCCTGCAAATTGGTAAACAAATGATTTGGAATTATTGGCTTCAAATCTGCGCACTGTACCATCGTTTACTAATTTGGCAATAAGGCGGTAAACAGTGCTTTTGCCGGTGCCTCCCATTTCATTTGCAATTTGCTCAACTGTAAAATGTCGGTCCGAATGTAATTGTAAGAATTGTAGCAGTTCTTTTTTCTGTTGCGTCATATAATTTCGTTGATTCATAATTCCTCCAATATGAGAATTATTCTCATATTTAGTGATTATAATACAAAAACTATATAAAGTCAACCGTGTTAAATAAAGTAATATTTGTATTGCTTTTTATTTTAAAATAGAGTACAATATTGAGTAATGAAAGATTATAATAAGGGTGGTAAAAATGATTTTTAAGAATTTAGAACGCATTGTTTTCGCAGGAGATTCTGTTACTGATATGGGTAGTGCTCAGCCGGTAGGCGAAGGACTGTTTGATAGTCTGGGCAACGGATATGTCCGTGAGGTTGAAAATTTAATGGCGACATGCTACCCCGAAATCAATTTGCGTGTAACAAACTCCGGTATCAGCGGTCATACCAGCCGTGATTTATTGGAACGTTTTGACCGTGATGTAGTTTCTCTTAATCCCGATTGGGTTTCTATTTGTATAGGCATAAATGACGTTTGGCGCCAGTTTGATAGCCCTGCAATACCTGAGCATGCTGTTTTGCCTGATGAATATGAGGCTAATCTTGAGAAAATGATACTTGCCGTAAAAGACAAGGTCAAGGGTATTTTTATTGCAACTCCGTATTATATGGACCCCAACAAAAACGATGCTATGCGTGCTCGTATAGATGAGTACATAGCGATTTGTTATAAGTTGGCTGAAAAACACGGTTGCACCCTTGTTGATTTCCAAAAGAAGTATGATGAATATTTTAAAGTTCGTCATTCCTCTTATATTTCTTGGGATAGAGTTCACCCCAATCGTGTAGGCTCTATGTTAATGGCTCGTACATTCTTAAACCACTGCGGTTTTGATTATAACCGTAATCTGTAAAATTAAAACGGAGTTGACAAAGTCAACTCCGTTTTTTATATGTTTTTAGTTTTCAAGCTTTTCAACAATTTCGTGAAGAATATCCTTAACCTGCAACCGCTTGTCGGCAGGGAGAATACGATACAGCATCAATAACTCGGTTTCATCAGCGCTGTGCGGTGAAACAGTAGGGTTGTATTCTGCCTGAGGTTGCTTAGCTGTAAGAACTCCCGAGTTTGCAGGCTCGTCTACAATTAACACAGAACTGTTATCACCGGTTAATTCATCAATTGAAATTTTATACATGTTAGCGAGCTTTTTCATAATTGAAAGCGGCGGATAGGTGCTTATCTCATAATATCCGTAGGTTGAACGTTTAATGCCCAGAATATCCGACACCTTCTGTTGGGTAAAACCAAATGATTTGCGGTATTTGATAAGGTTTTCAGCTAATTGAGTTTTTGCTCTTTTGCTTGTCGGCATTTTGTTCCCTCCTTGATTTTCTGCTTGACTATTTTTTGCTTAATTGTTATAATAAATGTCGGTTCTCGCTGGAGTGGCTCAGTTGGTAGAGCAGCTGATTCGTAATCAGCAGGTCGTGGGTTCAAGTCCCATCTTCAGCTCCAAAATTCTTATTGTGCACCTCTTTTTTGGGGTGCCTTTTTTATTTGTCGGAGTCACTCTTTAAGCGGGTTTTTGTAAGCTTCTCTAAAATATCAACATATAAAGATTCAGGGTCGTCTAAAAATGATTCTTTAATTTGGTTGCCTATGATTCGGTCGGGCACCAAAAGCCCAACTTGCATAATTTCGCGTTCGCCCTCCATTATGCTGCAACGCACCATACAGCCGTTGCCAACCGTCTCGAACTCAACCTTATTTTCTTTTTCGTTGCGTACACGGGATAAAATTTTATTTACAAGAGCAGTACTTTTTTGCAAAACTGTAACCGGTAAATCGCCTTTAAGAGTGTCGGCTACCATTTTGCCCGACTCAGTAATTTCAAACATTTCTTTTTCTTCGTTGTTAAGTGAAATGCTTCCGTTTTTATATAAATCCTCAATTGCGTAGGCAACCTCAAAATAATTGGCAATTCCCTCAAAATGCAAACTCTCTTTTAATGGGCGCACAGGGACAGGTTGTCCGGCTTCGGCTAGCAGGCAACATAATAAAATACGAATTTCGGTGCGGTTGTTTAAACCACCCGGCGCAAGATTGGCTGTTAAAGCGTCAAAATCCATCTTAAACCTCTGTTTATTGTATTTCTTTCATTATATAATTTTTTCATCAATATTACAAGAAAAACTTGTATCGGGCATACTAATTTCGGAGGTGGCGGTATGTATCCCTATCATAATCGTATCAAACAACGCATAAATAACGGTGAACTGATAGGGTATAGGTTTGTAGAAAACTACAAAAACATAGGAGAATGTCTGCTATTGTTCTTTAAAACCGAGCCGCTTGTACGACCGATACGCCCGTATAAATATGATAATTATTTGCCCTTGTTGAAAAAATATCAATCAATGTAGGTTACAAGTTTGTCTAAAGCTCTTCGCTTTTTGTCACGAAGTTTATCGTCATCGTTTGCATAACCTAAAGCAATTACAAGGCGAACAGGATTGTCAAGATTGCAAATTTTGCGAATTTTATCATCCTGAAACCAACCTAAAATACAGGTGCTAAGACCTTGTGCCGCAGCCTCTGCAGTAATGAATGCAGATACAATACCAATATCAATAGAACGGTAGTCGTTGCCTTTAAGCTTGGCACCTAAAGCCGCCGTTTTAACATACGGCTCTTCGGAAATTACAATCATAACAGGCGCCGCATCGGCAAACTTGTTCATGCCCATACTTTGTGTTGCCTTAGCGACCTCTTTCGCCGCTTCGTTACGGCATACCGTAATGTGATAAGGTTGACCGTTACAGGCAGAAGGGGACAACTGTGCTGATTTTAAAATGCAATCCAGCTTTTCTTGTTCTACTGTAAGGTTGGGATTAAAGTTGCGGCAGGACTGTCGGGTTTTGGCGATTTCATAAAAATTCATAATAAATCTCCTAACAAATAAATTTTTATCCACCCTAGATTCTTGATAAGAAAAAAGCAATCAACCCTAAAGGGGTGATTGCTTTTTTGGTGAGCTATCGGAGATTCGAACTCCGGACACCTTGATTAAAAGTCAAGTGCTCTGCCAACTGAGCTAATAGCTCGCTTTTGCGACCTTGATATTATATCAATTAAAGTATGGCTTGTCAATACATTTTTGTATTTTTTGTATTGAAATCTGAAAAAAGTGTGTTATACTTATTGTACGAACATTAAGTTTGTACACAATTTTGCAAAAGGAAGTGAACACAGTGAGTCCTGAACCTGGGCGAAGTAGTATCTACACAATTAAAAAACAAAACGGGGCGCACTGCGTGAATTTCTAGTATTCATTTTTGGCGCCCTAAATAGGGAGGCTGAGAAAGTTGATTAAATTCTACAAATCAATCGAAGGTAACATCAATGAAATCCCTCAGAATGAGCCCGGCTGCTGGATTAACGTCTGCGCACCCGAGGAAGAGGAACTGGATTGGCTCATTAACAATCTGGATGTCCCTAAGGAATTTCTTGTTGCCGCTTTGGACGAAGAGGAATCTTCGCATATTGAGAGTGAGGATACAGCCAAGTTAATAGTTATCGATATTCCGTTTTCACAAAAGGTTGATGAGGATATCAGTTATTATACTATGCCGCTTGGTATTATCATCACTGCAAACAACATAATAACGGTATCCATTAAGGACAATACCATTATTAAGGATTTTGCTGATGGGAAGGTAAAAAACATCAATACCGCTTTTAAAACCAATTTTATCTTCCAAATTCTTTTAAGGGTAACAGCAAGATACTTAAATCATTTGAAATTGATTGACAAGCGTTCTACCGAGTTGGAAATGAAGCTTCGTCGCTCAATGCGTAATAAGGAATTAACAGATATGCTCGATTATGAGAAATCTCTTGTTTACTTCCAGACCTCGCTTAAATCAAATGAACTGACGCTGCAGAAAATAACAAAAAACAACTTCATAAAAATGTATGAAGAAGACCAAGAACTGCTTGAAGACGTTATGATTGAAATCAAGCAGGCGTTGGAAATGTGTAATATCTATTTGAGCATTTTAAGTGGCACTATGGATGCTTTTGCGTCGGTTATTTCTAACAACCTTAATATTGTAATGAAGGTTTTGACCTCGCTTACAATTGTTATGGCAATACCTACTATGGTATTTAGCTTTTATGGTATGAATATTGGGCAGAATGCAGGTGCGCTTCCCGGTGCTCAAAGTATTGCAATCCCTATGTTGATTGCCTTTGCAATAACCGCAATTGCCACACTTGTATTGCTTATTAAAGGTATGTTTAAATAATTACAAAAAGCACTTGATTTTATAATTGCTTTATTGTATAATAGTTTGCGTCGGTTAGTCCGACGTAACACCTGCCGGTGTGATGGAATTGGCAGACGTAGTGGACTCAAAATCCACCGCTGGCGACAGCGTGCCGGTTCGAGTCCGGCCACCGGCACCAGTCGAGAGCCTCGACACGCAATTCGCGTGCTGAGGTTCTTCTTTTTTATAGTTTCAACCTCGCGTTTGAGGTTGGTTATGAACACTCCGACCAAAAATAAACACTTCCTTGAGGCACACTCCGTAAGGAAGTGTGCCTTGATTTTTTGTATTGGATTCATTTATAATCCAATGAAATTATA
>JAZREP010000022.1:0-27745 GCA_045660865.1 Acutalibacteraceae bacterium | reverse complement strand
CTATAATATAGTCGTACTCTTTATCGGTTAAAAGCACTTCTCTGATTTCACTGCGGAAAGCAGTATTCACTCTAAACAGAAGCAAGCTGCCTTTTGTACTGCCGTAATAATAATTTTCAAACTTGTCTTTGTTTTCATTGTAGAGCTCAACATTTTTTTGAAGGCTTTTTGAAACTATTTCTATTGCCTTTTTATCAGTTATATCGGTCTTTTCGGCACGGTCAAGTATATAATTGCGTTCAGTATTATATATTGACTGTTGATTAACCATGTTGATAGATGCAATTTTGTCGGCTTTTGGCGCAAAGTTTACAAGGTAAGCGTTGTAACCGAACATAACGAGCAAAATAAGTCCGTTTGCGGCAGCAACGTAAATTAGTCCGGGCAAGGATTTTAAAAGACTTGAAAACTTTTTGCTGGATATAAGCTCGTAAATGCAATATGCCAAAACAACAATAATGTAAAATATTACAAGAGAAAATGCGAGTTCAGAATCAAATTCTGTCTCACCTTTAACCGCATTAAAAATAACAATACAGGGTATTAAGCTTATAGCAGAAGCAAGGGCTATACGATAAACTGCCGAGAGTCGTTTGCTTGCCGCCGCATTTCCTGCTGCCTCACTTTTACGACGGTTAAAGCCCCATAACGCTAAGGCACCGATAACAAGACCTAAGCACAGCGAATAAATTCCCGAGGGAATATTGTATATCATTTGAATGTAGTTTCCGTAAAGCACACTTGATATTGTACCGAAAGCCAAATTTATTGTGGGGGATAAAAACCAATTATCACTGTTGTTGCTTACTAAAAACGGGATGCTGTCGGTCACAAAGCCGTTGATAATAAATATAAATAATCTCGGAACAAAAATGATTAACGCACTTACAAAAATATTGTTAAACAGCGTTCCTGTAAAGGTCATTGCGGCGGCTACCGATGCGGCAACCAGCAAGGCGGCGCTAAAAAGCGTAAACAGGGAAATAAAAACTGTGGAATAATTAACAATAAAGAATTTATGCAAAATACCTGTGGTTATAAGCGTTACTGCTGTACTAGAAAGTAAAACAATTGCCACCCAAGAAATGCAAGCCGAAAAGATGCTAATAAAAATACAACTTCTCGTTTCGGGGATTGCGTGGTAAAAATCGCTGGCATTACGCTTATTTAAAAAGTAGAAAGCACTAATTACCAACAGCGGAGCTACAACAATGTAAGCCAAGACCGCTAAGGGTTGAATTTCCAGCGAAGTAACAACCGCAGTGTTATAAATCACTCTTTGTACGCCGTTTTCTACTACGGTATGTTTATAACTTGAAATGTATTCACCTATCGGCACAATGGCCGCAAATATTGATATAATAATAGTTGCAGTCAATCCTACAATTCGCAGTTGCCTGAAGGTGTCAGCAAACAGACGAAAACTAAAAAGCTTTTTATTCATCACTTACGCCTCCTTTACATCATCAAAAACATAACCAAGCGCTTCCATTTCATAGGTGAATACCTCTTCTAAGGATAGCGGCAACACCTCTAAAAGTGTTGGGTTAAGCCAGGTTAAATGTTTAATACACTCTTCTTTGTCGCCTCTTATAATGGCACTTGCAACCGAGCCGTGTTTTGTGAATTTCAAAACCTCAAAGTTACCGAATATATCTTTATTAAACTCCTTATTAAAGGCAATTTGGACTTTGAAGAGCGCGGTTTTGAGGTTGCCTATATCACTTTCAAATACTAAACCGCCCTTGTGCAATAAGGCTAACTGGTCACAGGTGTCCTCTAACTCACGCAGAGAGTGAGAGGTTATAATTGCGGTGGCTTTACGGTCTAAAACATCCTCGCAAATTATGTTTTTAACCACATTTCGCATAATCGGGTCGAGTCCGTCAAAGGTTTCGTCAAAGAAGATGTATTTAGGCTTTGAAGCTAAAGCCAAAATAGTGGCTGCCTGACGCTTCATACCTTTAGAGAAGGTGCTGATGTTTTTCTTTGTATTAAGACCGAATTTTTGAGCTAGTTCGATATATCGGTTTCTGTCAAAATTGGGGTAAACTGCCGAATAGAGCTTTGCCATACGGTCCATACTGCTGCCGCCTAAGAAAAACAGTTCGTCCGGTACGTATGCCATTTGCGCCTTTATGGGCGGATTATCGTATACGGGCTGCCCGTCAATCATAATTTCGCCTTGGTCACACTTGTATACACCGGTTATCATACGCAAGAAGGTTGACTTTCCTGCTCCGTTTGAGCCTACCATACCATAAATACAACCGTCAGGAATAGTGCAGCTTACATTATCAAGCGCAGTGAAGTTATCAAAGCGTTTTACTATATTTTTAACTGTTATCATTTACTGACACCTCCGTATATCTGTTCGATTAGTTTCGTTATTTCTTCTTTGGGTGTTTCAGCCAACTTTAACTCCTCTAAAAGTTTTTTAAGCTCGCCTAACTGCCCGTGCTTTGAGTCGCAAACCTTTTGCTTTGCATCCTCACTTACAAAACAGCCTTTACCCGGGACCGAATAAATAAGACCTTTGCTATCCAGTTCCGAATATGCCTTTTGTACCGTGTTGGGATTTGCCGACAATAAAAGAGAAAGGTTGCGAACACTCGGCATTTGACTGCCGGGTACTAAAATTCCTCGCAATATATATTCCTCTGCCTGCAAAATTATTTGCTCGTATACCGGCTGGCGACTTTGCGGGTCAATACTAAACACAAACATCCCTCCTTCTAGTGTACTACTTGTACTAGTACACTTATTATATCCCCTGTTTTTCATTTTGTCAAGTAAAAAAATACGGCTCAGGGTTTACCCCTGAGCCGTTAAGTTTTAGAAAAACATTCCGGGAATTAAATAACTTACAATCGACATTATTATTCCGGCACAAAGCACTCCTAAAAATATTACCCAGAAGGAGTGGCGGGCACGAATATCAACCGCATTTGCAACCAGTGCGCCTGTCCAAGCGCCTGTACCGGGTAGCGGAATTGCTACAAAAAGAAACAGACCGAACAGTTTATATTTATTAAGCGAACTGCTTTTGCGGTCGGCTCTTTCCTCCAACCAGCGTACCATCTTACCGAAGAAGCCGCCCTGTTTTTTCAAAAAAGCAAATATTTGCTTCAAAAAGAGCAGTAAAAACGGGATTGGTAGAATATTACCGATTACACAAATCGGAAACGCAACTATCCAATCTATTCCAAGTATACTTGCCGCCACCAAGCCGCCGCGCAATTCCAACACGGGCAACAAGGACACCACGAAAACAACCAGCTCAGGCGGCAATAAATCTTTTAGACTGTCAATAACCTGTTCAACCATAATCTTCTCCAAAAAATGTTCTTAATCTTATTTTATGACAACACCTTTATAATAATGCTGCAAAATCTTTATATAATCCCAACCTTGGTTTGCATATCCTTTTGCACCAACCTGTGACATACCTACACCGTGACCGTGACCTTTAACATTAAATGTAAAGGTGTCATTCTCGGCGTTGTAGGTAACTGTATATGCTCCCGAACGAAGGCCTAATGTACCATAAATCGCATTACCCTTTTCCTGCAATTTTTCGGCAATTACTACCGTTTTGCAGAAAGCGTTGTTCTGGTCGTATGTACACTTAAACCAGTTTTCCTTTGGTACGCTATCAAAAGGAAGTCCCTCAGGATATGAATTTTTATATTTGTTGTTGAGTTTTGCCTTTACATCAGCAGATGAGAGTACCACCGTTGTTGCAAAACCTTTTTCGTTTACATCGGGAGTTGATTCCACCGCTACCAAATACGGCAAATTAGCGGTCCAAATATCGTGGCAATTTGCGGTGTAACCTGCCGAAATAGCATAATAATATGTTTGCGCTATAACCCCATTATAATATGCGCACTGTCCCAAGACCTCTTTTGTTGCTTGTCTACAGCGCTCTCCTGCTGTTTTCATAGGAACTACTACGGGTTCTCCTTTTGCTGAACCACGGGTAAGCAAGAAGGAATATGTTGCAACTGCCTGCGCTTTTAACGCTTCAATTGGATATCCTGAGCCCATTTCGGCCTCTATAACGCTGGCAACAATATCAAAAGCACTACCTGATAAAATGGTGCCGCCGTTTTTAACTGTCAAGGTGATATTTCCCGAAGAAATGTTAGCAGATGTAGGAGCTTTGTCCAAAGTTGTTTTAGAAGCAAAGTCATAACGTATCCAACCTACTGTATCTGCTTTATATTGGAAACAGTACCAGGTTTTGTTTGAAACTACCTTTTCGGTAATATAGGGGAACACCTCACCCATATTTACCTGACCGAGTTTTTTATAGCTTGTTCCTGCACCTTCACGCACATTGGTTCCGTTACTGAGCACCGTGACAACTAAGTTATTTGTCGTGCCCGAAGCGGTACTTGATGAAGTAGTAGCGGAAGAGGTAGCCGATGAGGTTGAAGATGACACAGATGAAGAATTTATAGAACTAAGCTTGCTATACTGCGAGGTTACATAACCTATCTTACCTGCAGATACCTCGATTTTATACCAAAGCTGACCCTTATCATCCTTTTGGGAACCGAGATATTTATACGGCTTATTCTGCTCGGCATAGCATATTATTGTTTTTTCGTCTTCTGCTCCTGGAACTGTGCGGATGCGTACTTTATTCTTAGTGACTGTTACGGTCTCACCCGTGTTTGAAGTCGTAGAGGAGGTCGTTGGTTTTGATGATGTAGTTGGTTTCGACGATGTTGTCGGTTTTGAAACTACGGGTGGTTTCGCCTGTGGTATATCTGTATTGTCTTTAATTTGTTCCTCTGTTAAAGGAGGTAACTCCTCCGGCTCCTCAATTTTGTCTACCAAGTTTATGGTGCTGTCCTCAGGTTTATACTCAACAACAGGCTCTTTTGAGGTGGTTTGTTGGGATGTGACCGACGAAGTGCTTTCAGATGAAACATTTGAGGTTGTATCACTAACAACATTGTCAGGCTCGGGGGTTACAATTGTGGGTTTTAAGGTTTCCTCCTGTGACATAAGCTTTGCAGCAACAACTATTGTTTTATCAAACCTCTTTGCCACTAAGACTACTACGATGTCCTCATTGCTTACATCCTCTTTTGCTATATCACTTGCATTTTTTAAGATACGTAGTTGCTTCTCGTATTCGGCGGCGTCTTTAAAATCTGATTTAAGATAATCAAATTCCGGCTCTTTACCAAAGCTGAAAGCGCTGAACACACGCCAACGAGCAGTATAGGTTAAGGAATCAAAAGCAAACCAAGCATTGTTTTTAGCAAAATCATTATCCAGATATTTGCTTAACTGCTCATAATATCCATTCATTGTTATGGTGGTTAAGCCGCTGAATTCCCTTATGGAATTTTTAACATAGGGTGTGCCTATGGGGTTTATGGTTCCGTCCAACAAATGATATTGATAGTAAAGCTCATTGCCATTTCCATTTACAACCGGCAAACTGATTTCGGCGTCTTTCATTCTTAACCAGCCGGTTATGTTTTCGTCTATTTTTCCAAGCTCTGTAAAGGAGTTGTCCTTTTCATACATAGAATAAAAATCTGCAGATTTATAATCATTCTGCCAAGGCACGAAATAGAAAAGGTAGGAAAAAGCCGAGCCTACGATTAGTGCCAGCGACAAAAATACAATCAATAAAACAAGCCATACCTTGCTTTTCTTTTTTGGTTTTTCTTCTTCAGTTTCTTCAAAATCATTTAGTGTTTCGTCAATGGTGAAATCCTGCCACTCATCCTCTAAAGGAATAACAGTTTCTTGCTCCTCTACGCATTCTTCTGTTTCGGCAGGTTCTTGGGTTTTAAAAATTTCTTCGGATTCTATATTTTCTTCAGCCTCTATCGGCTCTTCAGTTTCTATAATTTCTTCTGCTTCAAGCGTTGCCTCTACTTGTTCCTCTATTTTAATTTCTTCGGTTTGTATGCCGTGGGTTTCATTATATCTATCCGACATATAAGGCAACAGCAAGGGTTTTAAAATGTTATCTCTGAGTTCCTTTTGCTCGCTTAACAAGATTATGCTTTGATAACCGCTTTCAACTACTGCGCCGCAAAGAACACCGTCCTCTGAAAGTAGCGGAATAGAATCGGCAGGTATAAAATCTTCGCTCTCAGACTCTACGGGTACCGCTTGGCGGCCAATCGCCTTTGCAACAACCGCTGAAACACCATCTTTATTAAAGTCACCTATAACAAAGATAAATTCGTTGCGCAAGGTTGCCTTTTTTAAAGCCGCAACCAAATCAGAATGACTGCTTACACGGTCACTCAAAATGCGTACAGCAAAGCTTCCCTGCAATCCAAATTCCAAGGTTGCATCAGGCTCGGTATTATAATAAATAATTTCAAGTTTAATGTTGCCTGCCATAATTTTTCCTTTCCTTTATTCTACAATAAATAACGACGCACCATATCAAGTGCATTTTTTGCGGTAAGTTCACGTATGCGGTCACGGTCATAGCTTTTTGAAAACAGATTTAATTCTTTACAGAATGTCCCTGTCGGTGTATCTAACGCAACATAGACAAGACCTACCGGTTTGTTTTCACTGCAAGAGGGTCCCGCAACACCTGTAACCGACAAACCTAAGTCGGCACCCGAATATTTGCGAATACCTTTTGCCATCTGCTCGGCGGTTTCTTTACTTACCGCACCGTGATTTTTTATTGTATCGGGCGAAACGCCCAACAATTTTTCTTTCATTTCGTTAGAGTAAGTGCAAGCACCGAAATCAAAAACCTCCGACGCTCCGCTTACCGATGTAAGCTTTTGACTAATAAGCCCACCTGTACAGCTCTCGGCAGTTGCCAGCTTTAATTTTTTACGGGTGAGCATCTTTACTACTACACTTTGCAGGTCGCTTACATCAATGCCGACTACATTTTCACCGCAACGCTCTTTAATAATTTCGATTGCCGAACGGCAATATTCCTCACCCTGCTGCTCATCCTTAGAGAAGGATGCCACTCTAAGAGAAACCTCACCTGTTTTGCAATAAGGTGAAACCGTAGGATTACTACCGGACATTATATCCTGCAATTTATCGTCTACTGCAGATTCTCCCATACCGAAAATCAAAACGTTGTGGGATACAAGTTTTCCGTCAGCAACTCGGTATAATATCGGCAGTACCTCGTTATCAAACATAGTTTTCATTTCGCTCGGTACGCCGGGCATTAAAAAGATATGTCGACCGTCTTTATTTATATAAATTCCGGGTGCTGTACCCACCGCATTATAAAGCGCTTGTGCGGTTTCGGGTATTTCGGCCTGCTTTTCGTTATTCTTAGTCATCTTGCGGCCGAGACCATCAAAGTACGAGCGGATTTTTTTAAGCTCTTTTTCATCGGTGTGCAATTTAAGCCCCAAGCTTTCGGCTACCATTTCCTTGGTTATATCATCACCTGTAGGACCTAGGCCGCCCGAAATTATAACAACGTCACTGCGAGAAAAAGACTCTAAAAACTGCTCTTTTAAGCGCTTTGGGTTGTCACCGACCGTAACGTGATAATAAACACTTATACCGCATTGCTTCAAGCCCTGTGATATATACTGAACGTTAGTGTTTAACACATCTCCGAGCAACAGCTCGGTGCCGATACAAAGAATTTCTCCCCTCATTTATCTTCCCTCTATATAAGTTACCTTAACGTTTTCAAGCGCTCTGTTGCAGAGTCCCTCAATATCGAGCACCGCTTCCGCCTTTTCAATATTTTCTAAAACAGGGCGGGTTTTGGGATGCTTCGGTGTGAACACAGTGCAGCAATCCTCATAAGGCAGAATTGAGGTTTCAAAGGTGTCAATTTTTCTTGAAACCGCCACAATCTCATCCTTATCCATACCGATAAGAGGACGCAAGGTTGGCATACCTGCCACACAATCAGTCACTGCCAACGCAGGCAGAGTTTGGCTTGCAACCTGACCTAAACTTTCACCTGTTATAAGCGCCTGGCTGCTACGGTTTCTAGCCAGCTTAGCGGCTATACGCATCATAAAGCGACGCATTATTAGAGTAAAATATTCCTCGGGACAATTTTTTGCGATTTCCTCTTGGATTTCGGTGAAATGCACCGTTTCCAGACGGATTGTTGAACTGTAAACCGCTACTCTTTCAAGCAACTGTTCAACCTTTTTCTCAGCACGAAGGCTAGTATATGGCGGGCTTGCAAAATGAACTGCATTAAGCTCCAAGCCTCTTTTTGCCATCATCCAAGCGGCAACAGGGCTGTCAATTCCGCCCGAAATAAGCACAGTTGCTCTGCCGCCTGTTCCAACCGGCATACCGCCTGCGCCGTGCAGTTGGTTAGCGTGAATATATGCACCTAAATCACGGATTTCTACCGTTATAACCTGCTCTGGATTATGAACGTCCACTCTAAGGTGCGGGAAGCTTTGCAAAAGCTTTCCGCCGAGTGCCGCACAGATTTCAGGGGATTTAAGCGGAAAGTTCTTATCAGCTCTCTTTGCCTCAACCTTAAATGTTTTAACGCCGCTTAACACATTCGCCAAATACTCAGGTGCGGCGGCAAGAATTGCATCCATATCCTTTTCAACTATGGCAGAACGGCAGTAGCCTGCTATACCAAAGACACAGCCTATACGATGAAGTGCTTCATCCATATTAAAATCATCCTGCATAGGTGTAATTGTTATAGTAGACTGCGCGCGGGTAATTTCCACTTTACCAAGTGAATTTAACGCACGCTTCATATTCTTTACGAGTACCGACTCAAAGGTGCCTCTGTTTAAACCCTTTAATGCAAGTTCTCCGTTTTTAATTAACAGTATTTCTTTCATATATACCCCTTATTTTGATGCCTTTAATGTTTTTGTGCAACGCTCTAAAACTGCCATTAGGCGGTCTATTTCCTCAAAGGTGTTTTCAGGTGACAAGCTGACACGCAAGGCGCTGTCAATTTGGCTGTCAGGCAGTCCCATAGCTTTTAGAACGTGACTCTTTTTACCCTTAGAACAAGCTGAGCCGCTTGAAACATATATCTCTTCCCGCTCTAAAGCGTGAAGCATAGTTTCGGAGCGGTAGCCTAGTACAGAAAAATTAACTATGTACTCGCTTGCGTTTTCAGGTGAATTTAAAATATATCCGGCATTATTTACTGCCTTACGCAAATAGTCGTTAAGCTGTTTTACAACCGCTTTTGATTCGTTTATTTTAAGTTCCTTCATAGCCGCACCGAAGCCTGCTATTGCCGGCACCGCCTCAGTTCCGGGGCGAAGGCCCTTTTCCTGTGCGCCGCCGAAGGTGCGAGGAAGTATACGTGCCGAGGATGACTTATAAAGCAGACCGCAACCTTTAGGCCCGTGAATTTTATGTGAGCTGACCGATAATAAATCTACGCCCAGCGCCTTTATAGAAATCGGCATTTTGCCAGACGCCTGCACCGCATCACAATGCAAAAGCGCAGGAGCGCCTACACGGCGAATACACTCTGCCGCTTTGCTAATCGGCAAAACCGTTCCAACCTCGTTATTAACGAGCATTAAGCTAACCAGAATCGTATCCTTTGTTATTGCTTTTTCTATTGTTTCAGGGTCAATGTTCCCATTTTTATCGGGGCAAAGCCTTACAACCTCAAAGCCCTGATTTTCAAGCTGCGTCATACTGTCGTAAACCGAGGCGTGCTCAATTGCCGAGGTAACTATCCTTTTTCCGCTGCGTTTTTTCGCTTCAACTGCGCCAAAAATCGCCAAAACGTTAGCCTCCGTGCCGCCAGAAGTAAAATAAAGCTCTTTGCGGTCACAGCCGAGTAATTCTGCGGCTTTAATGCGTGTATCCTCCAGTATGTCCTCAGCCCTCATTCCAAACTCATATAAGGACGAGGGATTTCCCCACTCACTTGTAAGTGCTTCTGTTACCGCTGCAACGGCGCTGTCACTCGGTTTCGTTGTAGCAGCATGGTCTAGATATAACATTTTTACCTCTTAATCTTTTTACTGTTTAAATATACTCATACATAGTAATTATATATTAAAGCCAACATAAAATCAACTGAATTTTATTACCAAAGTATATACTAATTGGGAGCGGGACAAAATATAGGAAAATATATTTTAATGTTGGTGGCTTGTTATGTTAAAAAAACGAACTTTAGTAAGAATTCTTTGTTTTGGAATTATTATTCCGCTTATACTGATAGGCTTAATTATTGTGAAATCAAACGAAGCCCAGCGTTTTAAAACGCAGGTGGTAAACAGTTATTCCGGCTCGTTAAACCAAGTGAGTGAAGGCTTGAATAATATTACTATGATGCTCAAAAAAGGCACCTATGTTGCTACCGCCTCTCAATTAAGCGGTCTTTCAGCATCTATAATGCGGGATGCCGGAACTACAAAAGCCGCTATGGCTAATTTGCCGCTTTCAAGCTCAGAGTTTGCTACCATAAACAAATTTTTATCTCAGGTGGGTGACTATTCTCTCTACCTATCTAAAAAAGCAATTTCATCAGAGCAAATCACCGATTCCGAGCGTGAAAACTGGACTAAGCTTGCCCATGCTGCCGACCGTCTATCGAGCAGTGTTGATGAGCTGCGCAGCGGCTATGAACAAAGCGGAGTCTGGGACACAGAAATTGCCAAGGGATTAGAAAGCGAATTGAATATTGCACACAGTATGCTTCAAATTGAGGAAAGTCTTACTGACTATCCAAATCTTATTTATGACGGACCCTTTTCCGACCATATTCTAAACTCTAAACCTAAAATGACAGAAAACGCCGAAGAAATTACAAGACAAACTGCTCGGCAAAAGGCGGCGGATGCTTTATCCTGCAAAATAGATGAGCTTACCGATGACAGTGATGAAAATGGTGTAATGGAATGTTATGTCTTTTCAAGCGGTGACGGCACCATAGCCATTACAAAAAAAGGCGGATTTATTGTTTATTTGCGAAAATTCCGTGCTATCGGTGAGGAAACTTTATCTTACGAGCAGGCGGTTTTAAAAGCCGCCGACTATCTAAAAAAATTCAATGTAACTATGGAAAGCAGTTACTATTTTGTTGATGAGGGCATTTGCACCGTAAACTTTGCCCACAAGGAAGGCTCTGTAATCTGCTATCCTGACCTTATAAAGGTTGGTGTGGCTCTGGATACCGGTGAAATTTTACTGGTTGAGGCAAGAGGCTATGTTATGAATCATCACCCACGCACTATTGCTACTCCAAAACACACGGTAGACGAGGCAAAAGCCGTACTCTCAAACAACCTTACGATTGAAAAAGTGCAACAAGTAATCATACCGCTGACATCGGCAGATGAAGTCTATTGTTATGAGTTTTTATGCCGTGGCGCACAAAACGAGGAGGTACTGGTTTATATCTCTGCAGACACCCTGCAAGAGGAAAATATTTTGATTCTGTTAAAAACCGACGGCGGCACCTTAACAAAATAAAAAAATGTCTTGACAAAGTGATATGCAGACATTATAATGGTAAAGCCGCATATTGTGGGTTGTTGCCGTTTTCACGGCGGCGTAAGTGGTTTTTCCCACCCAAGAATAGCGAGTCTTAAATAAGGCAGGTGCCAAAAAATGTACGCAATATTTGAAGCTTGCGGTAAGCAATACCGCGCCCAAGTCGGAGACGAGTTGTATGTTGAAAAGCTCGGCTGCGAGGAGAATGAGGTTGTCACCTTCGACAAGGTTCTGGCCATTGGGGATGAGAAAAAAGGCTTGAAGGTCGGTACTCCCTATGTTAAGGGTCAAATCGTCACTGCAACTGTAGTAAAGAACGGCAAAGCTAAGAAAATTACCGTTTTCACCTACAAGCCCAAGAAAGGCAGTGCCCGCAAAATGGGTCACAGACAGCCCTACACCAAGATTCAAATCACTGCAATCGGTAAGCCGCCCAAAGCGGAAGCCACCGAAGCTGCAGAGTAAGCCCCAGTGACAACGATTGAATTTTTCTACAACGGCAATGATATAAGCGGTTTTGTGTTGCAGGGCCACTCCACTGAGAACGAATCGGATTTAGAGGGTAAAATAGTATGCTCAGCAGTTTCATCTGCAGCATATATGACTGTAAATACATTAACCGAGGTTATCGGTGCCAATGCGGATATAGAGGTTGACGATGGGAAGATGGTTGTCCGTCTTACATCTAACATTAAATCCGCACAGCAAGTTTTAAAAGGCTTTAGGCTACACCTTAGCCTGCTTGCAGATGATTACAATAACAGAATCACACTACTTTCGGAGGTGTAAGTACCATGTTGAAAATTAATATTCAGCTTTTTGCGCATAAAAAAGGTGTGGGTTCCACCAAGAACGGCCGTGACAGTGAGTCTAAGCGCCTTGGTGTGAAACGCGCAGACGGTCAGTTTGTTTTGGCCGGCAATATTCTGGTTCGCCAGAGAGGCACACATATTCACCCGGGTGAGAATGTGGGCATTGGTTCCGACGATACACTTTTCGCTTTGATTGACGGTAAAGTTAAGTTTGAGCGTTTAGGTCGTGACCGCAAGAAAGTCAGCATTTACGCTGTAGAGCAATAATTAAAAGCCCGGTTTTCCGGGCTTTTTTTAATAAACCCAAGGAGTTAGCTAATGTTTGTTGATATAGCAAGAATCAATCTCAAGGCAGGAAACGGCGGAAACGGTGCTGTTTCATTCCATCGCGAGAAATATGTAGCGGCAGGCGGTCCTGACGGAGGCGACGGTGGTAAAGGCGGCAACATTCTTTTGCAGGCCGACGACCATCTCTCTACCCTTGCCGATTTTCGTTATAAGAAAAAATATACTGCACAAAACGGTGAAAACGGCCGTGCCAACCGCTGTACAGGTAAAAGTGCGCCCGATTTATTGCTCCGTGTACCCCGCGGCACCATAGTTAAGGATGCCGAAACGGGCAGAATACTTGCCGACATTTCGGGTGATGAGCCTGTCCTAATTGCAAAAGGCGGTAACGGAGGTTGGGGCAACACCCATTTTGCCACAGCTACAAGGCAGGTGCCCCGTTTTGCTAAGGATGGTAACCCCGGCGAAGCGCTTGATGTAACATTAGAGCTTAAACTTTTGGCAGACGTTGGTTTGGTAGGCTTCCCGAACGTAGGTAAATCTACACTTATTTCGGTAGTAAGCGAGGCTAAGCCCAAGATTGCCAATTACCATTTTACAACCTTGACCCCTGTGCTCGGTGTGGTTCGCCTTTATGAAGGGAACTCCTTTGTTATGGCTGACATTCCGGGACTGATTGAAGGCGCAGGCGAAGGTGTAGGTTTAGGTCACGACTTTTTGCGTCACGTAGAGCGTTGCCGTATGCTGTTGCACGTTATTGATGCTTCAGGCAGTGAGGGTAGAGACCCGATTGACGATTTTAACCTTATCAACAAAGAATTAGCAAGCTTTAACCCCGAATTAGCAGAACGTAAAATGTTGGTGGTTGCCAACAAATGTGACCTTGCAGATGAAGACAAGCTTTTTGAATTAGAAAAATATTTCACAGACAAGGGATATAAATTCTTTAAAATTATGGCGCCTATTGCCGAGGGCACAACCGACCTTATTAAGGCGGTTGCGGAAGAGCTTTCAAAGCTTCCTCCCATTTTGCGCTATGAGGCAGAGCCCGAGCCGATTGAAGACTTTACTGCTCCTACAAAACGTGATTTCACATTACGAGTACAAGACGGAGTATTTATTATTGAGGCAGAATGGCTTTTAAAGGTTTTATCAAAAACCGACCCCGACGATTACGAATCTTTGCAGTATTTCCAAAGAGTTTTACAGCAAAGCGGTATTATTGATGCGCTGATTAAAGCCGGTGTTAAAGACGGTGATACCGTAAGTGTTTATGACATTGAATTTGATTATGTTTCCTAAAGGCAGGTAGTTTATATGGATAAACCAAATCTTTTAAGTCCATCTACATTGGCCTTTGTGGGTGACGGTGTTTATGAGCTTTTGGTGCGTGAGCGTTTAGCTGAGGTCAACCGCCCTGCAGGCGAATTGCACAGTCTTTCGGTTAAATTGGTTAATGCCAACGCACAGGCTGAAGGCTTTAAGATAATTGAGCCTCTTTTAAGCGAAGAAGAGCTTAGTGTATTTAAGCGCGGGCGCAATTTCCACACAACATCAATTCCTAAAAGCTCCGACCACACTCGTTATCATACTGCTACCGGTTTAGAAGCTTTATTCGGCTTTTTATACCTAAAAGGCGAAAAAGACAGAATGTATGAACTGTTTAATTTAATCTGGCAAGAAGCATAATCCACACGTCTAAGGGCAAAATATTCCTAACCGCAGCTTAAAAACGGAGAGGATATTTTGAAAGATAAATTAAAAAATCTTGCCAATGATATTTTTTATATTGTTTTGGGTGCGGCCGCCTATTCGGCGGCCTTTGCTGTATTTATAGGCCCAAATTATATCACTCCCGGCGGTGCAACCGGTGTTGCGGCGCTGCTGCATTATTTAATACGCTTGCCGGTAGGAATTGGCGTTTTTATTTTAAATATTCCTTTGTTTATTATTGGATACAAGCGTTTTAGTCTCCGTTTTGTTTTACTAAGTGCCGTTGCCACTCTCTCGGTTTCGGTTTTTATTGATTTGGCCGAACTTATACCCTACGCTTATACCGGCGACCGCCTATTGGCATCCCTTTTTGGCGGTGTACTAATGGGATTCGGCTTAACACTTGTAATACTTCACGGCGCCACAACCGGCGGAGTAGATATTATAGCAAAACTTTTAAAACTGCGTTTTCCGCACATTTTAATGGGCAGGTTAATACTAACAATTGATGCTGTAATTATTGGCCTTACCGTATTTGTTTATAAGGATTTAGAGAGCGCAATGTATTCTGCTTTGGCGCTCTTTATTTCCTCACGTGTAATGGATACTTTGCTTTACGGCTCAGAGCGTGCGAAAGTGTTTTTTATTATAACTAAAAATGCAGAAGACTTAAAATTTGGAATTATAAAAGAAGTGCAACGGGGTGTAACCCGTATTGCAACTGTCGGCGGATATTCCGGCAAAGAACAAGATATGTTAATCTGCGCCGTTCGGCGTTTTGAAACAGCAAGGCTCCACCGTGTGATAAAGACTACCGACCCTGCGGCCTTTGTTATGGTTGCCGAGGCGGGCGAAATATTGGGTGAGGGTTTTTCAAAATTAAATTAAAAAATACCCTATCGAAGTTTTAGCTCCGATAAGGTATTCGTTCGAAAAATTCTTATCTGTTGTTTTGACGGTTCTGGTTATTGTTGCTATTGTTGTTCTGATTGTTGTTCTGGTTATTGTTCTGATTGTTATTGTTGTTCTGGTTGTTGTTATTGTTCTGGTTGTTATTGTTCTGATTGTTACGGTTTTGGTTGTTATCCACTATGCTCACCCCGCTTTCATATTGATAGTATTTGCTCGTATTTTTGTTTTATGCACAGGTGATAAAAATGAATTTTCCAAAAATTTTTTTAAATCGAATGGAATCACTTTTGGGAGCTAGGTTCCCTGAATTTTTAGATTCCTTAAACGGTGCGCCCTTTCGTGCCTTGCGCCTTAATCCGCTTAAATGCACCGAGGCTGTGAAAAATGAACTGACTTCCTCCCGCTCTGTTTCGCCCTTTTGCAAGGATTCTTATTATTTAAAAGAAAATGAGAAAATCGGCAACAGCCCATATCACCATGCAGGTGCATTTTATTTGCAGGAGCCTTCTGCTAGCTCTGCTGTGGAGGCTTTGAGCCCTGGACCTTACGAAATTGTACTTGACCTTTGCTCTGCTCCCGGCGGCAAAGCAACACAAATAGCAGGAAAACTGGACGGAAAAGGGCTTGTTTGGTGTAATGAATATGTTACCGCACGTGCACAAGCTTTACTTTCAAACTTGGAACGTTTGGGTGTGAACAATGCGGTTGTTTCATCACTTTCAGCAAACAAACTAGCCGACTGCTTAGGAGAATTTTTTGACAAGATTTTAGTTGACGCGCCCTGTTCAGGCGAGGGTATGATGCGCAAAGAAGCTGCCGCTGTTACCGAATGGTCAGAGGACAATATTAAACTTTGCGCCGCAAGGCAGCAAGAAATTTTAGACTGTGCTGCCAATATGCTAAAACCGGGCGGTCACCTTTGTTACAGCACATGCACCTTTGCAATAGAGGAAAATGAATTGCAAATTGCAGACTTTTTAAATAGGCACCCTGATTTTGAACTTGTGCCCATTAAAGCAGCATTTGGTCAAGACGGTTTTGCAAAGCTTTCACCAAACACTAAGAATTTGCATTATACTAGGCGGATTTTGCCTTGTCACGGCGGTGAAGGACACTTTGTTGCACTATTAAAAAAAGAGGGCGATTCTAAGGTGTCAAAGCCCGTAGATAACCGCACCTCTGATAATCCCGTTTTTGATTTATTTTATAAAGAAAATTTCCAAAATGAATGCCCCGGAAATGTTGTCACCATAGGCGAAAGAGTTTACATAACAACAAACTACGCTTTACCTGACTGCCCCGTGATTCGCAACGGCATTTTGGCAGGTAGTATGCAAAAAGGGCGTTTTGTTCCGTCACACGGACTCTTCACTACCCCTGCTTGTTTACCACGTCAAAGCATTTCGCTCAAATGCGGTGACCCGCTCATTTCAGCCTTTTTGCACGGAGAGGAAATACCTTGCGGCAATGAGTATAAAGGCTATTGCGGTGTTTTTGTTGACGGTGTACCGCTTGGCTTCGGCAAAGCAAGCGGCGGCCGATTAAAGAACCATTATCCCAAGGGTTTAAGAATATTGTAATAAAAAAAAGATGGAAACGCATTTTGCGTTTCCATCTTTTTATTTTTGTACTCTTGTGTTTTCTTGATTGCGGTAAACCACAAATTTGCAAAACAAAAATTCTAAAACGAAATTGCTAACCATCGTTAACCCTAAAACTATGTACTCGTTTATTCCGCCCTCGGTTGCTATATGACCGAGCCAGGTGGAAAGCGGAGTGAATACTAAATAGAAGCCGAAAACCTTAGCCATTGCTATTGGAATATTTGCGGCAGACTGGAAGGTGTAACGGCGGTTTAACGTAAAGTTCCAGAGCACCGAAAGTATTAGTGAAATAAGATACGCAGGCCAATAAGGCATTTTAAAAAGCTCATTCATAAGTGTAAAAGAGCCTGCCTGTATGATACCCGCAGACACAGAAAACAATAAAAACTTTACAGCTTGAAATACAGATTTAGTTGACATTTTATACCCTCACATATTATTTTTTAACCCCATTACATTATGCCTTATTTTTAATGTACAGTCAAGTTAAAAAAACGAAGCTCGAAAAATTCGAGCTTCGTTTAATTTAAGATTATTTCAAGTTAGCTTTAAGAGTAGCAAGCTGTTCTTTAAGCTCTTCAGGCAATCTGTCACCGAATTTCTTATAATGCTCTTCGATTTCAGCAGCCTCTTTGCTCCAAACCTCTTTATCAACAGCCAAAATACCCTTTAAGGTATCAAGGTCGATATCCAAATCGGTAAGGTCGATATCCTCCGGCTTCGGAACGTAACCGATTGCGGTTTCTACTGCGTCAGCCTCGCCTTCGCAACGGTCAACAATCCAGTTAAGAACACGCATATTGTCGCCAAATCCGGGCCAGATGAAGTTGCCTTCATCGTCGGTGCGGAACCAGTTAACGTTGAAGATTTTGGGAGCTTTATCGCCTAATTTTTCACCCATATCGAGCCAGTGCTGGAAGTAGTCAGCCATATGGTAACCACAGAAGGGCAACATAGCCATCGGGTCACGGCGAACAACGCCAACGGCACCGGCAGCAGCAGCGGTGGTCTCAGAAGCCATAGCAGAGCCTACGAATACGCCGTTAACCCAATCTTTTGACTGGTAAACCAGCGGAGCGCATTTTGCACGACGGCCGCCGAAGATAATTGCAGAAATCGGCACGCCTTGACCCTTATTGAACTCATCAGAAATGCAGGGGCAGTTTTCAGCCGGTGCTGTAAATCTGGAGTTGGGGTGTGCAGCGCAAGTGCTCTTGTCAGCTTTATTAAACTTAGCGGGGTCCCAAGCGTTGCCTTTCCAATCCAAAGCATTCTCAGGCAGGTTCTTATTAAGACCTTCCCACCAAACTGTATTGTCGTTCAAATCCAAAGCAACGTTGGTGAAGATGGTGTTTTTCTTTGTGCTCTCCAATGCATTGAAGTTAGAATGCTCATTTGTACCGGGAGCAACACCGAAGAAGCCGTTTTCGGGGTTGATAGCATAAAGTCTGCCGTCAGCGCCGATTTTCATCCAAGCGATATCATCGCCGACAGTCCAAATCTTGTAACCTTTTTCACGGAGATATTCGGGCGGAATAAGCATAGCAAGGTTGGTTTTACCGCAAGCAGACGGGAAAGCAGCGGCAACATACTTAACCTCACCCTTAGGATTCTCAAGACCTAAGATGAGCATATGCTCTGCCATCCAGCCTTCTTTCCAGCCTTGGTAAGAAGCGATACGCAATGCAAAGCATTTTTTGCCGAGCAATACGTTTCCGCCGTAGCCGGAGTTTACAGAGATAATTGTGTTATCCTCAGGGAAGTGGCAGATATAACGATTTTCAGGGTCAATATCGCAACGGCAATGTAAGCCGCGTACCCAGTCGTTACTGTCGCCTAAAACCTTTAATACCTCGGTGCTTACACGAGTCATAATAAGCATGTTGAGTACAACGTATACAGAGTCGGTAAGCTCAACGCCGATTTTAGCAATAGGTGAACCTATCGGTCCCATAGAATAAGGAATGACATACATTGTGCGGCCTTTATAGCTGTCACGTGCGATGTCATAAAGTTTTTTATACATTTCCTGCGGGTCGCACCAGTTGTTAGTAGGGCCTGCATTCTCTTTCTCACGAGAGCAGATAAATGTACGGTCCTCAACACGGGCTACGTCGTTAGGATTTGTACGGTGCAAATAGCAGCCGGGCAGTTTCTCCTCATTAAGCTTAATCATTTCGCCGGTTGAAACAGCCAATTTGCGCAGTTCCTCTTGCTGTGCTTCACTTCCGTCAATCCAAACAACATTATCAGGATTAACAAGAGCCTTCATTTCCTCAATCCAGGAAAGAACGGTTTTGTTTTGTGTCATAGAAAAATCTTCCTTTCTGAAAATCTAAATTTCCCTATTTAACAGTATACCAAATTATTATGTAAATAACAAGTGTATTTATTAACACAAAATGGAAAAATTATATATAAATATTATATATATTTACCTAAACGAAAAAACGCCTCTTTGCAGAAGCGTTTTTCGTTGTTGGGGTTTTGAGGAGGGTTTTGTACTTCATACAGGCTTGCGGTTGCCTGTACTTTTTGAGTACAAGCATATTATAACAGCCAATTATTTTAAAATTGTATTCAAATTGTGAACAATTTAAAAACATAAAGTTTGTGCCCCCTGTATAAATTTTGCTTTTTTTACCCACAATAAAAACAGACTGAAAATAAGAGGTTGAAATTATGTATAAAAAAACTTTCAAAGAAAAAGCAAAATCATTTTTTAAAGAAAAAGGTTTTTATCTCGTTTGCTGCGCCTGTTTAGTTGCGATTGGTATGGCCGCTTGGAGCGCTACTGCACCCATTCCGGCAAAGGACAGTTCTTCTAAAAATGACACCGAATCGGTGTCATCAGTTTCGGAAGTCGTTTCAGAAGCAGAGCCGCCAGTATCTAATACTACACCTGTTGACAAAACCCAAAGCAACGTACCGAAAGAGCCGGTTTCAGTGCCTGAAACCACCGATAAAGCTCCTGTTATAAGCACCCCAACAGCAAAATATTTTGTTATGCCGGTTACAGGCAACGTTATTAAAAATTTCAATAACGAACTGTTGCAGTATTCCGAAACTTTTCGTGATATGCGTATCCATAACGGCGTAGATATTGCCTGCGAAAAAGGTACCGCTGTTTTTTCTTCGGGTGACGGAACGGTTGTTTTTGCGGAACGTGACACCATGCTCGGCAATACGGTTAAAATTGACCACGGAAACGGTGTGCTAGGTGTTTATTGCGGTTTAAATTCAAAATTAGCGGTAAAAGAGGGTGACGTTGTCAACTCCAAAACCCAAATCGGTATTGTTGACCAGATACCAAGCGAAAGTGTTGAACAGACACATTTTCATTTTGAAATGTATAAAGACGGCATCGCCGTTTCACCCTTAAAGTTGCTGGGTATGGAATAATGCTTTTAAAGTCAGCATAAAATAGAAGGTGCCTGCCCTCGCCTTCGTTTAAGGGCAAAGGAAGAACCGTTTCACTAATCTTTCAAGTGAAACGGTTCTTTTTATTTTAACTTATATAATTGAAGTCGGAAAAGGTTATTTCGGCATCCTCATCAAAAAGGACTATCTTCGTTGGGAAGCCGTCGGGCCGCACAGTGATTTTAGCAAGACCAAAATCGGTGTCCAGGGTTATATCTCGGTTTGAGTCAACCTTTACCTCTTGTCCGTCACGTTTTAAGGTTTCTAAAACCTCTTTAATAGCGGTAAGGCAATTTTCCCCGAAAAATCCGTCGGGCAACTTATATTCCATTCCCAAAAAACGAACGCTGACATCTTCCCCGTCTAAAGTTAGTGTTAAGCCTTTCATTTCGCCCTCGGTCACCTCGGCTTTTATAATGCCGCCACCGGGAATTTGCAAAAACAGGCGGTAGGTGTTGTCCCCAAAACGAGCAACCGCATTACAGGAAAAACCCTCACTTTCAACATTTGCGGTTTTATCTCTACAACCGCACAACAACAGTAAAAAGCAACAGCACAAAGCAATTACTTTTTTCACTTGGCATCACCCTTCGAATTCTTTAAAAATTTCGGGTAAAGCCGTGATAATATCTGTTGAACACATACCTCTGCGGGACAGCTTTTCAGCAGCTTTATCACCTGCTAAGGCGTGGAAATAAACCCCCAAGCAAGCCGCACTAAAAGGTGTACTGCCCTGCGCTAAGAAAGCACCGATTATACCTGCCAAAACATCACCGCTGCCTGCAGTTGCCATACCGCTGTTCCCCTGCTCACACATAAATACTTTGGCACCGTCACTGATTAAAGTGTTATGCCCCTTTAAAACAGCTGTTGCACCGCTGAGCTGAGCAAGCTTTAGCACTGCCGACACTCTATCATTTTCAATTTCACTACATTCACAACCAAGTATCCGTGCCGCTTCGCCAACGTGAGGTGTGATAACCGCGTTTTTACCCTTTATATATTCTATGTCGCTTGCCAGTACATTTATACCGTCAGCGTCCAGAACAAAGGGCAACCCTTTATTAGCAAACTGTTTTACAGTTTCTTTAGTTTCTTCGTTATTCCCCATACCGCAGCCGATTACAAGGGCGTTAAGGGGTTTTAGCAAACCAGCATCCCACTCTTTATAGCTTTTTACGGGATAAAAAACGGCATTCTCACACAAAACCGCCAGAATGCCGTAAATATTTTGAGGAACAAACCCATAAACCACGCCGACACCGCTTTTATAAGCCGAGTTTATAGCCAATGCCGCCGCTCCTGCCATACCGTAACTGCCTGCTAACACGCCGAGCCGACCGCAATTACCCTTGTGAGCATTATCATCAATTTTCGGCAGGTGGTTTTTGATATAGTCTTTATCAATGACTTTTAACAATTATTCTAACTCCTTTTTAAGGTGTCTGGGTAGAAATTTTGCCATTTGTGCTTTGAATTTTTCATTTGGGTTGAAAATAATCAAAGCGCTTGCTGTTGAGAAAAACATTCCGTCATTTTTAGAGCAAAAACGCTTTGCCTCTCTACCTTGCGGCATACGTTCAATACTGCCGATACCGTTTATATCACTAACATTAAAGGTAATCATTCTTTTACGCCTTTTGCAGTTAACTATTCGGTCAATATCAATTACTCCGCCTGTTAAAACATATTCGTATTCAATATTAAATCTGCCGCACAACACATAGGCAAAATACCCTGCACCGAAAGCAGCCAAAAATAAAATTGATGCTAAGCTAGGCATTATAAAGAGCGCAACAAAAAGAATTGCAAGACCTATAATAACACCGACAGTCATTATGGCTGCCTTTTTTATAATTGTACTTGTAGTTGGTTTCACCTGATATAGCTGTTCTATAAAAATATCCATTTGACATTCCCCCAAAGAATATTATAATGGTTATTGGATATGCGTTCAATTTTTATTATAATAAATATAGCATATTTAAGCAAAAATTACAACCCAATTTGTCCGGAGGCTAAATGAAAAGGATTAAGCTTTCTGACCGCAAATTGCCCAACTATACAAAGGGCGAGGAAATTTTTAATATGGTGACACATATCGTCGGAGGCGGTCTCGGCGTTGTCGCATTGTGCTTATGTGTCATTATTGCAGCAGTACACAAAAACACCGCCGGAGTGCTTTGCGGCATTGTTTTCGGCGTTTCAATGATTTCGCTTTACACTATGTCGAGTATTTACCACGGGCTAAGACCCGGTACGGCAAAAAAGGTGTTTCAAGTTTTAGACCATTGTACCATCTATTTTTTAATCAGCGGCACGTACACACCCTTACTTATTTGCTCTATACGTCATATAAACCCTTGGGCTTGCTGGCTAACCTTTGGTGCAGTATGGGCTTTAACCGCATTGGCAATAACCCTTACCGCCATTGACTTAGAAAAATACAAGGTCTTTTCTATGATTTGTTATATCGGCATGGGTTGGTGCATTATTTTTTCTATAAAAATCACCTTTTCCGCTTTAGGTCTTTTATCTTTTTGGCTACTTTTAGCAGGCGGTATATTCTACACTATTGGCGCCGTACTGTTCAAGGCAGGTTCTCATGTTCGATATTTTCATTCCATATTCCATATATTCGTGCTACTGGGAAGCATCTGCCATATACTTTGCATATTAGGTGTAATGTAAAACCATTATTAACAAAACCTTTACACATCCCGGTTTAAATTATGCTAAACTGTATTCGAGAATTTAGGAGGTATATATATGATTGAAGTAACCGGTCTTTCCAAAAAATACGGTAATTTTCTTGCTGTAAATGATGTCAGCTTTAAAATTGCCAAAGGTGAAGTCGTTGGCTTTTTAGGGCCAAACGGCGCCGGAAAATCCACCATTATGAATATGCTTACGGGTTATCTTTCCCCTTCTGCCGGAACGGTAAGTATAGGAGAACATGATATTGTTAAAAACCCAAAAGCCGCTAAAATGCATATTGGCTATCTGCCCGAAATTCCTCCGCTGTATCTTGATATGACAGTTAGAGAATATTTGCAGTTTATCTTTGACCTTAAAAAAGTTAAACTGCCAAAAACACCGCATTTGGCTGAAATTTGCGCCCTTGTAAAAATTGACGATGTTTTAGACAGACTTATTAAAAACTTGTCCAAGGGCTACCGCCAGAGAGTTGGTATTGCCGGAGCACTTATAGGCAACCCCGATGTGCTTATACTCGATGAGCCGACTGTGGGACTTGACCCGAAACAGATTATTGAAATCAGAGAGCTTATAAGCCGCTTGGGTGAACAACACACCGTTATTTTAAGCTCGCATATCTTATCGGAAATACAGGCGGTTTGCGGTCGTATTATCATTATTAACAAAGGTCAGCTTGTTGCCGACGGCACAGCCGAAAGTATCGCAAAAGAACTTGCCGCCGACATTAGAATACGCATACGTGTTCTCGGCAAAAAGACCGAGATGGACAAAGCATTAAAAACATTGGAGAACGCCGAATTTATTTGCGAAGGCAAACTTGAAAAGAATACTTATGATTACACTGTAATCCCGAACAACGGCGCTGATGTTAGAGAAGCATTATTTAATTGCTTAAAAGACTCCGGTCTTACACTACTTGAAATGCACAGCAGCACACCGACCCTTGAGGAAATGTTCTTGGAATTGACGCAAGAGCCGGTCTCACAAGAGGCGGATGACGAAATTGAATTCTTAGAAGAGGAGGAAGCGTAAATGGGAGCCATTTATAAACGAGAATTAAAATCCTTTTTTAACTCACCCATAGGATATGTGATTTTAGGCGCTTTCTACTTATTCCTCGGTTTTTTCTTTGCCTACCAGTTTGGTTACGGCTATGCTGAGGTGACCTTCACCTTTTCAAGAATGTTTACAATCACTATGTTTGTAATACCTGTAATCACCATGCGGTTATTAAGTGAAGAAAAACGGCAAAAAACTGACCAGGCACTACTTACTGCGCCTGTTGGCCTTTGGAGTATTGTGCTTGGCAAATATTTTGCTGCACTTACCGTTTTTGCGCTTGGCTACGCACCGACCTTGCTCCACACTATGATTTTAAGCTCCTATACAACGGTTGATTGGCTGTTGTATATAGGAAATATCTTAGGCGTTTTACTGCTTGGCGCCGCAATTACAGCAGTAGGACTTTTTATTTCAGGTCTTACTGAGAGCCAAATAGTTGCTGCCGTTTGCACCTTTGCGGTTTCGCTTTTTGCTATGCTGCTAGATACCTTTGCTGAGTTAATCACTATTTCTTTATTAAAGAAAATTCTTGATTGGCTTTCACTGTATGGCCGCTACAATGCCTTTGTTACCGGCATTATAGATTATTCAAACCTTTTCTTTTTCGTCAGCTTCTCGGCTTTATTCTTGTTTTTAACTGTCCGAGTGCTCGAAAAACGCAGATATGCTTAGGAGGTGCGGTAAAATGAAATTGTTTAAGAAAAACGAAAATAAACTGCACAGTGCCTACGCATTGAAGCAAGGCTCAATCGCCACCGCCATTACCGCCGCTTTTATTATTGTTGTGGTACTGCTTAATATTCTTGTAACCGTACTCGCAAATAAATATCCTTTAAACCTTGACTTAACCTCGGCAAAGGATTATTCAATAACTGAGGAAAACGTCAAATACCTCAAAGCCGTTGATAAAGACGTAAACATCTACGTCTTTGCAACCGAGGAGGATTTTGAAAGTGGTTCCTTTGCTTCGTATGCCACAAGTGAGCTTAATGTTTATGACTCCACCGGAAAATATTATCTTCAAACTGCTCACCTAGTAAAAAAATATTCCAAATACAACAAACACCTTAACGTTGAGTTTGTTGACACAACCTCAGATACCGCAACCGAGCTTAAGAAAAAGTTTTCGGATTACGAATTAAATATGGGCGATATTTTGGTTGAGTGCAGTTTTGTTTCTGACGGTGAAACCCTTAACCGCCAAAAGGTATTAACCTTTGATGATATATATTTTCTTACCGATGACAGCGGCTATGCCGCAATGGGTTATTCACCTTACACCATTTCAAGCAACAATATAGAAACGGCACTTACCAGCGCAATATACCACGTGACAAACGAAAAAATCGTTAAGGTTGGTTTGCCCGTTAATTATTGTAAACCCGAAACCGCCTCAGGTTTGTTAGCATCCCTTAAAAATTACAGCTACGAAATTATTGAAATAAATACTCCTGCACTTTTGGATTTAGACACCGAATTGGATGCTTTGTTGCTGTATGATTTAAAGGCAGATTTAGCTGCAAACGAGATTGCGGCTATTGAGGAGTTTTTGGATAACGGCGGCAAAAAGGAAAAGGCTCTTTTGTATTTTGCTTCTGCCTCCTCTCCCGCTTTGCCAAACCTTGAAGGATTACTTCAAAAATGGGGCATTGGATTTAACAGCGGTTTGCTTTATGAAGCAAGCGAGGAAAACTATTTAGAAAAAAATCCTTTGCTGTTCGGTTCACTTAATACTGAAAGCGAATATACACCCGGTGTAAATGATAACGATTATTTCTATATCAGCGGCAATAATCGTCCAATGGAAAAATTAGAAACTGCCGAGGATATATCCGTTACAACTCTGCTTCAAACAAGTGAGAGCACCTTTATTAAAACGGCCGATAAAAAAGAAATAGAGGCTAAATCAACACCTGTTGTGCTTGCATCAAAACAGACTAAAAATAAAGCTTCTAGTCATATCATTGCATTTTCCTCAGTTGATTTTATAACAACAACCTACAACAATTATTCAAACGTTGGTAACATTCCCTTTATTGCCGATGCATTAAACTTTGCTGTGGGCCGTGAGGCAACCGATATTCAACTTTCGGTAAAGATGGTTGACCCGGTCTTCTTCTCCTCACAGGTTAATGCGCAAAATTCGTTTGCCGTATTTTTAATCTTTGTTATTATAATCCCCGTTGCAGTAATTGTTTTGGGAATTGTATTCTACGTTAAACGCAAAAACAGATAAAATTAAAAGACGCTGTAAAATTACAGCGTCTTTTTTTATTTTGTTCCTGTTGAGCCGAAACCGCCGGCACCACGTACAGTTTCATTCAGTTCATCGACTGTATTGAAATCCGCCTGTAAGAACGGGGCAATTACCAACTGTGCTATGCGCTCGCCGTTTTCAATCGTAGCCGCTACGGTTGAATGATTGTGGAGAGCTACCATTACCTCGCCACGATAGTCGGCATCTACTACACCAACCTTATTAGCAGGCGCCAAGCCTTTTTTACTAGCCAAACCGCTTCTGGCATAGATAAGTCCCGCATAACCGACCGGGATTTCCATTGCAAGCCCTGTGTGAATCAGTTTTGTTTCACCCGGCTGTAATGTAACAGGCTCATCCAGTACGGCGTACAAATCTGCGCCTGCCGAGAATTCCGAGCCGTAGGTAGGAATAACTGCTCTGTCATCTAACTTTTTAATATTAACCTTTGCCATATTTACCATCCTTTTGAAATGAGCGCACCTGTTTGTCCAGATGCGCTCTTATTTTAGGGTAGAGCGAATAATCCGAACCCGCCTCAAAGTGGCTTATTTAGGCGCTTTTTACCCAATTCATTCTTGTAAGGCGCCAGCCTTACTGCACCTGACTTGAATAAAAATCCCTCAAAATCTTCTCACTTTGAGGTCGAAGATTTTAAAAAGAGCGGATTTTTGTTCAGACGAGACACAAAACGCAGTTAATCCTGACGGATTAACGAGTATTTTAACGAATGTAGAGCTGAAATCCGCCTTTTTAAAACGGAGTTTGGATTATTTGCTCTACCCTAGAGTAATAATTGAATTTTATACCCCATATTATATATTGTAAACTAATGTGGGGTATTTTATTATGAAACTGTTTTTAATACTAACCAAGAAAAATCTCGCCGTTATTTCGGCAACAATAATTGTTGCAATGCTTTTGCTTGTGCAGATATTTTTATCTGATTCCAAAAATATCGATGGCTCAACAAATACACTCAGGACAGACTATCTGAAAAGCATCGGAATTTGCGCTGAGGACAGCGGTGTCCGCTCTAAAAATATTATAATTCCCGAAAATTTTGACAGCGTTTATTCGGAATACAATTCACTTCAGAAAAAATCGGGATTTGACCTTACCCCTTTCAAAGGTATGGAGGCTACTGTTTATACATATCCGCTGTCAGGTGATGACAGCAAAGAAGTCCACCTGATTGTCTGTAAAGGAAATATTGTTGGCGGAGATGTGGCAGAGGTGAGTTTCGGCGGCGAAATGAAACCTTTAATTTTAAAGAAATGATGTAGGAATGTATGAAATTACAAAGACTTGACAAAATAATAGCAACGCAGTTTAATATTCCCCGCAGTATGGCAAGGACTCAGATACATCGTGGCAAGGTGAAGGTTGACGGTCTTTGTGTCAGAGATCCGTCTGCACAGTTTTGCCCCGAAAACTGCTCGGTTGAATATAAGGGACAGGCTCTCGAGTACAAAGAACACATTTATATAATGATGAACAAACCCGAAGGAGTT
>JAZREP010000021.1:0-17039 GCA_045660865.1 Acutalibacteraceae bacterium | reverse complement strand
GCCCTTTATGTTGCGAGCGGTTTCTTTGCAAAATACGGAATTTCGCTTTCCGACCAAGAACTCTTTAAAATGTTACCTTACGTTGTAACAATTATTGTTCTTATTATTACAAGTATGCGAAGCCGTAAAAAGAATCAGCCCCCTGCATCTTTGGGTCTGCCGTACTTTAGAGAAGAAAGATAATATAAAAAAAGCAGGTGAAAACCTGCTTTTTATATTAGGGTAGAGCGAATAATCCGAACTCGCCTCAAAGTGGCTTATTTCGGCGCTTTTTACCCAATCCATTCTTGTAAGGCGTCAGCCTTACTGCGCCTGTATTGAATAAAAATCACTCAAAATCTTCTCTCTTTGAGGTCGAAGATTTTAAAAAGAGCGGATTTTTGTTCAGACGAGGCACAAAACGCAGTTAATCCTCTCGGATTAACGAGTATTTTAACAAAGTATGAGCGAAAATCCGCCTTTTTAAAACGGAGTTCGGATTATCCGCTCCACCCTATGGTTGTATCTCATCATCTGCAAGGGTTATAACCTTCTTGCTTGCAAGAGATTTTTGTACATCAATAATCCGTTGATTTGAGGAACCACGAAAACGAATTGATAAATTTTTAAGTTCCTCTACGAACTCTCCGTCGACAAGAATGTCTATATAAGAGAGCATTTCATCAGTTACGGCCGAGCGGGCACGGCTGTCTTGCCACAGGTCCTTATCCAGCGTGTATCCGGTGTAGCACCAGATAGTTTTTTGAGGAAAGCGCCGTTTAATTTCACGAAGCAATGATACTAAAGCCTCCTGATTTTGCGGCTCAAAGGGTTCACCGCCGAGCAGTGAAAAACCCATTATATATTCCTTGTTAAGCGCTGTATAAATTTCTTCGGCAGTCTGCTCACTAAAAGCATTACCGTAATTGAAATCCCATGCCTCTTTATTAAAGCAATTCTTACAACCGTGTGTGCAACCGCTTACAAAAAGCGATACACGCACTCCCGGACCGTTCGCAACATCATATTTTTTAATGGTTGCATAATTCATTACAGATGCAGCACCCTTGCCTTAATTTCCTTGGTTTTACCAACGTTCCAGAAATTCTCACCCAAGTATCCGCAGGTACGACGAGTAACGTTCATCTTGCTGTGGTCCTTGTTGCCGCAAGCGGGGCATTCCCACTCATTATCTTGGTTGATTACGATTTCACCGTCAAAACCGCAGCAATGACAGTAGTCAGACTTGGTGTTAAACTCAGCGTACTGAATGTTGTCATAGATAAACTTAACAACCTCTTCAATAGCAGCCAAGTTATGACGCATATTGGGGATTTCAACATACGAAATCGCACCGCCGGAAGAAATCTTCTGGAACTGGCTTTCAAACTCAAACTTTTCAAAAGCGTCAATATCCTCACGGACATCAATATGGTAAGAGTTTGTATAGTAACCCTTATCGGTTACATCTTCAATGGTACCGAAACGCTCTTTATCAATTCTTGCGAAACGATAACAAAGCGACTCTGCCGGTGTACCGTAAAGAGCAAAACCGATATTGGTCTGTGCCTTCCAATCGTCACAGGCTTTGCGCAGGCGGTTCATTACCTTAAGCGCAAACTCTGTTCCCTCAGGTGTGGTATGGCTTACGCCCTTTACGAGCTTAGTAACCTCGTAAAGACCAATGTAGCCCAAAGAAATGGAGGAGTATCCACCAAACAACAATTTTTCAATGCTTTCGCCCTTTTCAAGACGAGCCAAAGCGCCGTATTGCCAATGCACAGGGCTAACGTCAGAGGTAACCTTTTTAAGAGCGTTGTGGCGAATCATCAAAGCCTCATAGCAGAGGTCTAAGCGTTTGTCCATCTCCTGCCAGAACACTTCCTCATTGCCCTTGGAAACAATACCAATCTGAGGCAGGTTAAGGCTGACAACACCTTGGTTGAAGCGGCCTTCAAACTTGTAGTTTCCGTTTTCATCCTTCCACGGAGAAAGGAAAGAACGGCAACCCATAGGACTGAATACATTACCCTCATAATGCTCACGCATTTTCTTGGCAGAAATGTAGTCAGGATACATTCTCTTAGCAGAGCATTTAACAGCCATGCGTGTAATATAATCGTACTTACCGCCTTTTAAGCAGTTGTGCTCATCAAGAACATAAACAAGCTTGGGGAATGCAGGGGTAACATATACACCCTTTTCATTCTTAATACCCTCATGGCGCTGACGCAAAATCTCCTCAATAATCATTGCGTTTTCAGCAATGTACGGGTCGTCCTTATCCAAATTCAAGAACAAGGTAACAAAAGGAGACTGTCCGTTTGTGGTCATTAAGGTGTTGATTTGATATTGAATGGTTTGTACGCCGGCACGAAGTTCGTCTTTTAAACGGCCCTTTGCCAAGCGGTCTATCATCTTAGGTGTAGCCTTATCACCGAGTTCCTCTTTGAACTGTGCCTTGAACTTTTTATAGCTCTTGCGCAAGTATTTACCCAAGTGACGAATGTCTACCGACTGACCGCCGTACTGACTGCTTGCAACAGCAGCAATAATTTGAGTAAGAATAGTACAAGCAACCTGGAAGCTCTTGGGGCTTTCAATCAACTTGCCGTTCATAACTGTACCGTTATCAAGCATATTGCCGATATCAATTAAGCAGCAGTTGAAAATAGGTTGAATGAAGTAGTCTGCATCGTGGAAATGCAAAACGCCCTCATCGTGCGCCTTTGAAATATGCTCAGGTAATAACACACGGCGGGTAAGGTCCTTTGATACCTCACCTGCGATAAGGTCACGCTGAGTAGAAGCAACAACGGCGTTTTTATTGGAGTTTTCCTCCATAACATCCTTATTGCTACGCTGAATAAGGCTCAAAATAGAATCGTCGGTTGTGTTTGCTTTACGAACCAAAGCACGATTGTAACGGTAAATAATATATGCCTTTGCCAAAACATACTTACCAAAGGACATCAATTTGCTCTCTACAATATCTTGTATATCCTCAACCAACATTCTTTTGCGGTTTTTACTTTCAATATAATCGATAACTTCTTCGATTTGCTCGTGAGTGACACGCTCGGTTTCTTCTACTGCCGCATTAGCCTTGTTTATAGCGTTGTAAATTTTACTGCGGTCAAAATCCATTGCACGTCCGTCTCTTTTAACAACCTGCATATTTCCCCATCCCTTCCAAATTATAAACCACAATATATAGTATTATCGCAGTGGCGTTTATCACCACTGATTGACTGCACATATCATTATACAATAGATAAAAATTTTTTCAAGGATTATTTTTGTTGCAATTGCAACAACATTCGTGATATAATACAATATATTGACAAAAATATGGTAAAAACTCTGTATATATTGAGGTGATTTTGTGGTTATACCCACATTATTTAGCGGTATGTCAAAGGAAAATATACTATTTTTCACTAAATGCATGGGCGCTTTTCAAAAAAAATATACCCTTGGGCAGGAAATTTATGACTATGGAAAGGCTACACAATATATTGGGGTGGTGCTTTCGGGTGAAATTGAGCTTTTTTCCTATAACATTTACGGCAAACGCACCGCTACGGTACAATATGTAGAAGCGGGCGGTAATTTTGGTGAGGAATATATATTTTTGAGTGAAAAAGAGCCGGTAAAGGCTGTTTGCACTAAAAACTGTGAGATATTATTCTTAAACACCGAAAAGCTTTTATCCCCCTGTTCAAGTGAATGTAGGCACCACAAGATATTCCTTGCAAATCTTACTGCAATTTATTGCGAAAAACTGCGTAACGAAAGATTGCATTTAAGAATTTTGAGCCAACCAACCATTCGCGAAAAGCTGCTTGCCTTTTTTACCGAATATTCAAAAATTTATGACAGCTTCAATTTTGATATGCCCTTTAATCTTACTCGTTTAGCAAATTACCTTAACGTAAACCGCAGTGCTATGGCACGTGAGCTTGGAAAACTCAAAGAAGAGCATTTGGTAGAACTGCAAGGCCGACACGTGACAATTTATTATATGTAAAAAAATAAAGGCAACTCACATTGGAGTTGCCTTTTATATTATACGTTTACGCTGCCTGCAAGCGAGGGGTCAAGATTTTCCTTTTTGAGCAACGGGTCAACCACGTCGCTAAGGAATTCTTCTACCTGTTTATCACTGCGGCCGATAAAGTTTTGAGGAGCCAGCACAGATTCAATTTCCTCACGGCTTAAACGGAAAATCGGGTCGGCCACAATGCGGTCGATTAAGTCGTTTTCAAGACCCTGTTCCTTTACCACACGGCCTGCTGCCATAGAGTGTACTCTTATTGCCTCGTGCAGTTCTTGACGGTCGCCGCCTTTTTTAACTGCCTGCATCATAATATTTTCGGTTGCCATAAAGGGCAATTCAGCAAGCAGGTGCTTTTCAATTACCTTGGGATAAACAACCATACCGTCCATTACATTTATATATAATGTAAGAATAGCATCAACAGCCAAGAAGGCTTCAGGAACACTGATGCGCTTGTTTGCCGAGTCATCCAAGGTGCGTTCAAACCATTGGATAGAAGCGGTGATTGCCGGGTTAATGGTATCGGCAATTACATAACGAGCGAGTGAAGAAATGCGTTCGCAACGCATGGGGTTACGCTTATACGCCATAGCCGAAGAGCCGATTTGCTTTTTCTCAAACGGTTCCTCAATCTCTTTTAAGTTTTGGAGCAAACGAACGTCGCCCGAGAATTTCATAGCGCTCTGTGCAATGTCACTGAGCACTTGGAGTACCAGCATATCAACCTTACGAGCATAGGTTTGACCCGAAACCGGTTGTACCTTTTTAAAGCCCATTTTATCGGCAATAAGTCTTTCTAGCTTACGGCATTTTTCGTGGTCACCCTCAAACAGCTCTAAAAAGCTTGCCGAGGTGCCGGTTGTACCCTTACAGCCGAGCAAAGCCATATTGTCAATGCGGTGGCAAATTTCTTCATAATCTAAAATCAAGTCATACAACCAAAGGGTTGCACGCTTACCAACTGTTGTAGGCTGTGCCGGTTGGAAATGGGTGAATGCTAACGTTGGCAAGGATTTATATTTGTCTGCAAAATCACGCAACTTTTCAATAGCCAGCAAAAGCTTGCCCTTAACCAACTGCAACGCTTCGGTCATTACAATAATATCTGTATTGTCTCCAACATAACAGGAGGTTGCGCCCAAATGGATAATGCCCTTTGCTTTGGGACATTTTGCGCCGTAGGTAAGCACATGTGCCATTACATCGTGACGCACTTCTGATTCCTTCTCGGCAGCCATTTCATAATCAATATCGTTAATATGCGCTTTCAGTTCAGCAATCTGCTCATCAGTTATGGGTAAACCCAATTCCTGCTCGGCTTCTGCCAATGCAATCCAGAGCTTGCGCCAGGTGGTGAATTTTTTATCTGCCGAAAACAGATATTGCATCTCCTTACCGGCATAACGTGAGCAAAGTGGACTTTGATAGGTTGTGTGCATAATATGTACTCCTTAAAAATAATAACAACATATATTATAACAAATCAGTTGAATAATGTAAACTAGTAAAATTCTTTTGTTTCATATTTTAAGTATAAGTTGATTTTTACATATTATTATCGTATAATATCCTTAGAATTTTTATGGAGTTGATTCAAATGATTTTAATTACAGGCGGCGCCGGATATATTGGCAGTCACACTCTGGTTGAACTAGCTTCAGCAGGACACGAGTTTGTTGTTATTGATAATTTTTCTAACAGCAATCCTGCGTCGTTGTCACGTGTTGAAAAAATCATCGGCAAGAAAATTAAGTTTTATGAGGCTGACGTTTGTGACGAAGCAGCTTTAGATAAGATTTTTGCAGAAAATAAGATAGAGTGCGTAATTCACTTTGCAGGTTACAAGGCTGTTGGTGAATCGGTTGCAAAGCCGTTAGAGTATTATGAGAACAACATCAATTCTACGCTTGTTCTTTGTAATGTAATGCGTAAATATAACGTTAAGAAAATTGTCTTTTCCTCCTCGGCTACAGTTTATGGTGTAACTAAAACTATGCCGCTGGTTGAAACTATGCCGCTTGGCGCTATTAACCCCTACGGCAGAACAAAACTGTTTATTGAATATATCTTAAAGGATTTATTTATATCCGACCCCGAATGGAGTGTGGCGTTGCTTCGCTACTTTAACCCCATCGGCGCACATTCAAGTGGTACAATCGGCGAGGACCCCAAGGGAATCCCCAACAATCTTATGCCTTATATTACACAGGTTGCGGTTGGTCGTTTAGAAAAGCTTCACGTTTTCGGTAATGACTATGATACTGTTGACGGCACCGGCGTTCGTGATTACATTCACGTTGTTGACTTGGCAAAGGGTCATGTCTGCGCAGTTAACTGGGCGCTTGAAAATACCGGTTGCGAAGCATTTAACCTTGGTACAGGTAACGGTTGCAGTGTTTTACAGCTTAAAGATGCTTTCCAGAAAGCCTTCGGCAAGGAAATCCCCTTTGTTATTGACCCCCGCCGTCCCGGTGACCCCGATGAGGTTTATGCCAACGCTGACAAGGCAAAAGAAATTTTACATTGGCAAGCAGAAAAGACCATTGACGATATGTGCAATGACTCTTGGCGCTGGCAAAAAAACAACCCCAACGGCTACAATTAAATCTCTAAATTTCACAATTTGGGCCTTCGCTAAATTTTAGCGGAGGCCTTAATTTAATAATTATTAAAAATTTAGAAAAAGGTCTTGATTTTTGGAAAAAATAGGTTAAAATAGATTTTAGCACTCATAGATGCGGAGTGCTAATCCGCATATCATATAAGGAGGAGTTTTTATGACTATTAAGCCTTTAGCAGACCGTGTTGTTATTAAGATGGTCGAAGTTGAGGAAACAACAAAAAGCGGAATCATTTTAGCAGGAACAGCTAAAGAAAAACCGCAAATTGCCGAAATCGTTGCTGTTGGCCCCGGTGGCATAGTTGACGGTAAGGAAATTAAAATGGAATTAAAGGTGGGCGACAAAGTGCTCATCAGTAAATATGCCGGCACCGAGGTTAAGGTTGACGGTGTTGAATACAGCATACTTCGTCAGTCCGATGTATTGGCTGTAGTAGAATAATTTAGGAGGAAACGCATTATGGCAAAAGAGGTAATTTTCGGCGAAGAAGCCCGCAAGGCTTTACAGTCCGGTGTTGACCAATTGGCAAATGCCGTTAAGGTTACATTAGGTCCAAAAGGCAGAAATGCCGTATTGGATAAAAAATTCGGTGCACCGCTGATTACTAACGACGGTGTTACAATCGCAAAGGAAATTGAATTGGATAACCCCTTTGAAAATATGGGTGCACAGCTTGTAAAAGAGGTTGCTACAAAAACTAATGATATCGCAGGCGACGGTACTACCACAGCTACCGTTCTTGCTCAAGCAATCATTTGCGAGGGTATGAAGAACGTTGCCGCAGGCGCAAACCCGATGGTTGTTAAAAAGGGTATCAAAAAGGCAGTTGACACTGCTGTCCAGGCTATTGTTGCAAACTCTAAAAAAGTTTCGGGCAGTGCCGACATTGAACGTGTTGCTACCGTTTCGGCTGACAACGCATTTATCGGTAAACTGATTGCCGAGGCTATGGATAAAGTATCTGCCGACGGTGTTATTACTGTTGAGGAATCCAAGACTGCTGAGACCTACTCTGAGGTAGTTGAGGGTATGCAGTTCGACCGTGGTTACATCACACCTTATATGGTAACCGATTCAGATAAAATGGAAGCTGTAATTGATGATGCTTTCCTTCTTATCACAGATAAGAAAATTTCTAACATTCAAGAGATTTTGCCGGTACTTGAGCAAATTGTTCAGGCAGGCCGCAAGCTCGTTATTATCGCTGAGGATATTGAGGGCGAGGCTTTATCTACTCTTATCGTAAACAAACTGCGTGGTACCTTTACCTGCGTTGCTGTTAAAGCGCCCGGCTTTGGTGACCGCAGAAAAGAAATGTTGCAGGATATTGCTATTCTTACAGGCGGCACTGTTATTACCGAGGAATTGGGCCTTGACTTAAAAGAGGCTACCATTAACCAATTGGGTCGCGCCCGCCAGGTTAAGATTCAAAAAGAAACCACCATCATTGTTGACGGTGCAGGCGATGCCGAGGCTATTAAGGCTCGCATCGGACAAATCAAGAGCCAAATTGAAACAACCACAAGCGATTTCGACCGCGAAAAATTGCAAGAGCGTCTTGCTAAGTTATCCGGCGGTGTTGCTGTTATCAAGGTTGGTGCCGCTACCGAGATTGAAATGAAAGAGCAAAAGCTTCGCATTGAGGATGCTCTCTCAGCTACTAAAGCCGCTGTTGAGGAAGGCATCGTAGCAGGCGGTGGTGTATCACTTGTTAACGCTATCCCCGCTGTTGCCGCTTTGGTTGAAACCTGCGAGGGTGACGAAAAGACAGGTGTTCGCATTGTACTCAAAGCTTTGGAAGCACCGATTCGTCAAATTGCCGCAAACGCAGGCTTAGAAGGCTCTGTTATCGTTGATAAAATCGTTGCTTCAGGCAAGGCTAACTACGGCTTTGATGCTTACAACGAGATTTATACCGATATGTTAGAAGCAGGTATCGTTGACCCGACTAAGGTTACACGTTCCGCATTACAAAATGCGGCTTCGGTTGCTTCGATGGTGCTCACCACCGAAACATTAGTAGCCGACAAGAAAGACCCTGCAGCCGATGCAGCTGCAGCAGCCGCAGGAGCAGCAGCCGGCGGAATGTATTAAACCAAATAAATAAAAACCACCAACTGAAGTTGGTGGTTTTTTATTACATTGTTTTTAAGAATTGTACTAATCTTTCAAGGTCTTCTCCGCCTTTATAGAACTCGTGATTTCCGTCGAACACACGGAATTCGGGCCAATTGGCATCACCGATAATTTCACTAAGGCGCTCATATTCTTTTTGTCCAAACTCAGCTTTAAACAGTTCGTCCTTATCACCGATTTCCAAACAAAGCGGTCTTGGGTAAACTAATGCTGCTACCTCGTTATCCCTAAAACTGAAGCCGGCGTTGAACCATGTCCAATCGCTCCAGGAATATTCAAAACGGTTGTTGTATTGGCTGCTGGCAACTGCCGCTTTAATTCTTGTATCAATTGCGGTGGTAAACAGGGTGTAAAATCCGCCGTATGACATACCGACCATACCGATACGGTTTTCATCAACATTCGGCAAGCAGGATAAATAATCTATTGCTTGCATTATTTCATAAACCTCAACAGCAGTAATTGAGGACCCAAGCTGTTTTAATTTGGGGTCTATCTGCGCGCGTTCTTCAGCCGGTACGTTTTCCCATAAAAACAGTTGAGGGGTAAATACGTGAACACCCTTTTTGCAAAGCTCACTAACCATTCCGTTATAGTTTGCTGAGCCGCCCAAAACACCTGAGCACAGTTCTGTAGTTCCTGCGCCTCCGTGCTGAGCTATAATTAAAGGCAACTGTTCTTTTGTATCCTGCTCATAATAAAGCCCAAAGAATTTTAATCCGTCAAGCACAGTGAACTGTACGCGGTAGATATTTATATTGCCTCTTTTTTCTATAAACTCTTTTTCTGCTTTTGGCTGAGGACGGGTAGGTTCGGTAAGCGGCCAACCAAGCATTTGCTTAAAAGACTCACGTGCAGCTTCGGGGTTTTTAATAATTGATTTTATTCTGGTAGCTTCACCCGACACAGCTAGTTCCTGGCGCTTTGCAACAAGCTCGAACAAGGTATCCTTATATTCTTCACGCCAATCATTTTCTAACGAATGTGCCACACGGAAATCATTTTCACCGGTAGCGACCAAAATCTCCTCATTTGCCGTCAGCTCAGCGCAAAGATAATTATTATCCTTCTTATCGCCCTGCTTTGCATAAATAAGCAAAGTGTTTTCTTTTTCGAGCTCGTCGAAATTCAAATTATATGTATTGTATCCAAGCGGCATGGAATCTATATCGTAGGTATGTGCTACATACTGATTATCCTTTGAAAAGTCTTGGTTCTTGTTAATCGGAATAGCATTAACAGTAATTAAAAAATCTGTACTGCAAGCAACAGTAAGCTTAGCCGCTTCAACTTTTTTAAAGCGTGCCGAAAATACCAATTCGTTATAGGGCTTTGCTTCTTTTTCGTCTGCCCAAATCGGTGTCGCCTTTAAAAAGGCTGCCGGGTCGCCTTCCTTAGTACAGAAAGTAAAATTATTGGCCAATTTTTGTATTTCCATTCCAATTCTCCTTTAGAAAATTCCCGTTTAATTATATCAAATAAGTTAAAAATATCAAGTCCCCTTATTAAAAAGGGGACTTTTTTAATGCTTTAAATATATAAGGTGGGCAATCGAAGGAATATTTTGCCCTTGCATACTGGAGGTCGGCGACATAAGCGCACCCGTAGCGCAAACTAAAACTTTACCCAATTCGCCCGTTGCAATTTTCGGCAAAATATATCCGCACAGTACTGAGGCTATGCAACCGCAACCGCTTCCTCCCGCGTGAACATCCTGCTTTTGTCGGTCATATAAAAGCATACCGCCGTCATTATGAACTGAACGAATATCAATGCCTTGTTTTTCAAGCAGGTCATATAAAAGCTCCGAGCCCACATAACCTAAATCGCCCGTTAAAATTAAATCATAGTCCTGAGGCTTAGTATTGGAATCATTTAAAAACGCCTCAATAGTATCAGCCGCCGCAGGGGAAAATGTCAAGAGAACACCATAAATTTTTGAAATTATTTACTTACAGCCGCTTTTATGTTAGAATTAAAATATAAAGATTTGGCGGTGAACTATGAAATTACTGAAAGAAAATGAAGATTTTATTTATGATTTTATAAAAAACGAATTGCGTTTTTATCCCAGTAGCAACAATAAGTTTTTGTTACCCTTTTCAATCAATCGTCCTTTTGTTGTTTATGATGTTTCTCAAATAACCGATGAACAAGCAGATTTGCTCTATGAATTAGCACCGACAGCTCTTGCTAACTGTCTGCCAAACGGTTATCAGCTATATGCAATAGACTGGTTTCATAATTTTATATTATATGATCCCAGAAATCCCGAAAATATGCAAAGTAATGAACCGGCTACACCACAGTTTAACAAAGACGGCATTGCCTACTTTAACGGCTTCTATCCCGACGGAGACTACTACTTTTTTCTGGATAAATATGGTGCTTTCGGTTATCTGTCTCATCCTTGGCGCGAAGAAGTCTGGATCTACGGTGAACCTCTTATAAAGGAATTTGAAAAAATATATAAACAAATAGGTTTTATACCTAAAGCCAGTATCAAATAATTATTACCCCTGCGAAACAAAATGTTGTTCGCAGGGGTAAACTTTTAGTCGCCAAATTGAGCTTTGATTTTTTCGTTAATTCTTGCGTCCATTTTAGGTATGAGCTTTAAATCTTCCTCTTTTATGGCTATATCACCAATTGGTGCATGCTCACCCCATAAATCAAAAAATACATCCCAAGTTCCATCAATTGATTCTTCTAACCAAATAACGCCTTGCATACCTTTATGAACACCGTCTTTAGCATATTGTTCTTTTTCAACAATTACTTCTACGCAGTCAAGATATTTCAATTTAATTCTTTCTCCAAAAATTATTAGATTCAATAAAAATGCTTGGTAGTTTAATCCCCAAATTTCGCTTTTATTTGTTCGTTAACAATAGCGTGCATTATTGGCACAACTTCCATATCATCTTCGTGTATCGAAATTGTTGCAATATCGTCTTTCTCACCGCATTGAGGGAAATTAACTAACCAATAGTTTTGAACTCTTTGCTCCAAACATATCCATCCGTACATACCCTTGTGAACACCATCTTTGGCGTATTCGTTTTTTTCTACTGTGATACGCACAGCATCCATTTCTTTCATATCATTTACCTCCATATGGTGTTATTAATTGTATTTTTCCATTTGGATAAACCATCCATCCGGTAATAAAAGATACATTTTCCGCTTTATCTTTTCTTGGAATTTCAATTCGAATACTAATTCGTTGCCCGTCTTTATTCAATTTACCTAACATATAATTGCCCGAAATATATTTTTCTAACCCTTGTTTATTAATTTCACTCTGCAACCACTTTGAATCTATAACTGTATATCCCCATTCTTTAAATAACTTTTCTTTGTTATGAGGATATTTGCCTTCGGTATTGAACAAGTAAGGATCAAATTTACTATAAGCGCTGTCGGATGTACTTTTGGTTAGGACGTCGTTATATGGAATATCTTCCAAAACACAATGACAAAATGGATGGTGCGGCCATTTTGGCGTTTTCTCCTGTTCAAACCAGCATTCGTGAAGCATCAAACATTCTTCGCAATGATTATCACTTAAGTTTCTGTGCAACCATTTATTCCATTTGGGTGCTTCGGGTGGTTTTTCTCCCCAAATTGCCGCTTTAATAATTTCTGATAAGTAATCCAATTTTTTCTCCTTTCGTATTATAACATTCTTTAGCACAAAAGTATAGATTTAATCTTCGCGCGCAAAAGACTTGACAATTTATATTTTTGTTGCTATTATATAGTATATGCCACAATTGTTAATTTGTCAATGGTTTTGTAGCATATTTCGGTACGTTGCTACAAATATATACTTTCGGAGGTTTTTAATATGGAAATGCAACAAATTTTTGGACAGCGATTGGATCAACTGCTTTTGGAAAAAGGAATTTCGCAAGGAGAATTTGCCGAGGCGGTAAATTGTTCTCGGCAAAGCATTAATTTCTATATTTTGGGAAAACGCAATCCCGATATTGCTCTTGCAGGAAAAATGGCTGAGTATTTAGGCGTTTCTTGTGATTATTTAGTAGGACTTAGCGATATTCGCGAGGATAAAAGTTCAAACTTAACTGCTGATCAACTTGGACTTACCGATGATACAATGAAATTCTTTGCCGGCTTGCAACTTATCGCAACCGGTAAAACCAATTTTATGAAAAAGGATTATGAGGCAATTGGTTTCGACTACGAAAAAGAAATTGTTCCATATAATATGGCACAAGGCAAAATTACTCTTAAACTTTTGAACGACTTAATTTCGCACGAACGATTTGGCATATTACTGCAATATATTAAAAGATATAAAGATATTGCGTGCGGTAATGATACAATGGCAATTTTACAAGATTTTATGGTAGAATTGGAATCTCCTATCACAGGCAAAATCTATGGTGGCAAAGAAGAAAATATGGAAATGATGAAAGAATTTTGCTTACATATAGCATCAAAGTATTTTGATGAAATTGCAAAAGATATTGTTAAAAAATAGAGAATAGCAAAAGCGTGTGGCAGTAAACTGTCACACGCTTTAACTTTACGCCGTTTTTTTCTTTTTTGTAGGCTTTTCAGGTTCGATAAGTTGCTTGTTGAGTTCAATATATTCAACTGCCTGTGCATAAGCATCTTGAAATTTGAACACAACCTCAATGTCTCCGCCCTCGTGTACGAAAATTTCTTGCACAAGTTCGGTAATCAACGGTCTTGTTAAAGCCTCAATGTTACCGTACTTCTTAAAATGTGCTACAAAGTCATTCTCTTCGGTAATACCGTTTTTGAACTCCTCTGCCGATTTGTTTAGTGCGGCAATTTTTTCGTCCAGAACACTCAATTTCTCATTTAGCCGTTCCTTTAACACCTGGTACTCATCTTGAGTAATAACGCCACTTTTCCAATCAGGATAAAGGTCGGCAATCATTGCTACCAACTTCTCTCGTTCAGCAACTTGAGAATTCAATGCTTTTTGAATATGACTTGATTCCTTTTTCCTTTTAGCGTTATTATTTATTAATTCAAGCATATCACTCATTGTAACCGCCGTATTAATCATATTTTGAATAGTCAAAAGAACAACCTCTTCCAACTTATCAATGCGGATGGTGTGATTGGTACATGCCGATTTTTTAAGTTTCCGAGCCGTCACACAACGATAATAATGATAAGTGGCATACGGGTGCTGATTGGTCTTTTTATTCATCACACGCTTACAGTCGGCACACCGCACAAGTCCCGAAAACAAGTCAACACTATTCTTTTTGGGACTTTTACGAATGTGTTTATTAAATAGAGCCTGTGCATTGTCAAAGGTTTCTTGGTCGATAATCGGCTCATGAGTGCCTTCAACAATAATCCACTCATCTTTAGGGATAGCACGGCATTGTTTAATCTTATAACTATAGGTTGTATTTTTGCCCTGCACCATATCGCCTACATACATTCGGTTCTGTAAAATTCGGCGTACCGAACTATCGGGCCACAGACCGTCATTGCTTCTGCCGGACGGATGCTTGTAGTTTAGCCCCTTTTGCTTTTTATACATTGACGGATTGGGTATACCCATTTCGTTCAGGTCTTTTGTGATGCCAATGATACTCTCTCCAGCAATAAAGCGTTCAAAAATCATCCGAACAATCGGAGCAGTTTCCTCGTCAATAATAAGGTGGTGTTTATCATCTGGATCTTTTAGGTAACCGTAGGTAGAAAAAGAACCGATAAACTTGCCTTGCTGACGTCTTAAATTCAGCGTTCCTCGCACGTTAACAGACGTACTCGCCGCTTGAGTTTCGTTCGTAACGTTGGTAATACTTAAAGTTAGTAAATTGCTAACTACATTGTTACCTGCGCTTAAATTGTCATAATTATTGTTTATCGCTACAAACCGAACACGATGACGAACGAAAATATTGTCGAGATAATTTCCTATCTCAATATAGTTTCGCCCAAAACGTGAAAGGTCCTTTACAACGATACAGTTAATTTTGCCGGAATAAACGTCCTCCATCATTCTAATAAAATCTGGACGGTCAAAATTTGTACCGCTGTAACCGTCATCTGAATAAATCTCACCTAGTTCCATATCAGGATATCGTTTTAAATATTCTTTTAAAATTTCTCGTTGCGATGCAATCGAGTTACTCTCCGTCTCAGTTCCGTCATCACGGGAAAGACGAAGATAAAGAGCAGTCTTCCAAACCTTATTTGGTACGGAGGACTGCTCTAAAATTTCTGCATATTTAGCATTTGACATAAAGCTAAAACCTCCATATTATGGGCTGGCGGAGACCTAATACATTGTGGTTTCTCTCGCCGCCTTTTCCCGCCTTGCTCGCGTTCATCCTTGTAAGGTGGACACCTTACTGCAAATCTCACGCTTCGCCTTTCGAAAAAAGGTGGCTGAGATAAACTCTTCGACCCAAAATTAAAAGAATTTTTTGGTGGGCAAAACTGAAGAGTGCAGGAATATATCATATTCCAAGCGATGAAGTGAAGACCAACGGAAAATTGTTCAATTTAGGGCACAACGGATTAGGTCTCCGTCAGCCCCATATGAAGGTATGGTCGTTTTTCTACACAACCGTAGTATACCATACCTTCGACTTTAAATCAACCCAAATTAGTTTGGTAATTTGCACCATTTGAAATAACTGCTCCAAGAGCATCGGTAAACGAACGTTCTCCGCCGAAACTTAACTTCACTCTCATATCGCCGACTTTGAAAAGATAAGGGTTTTTAATTTGCTCAAAATAGTCATTCATTTTGTCTACCACCGATTTACTCGGGTCTATCTTTACGTCATGCAAATCAACAAGGCTATCTTTAGAACAATCGGCAATGGCAACATTTTTTAACATTATTAAATTAAAAGAATCTAACATAACTTGCCATTCCTTTCATAAGATATTTTTCACCTTGCGAAAAACATTTATACAGCATTTACCAATTGTTTAACGACTCCTTATTAACGAAAATCTGCCTTTCGACAAACTTCACTCCTATTCTTCCTGCGCTGCGAATTTCTTCAAATGTTTTCCGACTTTGCAAATTGAATAACTCCTTCATTATTTTCAAATCAAATCTGCCGCCAACAGATTTGACCGGTGTTTAATTTTATAAAACTATTTATTCATGTGGTATTGATAATTTAATAATATAAACTCTATTATCGTCTGTACCAATTCCGCCTCGGTTTTTTCATCGCGGCTTAAAATTTCACGCAGTTTAGCTTCATAATAATCTTTGTCCACCGTCCTCACTCCTTTCATAAATTAATAATGAACTTCGTGCCTAAATCCTATGGCGGCTCAAATTTAGGTTTTAAAATTCATAATATAAATATGAATAGGTGTTTGAGCCATTTCAAGAAAACATTAACAACGAAAAAACTGCCGCAAGCAAAATGCTCACAGCAGTTCATCTCTTATTGGAATTTTTTGTGTTAGTGTCTTTTTTTGTATGATGAATGACTATCGTTTGCCGATGAAATTTATAGATTCTTTTAGAGTAATTGAAGATTAATTTTAGGGAAAACTATCGTTTTATAAATGAGCAATCAACTTGCATTTGTGGAGATTAAATGATTATCATTTCGGGAGATTCGAGTATGACTTACGTTTCGAGATTTTTCCGTATGATTTACCGTTTGAGATGATTGTATGACCATCCCTTTGGGATGCTCAGATTGCTCCCCCTCTTGCCCACCTCGAAAAGTTAATTATCTTTTTGTCATTTGCAACCGAAAGTGTGACACTCCAAACCCCAAAATGTAAATTAAATAATAAAAAAGAGAGTGTCATTTTCTGCTTCAAAAATGACAATAATTTCAAAACAAAAATAACCGCAAAAAACCTCTCAAAACTCTTATCATATCGGAAACGAAAGGTAATCTCTATAGTTTTTTCTTATTGATCATTAGCAAGCGAGAATCATCGATAACTTTAATGTACTTCTAAAAAAGTGTAATTAGTGGTTATTTGGTTGTCATTTTATGTTATCCTATGTCGATTATGAGTCATTTTCAATAATTACCCTATAAGGGGGAGGACGAGATTCATAAACGTCATTTTTTAATAAACGGCATTTAACTATCGTCATTGACGCCCCATCTTTTACCCCATGTTTCACCCCATCTTTTTCAGTAGTTGGCACCCCATATTTTACCCCATCTTTTTGAGTGATATGACACCCCATGTTTTACCCCATACTTCATTCTTGATTTCACCCCACGTTT
>JAZREP010000020.1:0-11118 GCA_045660865.1 Acutalibacteraceae bacterium | reverse complement strand
TTGAGTTATACTCAATTTCTTTGTCGGGTCCTTACTTATTGTCATCGTTGTTTAATTTTCAAGGTTCGCTTTTTTGCACCTCTTTTTTGAGGCGCCAGATTATAATACCAAATTCATTCCCACTTGTCAAGTGCTTTTTTTACTTTTTTCTTACTTTTTTAACGGTTTTTAATATTTTGTTACGCATACCCAAAAAATTTAATTCTTATTTGATTTTTTTGGAAAATATGTTATCATACAATTACACTAAATTAGGAGGCAGGAAGTTGAACACCCGTATTTTAAAATTGATTATATGTTATACATTAGTAATTGCTTGTATGATAATGATTTTTTGCTTCTCTGCCCAAACAGCAAGCAAGTCATTGCAAACCAGTAATTCAACTATAAAAATCATTGCATCTTTCTTTTATCCCGACTTTGAAAATCTTAGCGAAGAAAAACAGGCTGAAATTTGTGAGTTATACACCGGCATTATTAGAAAGCTTGCTCATTTCTGTATATACGCTCTGCTCGGCTTTTTAGTTTCACTGACACTTTTCAATTACCCACTTAAAGTTAGTCGAATTATTCTGTATAGCGAAATTGTTTGTGTAATATATGCCATAACCGATGAAATCCACCAATATTTTGTTCCCGGCAGAGGACCCGGTGTTAAAGATGTGTTCATAGACGCTGTCGGTTCCCTGCTCGGCAGTATATTTATAATATGTATAATATATATAATAAGAAGAATAATATATAAGCAAAAAACCGCAAATTAAAATTTTGCGGTTTTTTTATTGCGTTTTTTGTTTTTTCGTGCTATAATAATAAAAACTGTTCCGTTTGGGACACTTTTGGAGGTTTTTATGTCAAGTATCACCTCAAAGCAAGAAACCAAAGCAAAAGAACTGTTTTTTGCCTGTCGGCTTTTTGAAGGTATGAGTGCTGAGTTGGTTGAGAGCATTTTTTCAGCCACAACGCTTTCTCACCTAAAAAAGGGCGAACAGCTTTATAAAGCAGGCAATCTTTGTTTTCTGCTATCGGGAAAAGCAAAGGTTTATGCTCAAAACAGTTCGGTAGTAATGCGGAATATGGAGTCTGGCGATTTTTTCGGTGCCGCTTCCCTTTTTTGCAAACAGCAGACCGATGGTACCGTAACTGCTGCGGCAGATTGCATTATTGCATATTTGCCGGAGAAGGAAGTTGCTCACTTAATTGAAAGCTGCCCCACCTTCAGCCGCAACTATATTGCTTTTTTGAGTGACCGCATCCGCTTTATGAACGGCAAAATTTACAGCTTTACCGACTCAGATGCCCTGCAAAGAGTTTTTAAAGCCCTTTGTTCCTATTCGGACAAAAACGGTAAAGTCAACTTGCCGTTTAGTATGGCTGAGTTAGCCAATCGGCTAAACATTGGTCGTTCAAGCCTTTACCGTGCTATTGACAGCCTAATTGCCTCAAACAAAATTAAAAAAGATAAATATATTTATATTAAAGGAGAATAGTTATGAAACGTATTTTATCTGTAATTATGATTTTAGCCCTCGTGCTTTCACTTTCTGCTTGTATGGTAAGGCTTGACAAAGGCAACAATTCCACACCTGCAAAAAAGGTTATCCCCTCTGTTTACGCCATTAAAGGCCCTACTGCTGTAGGTCTTGCCAATATGATGCAGGATGAGGCTGACGATTATAAATTCCAAATCGTCGGCTCGCCCGACGAGATTGTAGGCAAAATTACAACAAAAGAGGTTGATATTGCCGCTATTCCCACCAACCTTGCCGCTTCACTTTACAAAAAGACAAACGGCGCTATTAAGTTGCTCGCTTGCAACACCTTGGGTGTTCTCTCGATTATAGAAAACGGCAACACCATTAAAAGCTTTGCTGATTTGAAGGGTAAGACAATTCTTACCTCGGGGCAGGGTGCTAACCCCGAATATATTTTAAAGTATCTGCTTAATAAAAACGGTATTGACCCCGAAAAGGATGTAACACTACAATTTGTAGACGACAACGATACTCTTACCGCTCAATTGTTAGCCTCCAAGCCCGGCGCCGTTGCAATGGTGCCCCAGCCTGCTGCTACAGCGGTACTCGTTCAAGCAAAACAAAAGAACGTTGCTTTAACTAAGGTGCTTGATATAAACGCTGAGTGGAACAAGGTTGCAGATAGTGGCTTGCTTGTTATGGGTTGTATGGTAGTTCGTTCAGAATTTGCTAAGGAAAACCCCGCCGCCGTTGCAGAATTTTTAGACGATTATGAGGACTCAATTGAAGAAGCGTTAGAGGATGTAAACGATACCGCCGCACTTTGTGCTAACTACGGCGTAATCCCAAGCCAGGCTATTGCGGCTAAGGCAATCCCCGACTGCAACCTCACCTATATTGCGGGCAGAAAAATGCAAACTGCTATAGAGCCTTATTATCAAATTCTTTTTGACGCTAACCCCAAATCTATCGGAGGAGCGATTCCAGATGCAGACTTTTATTACGTTAAGTAAAAAAGTTTTAAAAGGTATCTTTATTGCTTTGTTTTGGCTTGCCGTTTGGCAGGTAATAGCAATTCTTGTTAATTCCGAAGTACTGGTACCTACCCCTGCCAAGGTTTTAAATACTTTGGCAGGATTAATCCCAACACTAAAATTTTGGCTTGCTTGTCTTTATTCTATTGTAAGAGTTGTAGCAGGCTTTAGTATTGCTTGCTTACTTGGTGTGTTTTTAGGTGTAGTTTGCAAAAAGGTTCCCTTTTTGGGCTCTCTTTTCTCACCAATATTACATATCATTCGCTCTACACCCGTTATTTCCTTTATAATATTGGCACTTGTTTGGCTGCGCACCGATTACGTGCCTGTTTTCATTTCATTTTTGATGGTAGTGCCTATTATTTATGCCGCTGTACAAACGGGGCTTAATTCAGTTGACCGTGAACTGATTGAAATGGCAAAGGTCTTTAATATGAAAAGGCGTACAGTTATCGGCAGTATTTATATGCCGGCTATTTTGCCTGTTGTATTGTCCCAAGGTACAGTTGGTCTTGGCTTTGCTTGGAAATCGGGAATTGCCGCTGAGGTTATTTGCCTGCCCTTACTTTCAATTGGCCGCCAGTTAAAGGATGCAAAGGCGATAATTGAAACTCCTGAGGTTTTTGCTTGGACAGCGACAGTAATCGTTTTAAGCTTGATTTTAGAATGGTTGCTTAAAAAGACTGCAACCTGGGCGAAGGGGCGGTGGCTTGTATGATAAAATTTAAAAACGTTTCCTTTTCATACGGCAAAACACCTGTATTAAAAGATTTTAACTTATCTGTTTTACCAGGCGAGACGGTATGCTTATTTGGAGCCTCCGGTTGCGGTAAAACCACCGTGCTGAAACTTATCGCAGGACTGCTAACAGCCAACAGCGGAGAAGTGTTAGTAAACGGCAAGGTTTCTTTTGTCTTTCAGGAAAACCGACTTATTCCCCACCTCACAGCCAAAGAAAACATACTTGCCGTAACCGATAACTTTGATAGCTTAGAAGCACTTAACTTAAGTGAATTTTGCGATGCTAAACCGGGAGATTTAAGCGGTGGTATGGCACGCAGAGTGGCAATAGCAAGAGCCATAAACTATGGCGGTGATATATTATTACTCGACGAGCCCTTTAACGGACTTGATGAGGATAATAAAAAACTTGCCGCAAGCCTAATAAAAGAAAAATTCAAGAACAAAACTATCGTTATGGTAAGCCATCTAAAAGAGGATATTGACCTTTTGGATGCAAAAGTAATTAAACTATAAAAGAAGCACAGAGAAAAATCTCTGTGCTTCTTTTTTAAATTTGTTCAGTTAAAGATAGCGCCGATTCTATTCCGTCAACTGCGGCCGACATTATACCGCCTGCATAACCTGCTCCTTCACCCACAGGGTAAAGACCCAAAACGGCACTCTGCCGTGTTTTGTCTCTAAGTATGCGAACGGGTGATGAACTTCTGGTTTCGGGCGCTGTTAAAATTGCTTCGGGGTTATCAAAGCCGGGTAATTTCTTTGCAAGCTCTACTATACCCTCTTTTAATGCGTCGGTAATATATTGCGGAAAAATTGAGGAAATATCACCATAGGTGCAAGCGGGCTTTACAGAGGGCTTAACCTCGCCCGCCGTAGCAGAAGGTTTGCCGTTTAAAAAATCTCCTACCGTCTGGCTAATGGGGTGACCTTTACCGTAAACATATGCCGCTTGCTCAATTTTTTCCTGCAAGAGCATACCATCGAGCACGCCGCCGCCAAATTCGTCAGGCGATACACCCACAAGCAAGGCACTGTTGGCGTTTTCACTCTCTCTGCCTTTATTGCTCATCCCGTTGGTTGCTATATGATTTTCATCGCTGCGTGCATCAACCACCTCACCGCCGGGACACATACAAAAGGTGAAAACTCCCCGACCGTCTAAAAGGTGTGTAGAGAGGTGATAATCCGCTGCCGGCAAGTTTTCCGCTTTGCCGTAGCGTACTTCGTTAAGCCATTTTTGTTTATGCTCAATTCTGCTGCCTATGGCAAATGCTTTTGCCTGCATAGGCACAGCCAAATCATAAAGCATACGGAAAGTATCCCTTGCCGAGTGCCCTATTGCAAGCAATAAATACGAACAGTCAAATTCTTTTTCGCCGCTGTCGGTTTGCACCGTAATTTTGCTTAATCTGTCGTTTTCAAACCTAAGCTTAGTAAGACAGCTTTCAAAGTTAATCTCTCCGCCGAGCGCCAATATCTTTTGGCGCATTCTTTTTACTACCGTTCTTAAAACATCGGTTCCTATGTGGGGTTTTGCATCAATTAAAATATCTTCATCCGCACCGCATTTCACAAAGGTTTCAAGCACAAAGCGGCAATAAGGGTTGGTTATACCTGTATTAAGCTTTCCGTCCGAAAAAGTACCTGCACCGCCCTCGCCGAATTGAATATTTCCTTTGGGATTAAATTCGCCGCCGCTCATAAACTTTTCAACTGCGCTAATGCGCTCATCTACCGCCATACCTCTTTCAAAAACAATCGGTCTTAGCCCCTTTAAAGCAAGCACATAAGCAGCAAACATACCTGCAGGGCCAAAGCCTATTACCACAGGTCGTACATCACTTTGTTGTTTTTCAAAATTGAATATGGGGTTTTCAAATTTACGAGCAGAGTTCAGTTTCTTTAAATAGTAATCCTCTTTTTTGGTTTCAAGCAAATAAGAGCACACATAATGGATATTATCCTTTTTTCTGCAATCAATGGAACGGCGGTAAAGAGTACAGGAAATAATATGCTCTGCCGGTATTCTAAGTTGCTTGCAAACATTAAGGGTTGCCGATTTAGGATTACTCTCAAGCGGTATTTTAATATTGTTAACGAGCAGCATTTTTATCCTCCAAATACTCTACTGCCGCATTTGCTGAAGTTTCCCCGCTGCACCAAGCAAATGCCAGATTAAAGCCGCCGCAGTCACCATCTATGTTTAAGACTTCGCCTGCCGCAAAGAGTCCTGCTTGTTTTTTAGACATAAAGTTTTTATTAAATTCGTCTGTTTTAACACCACCTGCCGCTACCTGTGCTTGGGCCAGCGGCATAACGCCTAAAACTTTAAAGGGCATTTCTTTAATTAGCCCTGCCAATTTTTCTACCTTTAATTCGCTTGCAGGTGTGTTTACTCCAAAGCCACAAAGCTTACAAATAACCTGACCTAAACGCTTATTCAAAAGGCCCGTGAAAAACTCGCCTGCTGTTCTGTTAGCCAGCAAACTTTTGCGTTGGTGTAATTTTTCAATAAGTACAGCTTTATCCGTATCGGGCATTAAATCAAGGTTAATTAGTGCCGTTTTAAAGGGTAATGCTGCAGGTCTTGCAAGCTGTAAAATCGGTGGACCCGAAAGCCCATAATCGCAGAACAAAACCTCGCCGTATTCTTCTCTTATCGGCTTGCCGTCAACAATCAGTTTTGCAGTTGCGTTAACCTTTATACCCTTCAACTGTCGCACCACGTCGGTTTCGGTTTTAATGGGCGCAATAGCAGGAGTAATGGGTGTAACTGTGTGAGAGAACTTCTTTAAAAGTGAATAACCGCTGTCACTTGCGATTTTACCGCCCGCGGCCGAGCCGGAACAAATTAAAACCGCATCTGCATTAAATGTTTTTTCGGCAAAGGCAGTAAAAACTCCGCCCCCAAAGGAAATGTCAGTCACCTTTTGTCCCGTCAATATTTCTACACCCAATTCCTCACAGGCAAAACGCAGATTATCTACCACCGAAAGCGCCTGATAAGAAGCGGGGTATGCTTTATTAGTTTCCTCAAAAACGATTTCGGTTCCAATTGAAGCAAAAAAGTCGGTTATAAAATCGTTATCCAAGCAGTAACAAACTTCGGTTCCGCCGTGATAATTGGTTGCACTTAAATCCTTATTCGTAATGTTGCAACGGCCGTTACCTGTGGTTATCAGTTTTTTGCCCACTCGGTCATTTGCTTCTAAAATCGTAACCTTTAAGTTCTTTTTTTTCCGTTTTGCCGTTATTGCGGCACAAAGTCCTGCGGCACCGCCGCCAACGATTAAAAGATGCATACCGCACCTCCTTTATTTTCACACTAATAATACTAAAATTTTAGCAGTTAAGCAAGCGAATTTTCTATTTTAGTTACGGTATAGCCCGCTTTGCTTATTGCGGTGCGAATAGCCTCATCCTCTATCGTTTTGCTTGCGGTAATTAAAGCGCATTTGTTTTCAAGCTCTACTTTAACTGTTTTTATACCATCCAGCGCCTCTAACGCCGCCTTTGCGTGCGCCACACAATGCTGACACATCATACCTTCAATATAAATCTTCTTTTCCATTTTCTTTTCTCCCAGTTTTATATTTTTAGCCCCTTGCCAATTTCTTAATCTTAAAGCATTGGTTACTACGAAAACACTGCTGAAGCTCATGGCTGCAGCGGCGAATGCGGGGTCTAAATGAATACCGAATAGGCCTGTTGCTAAAGGTATACATAAACTGTTATAAAACAGCGCCCAAAATAAATTGCCTTTAATGTTTTTAATAACAGCACGGCTTAACTCTATTGCACGTACCACCTGCAAAAGTCCATTGCCCATCAGTACAATATCAGCCGATTCCATTGCAATATCTGTGCCGGCACCGATTGCTATGCCTATATCTGCCGACATTAGCGCAGGTGCATCGTTTATACCGTCACCTACCATTGCAACCGCTCCGTTTTCTTTTAAGTCATTTATCTTTTCTTGCTTTTCGCCCGGTAATACGTTTGCAACAAACTTAGAAATGCCTACTTTTTTAGCTATATCCTTTGCCGCCGCTTCATTATCACCTGTGAGCATTACGGTTGCTATTCCCATATTGTTAAGCGCTGCAACCGCCTCTTTTGCATCAGGCTTTATTTTATCCTTAATAATAAATTTGCCTATTATTTTGCCGTCTTCCATTAGCGCTACTGCCGTGTTGTTTTCTGCTTTGCCAACGAAATAACTCTTCTTTCCTATTTTTGCCGATACCCCTTTGCCGACTATAGTTTCAAAATCGGTAATTTCGGGTAAGTGCAAGCCTCTTTTTTCGGCTAAATCTACTATTGCGGCGCCAAGCGGATGATTAGAATGTTTTTCTATTGATGCGGCAATAGCTAATATATCGTCTTGTTCTTTAGAATAAACCTCTATATCCTCTACTATCGGAGCACCCATAGTTATTGTTCCGGTTTTATCAAAAACCACAGTTTTTACCTTGTGAGCTGTTTCCAAGGCTTCGCCCGATTTTATCAGTACACCTAAGGTTGCGCCCCTGCCGGTACCAACCATAACCGAGGTAGGTGTGGCCAAACCAAGGGCACACGGACAGGATATTACCAGTACCGAAATGGCGTGAGTCAGCGCAGTTTCAAACCCGCCGTCCAATAATAGCCAAACAACAAATGTGATTAAAGCAATTCCTAAAACGACAGGTAAAAAAATGCCGCTTACCTTATCCGCTAGTTTTGATATGGGCGCCTTTTTGGCCGAAGCCTTTTCCACAAGACGAATAATTTCAAAGAGCACGGTGTCACTTCCAACCGAATCTACCCTCATTTTTATATATCCGCTTTGCAAAATTGTAGCGCCTATAACTCTACTGCCTTCACTTATCTCCTCTGGCATATTTTCGCCTGTTAAAAACGCTTTGTTTACAGTTCCGTGGCCAAAGATTACCTCGCCGTCTGCGGGAATGGCGTCCCCTGTCTTTACAATGACTATATCACCTTTTTTCAACTGCCCTACTGCAACGGTTTTTTCACCGTCAGCAGTTTGTAGAAGCGCAGTTTTGGGGCTTAAGTCCATCAAAGCGGTAATTGCGCCCGCCGTTTTTGATTTTGAACGGCTTTCCAAAAATTTTCCAAGGCAGATTAGTGTCAGTATCATACCCGCCGTTTCAAAATACAAATGTGTTGCACCCGAATTTGCAACCAACAGATACAAACTGTAAATAAAGGCGGCTCCGCTGCCGAGTGCTATAAGCGAATTCATATTCGCCGCTCCGTTAATGAGTGACTTTATCCCGTTTGTAAAAAACGAAAAGTTTACAATTATTATAGGCAGTGCCAGTATTAACTGCAAAATGCCCGAAATATAAAAATCATTTAAAAAGTGCGGCAACGGAAAATGCCACATATGTCCCATTCCAAGATAAAAAAGCGGCAGCATAAATATAAGCGAAATGATAAACCGCTTTTTGAAATTGTCGGTTTCATTGTTTGCTGTTTTAACGGCACTTAAATTTTTAACTTTAAGCTCTGCGCTATAGCCTGCCTTTTGTACTGCATTACAAATAATTTCAGGTGTTAATATGCCGTTCTCGTAATCGACCAGCATACTTTTTGTGAGCAGATTAACCTCAACCGATTTTACACCCAAAGCCTTTACAGCCTTTTCAACCCTGGCGCTGCAGGCGGCACAGCTCATTCCCGTTACAATATATTCTTCCATTTTTAATACCTATTTCATCAGTTTTTGCAAGGTTGCAACCAGTTCGTCTACCGTTTCATCCTTGCCCGCTTTAATATCGTCTGCAACACACGTCTTTATATGATTTGCCAATAATTCCTTATTAAATGCATTCAGCGCCGCATTAACGGCAGACACCTGCACTAAAATATCAGTACAATACGAAGACTTTTGTACCATATTGCGAATACCCCTTATCTGCCCCTCAATACGGTTAAGCCGATTTATAAGACTTGTGTATTCATCTATAGAGCGCTCTTTAGTTTTATTGCAATTGCACTTTTCTTGCACCTTTATTGTCACTCCCAAAAATCTATATACCCATAGGGGGTATATAGATTATACACCCTTAATAACACCATTGTCAACAGAGCGACTTATAAAAAAACAGCCGAAGCGAATTCGCTTCGGCTGTCTAAATTTTCTAAAACCAATTAGATTTCAGCAAAATATTTGATTGTACGAACCATCTGGCTGGTGTAGCTGTTCTCGTTATCATACCAAGAAACAACCTGTACCTGATAGGTGTCATCGTCAACCTTTGTAACCATGGTCTGAGTTGCATCAAACAAAGAGCCGTAGGTGATGCCGATAATATCGGAAGAAACCAACTGCTCCTCGGTGTAACCGAAGGAAGCGCTGGAAGCAGCCTTCATAGCAGCGTTGATACCCTCAACAGTAACGTCCTTGCCCTTAACAACTGCTACTAAGATAGTAGTAGAACCGGTCGGAACGGGAACACGCTGAGCAGAACCGATAAGTTTGCCGTTGAGCTCAGGGATAACCAAGCCGATAGCTTTAGCAGCACCGGTAGAGTTAGGAACGATATTGCAAGCAGCAGCACGTGCACGACGGAGGTCGCCCTTTCTGTGGGGACCGTCAAGTACCATTTGGTCACCTGTCCAAGCATGAACAGTTGTCATGATACCGCTCTGAATAGGAGCATAATCGTTCAAAGTCTTAGCCATAGGAGCTAAGCAGTTGGTGGTGCAAGAAGCAGCAGAGATGATTTTGTCATCTGCAGTAAGAGTATCCTCGTTTACGCTGAAAACAACGGTCGGTAAATCTTTGCCTGCGGGAGCAGAGATAACAACCTTTTTAGCACCTGCATCAATGTGTGCCTGAGATTTTTCTTTAGAGCAGTAGAAACCTGTGCACTCGAGAACTACGTCTACACCGATTTCGCCCCAAGGCAAATCAGCAGCGTTTTTCTCTGCATAGATTTTGATGGTTTTGCCATCAACTGTGATGCTGTCCTCACCTGCAACAACTTTGTCTGCAAGAGCGTATCTACCCTGAGCAGAATCGTACTTAAGAAGATGAGCGAGCATGCTGGGGCTGGTCAAATCGTTGATAGCAACAATTTCGTAGCCCTCGGCACCGAACATCTGTCTGAAAGCCAGACGGCCGATGCGGCCGAAGCCGTTAATTGCAACTTTAACCATTGGAAATTCCTCCTAAAAATATATTACATATTTATTATATACCATTTTCCTATTTTTTCAAGCACTTTTTAAAAGGAACAAAAAAATCGTTAATACTAACAAAATTTGAAAAATTTACATTTGTTGATATGTTGGTGTTGTGGACAAAATAGGTACTACGAGGATAAAAATATGAACAACAGAGATATTATTTTTGAATATATTTTACGGCACGGCATTGATAATTACGCACTGAAAAGCATGCTCCGCTTACGTCGGGCAGAATTAGAACGGCGAGAGCCGTTTTTTCAAACGGTTGAAATCGGCGGACTTTGTAGGCTGCTTTCCTATATGTGCGACTGCAATTTCACAACACGTTCTTTAACCGAGCGCAAAGTGATTGCCGATAAGGGAATGCTATTGGCACTTATTTTTAATATTGTTAATCGGCTGACTTCACCCTTAACGCTAACCGTTTGCACCCACAAAAACAGCCTTGTTGTTACACTGCGAGGGAATTTCAACTACTGCCCCAACGCTTTTGAAAAAATGCTTTTGCAAAAACTTAGAGCAGCTTGCTCTTTTTTACAGCAGAATAACAAAGGTATTCTTGTTTTGAAATTTTTAAAAAGCAACGCAAAACCTACCGCCGTCATCTCGGCAGAAGAATTGCTTTTAAACCCTCTTTCCGATGCCTATGTTTTCTTTAATAATGT
>JAZREP010000019.1:0-167489 GCA_045660865.1 Acutalibacteraceae bacterium | reverse complement strand
GAACTCCGAAAGCAAAAAGGACTTACCCAAGAGGAACTTGCGGAGTATCTCTATGTTTCCCGAACTGCTATTTCAAAGTGGGAGTCAGGACGTGGGTTTCCGAACATAGAGTCTTTGAAGGCAATATCAAAGTTCTTCTCTGTTTCCTTAGATGAACTGTTGTCCGGCGAAGAAATTCTTGCCATTGCAGAAAAAGACCACAAGGAAAAAGAACGAACGCTTCGAGACTTGGTTTTTGGTCTGCTTGACTGCGGTATGGCTTTGTTGCTATTTCTACCTTTCTTCGGTCAAAAAGCGGATGGCGTTATCAGAGAGGTATCGCTCCTTGCTTTGAGTGAAGTTCAGCCGTACTTAAAAACTGCGTGCATTGCTTTTGTAGGTATTATGATAGTGTTGGGCATTATAACCCTCGCCCTACAAAACTGCCGACAAAGACTTTGGAGTCAGAGCAAGAGTAATTTGTGGCTGACATTAAGTGGCGTTGGAGCATGCCTTTTCATTGTAAGTCAGCAACCCTATGCAGCGGTATTTGTATTTGCTTTTTCGATTATCAAGGCGCTAATGCTGATAAAACGGCAATGATACGAAGCGTATCATCGATGTGACGGCTAAATTCTTTCATTTTTCATTGCTTTTCCCTAAACTTGTATTCAGGCGAAAGCCAAAATACAAACCAAAAGGATGGTAGAAAAAATGAAAAGAATTAGAAAAAGTTTTATCGCTTCAGTGTGTTTGCTTACAGCGTTTCTGCTGTGGACGGTGGCAATTTGCTTTGTAGATTTTCGTGCAATTGGCCCACAAGGTTCATCTGTGGGATTTGCCGGTATCAATGGTTTTTTCCATAATCTGACGGGCGTGCATTGGAAACTTTACAACATAACGGATTGGCTCGGACTTGTGCCTATCTTTGTGTGTATGGGGTTTGGTACACTTGGACTTGTGCAGTGGATCAAGCGTAAAAGCATACGCAAGGTGGAACACGACATTCTTGTTTTGGGCGGATTTTATATAGTCACGATTGCCGCCTATTTGTTTTTTGAGAGCGTGGTAATCAACTGCAGACCGGTACTGATAAACGGATATTTAGAAGCTTCTTACCCATCTTCAACAACAATGCTGGTAATGTGCGTTATGCCGACGGCTATAATGCAGTTGGGTAGTCGCATAAAGAGCAAAGCGCTCCGTAATATCGTTGCTGTTTCAATCATAACATTTATTACCTTTATGGTAATTGGCAGACTGCTTTCCGGCGTACATTGGCTCACGGATATTGTTGGCGGTACGTTACTAAGCGCAGGACTTGTAATGCTGTACCGTGCTATTATCGGTTTGAAAGTTGGGTAAACTATAATTTATCGAATAGATGATATTTGTTTAGAAAAGGGTTTTAGGTTCTCCTAACAAGAGGAAAAAGATATACATTTTCCCTGCTTGTTACGGTATAAGACAAAATTAAAAGCTGTGTAGAAATTTTCTACACAGCTCTTTTACTGTCCTTAAGAGTACGGCTCTTAAAGGTCGGTTTTTTTATTTAGGCAAAGATAATAAATTTGCAAATCGCTTTTCGAGCAGGTAGTATAGCGGGATACCTAAAACAAAGCATACGGCGGCTTCGCCCAAGCCGATTTGCCCTGCCGAAACCAAAAAGCCCAGCCAACGCTCACCGCTTGGCAAGAAAATCGCAATTTCGGCGCCTATAATAAAGGCGTTGAACAAGGTTGGAAAGATGGGGGCAATATACGCTTTACCCCTTTTCACCTTTCTTGCGATAAAGTATACGCAAAGTGCTGAAAAAAAAGTTGCCAGGGTGCCGAGCGCCATATCAAGCACACCGTAAGGACTTCCAAGGTTGGCAATAAAGCAACCGATTGTGAGCCCCGGTATAGCGGCAGGGGTAAAAAGTGCCAAGATATTGAGCGCCTCGGAAAAACGGAATTGAATTGGTCCATAAGCAATATTTAAAATTGCAGCTATGTATGTTGCGGCGGCATATATTGCCGCTATTAAAGCTGATTGAACTATAAAATATACTTGTTTTTTCTTCATTAGTAATGCACCTTAACGCCTTTTTTTTCAAAAATATCGGCTGCCCATTGCATTTCTTCTTTTGTTGGCGTTGGAGTATCCTTCAATGTGTAATTTAATTTTAAATCATCCCACTTATATTGTGCCATTTGATGGAATGCCAATAAATCAACACGCTCAATGCAAGAGTATTTTTTAATATGCTCTGCCATATCAGTGAGGTTTTTCTCCTCTAATGTAAGTCCCGGAACAACAACGTGCCTTATCCAAACAGGTTTACCGATTTTTTCACAGTAATCCAATATCTCCAAAGCGTGCTCGTTGCCCTCGCCTGTGATTTTACGGCAAAGCTCTGTATCCATCGCTTTTATGTCAAGCAATATAAGGTCTATTTCATCTATTAAAGGTTGGCAATGCTTTAAAGCAATTGCACCTGAGGTGTCAATTGCTACAGAAATGCCCTCTTCGTGCAGTAGTTTAGTCAGTCTGTAACAGAACTGCCACTGCATTAGCGGTTCTCCCCCCGAAATGGTTACACCGCCCCGTTTTAGGAAATGCTTATACTCCATAATATCATTAAACATTTCCCATTCGGTCATTTTAGAGCCGCCCAGCATATCCCAAGTGTCGGGATTATGACAGTAGGCACATCTCAGCGGACAGCCCCTTAAAAACAGAATGTATCTAAGTCCCGGGCCGTCTGCTGCGCCAAGTGTTTCTATTGAATGAACTAATCCTATCATTAGAACCTCGAATGGAAGGTACGGTTGATTACATCAAGCTGCTGCTCACGAGTCAGCTTAGTGAAATTAACCGCATATCCTGAAACGCGGATAGTCAGCTGCGGATATTCTTCGGGGTGGTCCATAGCGTCTAACAGCATTTCACGGTTTAATACGTTTACATTTATATGATGTCCCGACTCACTAAAATAGCCGTCCATCAAATCTACCAAATTTTTCTTTTGCTCATCATTACCCTTGCCGAGTGCATCAGGCACGATTGAGAAGGTGTAGGAAATTCCGTCCTCACTGTAATCGTACGGCAATTTAGCAACCGAAAGCATAGAAGCAACGGCACCCTTTTGGTCTCTGCCGTGCATCGGGTTTGCGCCGGGTGCAAAAGGCTCGCCCGCCTTACGGCCGTCAGGTGTGGAGCCGGTCTTTTTACCGTACACAACGTTTGAGGTGATAGTTAAAATTGACATAGTAGGTGTCGCATTGCGGTAAGCCAAATTTTGACGAAGCTTGCCCATAAACATACGCACAACATCAACCGCAATATCATCAACACGGTCATCATTGTTACCGAATTTCGGGAACTCGCCCTTAACGTCAAAGTCAACTGCTATACCGTCTTTTTCAACAGTGCTTACCCAAGCGTATTTAATAGCCGCAAGGCTGTCAGCCACAACCGACAAGCCGGCAATTCCGCAAGCTAAGGTGCGGAACACTTCCTTGTCGTGTAACGCCATTTGAATACGCTCGTAGCAATACTTATCGTGCATAAAGTGTATAACATTCAATGTGTTTACATACAAAGCGGCAAGCCAATCACATACTTTTTCAAATCTTTCGTAAACTGATTCGTAATCAAGTACGCCACGAAGAGGCTCTAACTTTGGACCAATCTGTTCGCCCGAAATTTCGTCAACGCCGCCGTTAATTGCGTAAAGCAAAGCTTTAGCAAGGTTTGCTCTGGCGCCAAAGAACTGCATCTGCTTACCGATTCTCATAGCCGATACGCAGCAAGCAATACCGTAATCACTACCGAATTTTGCACGCATCAAGTCATCAGACTCATATTGTATAGCGCTGGTTTCAGAGCTTACCTTAGCGCAAAATTCCTTAAATCCTTGAGGTAATTTGGGGCTGTAAAGTACTGTTAAGTTCGGCTCGGGTGCGGGGCCCAAATTGTGCAGAGTGTGTAAAAATCTAAAACTCATTTTTGTAACGAGTGAGTGCTCGTCATCAAGCATACCTGCAATTGCCTCGGTAACCCAAGTCGGGTCGCCTGAGAAAAGCGCGTCATAAGACGGGGTGCGCAAGAAGCGTACCAAACGCAGTTTAATAACCAAATGGTCAACAATTTCCTGTACCTGTGCCTCGGTCAATGTACCGTCCTTTAACTCCTGCTCAGCATAAATATCCAAGAAGGTGGAAACACGGCCAATAGACATAGCGGCGCCGTTTTGTTCTTTGATTGCAGCAAGGTAGCCGAAATACAACCATTGTGCCGCCTCTTTCAATCCGTTTGCCTTGCGGCCAATATCAAAGCCATAGGAAGCAGCCATTTCTTTAAGCTCTAAAAGTGCTCTAATCTGCTCACTTGTTTCTTCTATACGGCGGATGGTTTCTTCATCCATAGCACCCTTATAGTAGGTCTGCTTTTCGGCTTGCTTATCTTCAATAAGCCTGTCCACACCGTAAAGTGCAACACGGCGGTAGTCACCGATAATTCGGCCTCGGCCGTATGCATCAGGCAAACCGGTAATAATTCCCGAATGGCGGGCTTTACGCATTTCTTCTGAATAAACATCAAAAACACCATCATTATGTGTTTTGCGATACTCAAAAATCTTTTCTACATTTTCATCCATCGGGCGCTCGTAGGCTTTTAAGGAAGTGCGTACCATACGAATACCGCCAAAAGGCATAATAGCACGTTTAAGCGGAGCATCGGTTTGCAAACCTACAATTTGCTCTAATTTTTTGTCAATATACCCTGGTTTGTGTGAGGTAATTGTAGAAACAATTTTATTGTCTATATCATAAACACCGCCACGGCGAGTTTCCTCAATCAGCAGAGCGTGAGTTTTTTCCCACAGCTTTTTGGTGGCAGCAGTAGGACCTTTTAAAAATTTATCGTCACCTGTGTATTCGGTGTAATTTTTGGCAATAAATTCCGCTACATTAATGGGTTCCATTGCGATACTCCTTTTAAAAATTTTCACTATATTTATATTGTGTCCAATTTATTCATAAAAGTCAAGTTAAACACAAGATTTTTTACACTTTTTTAAGAGACTTTTTCAAGAAAACGAAACAAACAACTGCAGATACCGTTTCGGCTATTATGAAAGAATACCAAACTAGGTTTACGTCCCCAAATAGCGAAAGTAAATATGCCGCCGGTATCAAAACTAAAAGCTGTCTTGCAATTGAAACCAGCAGACTGTATACGCCGTTGCCGAGCGCTTGGAATACAGAGCAGCTGACAATACAAAATCCGGCAATTAAAAAGTGCAGGCTGATAATACGAAAAGCCGTGCAGCCGTAGGTAACAAGCTGTCCCGAATTCGAATTGAAAATTCCAAGCAAAAATTCAGGGAAAATTTGGAACAGTGCAAACCCGACAAACATAATACCTATCGCATAGGCCATACTCAACCTGATTGTCTTAACAACCCTTGCTCTGTCCTTAGCGCCGTAGTTGTACGCAACAATCGGCACCATACCGTTATTAAGACCGAACACCGGCATAAATATAAAGCTTTGAATTTTAAAATAAATACCAAATATATTTATGGCTACTGTTTCGAGCGCCTTAAACGAGCCTAAAATTTTGTTCATGCTGAAGGTCATTACAGAGCCGATACTTGTCATAAGAATTGACGGAACGCCAACAGCATATATCTGTTTGATAATTTTCCACGAGGGTGAAAAAATCTGTTTTATGGAAATAGTAATTTCCTTGTTTTTAGTTATGTTTAATATAACAGCTAAAATGAAAGCCGCTATTTGACCCATAACAGTAGCAATTGCGGCGCCTGCCACACCCATTCTGGGAGCACCGAACAGACCGAAAATAAATATTGGGTCAAAAATAATGTTTGTAATTGAGCCTGTCAGCTGGCAAGCCATTGTAAGGACGGTTTTACCTGTGGATACAAGCAGTCGTTCAAAACAGATTGAGCCGAACAGACCGAAAGAGAAAATTGAGCAAATGGAAAAATAGTCAACGCCGTACTGAATAATTGTTTCGTCCTTAATTTGCATTTCAAAAAACGGACGTGAAGTAAAAATACCTAAAATAGCAAAGACTATAAAACTTGCTAACGCTAAAAATATTGCGTTGTTTGCTGTTTTGGTGGCCTTATCAAAATCCTTTTCGCCAAGGCTTTTAGAAAGTAGTGCGTTTATACCTACGCCTGTTCCCACTCCCACACCAACCATTAAGTTTTGGTAAGGGAATGCCAATGTTACCGCTGTCAACGCTGCATCACTGTAATAAGAAACGAAGATGCTGTCAACCACGTTATAAAACGCCATAACCAACATCGAAGCCATCATAGGCAAGGACATTGATAATAGTAATTTGTTTATGGGCATCGTGCCCATTTTGTTTTGTGCTATAGATTCCATTTGCTTAAAAGTCCTTTCGAGGGTGAACAAATACTGTTGTTTGGTTTTTAAATATTACCATACCGGGCTTTGCTCCGGACGGCTTTTTAACATACCGTGCCAACACCATATCAACCGGGGCAAGTTCCAAATTTGCCGCTTTTGAATGATAAGCCGCTATACTTGCCGCTTGCTCTAAATCGGTGTTTCCGGGCACCTTGCCGTCGGTTACCAAAAGGGTGTGCGAACCGGGTATATCCTTTGTGTGAAACCAGTAGTCATCCTTGGTAGCCAATTTGGTGGTAATGTAATCGTTTTGTGTGTTGTTTTTTCCTACCAAGACAGTAAAGCCTCCCGTAGTTTTAAACCGAAGCGGCTCTACTGCTATTTTTTTGCGCCTTATTGCTTGCTTTTGGCGGTAAAGTCCGCTTGAAACAAGCTCGGCTCTTATCTCCTCCAGCTCGGCAGGTTTTTCGGCCCTTGATAAGCTGTCAAAAACCGAATCAATATATTTCAATTCCTGCTCACTGTCAGCAATAAGCTCCTTTAACATTCCTGCCGCATTGGAAAGTTTTTTGTAATCCTTAAAATACTTTGCCGCATTTTGCGCCGCTGATAATGCAGGGTTTAGCGGAATGTTTATCTCTTTAAGGTCCTCGTCATAGTAGTTTTGCACTCTTACTGCCGAGGCTCCTTTTTCAACTAAATGCAGGTTTGCTTTTAGCAGTTCTCCGTAAATTCTTAACTGCTCACCATTTTCACAGCGCCGCAAATCGTCACGCCTTGCCTCAATCTTTTTAACGGTTCTGTTGCTGAGCGTTTTTAACAGGCGAAGCAAATCAGCAGCGTAAGAATCTTTATTTTCCTTGTTTGCCTTTTCTCTGTAAAAGGTATCCAACAGTTTACTGTATGTTTCGACTTTTTTCGCAGTATAATGCGAGCTGTACTGCAAAACAGGCATAAAGGTAAAGTCTGCAGGGGTCTCACCCTTTAATAGTAATGTTGGCTCACCCTTCTTTTCAATTAGCGATTTCAACATTACTAATGTTGAAAGCAAAGCGGTTTTGTTTTGCTCTATAAACTCGTTTTGAATTTCAACTGACGCACGGTGCACAATTTCCCGTGCAATTAAAGGCGAGGCTCCGTCAAGCGTGTTTAACACCGCACTCACTGCGTCACCCTTAAACTCTAAAATTTTATCGGTCAAGGCTTGTAAGGGCTCTGTTAAAATGTTGGCCTTTTCTAGCCTTTCGGGCGGGGTGTATATAGCCCCCGGTTGTACCATTCTGGCACTTGTTTCTATATCTGAACGGCGCACCGCATCAACAATGCGACCGTTTGGATTTACTAAAACAATATTGCTTTTTGAACCAATCAACTCGCAAACTACTTTATAGGTAACCTTGTCCCCCATTTCATCGGCGGCTTCTATAAAAATTGTGAGCACTCGCTCAAAGCCGTCGGTTGAAAAGGAGAGTATTTTACCTCCCGATAACAGCTTGCGGAACAGCATACAAAGCATTGGCGGTTTTTCAGGGTTGGCGAACTCTAATTCGGTAAACTGTACCCTCGCTCCGCCGGGGCGGGCACTTAATAAAAGCTTTTTATGGAACCCCATGCGGCGCAACAAAAACACCAGCTCATCTCTTTGCGGCTGATATATTTTTTCTATTCTAGCATCTCTTGCTTCGTTTAATTCAGCTGTCAGCAGATTAAGAAAAATGCCGTCTAATGCCATTCGTGTTCCAGTATCTCCTTTAATATGCGAATTTTTTCTTTTTGTTGTTCGCAATTTTCTATTTCTTTAAGGCAGGCTGCGGCGTTTCTTTTAATACCCTTTATGTAGTCCGCCGCATCATCTGTATCGGGTGTCAGCTTGCCGAACGCACAAAAGGCGCTGTTAGGTATATACTCATCGCCGTTAAAGCGCACCTGTAAAACGGTATAAATCCGCTTGTCCCTTACTGCAACCTCTTTAATAATTTCAAAACCGTGCTCTGCCAAATATTTACGCAAATCATAGGCGCTGGACATCGGCTGTAAAAACAAGGTGTAATCCTTTGACCGCAAAAAGGGCGCTTTGTCTATAATTTCGGCAATTAACTCACCGCCCATACCTGCGATTATTACAGTATCAACCTCATTCGGCTCAACCTTTGAAAGCCCATCGCCCAACCGCAACGAAATTCCGTCACACCCGTAGCGCTTTATGTTGCGGCTTGCCGTTTGTAACGGACCTTCGTTTATATCGCAAGCCACCACCGAGGATGCCTTGCCGGTTTTGATTAAATAAATGCTAAGCAACCCGTGGTCGCAACCGATATCGGCAACCCGACTACCGTTTTTAACCAGTTCGCAAAGAGTCAGCAATCGCTTAGAAATAAGCATTAGCCGTTGTATGCCTCGTTGAGTTTTTCAATCAACTTTTCAACATCCTGTCCGTGTACCTCGCAGGCCTGCTCAATAGTTTCACCGCGAGCAGAGGGGCAACCTAAACAGTGCATACCGATTTCAAGAAAATATTGACCCAAAGCGGGGTCCAAATCCAATACTTCGCCTACGTACATATCCTTTGTGATTTCCATTTTCATTTTCTCCTTTATCTAATTTCTCCATTCGAGCTTACAATGTATTTATAGCTCGTTAATTCTCTAAGCCCCATAGGTCCTCTTGCGTGGATTTTCTGGGTTGAAATTCCAATCTCAGCACCAAAGCCGAAGCATCCGCCGTCGGTAAATCTGGTGGAAGTGTTGTGATACACCGCCGCCGAGTCAACGCTTCTTAAAAACAGCTCGGCAGTATCAATATCCTCAGTAATAATGCAATCGGAATGGCGGGTTGAGTATTTGTTAATATGCTCAAGTGCCTCACAAATATCCGCAACAATTTTAATGGATATTTTTTTGTCCAAAAATTCGGTTGCGTAATCCTGCTCGGTAGCAAGGTTTAGTTCGGGCAGTATTTCAAGACACTCTTTACAGGCCACAATGCTTACTCCCTGCTCTTTTAAGGAAGCTGCAATTAAGGGTAAAAACTCCTTTGCTATTTCCTTATGTATAAGCAGACTTTCAAGCGCATTGCAAACCGATACTCGTGAGCACTTTGCGTTAATTACAATTTGCTCTGCCTTTTTAAAATCTGCCGCCTTGTCTACAAAGGCGTGGCAGTTACCCACACCGGTTTCAATTACGGGCACCTTGGCGTTTTCAACAACCGAGCGTATAAGCCCTGCGCCGCCACGTGGGATTAGCAAATCAAGATAATCGCTAAGCTGCATCAATTCGGTAGCCGAAGCACGGCTTGTGTCCTCAACCAGACCAATGCAGTCTGCCGATAAATCGCTTTTTTCCAGCGCCTCTCGCATAACGGCTACTATTGCCTTGTTAGAGCAAATAGCCTCTTTTCCGCCACGCAAAATGCAGGCATTTCCCGATTTTATTGCAAGCGCCGCCGCATCTGCCGTAACATTAGGCCTTGCCTCATAAATAATGCCTATAACACCTATCGGCACGCTAATCTTTTTAATGGCTATGCCTTTGTCGCCGCTAAACTCCTCTAAAACTCTGCCTACAGGGTCTAGTAGTTCTGCTACTTGTTCACAGCCCTTTGCCATACCCTCAATGCGGTCGGCATTTAGCATAAGGCGGTCCAAAAGCCCTTCTGAAAGACCTGCTTTTTTACCGTTTTCTAAATCCTCTTTATTTGCGGCTATTATCTTTTCGCTGTTCTTTCTTAAAGCATCAGCCAAAAGTTTAAGCGCCGCATTTTTTTGTTCCGTACTGCAAAGGGCCAACTGCCTTGCGGCAACCTTTGCCTTTTTTCCAAGCTCTGTAAGCATACTATTTCTCCTGTGCTTCAAAAACGGTGCCCAAGGCATGTCCGTCAAGCAAATCGTAAAGCTTTTGTACCCTCTCGCCCGACATTACCACCGTTGTTATTCCGTTTTTGGTAGCATATAACGCCGCCTCTAACTTGGTACGCATACCGCCTGTTCCTCTTGCGGTACCGCTGCCGCCTGCGCTGTTTAACATATCCTCAGTAATTTCGGTTACTCTGGAAACCAAATGCGCATTGGGGTTTTCTGTGGGATTATCATCATAATATCCGTCAATATCGGTCAAGATTACCAGCAAATCGGCATCAATTAAAGAGGCAACGATTGCCGAAAGATTATCATTATCACCAAACACCAATTCTTCAACCGCAACCGAGTCGTTTTCGTTAACAATCGGCACAGCGCCCATCTTAATAAGGGCTTCAAATGTGTTTATAACGTTTGTTTTAAGGTCGCTTTGGTCCATAATATGGCGGTTTAACAAAATTTGCGCCGTAACATATCCGTATTCCGAAAACGCACGGTCGTAAATGCTCATAAGGTCACACTGTCCAACTGCGGCAGCTGCCTGCTTGCCGGGAGTGTCCTTCGGGCGCTCTTTAAGGCCCAATCGGTTTACACCAATGCTAATAGCGCCCGAGCTTACAAGCACAACCTCACGGCCGCTGTTTTGTATGTCGCTAATAACCATAGCCAGTTTTTCAATTTTTCTTAAATTCGGCTTGCCGCTTGAATAGGTCAAAGTGGAAGTGCCAACCTTGACTACTATTCGCTTTGCATCCTTTATAGTATTCATCCCGCTAACCTCTAATCTATATCCTTTCCGCAGCAGCGTTTGTACTTTTTACCGCTTCCGCAGGGGCAGAGCGCATTTTTACCAACGGCGCCTTTGCCCTTTACTGTTTTTGTTTCGCCTGTTCCTGTTTCCTCAGCAACCTTTTCACGCTTTATCTCATCATCACGCTTAATGCGTACCGATAAGCAAAGCTTAGCGGTGTTTTCTCTGATTGCGTCGGTCATAGCGCTGAACATATCGTAGCTTTCGTTACGGTATTCAACAACCGGGTCGTGCTGACCGTAGGCTCTTAGTCCAATACCACGTTTCAGCTCATCCATATTGTCAATATGGTCCATCCAATAGGTGTCAACCGAGCGAAGCAACATAACACGCTCAACCTCACGCATCAATTCAGAGCCAAACTGTTGCTCACGCAGCTCATAAAGCTTGTCAGCCTTTTCTTTCAGCATATCGGCAACCTCCTCACGAGAGATTTCGCCTAACTGAGCGGTTGTGAACTCTAAATCGTCGGCTTCGGTCACCCAGCCCATAAAGTATTCTCTAAGACCTGCTAAGTTCCAATTGTCGTGCACTACATCATCAGCCAAAAAGCGTAGAGTGGCTGAATCAATAGTGTCATAAATCATTTTATGAACCGATTCTTTTATATCGTCGCCATCAAGCACACGGTTGCGCTGAGCGTAAATCAATTCACGCTGTTTGTTCATTACATCGTCATATTCTAAGACGCTTTTGCGGATACCAAAGTTTCGGCTTTCAACCTTTTGCTGAGCGTTTTCAATAGTCTTTGAAAGAATCGCCATTTCAAGCGGCATATCCTCTTGGACTTTTAATGTATCCATAAGGTTGTAAATACGCTCACCGCCGAACAGACGCATAAGGTCGTCCTCTAATGATATAAAGAAACGGCTTTCACCCGGGTCACCCTGGCGACCTGCACGGCCACGCAGCTGATTATCAATTCGGCGAGATTCGTGCCGCTCGGTACCTAAAATATAAAGTCCGCCGGCAGCCCTGACTGCATCTGCATCGGGCGCAATTTCTGCCTTATATTTGTCGTAATATGCACGGAATTTTTCTCTTGCCGCTAAAATATCTTTATTGTCAGTTTCGGAATAGCCTACTGCCTCGGAAATAATTTCTTCCGAAATTTCCTCTTTTCTAAGCTGGGCTTTGGCTAAATACTCAGCGTTACCGCCAAGCATAATGTCGGTGCCTCGGCCTGCCATATTGGTTGCAATTGTAACGGCATAGGGCTTACCTGCCTGGGCTACAATTTCGGCTTCCTTTTCGTGGTGTTTAGCATTTAATACATTGTGCTTTATGCCACGCTTTTTGAGCATTGAGCTAATAAGCTCAGATTTTTCAATTGTTACGGTACCAACCAGCACAGGCTGCCCCTTTTTGTGGCATTCCTCAACCGTATCGCAAACGGCATTAAGCTTTGCTTTTTCTGATTTGTATATTACGTCGGAATTGTCAATACGCGCCAGCGGTTTGTTGGTGGGTATTTCAACAACGTCTAATTTGTAAATTTCACGGAACTCCAATTCCTCGGTCAAAGCGGTACCGGTCATACCCGAAAGCTTGCTGTAAAGGCGGAAGAAGTTCTGGAAGGTAATGGTTGCCAAGGTTTTAGACTCGTGAGCAACCTTTACTCCCTCTTTCGCCTCAATTGCCTGATGCAATCCCTCGTTATAACGGCGGCCAATCATCAGTCGACCTGTGAACTCATCAACAATTAAAATTTCGCCGTTTTTAACAACATAGTCAACGTCACGCTTCATAATACCGTAGGCACGAATAGCCTGATTTATATGGTGAGCAATTGTAATATTCTCAACGTCATTAAGGTTTTCAATACCAAAGTATTCCTCAGCCTTTTTAACACCCTTGGGGGTAAGCACGCAAGTTTTGGCCTTTTCGTCTACAACATAATCACCGTCAAACTGCTGTTGCTCGTCGGTCTGCTTGGAATCGGTTTCACGCACCTTATTCATAGTAAGCGAACGGGCAAAGCGGTTGGCTTTTAAATACAAATCACTCGACTTGTCCCCTTGACCCGAAATAATAAGCGGTGTTCTCGCCTCATCAATCAAGATGGAGTCAACCTCGTCGACAATAGCAAAATTGTGACCACGCTGTACACGGTCCTCCTTGTGGATTACCATGTTGTCACGCAGATAGTCAAATCCAAGCTCATTATTAGTACAATAAGTAATATCGGCCAAATACGCCTCTCTCTTTTCATCGGTTTTCATACCCGGTACAATAAGTCCAACCGTAAGACCTAAAAAGCGGTAAACCTTGCCCATCCACTCACTGTCACGGCGGGCAAGATAATCATTAACTGTAACAATGTGAACACCAAGTCCCGAAAGAGCATTAAGGTATGCAGGTAAAGTGGCAACCAAGGTTTTACCCTCACCTGTTTTCATTTCACTGATTCTGCCTTGGTGCAAAACAATACCGCCCAGTATTTGAACGGGGAAATGCTTCATACCGAGCACACGCCAGCTCGCCTCACGGCAAACAGCAAAAGCTTCGGGCAAAATTTGGTCTAATGTTTCACCACTAGCAATTCTATTTTTAAATTCAGCGGTTTTAGCGCAAAGCTCCTCATCACTCAAAGCCGAAATAGTTGGCTCTAAATCTAAAACTGCCTGCTTAATAGGCTCTAACCGCTTAATTTCCTTTTCGCTATAATTTCCAAAAAGTTTTTTAAGTAAAGACATATTTAAACTCCTAAAAGTATTATATAAACTACATACATAGTTATTATACTACAATCCCTATTAAAAGAAAACCCTTTTTTACATAAAAACCCTACTATTATACTGCTGATTAGAAAATATTAAACACTTTGAATAAATTGACTTGACATAATATGGTTTTGGCAATAAAATATATATAATGCATATAGTATGGCCAAATGTCACTTGGCGAGGCATTTTCTATATTATACTGTTTTATTTTGCATTCAGGCCAAACCGCCGCCTGTTATCTCAAGTGCGGATTATATAAAGGAGGTGCAGTAATGAGCGATATTTTATTCGCTGTTATTCCTGCAGTCGCCGCCCTCGTTGTCGGCATTCCTGTAGGTTTTATCAGCGGCTCAGCGCACAGAAAAAAAGTTGCTGAAGCACAAATCGGCTCCGCCGAGGCTGAAGCAAAACGCATTTTAAACGATGCGATGAAAACTGCAGAAACAAAGAAAAAGGAAGTTGTTCTCGAGGCTATGGAGGAAGCTCAAAGGCTCCGCAGTGAAACCGATAGAGACATCCGTGAACGCAGAGTTGAGGTTCAGCGTCAGGAGAGAAGACTTCAACAAAAAGAAGAAAACATCGATAAAAAGATGGACAACCTGGAGGCTAAAGAAGAAAAGCTTTCAGCTCGCACAAAAGAACTTGATGCAAAATTAGAAGAAGTTGAACATTTAAAAAGAAGCCAGTTCGAGATGCTGGAAAAGATTTCCGGATTCAGCGCAGAACAGGCAAAACAACATTTGCTCAGCCTGTTAGACGGCGAGCTGACCCACGAAAAAGCTGTTAAAATTATGGATTTTGAACAGCAGACCCGTGATGAGATTGACCAGCGCGCAAACAATTTAATAGCTCAGGCTATTCAGCGTTGCGCTGCCGACCACTCTTCTGAGGCTACTATCTCGGTAGTTCCCCTCCCTAACGATGAAATGAAAGGTCGCATTATCGGTCGTGAAGGCCGTAACATCCGCGCCCTTGAAACTGCCACCGGTGTTGATTTAATTATTGACGATACACCTGAGGCAATTACACTTTCAAGCTTTGACCCGGTACGCCGTGAGGTTGCAAGAATTTCTTTGGAAAAACTAATCTTAGACGGTCGTATCCACCCTGCAAGAATTGAAGAAATGGTAGAGCGTGCTCGTGCTGATGTTGATAAGACAATCAAGCAAGAGGGCGAAAAGGCAGTTATTGATGCAGGCGTACACAATATGCACCCTGAATTGGTAAAACTCCTCGGCCGTTTACATTACCGTACAAGCTACGGTCAAAACGTTCTTAAACATTCATTGGAGGTTAGCTTCTTAGCAGGTCTTATGGCTGCTGAGCTTGGCGAAAACCCCGAGCTTGCACGCAGAGCAGGTCTTTTACACGATATCGGTAAGGCACTTGACCACGAGCAGGAAGGCTCTCACATCAAACTTGGTGTAGACGTTGCTAAAAAGTACAAGGAAAACGATACCATTGTCCACGCAATTCAGGCTCACCACGGCGAAGTACCTGCCAAAAATATTATTGCATTCTTGGTACAGGCTGCCGACGCTATTTCAGCCGCACGACCGGGTGCCAGACGTGAAAATATTGAAAACTATATCAAACGTCTTGAAAAACTGGAGGAAATCGCCAATTCCTTCAACGGTGTTGAAGGCTCATTTGCTATTCAAGCCGGCCGTGAAATCCGCATAATGGTTAAACCCGAAATAATCGGTGACGACCAGATGGTGCTCATGGCAAGAGATATCGTAAAACGAATTGAATCGGAGCTTGAATACCCCGGTCAAATCAAAGTAAACGTTATCCGCGAAAATCGAACTGTCGATTACGCAAAATAAAACAAAACACCGATGGGAACACCCATCGGTGTTTTTTCATAACATAAAATTAAACAGCATAATATTCGGCAGGTAAGGAACAAAAAATTACCTGCTTTTTCTATTGTCGAATTTTGTATTATCTGTTATAATATAAGGGTCTTAATTTATTCTATTAAACCTTTCTTGTTTGAAGGGCGAATTTATATGGGTGTTATTTATGTTTGAAAATTTATTAAAAAAATTAAATCCCCTTAAAACCGTTTTTTTACGGCTTGTAAAATTATTGCAAACACGTGGCGGTAAAGGCGCTGTTAAAAATCCTTTTAACTTTATTGTTTATATGATTTGCAGCGTTCTATTTTTAGAACTGGTTTTCAAGCTTGCGGCTATGGAATCATTTTTTAACGTTGGTCTTATTTTTACGCTCTTTTTCAGCGTGGTGCTGGGTCTTATCCTAGGCGTTATTTGCACCTCTTTTAAGCGCAAAACCAATCGTAAGCTTGCCCTTATATTCCTTGCCGTACTCGGCGTATTTTTCTCCTTTTACTATATTTATTACGATTTCTTTAAATCGTTTTTCGTTTGGTCAACACTCGGTCTTGCGGGCGATTTTATAAGCTTTTGGAAGGAATCTTTACTTGCAACTCTTCTCAATTTGCATATGGTGATTATTTTCTTCTTGCCCTTTTTGTTCTATCTGTTTTTTGGCAGAACCTATGCGCCCTGTTATAAATTCAAATGGACCGCAAGGGTTGTTTTTGTAATCTTTGCTCTTATTTTGCATTTTCTCAACGTTGGCTTTATTTCCATTGATAACTCACCCTTTGGCATAAAATATTACTATGTGACTACCCTCTCGCCTGCCGATACCGTGCATTATTTTGGCGTAATGGCTACTCAGCGAATTGAGTTTAAGCAAATCCTTTTCGGTGCTGAGGAATTTGATATAAAACTTCCCGTTGATTCTAATGCTTCCTCTTCTAAACCTAATTCTAACGATGAGCCTGCCGTAACCTATAAGCCAAATGTTATGGATATAGATTTTAATGCGCTGGCGGCCGCTGAAACAAAAGAGGATATTAAATCTTTGCACACCTACTTTGCATCACAAGAGCCCACCTTGCAAAACGAATATACCGGTATGTTCAAGGGCAAAAATTTAATTTTTATGACCTTGGAAGGTTTTTCGGATAAAGTAATTGACCCCGAGCTTACCCCCACACTTTACAAAATGGCAACCGAAGGCTTTGTCTTTAAAAACTTCTACAACTCTATGTGGGGCGGCAGTACTGCAACGGGCGAATACGCAACCGTTACAGGTAACTTCTATAATACTGCGCAATGCTTAAAAATCAGTGCTACTAAGCATCTCCCCTTTACAATGGGTAACCAGTTTAAAAAGTTAGGCTACAAAACCTTTGCCTACCACAACAATTCCCACACATATTACGGACGTAATACCTCACACCCGAACTTAGGCTACACCTATAAAGCAATTGGCAACGGGTTGGAACTTCCCACAAAGGGTTGGCCGGGTTCTGATGCCGAAATGGCGGCAGTCACCCTGCCCGATTTCACAAGCGGTGAGCCTTTCCACGCTTACTATATGACAGTAAGCGGTCACGCAAACTACAACTGGGCGGGCAATAAAATGTGCGCTAAGCACCGTGACGAGGTTCAGCATTTGCCCTACAGCGAAAACGTAAAGGCATATTTTGCTTGTCAATTAGAGGTTGAGTATATGCTCAACACCTTAATTGACGGTCTTTCTGAGGCAGGCATTTTAGAGGACACCGTCTTTGCAATGAGCACCGACCATTATCCTTACGCTTTAACCGACAGCGAACTGTCCGAACTTTACAAAATCCCTGCCGAAAACATTGAAAGCAATATTGAGCTGTACAGAAACACCTTTGTTCTCTGGTCCGCCAGTATGAAAGAGCCGGTAGTGTCCGATAAGCCTTGCTCGGCTATTGATATTATTCCAACCTTATCCAACCTGTTTGGATTAGAGTATGATTCCCGACTTATTATGGGTAAGGATATTCTTTCAACTGCCGACGCGTTAGTGCCTTTAAACTTTAACGGCAAAGGCGGTTCTTGGCACTGGGTGACCGAAAAAGGCTACTACAACAATAAAACCAAGGTCTTTACTCCAACCGAACTCGGTAAACAAATGAGCGCCGAAGAGCAGGCAAATTATATCAACACAATCCGTGTTATTGTTTCTCAAAAACAAAGAACATCCTTAAAACTGTTAGATAAAGACTACTACCGTTATGTAGTTAAATAAAGGGTCGAGGGCCACGCTGAAAAACAGCGTGGCCCTCTTATATGGGGATGAATATGGGTGGGTAATGTTGTTAGCCCTGTATGTCCGGCAAGGTCATTTGCGGGCTTTTTGAAATTTTAACCGTATATTCGTAATAGTTTTTTGTTTCTCTACTAGTGGCGGTTGAAATGTATCCGGCACGCTTTATTGAATCAACAATATGATTTAAACTGTTCAAAAACAGCCGTATATCTCCTACCTTTGCCGTTTCTAATTTAAAGGGCTTGATTACGGCGGATTTGTTGTTTTTTGCTGATGACACAATGTGCTTTACCGCCTCCGCCTGCTGTAAACGGGGCAAGGATATTATCTTTAAAACCTGCGCTCTGCTAACCCCTGCACTAAGCAGAATGTCACGGTGTCTTTTGTCTAAATCAAGTAATTTTAGCTGCTCGCTCACTTCTAATTCGCTAGTACCGAGCACCCTTGCTAAATCACTGTTATTTAAGTTTGTTTTATCTTTAAAATCGGCAATAGCCTCTGATAGTTCAAACATATTAAGCTGACGCTGTTGGACTGAATCAATCAAGGCTCTAAGCATCAGTCCTGCCGGCGAATCGGCAACCACAAAGCAGTCTATGTTACTGTATCCGAGTTCCGTACAAGCCTCTAATCTGCGCCTACCGCTAACTAAGGTATACCGCCCGATATTGCGCCTGTATACCGTTATCGGCTCTAACAACCCGCTTACCGATATGCTCTTTTTCAGCATATCGAGTTCATATCGGTCATAGCTTTTTCGCACCGCCGAAGCAGGCACGTCAATCAACTGTATAGGTATTGATAAAAAGGTTTGTTTGCACTTCATTTTGTCACCTCAACCCTGCCTGCATCTTGAGTATAGCCTGTCCAAAATCAGTTTGCAAGCAGTTTCGTTCGACCTAAAATTGCCTTAAAATCTCTTGTTTGATACGTATTGACACAATATTCTGCAAAAAAGCAAACACCCTGCCGAAAGCAGGGTGTTTTTGCGAAAAGATTTTATTCTTTAACCACAAAGTAAGCAATCTTTTCAAGCTGTTTTGTAAAGGGAAGTAAAACAAAAGTGGTAGCCAAATTGAATATAGTATGTATTGTAGCCACACCGAAGGTGTTAATATTACTCTTAGCAAAACTGAAATCAAAAATTCCGTTGAGTATGTAGAATATTGCTAAGAACAAAATTGTTCCAATCACATTAAAGGAAACGTGCACAACAGAAACACGTTTTGCGTTTTTGTTTGCGCCGATACTTGCAATTACGGCGGTAATGCAAGTGCCAATGTTTTGACCCATAATAATAGGCAAGGCGGCGCTAAATGACATTGGTGTCTTTGCCGCCAAAGCAATCAAAATACCTACCGATGCCGATGAGGACTGAATAATAGCGGTGATGACCGCACCGGCAATAACACCCAATATGGGATTGTTAGAAAATGCTAACAGCCAATTCTTAAGCGTTCCCGAATTTTCAAGCGAGGCAACGCTGCCGCTCATCATTTCCATACCGTACATTAAAACCGAAAAGCCTAAAAGTATACTGGCTATATCCTGGCGTTTTGGCTTTTTCGGCATCATTAGTAAAACCGCACCTATTAAGCCGAAAATAAGCGAGAAATTAGCAGGTTTAAGTAGCTCCAACAAGATATTGTTTTCACTCTCAATACCCGAAAGGCTGAACGCCCAAGCTTTAAGGGTTGTTCCTATATTGGACCCCATTATAGCGCTAATGCTCTGCTGTAAATTCATAACCCCGGAATTTACAAGGCCAACCAGCATTACCGTCATTGCCGACGAGGACTGAATCGCAAATGTAATGCTGGCGCCCAAAGCCAACCCCTTAGCCTTATTGGAGGTAATTTTCCTTAAAACCGATTCGAGTTTACTGCCCGCCATTTTTTCAAGTCCTGATGAAAGAACAGTCATTCCGTACAGGAAAAATGCAAGTCCGCCAAACAATAAAATCACATCAAATAAAGTCATCTCTATTCTCCGTTCCGCCACAAATAACAATTATAATGCTGCTCATTTTTAACACCATCACTTTAAAATACGCATTAAAAAAAGCAATTATTTGTGATAGGTCTGTAATTTTATATTTTTACCTAAAAACGCAGTAAAAAAAGTTGAAAGTTTAATCATAATTTCAGTTGATTATAGTGTTAATATGCTATATACTATTATTATACTTTTAATTTAGAGGAGGATATATTATGTACAATCGTATTTATAATTTCTCTGCCGGCCCCTCTATGCTTCCGGTTTCTGTACTTGAAAAGGCACGTGACCAAGTAATGAATTACGAGGGTAGCGGTATGAGCGTTATGGAGATGAGCCATCGCTCAAAAGCCTTTGATACAATTATCAAAGACGCTGAAGCACTTCTTCGTGAGGTAATGAACATTCCTGAAAATTACAGAGTTCTGTTTTTACAGGGCGGCGCTTCTATGCAGTTTGCAAGCGTTCCTATGAACCTGCTTAAAACCGGTGTTGCTGACTATATCGTTACAGGTCAATTCTCCGGCAAGGCTTACACAGAGGCTAAAAAATACAGCGACAAGATAAATCTTGCCGCCACCACCAAAGAGGAAAACTTCTGCCGTATTCCTCGTCAGGAAGAATTAAATCTTACCCCCGGCGCAGATTATGTACATATCTGCTACAATAACACTATTTTCGGTACTAAGTGGGATTATATTCCTGAAACCAACGGCGTTCCGCTGGTAGCTGATATGAGCTCCTGCATTTTGTCTGAGCCTGTTGACGTTTCTAAATTCGGCCTTATCTATGCCGGCGCACAGAAGAATGTTGCTCCCGCAGGTCTTACCATTGTTATTGTACGTGAAGATTTAATTCGTGAGGATTTGCCCGCATTTGTTCCGGCAGTTTGCAATTACAGCATTGCTGACAAAAACGAGTCCATGTACAATACTCCTCCTTGCTGGCCGATTTACATCTGCAAGCTTGTGCTTGAATGGATTCGTGATATGGGCGGTCTTACCGTTATGGCTGAGGTAAACAAAACAAAGGCTGACAAATTGTATGCTTGCTTAGAAAACAGCAAGATGTTTAAAAACCCCAACGCTAAGGAATGCCGTTCAATGATGAACGTTACCTTCCGTGCAGAGGACGATGAGCTTAACGCAAAGTTTGTTAAAGAGTCTGCTGCTGCAGGTATGAGCAACCTTAAAGGCCACCGTTCTGTTGGCGGTATGCGCGCTTCCATTTACAACGCTATGCCGGCTGAGGGTGTAGATGCATTGATTGCATTCATTGAAAAATTTGAGGCAGAAAACCTCTAAAAAAATATTACCGCCCCTGCAATAGTAAGGACGGTAATCAATAAAAAGGGAGACAACCTAATTTAGGTTGTCTCCTAATTTTTTACTCCTCTTGTCCGCTCTTTAACTTTTTAACATTGAAGCGGTCAGTAGCAAATTTGTTTTGGTCGAACTCAAGCTCTAAGCTCTTTTCTTGACATTCTTTTTCAAAGCCGTCAAATTTTAAAAGGTTAATAATATAATCATACATATTGTTGAGATAATAGGTATCAGCCATTATATCCTTTTTAACAACGAATAAAAGTTGGTTGTTTACCTTATCCTCAATAATCTTGACTTCGCCAAGTTTCATTTCATTGATTGCATCAAAGTTTTCGGATGCATAGCTCTCGGTGTCCTTATTACCGAAAACCTGCGCTAAGGTATCTTGCGGCTGTGCTTCGCTACTGTCAGTTGTTGTATTATTCTGCTTGCCGTTTACCTCTTCATAGATTTTCTTAAACTCTTCACCCTTTTCAATGCGGGTTTTGTAGCCTTCAAAATTGGCCTTTAGTTCTTCAATATTCTTATCTGTTAACGGATTTCCGCTGTCGTCAACTAAAGAAGCAGATAATGTGTTGGCAAGCACAAATTTCTCCGAAAGGGTCTTTTTAACGTCTTCTTCTGAAACCGGGGTTGTGCCATCCTTACCATAGATGGATAAAAAATATGACTGCATCAAGTTGGAGTAGGTTAAATACTCTTTAAAGGTTTCATAAGAAACGCCGTTGGCACTGTAATATGCGGCATAACCGTAGTTGTTCCAATAGTTCTGTGCATACGACTCAGCAGATTCCAACTCTTCATCGCTCAATTTAATATCTTTTTCATCGCACATAGTTTCAACGTATGCAAAGGTACGGCAAATTTGGACGGCGCGGTCTTCTACCCAGTCGACATACTTTTTCTTGTCAATCTTTTGCTTGTAGTAATTGAGGTCAGCAACATCAGCGGTGTCCTTATCTGCCGTTTTATACTGCTCATTAACCTTTTCCTTCGCTTCATTGTCAGCCTGCAATAAAGCGCACATATAAAATGCAGAGGTGTACTCTTTACCACCTATGGTCAACGCCACCTCATTCTTAGGATGGCAACCAACTAAGGCTAACGCCAAGGCTGAAGCCATTACAAAGGCTAAAACTTTATTTATATATTTCATATTTTTAACTCCTATCTGCCAATATACAAAAAGATTATATAATAAAATAACTAAAAAGTAAAGGGTTTAAATGTTTTAGCTAACCGTAAATATTTCGCCCAGAGTTTCAATATCCTTAGCCCCCGCTTGGCAGCGCACAGCAATATAGGGCTTAGCGCCTGCGTTAACTAAAACCCGACCTCGCATAGCCGAAATGAGCCGAGAGGATAAATCGCTGTCAAGCTGCGGCATATAAAGTAAAATTGAGCCGTTTCTGGCGATAATATCGGTAATTCCAAGGCTCGCCGCACGGTTTTTGTATAAAGCAACCCGTATTAGCTCCTCTGCCATATTTGGCACAGGCCCAAAGCGGTCACGCAGCTCATCACGTACATCATTTGCGTCCTCTTCGCTTACAATGGCGGCAATTCGCCGATACATTGAAAGGCGCTGGGATAATGCAGGAATATATTTTTCCGGCAGATGCGCCGATAGTTGAATGTCAACCGAACATTCTGCCTTTTGCTTAACTTCTACACCCTTTTCAGCCTGCAAAGCCTCTTGCAAAAGCCTCATATACATATCATAGCCGACTGCATCCATATATCCGTGCTGTTCGCCGCCTAAAATATTGCCTGCGCCTCTGATTTCCAAGTCCCGCATAGCCAGTTTAAAGCCGGAGCCAAATTCGGTGTACCGCCTAATAGCATCTAATCTCTTAGTCGCAGTTTCATTTATCACCTTATAGGGTTTAAAGCAAAGATAGGCATACGCCCTTTTGTTGCTTCGCCCTACACGGCCTCTTAACTGATGCAATTGCGATAAACCAAAGCAATCGGCATTTTCAATAATGAGTGTGTTGGCGTTGGGTACGTCTACACCCGTTTCTATAATGGTGGTGCAAACCAAAATGTCTATTTCCTGCTCTACCAACTGTTTCCATACCCTTGACAGTTCGTCCTCACCCATCTTACCGTGAGCAACGCCTACGGAATGTTCAGGGAACTCCATTGCAATCCTTGCGGCAACCGAATGTATGCTCTCAACCCGGTTGTGAATATAATAGACCTGACCGCCTCGGCGCAGTTCCTTGTCTATCGCCGAATAAAGCACGCCGTTGTCCTGCTCTAAAACAAAGGTCTGCACAGGATAGCGGTCACCCGGCGCCTCCTCAATAGAAGACATATCCCTAAGCCCTGAAAGCGCCATATTAAGAGTTCGTGGAATAGGTGTAGCCGACAGAGTTAAAACGTCTACATTTGGAAAACGTTCCTTTAACTTTTCCTTTTGAGCAACACCGAACCTCTGCTCCTCATCAATAATCAGCAGTCCCAAATCTTTAAATTCAATATCCCCGCCTATCATACGGTGGGTGCCTATAAGTAAATCAATGTTGCCGGCCTTCAACTCTTTTTTTATCTTCTTTTGCTGTGAAGCGGTGCGAAAACGCGAAAGCATTTCAACGTTAACAGCAAAGTCGCCAAATCGTTCCATTGCGGTATTGTAATGCTGCCACGCAAGTATGGTAGTGGGAACTAAGACGGCGCACTGCTTTCCGTCAGCAATACATTTGAATGCGGCTCTGAGCGCCACCTCAGTCTTGCCGAAGCCGACATCTCCGCAAAGCAGACGGTCCATCGGTATATCTCGTTCCATATCATCCTTAATCTCGGCAATTGCTTTTAACTGGTCGTCTGTTTCGTCATATAAAAAGCGGTTTTCAAAATCACGTTGCATATCGCAATCAGGGCTAAAAGCATAACCCTTTTGTGATAAACGCTTAGCATAAAGCAGGGTAAGTTGCTTTGCAATATCCTTTACAACCGAGCGTGTGCGTGTTTTTGCCTTTAACCATTCGGCTGAACCCAATTTGTTAAGCTTTACCACCTTGTCGTCTGCCGTGCCGATATAACGTGATATTAAATCCAAAGCCGTGACAGGTACATAAAGTACACCGCTGTCACGGTATTGTACACGGATATAATCCTTTACTCCGTTAATGGTTTTCATTTGCGTTACGCCGTTAAACCGACCTATACCGTGGGAAGCGTGAACGACTAAATCGCCTATTTCCAGCTCTTCAATTGCGCCTATATCGGCGCCTTTTTTATATAAACTCTTTTTTCGTGACTTTACAGTTCTGCCAAACGGAATAACTGTAAGTCCAAGTTCAGTTAGTTCAAAGCCTTGGGAAAGTATGCCGACCGTAACAGTAACTCCACTCGGTAGTGAAGCGGGGTTTTTAGAAAATACCGCCTGCACGCCAGAATTTATAAGCTGGTCTGCCAAAATGCCTGCGGCTCTTTCCTCACCGCCTAGAATAACCGTTTTGCCACCCTCTAAAAGCTCCTCTTTTAAACGGTCGGGCTGTCCGCTCCATGCGTTTAACTGTTTTAATTTAAAGTTACATATCGCTTTCTCATTCTTGTAAAAGTTACTCTTTGGGAAATTCTCAGCATACATAACAAAACGGCGGTGCAGCTCGTTCATTATCTCATTAAACTCTAGAAGCGGTAACGCCGCACCCTTTTCTATCATACCCTTGTTAAGCGCGGTTGCTAGTTCCTCGTTAAGCAAGGCTTCCCACTTTTTAAAGCGCTCCTCTATCCGTGTTGTGTCGGACATAACAACAGCACAGTCATTAGTATAATCAAGCAAAGTTGCTTTCTCGTTATAAACTAAATCTTGATAAATATCATACGAAATTCTGTATCCGCCACTAAGCCTTGCAATATCCTCTTTTAACCTTTCTGAGTACGCTTCGGGCAGGTTTTTATCCAGCTTCGTTTTCAGCTTTGTAATAAAATCTGCCTCACTATCGGGGCAAAACTCAACCGAGGGTGATAAACAAAAGCCCTCGCATTTTTCTATACGGCGCTGGCTTTCTATATCAAAGGTGTGTATTGCATCAATTTCATCATCCCACAGTTCTAATCTGTAAGGCAGTGCGGCATCGGGCGGAAAAATATCAAAAATTCCGCCACGGACTGCAAATTGTCCTACCGATTCAACCGCCTCTACTCTGCTGTAGCCTGCGGCAACAGCGGCACCGGTTAATTCGGTAATTTCAACTCTTTTCCCTTTTTCAAGGGTCAAAAAACGCCCCTTTAAAACCTTGGGCGGAACAGTATACCCTGCTGCCGCTTGGAGTGTGGTTACAACAACCGAAAAATCCCCCTCTAAAAGTTTAGAGAGGGTGCCTATTCTTTTTTGTTCATACTCACGGGAGGTTTCTTTCGCAAAAAGTGAAATATCTTTTTGTGAAAAAAACTGGGCCGCAACGCCTAAGGCCTTTAAATCTTCCAGCGCCCGCTGTCCCTCTGCCTCGTCAGCGCAGATGTACAACAGCTTTTTGTGTCTTGAAAGCAGTCCGCACAACAGTACTTTGTGTATATGCGAAAGGCCAAAGCCAACAACGGGAGAGCGGTTTTCATTTAAAAGGTCTACCGCCGTCTTTGCCGCCGATACTTTTGCAAATTCGTCAATCAAAAATTGCATTCTTACTACCTATTGTATTTATTCATTGCTTGGTCAATAGATTCCTCTATCATGCAGCCCACCGCCTTAGCGGAATTTTTAAATACGGGCTCCAAGTTTTTTAAATCCTCATCAGTAAATTTGCCCAAAACCCAATCCTTTAAATCAAAATCGGGATGCGGCCTTTTGCCAATACCTATTTTAACTCTTGGAATATCATTTGTGCCAAGTAATTGGATAATATCCTTTATTCCGTTGTGCCCGCCGTCACTACCGTTTCGGCGAATACGCAAATGCCCTATATCTAATGTAGTGTCATCAAAGATAACTATTACATTCTGCGGCTTTATTTTGTAAAAGTGAGCTATTTGCTGTACCGCTGTGCCCGACTCATTCATATAGGTCTGAGGTTTGCAAAGCAAACAGCGGTTGTCGCCTATTCTGCATTCTGATAACAGGGACTGGAACTTATTTTTAAACTCCCCGGCGCCGAACTGCTTTACAATTTCATCCATTGCTAAAAACCCTGCATTGTGCCTGGTCTTTTCATATTGCAAGCCGGGGTTTCCAAGCCCCACAATGAGATAAGAAAAGCTTTTTTTAAACATTTGTGCTCCTTTTTACTGCATTGCTGTATTTAATCAAGGTTACAAAAACAAAAACTGCGCTTAAAAGATAAAACAGCGGTGACAGTGCAGATATAAAATTATACGAAAGCAACTTGCTAAAATCTATTACAGAGGAAAAATTGCGTCCCAGAGTGTACATAACAGATATATATCCTACTATGACTGAGGTTGTAAGATTTAAAGTGCATACTACCCAAGTGCCACGGTAACGGGGAATTCCATCTTTCAAAGTACGGCGTACCGCACCAAAATAAAGCATAAATGAGAAAAGTGTAACAGCCATTAAGCAAAGTATAGTAAGCATTACCCATTTTTGATAAGCCACGCCTATGTATGCCGCCGAGAGCATTTTAAATAACAACTCTGTAGGCAAAAGGTGAGGGAAAAAGAAATAGCTAACTATTATCGCTAAAACGAAAAGGGTTAACAGCGCTGTTAAAATAGTTAAAAACAACAAAGCTCCACGCCGCATACCCTGTTTGTCCTTGCCTGCGGAATAAAGCCCAAACATAAGCATAGCGGTTAATACCGAAATTGCGTAAACACCGAGTAATATTGGGTTAACAGGCAGACTGATAAGCCCTACCGCCACCGCAAGCAAAAGACTTGTGGCAGACAATATGGTAATAGAACTCGCAAAAGCGGCGCCTATATTTTTAATAATAGGTGGTCTAAAATCTATTCTTTCCATTTTTATTCCTCTAACAATCGGTTCATCACAGACGGACCGAATTCAATGTAATTACCTGTGTCGGCAGCTCCTTTTTCAGTGAAGACACCGCTACCTAAAGCTTTTCTTGAATCAAAAAGCAAATACGGTACCGCATCTGCTGAATGGGTCATTGTTTCAAGCGGAGTCGGGTGGTCAGGCATAATAAGAATACGGTAATCGCCTTTGGATTTTAAATATTCAAGCATAGGCGCTAACGCCTTTGCATCAATAAGCTCAATGGCTTTTTGTTTATTCTCGCTTTCGCCTCTGTGACCGCATTCGTCGGGCGCCTCAACGTGGATATAAACCATATCGCAACCGTCTTCAAAAAGCTTCTTTGCGGCTGCAACTTTGCCCTCAAAATTGGTGTCTATATACCCTGTTGCGCCTTCTACATCAATGGTTTTCATACCGGCGCAAATGCCGATACCTTTAATAAGGTCAACAGCCGAAACAACACCGCCGATTTTTGAATGTAACTCATAAAAATCTTGGAGTTTAGGCTTTCTTCCCTCACCCCAAAGCCAAATAGAATTGGCAGGGCGAAGCCCCTTTTCAATTCTAGCCTTGTTTACAGGGTGCTCCATTAAAAAGCCGTAACTTTCTTTCATCATATCAATAAGCTCTGCCGCTTCTTCAGCAGTACTTAAATATTCGGTAATTTTTCTGCCGCTTATATCGTGCGGAGGAGTCAGTTTTCCAAGCTCGGTTGTGCCGTTTGCCACAACAAGACAATGGCGGTAGCTTACGCCTGCATAAAAGGTGAATTTCTCGTTGCCGAATTTCTCTTGAACAGCGGCAATCAGCTCGGTTGCCTCAGCAGTAGAAATGTCCCCTGCGCAGTAGTCTACCATTGTCTTTTCGGTGTATTCCGCCTCATCAGATAAGGTTACCAAATTGCAACGCAAAGCAACATCGGTCGGTTTTAAATCCACGCCGATACTTGCCGCCTCCAAAGGAGAGCGCCCGGAATAACAATGCATCGGGTCGTAACCCATAACCGACAAATTGGCTACATCACTGCCCGGTTTTAATCCGTCAGCCACCGTCTTGCAAAGACCAATTTCCGCGGTTTTGGCAAGCGCATCCATGTTCGGCTTGTGCGCCACCTCCATAGGTGTTTTGCCGCCCAAAAAGGCAGCATTCTTTTTATCAGCCATGCCGTCGCACAGCAACACTAAATATTTCATTTTTCTTCACTCCAAAAGGGAAATGTATACATAGTAATTATATCATATTGTACTATAAATAACAATACCGAAAACAAGAAAGGTTTTTTGCAAAAAAGTATTGTAATCAGCTTCATTTTCTGCCATAATATAGTAGATAATATCTTACTATGGAGAAGTATATGAACGAGAACATAAGAATGGCGGAATTATTACTGCCGCATATAACAAAAACGCCGGAAGATTATGAGGCAATGTATCCTGCTCGTGAGCTGAAAGAGGGCGAGCGGGTAGTTCGTGTTGCCCCCAGCCCGACAGGTTATTTACACTTGGGCGTTCTTTTTATGGCGCTGGTTAACCGTATGGTAATTGAAACCTCAGGCGGCTCATTTTTTGTCCGCATTGAGGATACAGATAAAAAGCGTGAGGTCCAGGGCGGTATTGCCGACATTGTTGACGGTATTAAACGCTTCGGCATCCACATTGACGAAGGCTTTACAGGTGGTGACAGCCAGCTGGGAAGCTACGGCTCATACAAACAGAGTGAGCGTGCCGAAATTTATCAAGCTTTTGCAAAGTCGTTAATATTAAAAGGTCTTGCCTACCCCTGCTTTTGCACCGCTGAGGAATTAGCTGCCCAGCGCGAAAAACAGGAGGCTGCCAAAATCAGAACAGGCTACCACGGTGAGTGGGCAACCCACCGCAATATAACCGTGGAAGAAGCAGAGGAAAAGATTAAGGCAGGTCTGCCCTTTGTAATCCGCCTTAAAAGTCCAGGCAGTGAGGAAAACCGCATTCGCTTTGAGGATAACATAAAAGGCAAAATTGAAATGCCTGAAAATGATGAGGATTTTGTATTGCTTAAATCTGACGGCATTCCCACCTACCACTTTGCCCACGCAGTTGATGACCACTTGATGCATACTACCCACGTTATCCGTGGTGATGAGTGGATATCCTCTGTGCCGAAACATTTGCAACTGTTTTTATTGCTCGGCTTTAAACCGCCTAAGTTTGCCCACGTGGCTCCCATTATGAAGCTGGATAACGGCGCAAAGCGTAAAATATCCAAGCGTAAGGACCCTGAGGCGGCTGTGCGCTACTTTATTGAGGAGGGCTTTGAGCCTGAGAGTGTTATGGAATACCTTATGACCATTCTCTCAAGTGATTTTGAAGCTTGGCGCAAAGCTAACCCCGGTGTAAGCTACAAGAAATTCCCCTTCAATTTAAAGAAGATGAGCGTTTCGGGTGCATTATTTGATACCGATAAATTGTACGACGTTTCAAAAAATGTTGTTAGCACCCTTAACTCTGAGCAAGCAACCGAAAAACTGCTTAATTGGGCAAAGGAGTTTGACCCCGAGTTTTACGAAATTTTAAACCGTGACAAAGACTACACTCGCAAGGTGCTCGCAATTGACCGTGATGTACCGAAACCGAGAAAGGATATTGTAAAGTGGAGTGACGCTAAGGACTATTTCTCCTATTTGTTTGACGAGCTTTACGCACCTTGCTATGAATTGCCCGAAAATATTGCCGCAGAAAACGCGGCGGCAGTATTAGAGGCTTACTTGGCGGTTTACAAACCCGAGTCTGACCGACAAGCTTGGTTTGATACTATTAAGGGCATTTGCCCCTCCATTGGCTTTGCCGCTGAAACAAAGGAGTATAAACAAAATCCTGACGCTTATAAGGGTCACGCCGGCGATGCAAGTACAGTTATTCGTATTGCTATCACAGGTCGCCGCAACACTCCCGACCTTTGCAGTATTATGTATCTGTTAGGTGAAGAAAAATGCCGTGAGCGTTTAACATCGGCTTTGGAAAACTATAAGAAGGAACTGTAACAATGGAAGAAAAAAAGGAAATTTCTAATTTTATACACGATTTTATTGATACCGACTTGGCAGAGGGCGTTTATTCAAGGGTGCAAACCCGTTTTCCGCCCGAGCCTAACGGATATTTGCATATTGGTCACGTAAAGGCTATTTGTATCAATTTCGGCACCTCAAAAAAATATAATGGCAAGTGTAATCTGCGTTTGGATGACACCAACCCCACCAAAGAGGATACCGAGTATGTAGATGCTATTAAAGAGGATATTGAATGGCTTGGCTTTAAGTGGGACAATGTCTACTTCGCCTCTGACTATTTTGATTTTATCTATGAGTGCGCCCTAAAACTTATTGACAAGGGTCTTGCCTATGTTGACGAGTTATCGGCTGACGAAATCCGTGAGTATCGTGGCACTTTAACCGAGCCCGGTAAGGAAAGCCCTTACCGTAACCGTCCCATTGAGGAAAGTAAAGATTTATTCCGCCGTATGACCGAGGGCGAGTTTGAAAACGGCAGCTTGGTGCTGCGTGCAAAAATTGATATGGCGTCACCTAACCTTAATATGCGTGACCCTGTAATTTACCGCGTTATGAAGGCTCACCATCACCGCACAGGTGATAAGTGGTGCGTATATCCTATGTACGATTTTGCGCATCCGCTGTCCGATGCTAAGGAGAATGTAACACATTCCCTTTGCTCTTTGGAGTTTGAAAACCACCGCCCGTTATATAATTGGGTGTTAGAGGCTGCCGACATTGTTGCCGAGCCACCCAGACAAATAGAGTTTGCCCGTCTTAATCTTAACTACTGCTTAACCAGTAAGCGTAAATGCTTGAAGCTGGTACAGGAGGGTATTGTTGACGGTTGGGACGACCCGAGAATGGCAACCATAAGCGGTATGCGCCGCAGAGGCTTCCCTGCCGAAGCGGTACGCAATTTCATTGAAAAAATCGGCGTTTCAAAGGCTTACAGCGTAGTAGACTATGCATTGCTTGAGTCCTGCGTGCGTGATTACCTTAACCAGAACGCTGAGCGTGCTATGGCGGTACTTCGTCCTTTAAAAGTTATTGTGGATAACTATCCCGAAAACGAAACTGAGGAAATTGTGGTTGAAATTAACCCCAATCAACCCGAAAAGGGCACAAAAACCGTTACCTTCTCTCGTGAGCTTTATATTGAGCAGGATGACTTTGAGCTTGTTCCTCCGCCCAAGTATTTCCGCCTCTGCCCCGAAAAAGAGGTGCGTTTAAAGGGTGCTTACTTTGTTAAGTACGCTTCCCACGAAACCGATGAGCAAGGCAATATAACCGCTGTTCACGTTACCTACGACCCGACCACCAAGGGCGGCAACGCCGCTGACGGCCGCAAGGTTAAAGGCACAATACATTGGGTTAGCGCCGCACATTCGGTTGATACTACAATAAATCTTTATGACCGCCTGTTTAACGTTCCCAACCCGTCGGATGAGGAGGGCGTTTCAGACTTTAAAGATAATCTTAACCCCGATTCTTTGGTTGTTCTTAAAAACGCAAAATGCGAGGCATTTATGAAGGATGCTAAGCCGGGCGACACCTTCCAGTTTATGCGCCAGGGCTATTTCTGCGTTGATAAAAACTCCACAAAGGATAATATCATTATCAACCGCACGGTTGCATTAAAGGACTCATTCACCCCCAAAAATTAAGGAGGTTTATATGACCGCACGCGAAATTTATAAATTTATAAACTCCTTTGCTCCTTTTAATACCGCTTTGGAGTTTGATAACCCGGGGCTTTTAGTCGGTGACCCCGATAAAGAGATTACAACTGTTTTGATTTCGCTTGACTGCACCATTGCCGCAATTGAAAAAGCAAAACAGATTGGTGCTGAGTTAATACTCACCCACCACCCCGTAATTTACGAGCCTTTAAAAGAGGTAGTTGCCGGCACTCCTGTTTTCGAGTGCGCCAAAAACGGCATAACCGTAATTTCCGCCCACACTAATTTAGATTTTTGTGATGGTGGCGTGTGTGACACTCTTTGCTCAAAAGCAGGGCTCAAGAGTGTTACCGCAACTGATGACGGCTTGCGAATTGGAACTGTTCCCCCTTGCACAATACAAAGCTTTGCAGAAGATGTTGGTAATGCACTAAATTGCAACCCTCGTTTTGTTAAGGGTGAAAAATTGGTAGAAAAAGTAGCGGTCTGTTCCGGCTCAGGCAGTAGCTTTTTAGAGCAAGCAGTAGCGCTTGGCTGTGACACCCTGCTCACAGGTGATGTAAAATATTCTGCTTTCATTGCCGCTTCTAATTTAGGTGTAAACTTAATTGATGCAGGCCACTTTGAAACAGAGCAGATTATTCTTCCTGTTTTAAAAGAAAAATTAAAACAGGAATTCCCCGCTCTTGAAATCGAGATTTTTAACTGCAACCCCATTAAAACTCTGTAAACGAATTACCTATGAAGCTTTTTAATAACTCTTATTCTTTTGGTTTGACAGTTACGATATTTTAAATCACACTTTTTACACACCGCCCAACTATCGGGCGGTGATTTTTTATAAATATTTTTAAAAATTAAAAGTGAGGAAATTAAAGAAAAAACGAGCAAATTAAAGAAAAAGCGAGATTGCACCTGTATTCATTAAATTTTACAATAAAAAGTGTTGACAAGGTATTTTTAATGTGGTACTATACTATGGCTACAAGAAAACAAAAATTTATGGAGGTAGTAGAAATGTCTACTTATATGGCAAAAAAAGGCGAGATTAACCGCAAATGGTACATTATCGACGCCGCCGGCAAGCCGATGGGCAGAACAGCCGTTAAAGCCGCTAACATTCTCCGCGGTAAGCTTAAGCCGGAATTTACACCCAACGTTGATTGCGGTGACTTCGTTATCATCATCAATGCCGAAAAGGCCGTTTTGACAGGCAAAAAGCTTGACGAGAAATATTATCGTCGTCACACCGGTTACATCGGCGGTTTGAAAGAAACCAAGTATCGTACCCTCATGGATACACGTCCTGAGTTGGCTATGGAGCTTGCCGTTAAAGGTATGATTCCTGACACCACTATCGGCCGTGCAGCCCTTACCCGTCTTCGTATCTACAAAGGCGAGGAACACAAGCATCTGGCTCAAAAGCCCGAGAAGCTTGACTAATAAAGGAGGATACTAGTAATGTTTGAGAGCAAACCTTATTTTTACGGTACCGGCAGAAGAAAAAGCTCGGTAGCCCGCGTTCGTGTATATAACGGTACAGGTAAAGTTACCATTAACGACAGAGATATTGACGATTACTTTGGTCTTGAAACCTTAAAGTTAATCGTTCGTCAGCCCCTCGCACTCACCGGAACAACTGATAAGTTTGACATCGTTTGCCGTGTTGCTGGCGGCGGTGTAACCGGTCAGGCAGGTGCTATCCGCCACGGTATTTCCCGTGCATTGTTGCAATATGATGCAGAGCTCCGTTCTGCACTCAAAAAGGCAGGCCTTCTCACTCGTGACCCGAGAATGAAAGAGCGTAAGAAATACGGTCTTAAAAGCGCTCGCCGTGCACCCCAGTTCTCAAAGAGATAATTTCTCAAACAAGAGCACTCACTTTTTGTGGGTGCTCTTGTTTTATGCGTTTTTTAATTGCTTTTGCGGCATACTATTTTTGAAAGGAAGTTTTATATGTGTACCGCAATTTCTTTTAAAGCAAAAGACCATTATTTTGGCAGAACTTTAGATTTAGAACATTCTTATAACGAAACAGTTACAATAACTCCGAGGAATTTTGAGTTTAGGTTTAGAAAAATGCCATGCATAGAAAAACATTTTGCCATAATCGGTATGGCAACCGTAGTTGGCGGTTATCCCCTTTATTACGATGCCACCAATGAAAAGGGCTTAAGTATTGCGGGGCTTAATTTCCCCGAAAACGCTTTTTATAATGAAATTAGGCTTAACAGTAAAAACATTGCACCCTTTGAGCTTATTCCCTTTTTGCTTAGCCGTTGTGGAAACGTCAGCGAGGCGGTAAACCTAATCAACAACATTAACCTTGCTAATATAAATTTTAGTGATGAATACCCTTTATCCCCTTTGCATTGGATTATTGCGGACAAAAATGAGTCGGTTACAGTTGAGCCGTTAAAGGGTGGCGTAAAAATATATAAAAACCCTGTCGGCGTGCTGACAAACAGTCCGCCCTTTGATTACCAGATGACAAACTTAAGTAACTATTTAAGCCTTACAAAATCGGTGCCCAAAAACACCTTTTGCGACCGCTTTGAATTAACCCCTTACAGCAGAGGAATGGGCGCTATTGGTTTGCCGGGCGATTTTTCCTCTGTCTCCCGCTTTGTAAAGGCGGCGTTTGTAAAGGAAAACTCAGTTTATAAGGAGGATGAAAATTCAGCAGTAAATCAGTTCTTTCACATTCTTTCCTCAGTTTCTCAACCAAAGGGCTCCGTACAGCTTGACGACGGCAAATATGTTTCAACCATTTACACCTCCTGCTGTAATATAGACAATGGTCTTTACTACTACACAACTTATGAAAATTTATGTATTTCGGCGGTTAATATGTATAACGAAAATTTAGACACAAATAAACTTATCACCTATCCCTTATTATCAAAGCCATCTATAAATTATCAAAATTAAAAAGCACCGAGATTTCATCTCGGTGCTTTATGCGCTTTGCGCTTTTTTACATTTATCTTAGGGGGTAGGAAAAAATGTGCAGAATAAGCAAATTCAGCGCCGGCAAAATATTGTCGGCGGTTACCCGACGGCGTACAAAAGTACTCCGAGGGCTGAATTTGCTTATAGCGTAAAACATACGAGGGGTGTGGCTTGTGGTTTTTGCCTCTTAGTCTTTATGCGGTCTGCGCTTTTTTTACATCCCCTTTATGCGCAGAATCTGTGCTTACCGATTACCTTAATAAGAGGACGGCTCCAAATCCAAGAGCTTGTAGCGGTTGCAGGATTAAAATAATAAATTGCTCCGCCGCTTGGGTCCATTCCGTTAAGCGCATCACGTGCGGCTTGGTAGGCGCTGTCGGCTACAGGTTTATTAAACTGCCCGTCATACAGACAACTAAAAGCTCCGTTCTGGTAAATCACACCTGAAAGGCTGTTGGGGAACGAGGGGTGCTCAATTCGGTTTAAGACCACCGCACCAACCGCAACCTGACCTGTATAGGGCTCGCCTCTTGCCTCTGCCGAAATAAGTCTAGCAAGCAAATTATAATCAGCGGAGGAGTATCCGCCGGTGGATGATTGCTGACCTGTCGGCAGTCCTATTTTTTCTAATGTCCTCGGCCCTGCTATGCCGTCGGCTGTAAGAGAATGTGCTTTTTGGAATTTAATTACCGCATTACGTGTTTTAGTTCCGTAAATACCGTCTACACTTCCGTTATAATAGCCCCAGCTTTTAAGTCGGCTTTGGATATTGCGCACCTCCGTACCTCTAGAGCCCATTTTAGAAAGCGCAAAGGTCTGCACACCGCTTAAAACAATCATTATAAGGCAAATAACAAGACATAATAGTTTCTTAATTTTGCATTTCATAGAATTCAACTCCTATGCTGCTATTTTCTCCCCTTTTTGTTAAACTATTACGGTTTTATTTATAAAATTAAATTCATTTGTATTTTGATGCGAGGTAATTATTGCCGCGCGGCCATCGGTTTCGCTTTCTAAAAGGTTGCAAACCGCTAAAACAGTATTACTGTCTAAATTAGTAAGCGGCTCATCTAAAATCAAAAGCTCAAACGGAAAAAGCAACGCTCTTAAAATAAGCATGGTGCGATGCACACCTCCGCTCAACTGGTACGGATAGTGGTTTTCATATTTTTGCAGTTCTAATCGATATAAAAATTCTGCTACCCTTTCTTTACTGCCTGCTAAACTCAAATTTTGGAAGACAGAATGATACGGCAGCAGCATATCATTCTGTCGCAAATAGGAAATTTTGCACTTGTCTTTAAATTCTGTGCAAATGTATTTGAGCAGTGTTGTCTTGCCGCTGCCGTTAGCACCCAAAAGCAGTATTCGGTCGGTTTTCCCTACCGACATACTTAAATTTTCTATAATGCAGTTTTCTTTATATTTAATATTTACATTTTTTAATTCAAACAACATAAAAACACCCATAGATAATATATCTATGGGCGCAAAGTTAATATGACATTATAATGATTGTAGTTAGTCGAAACGCTCAAAAGCGTTCCGACATAGGCTTAACAAGTGGCTATAGCAAAATTAAATTCTAATATTTGATTTTGCACAACAATCATTGCAATGGGATAGTACAAATTTTTTAATAAAAATTTGTCGCAAAATCAAAGATTTTGTGGCGAAACAATATTGTTTCGCCTTACCTATTCCATTATTTTTTTGTAAGCCGAGGTTGAAAGCAAGGTTGTTAAGACTATAAGTGTAACAATCAGTTCGGGCAGCATATAGGTTGCATTGTATCCTAACGAATATACAACAGCGCCCCAGAATCCCATCTCTGTAATGTAATCCCAGAGCACAATGCCCGAAAGCACGTGAAACAGATAGCGCAGAACGAGTGCCAGCGAAACGCCGGTAACTATACCTGCCTTGCCTTTATTTTTAAAGCTACCGGCACAAACGAGTGCGGTATAAGGCAAAATATAATCGAGCATTAGACAGCCAATTAAAACAATCGGTGAAAGTCCCCAGGACAGCACTTTACCAAGGCTTAACCCTAACTGAATTACCGAATACAAAAATGTGGTGAAAAGTCCCCACTTAAAATCGTATTTCAGTACAACAAGCATAACGGGAAGCATACTTGCAAAGGTGGTTTTACCTCCAAACGGCAGTTGAATTGCCGGGATAACACTAAGCACGGTGGAAAGTGCTACCATCACGGCGGTCAGGGTTAATTTGCTTACATTTTCTTTTTTCATTTTGACATCTCTCCCATAGCGTTTTTAAAACAAAAAACCGCTGCGGAAAAATGCACGCAGCGGTTCTACTCACTATGGGTATCCCTACGTCGGCATTATCCGAATCAGGTTAATGGGTCCAATGCGACAACGCACCATCTCAGCCAGCTCAATTACCAGCACCCCTATTTGTTTTGTTCAGTTTAACACTTTTTATTCAATAAGTCAATAGACTTTATCTAAAATTTCGGCTTAATAGCATAATACTGCTGAGCGCCGCAACTGGTGCTGTTTCGGCGCGCAAAATTCTGGGGCCCAAGGTAAGTGTTTTTGCACCGCTTTCCTTTAACAGCTCTGCCTCGCTTACATCGAAACCGCCTTCGCAGCCGGTAATCAATGCAATTTTCTCCCCGTTGGCAATTCTTATTTCATCGACCGGCTCACCGCCAAGTTCATAGAAAAACAATGCCTTGTCAAAGTCTTTTAATTTTGCGGCACATTCCTTTAAACTGATAAAAGGCTTTACCTCAGGCAATATTCCACGACCGCTTTGACCTGCCGCCTCGTTGGCAATTTTTTGATAGCGCTCTACCTTTTTCACAGCCGATTTAGCATCGGGTCTTGCAACACATCGTGAGGATAAAACCGGCACAATTTCGCAAACACCCAGCTCTACCGCCTGCTTGATTATTCCGTCTATCTTATCACCCTTTGGCAGACAGACAAACAATGTCACAAATATTGACGGCTCGCTTGCAGTTTTGCATTTTTGCTCAATTTTTAAAGTAACCTCATCGGGTGATACGGTATCAATACGGCAATGGTAATCAAAGCCTTTTGTATCACAAACAATCAGCGGCTCCCCTGCTTTCATACGCAGGGATTTTGCAATGTGCGCCGCATCTTGCCCTGTAATAATCGGCGAATCTTCAAAATACTCCTTAAAAAATCTCGGCATTATTCTTCCTCTCCGATGTCATCATCCTCTTCCTTCAAAAAGGAATCGTCAATTTGAAAACCGCCTAATTGAGTGCGGTATTTTAAAGAAAACTCCTCGCTGTCATTATCAGTTTCCTCTTTTTCACTACCAAAATACAGGTCTTCTTTCATGTCCTCTAATTCCAGCTCGTGAGCGTCGTCAATATCATATTGCTCATAAAGCGCCTTTAACTGCTCACCCTCAGGATATTCAGCATTAACGCCTTTTTTCTTATCATAAACACGACCTAAAACAAAATAGGCAATAAATACTACGATGGCGAGTACCGAAATATAAACGCCAAGCTTTAATCCGGGTGTTGTATAAACAAACTCGATTTCATTTACTCCCGAATCAGCAAGCACCGCCATAAAGCCGACATTTACTTTTTCAACGGTTGCCTCTTTGCCATTGACATAGGCTGTCCAACCCTCTTCATAAGGCACCGAGAAAAAGACTAAGTTTTGCTTTTTCAAATCAATGGTACAGCTAAAACCTTTGTTGCTGCGTTTGAAATTGTAAGAAGCATTTTGCGCAAGCTCACGGCAATCCTCTCTTACGGCATCCTCACTGAAATAATACCCTTCAAGTGAATAATCCTGCTCGCCGTCCTCGGAATAAATTTTATTATACTCCTCGCTTTTTTCTATGCTGTCTAAGATATTGCTGTACTTTTCAATCTGCTTTTCATCTAACAGAATTGCTTTGAGCAGCATATCCTCACGGTGATTTTCACCAAACCGCTCGCACTGCTCCTTGGTCATATAATAATCGTAAGCAAATCCCATCGGGATATAGTTGTCGTTACTGTAAATTGTAAAGTCGTTTTCAGTTTTATAATAACTGAAATTCGACATTTTGGTTCCGCCCTTTTCGTCCTCAAAATCTTCACCTGTAAGATTATTGTTTAAAAGGTACTTAACCGAAAGCAGACTGCGAATTGCGTCGGTATCTGTGGTGGGTCGGCTGGCAACACTGCGCTCCTCACCCACAAATTCATAAAAGTCTGTAACCGAGCCGGGTACAATCGAATGGAAGGCGTTTATACTATATAAATCAAGGAACATTCCGGTGTTATCAACACCGTCATAAACATCTATACGGAAGGTTTCCTTATCTTGACCTAAATCAATCTCGCCCTGGATTAACTGTTCTACCATAACCTTGTCGGTATGTGAATGTTGTTTTCCGCAGAAAATGAAGAATATGCTGTACACCACCGAAATAACGGCCACCATAGCGATTGCCGAATTAAAAAACTGTGCTCGTTTTGTACGTAAGGTGCTGAGCAGACTTTTTAATATTACCAGCCCTAATAATGCAATAACGCAGGTAACCCAATAACGCACTAAATAGGTTTTGCTGGTCGGGTCGGTAAACAGACCCCATTTTGTGACCTTTCCGTCGGTAACCTCGCTTGGGAATAAACCGATTACCGCCGAGGTAACAAAGGTAATAATAAATGTCCACCTAAATGCGCTGTTCCAGTCAATTGAACGGTCATCAATTGCCAAAGCGGTGCCTACGCACATAATTAGTATCGGCATATAGAACCAACGGGCATAGTATGCCGAGTTAAGCATATAGAATGTGCTGTTAAGAATGGGCACTAACGCCATGAATGCCGAAATGCAGATTAACCTCTTTATCCAATGACCTTTTTTAGCCTGCATAAAGGCGATTACACCGGTCATACTGAAAAGCGGCAACCAACCGCCAAGGCTTGACCATTTTACCTCGGCGCCCGTGAAAAATACGGGGCGCGCAGGAATGTCGGGCGGGAAGAAGAAGCATTGGATAATGTTAAGATATATCTGCTCTTTTCCGTAAGTGAGCGCACTCCAGCCGTAAGGAATACTGCTGATGCGTGAATTTTGTATAACCGATAAAAAGGACGGAACCAAAATAACCGCCGCCATCAAGACACCAAGTGCCGCCTCGAAAAGCATAAGGAAAAATCTGCCTACGTTTTGCTTGTAGCATTTACCGCAGGTGCGGATAATCCAATAAATGATGGTGAATACCACCATACCAAAGAAGAAGAAATAGTTAGATAAAGCACAAATGAATACCGCAAGCGCAAAAACACCTTTGCGGTGCTCGGTTATAAAGAGCTCTAATCCTAAAAGCAATAACGGGAAGAATATAATTGCCTCGTGGAAGTGATTGAAAAAAACGTTGTAAACCGAAAATCCCGAAAACGCATACAACATGGATACCAGCATAGCGGTTTTGGGTGCGTGTGTAAAGCGGCGGATATAAAAATACGCCGTAAATGCCGCAAGGCCGAACTTAATAACAAGCAACGGCGCCATTAAATAAGGTACTACTGCATTAGGAAACAGAAGTGTAAACCAAAAGAACGGACTGCCAAGCAAATAGAAACTGTAGGAACCGATAAAATTAACGCCTAAATCAGTGTTCCAGTTCCAGAAAATGTCTCCATTTCTAACAGCGTTGTGGCACATTTGGTAAAATGGGATTTGTTGAACGTTAAAATCGCCGTAGAACAGAAAATATCCACTATCCCCCAGTACAAATGGCAGGAAAATCAGCGTGGCTAATCCCAATGATAAAAACAGGGTTTGCCAATGCATCTCCTTTTTAGTTGTTAAGGGCGTATACTGTTCCATTTTTACACTTCCCATCTTAAAAATTTGTATATAAAATCACTATTGATATTATATCAGTTCGTGATATAATATTCAATGATGAATTTGTAAACAAAGGTGGGTAAAAAATCATGAGCCATTTTTATGCAATGCTTTTCCGTATGCGCAATATTGAGCGCTGGTCACTAATGCGAAATATGTTTGGTGAAAACCTTTCTGAGCACACGCTGGAGGTTGCTTTTATTGCCCACGCATTAGCCGTTATATCCAACAAACGGTTTGGCACAAATTACAACGCTGAAAAGGCCGCAGTTGCCGCCATGTTCCACGATGTTCCCGAAATTATTACGGGCGATTTACCGACACCTGTAAAATATTATAATCCGCAAATCAAAAGCGCATACGCACAAATTGAGCGTGAAGCAAAGCAAAATTTGGTTTCTTTACTGCCCGCCGATTTGCAGGAGGAGTTTAACGGAATTTTCAACATAGAGCCCGAAATTAAGACCCTAGTGCACGCCGCCGATAAAATTCAAGCTCTTATCAAATGCAACGATGAGCTTTCACTCGGCAACTTGGAATTTGCCGCCGCTAAAACGGCAACCGAGCAAGCCGTTGAAAAAATTGACCTGCCTGCGGTTAAGGTTTTCTTGGAAGAGTTTTTGCCAAGCTTTTCTCTGCCGCTTGACAGCCAAACAAAAGAATAAAGAAACAAAAATCCCAAGTGCAAAAGCACTTGGGATTTTTTTATTCACCAAACGGGAAATCAAAAACTCCTGAATTTGTGTTATCAGAGTTAGAATTGTTTGTTTCGGCATTTTCAGTATAGCTTGAGCTTCCTGCATCATTAAGCATTGTAGCGTTTACGGTTATGCTTGCCTTGGTATTGGCTTTGTAAACCGTAAGACTTACAACGTCACCCGGCTCTGATGCATCAATAATATCAAGCGCCACAATGCTGTTGGTAATTTCAACATCGTTAATATGGGTTATTATATCACCCTCACCAATGTTCTTTTTGTAAAGGTCGCTCTCCTCGGAAATTGCGGCAACACACAAACCGCTGGGGCAGTTGTTTACCTCTGCAGACACAAGGTCAATCATTGTGTAGGTTATACCAAGGCGTGCCCTGCCCTCAACGTGACCGTGATTTATAAGCGAATCAGCAATTTTAACAACAGTATCCGAAGGAATAGCAAAACCTATGCGGTCATAAGAATCACCCACTATTTTTGAGGAGGTAATACCTGCAACCTGACCGTACATATTAAACAGCGCACCGCCCGAATTACCGGGGTTAATAGCTGTGTCGGTTTGAATAAGGCGGATAGAATAAGAGGTTGTAGAGGAGGTTATGCGGCGGCCAACAGAAGAAATCGTACCGCTTGTCATAATGGATTTTTCATAAATTCCTGCGGGATAGCCAACCGCAATTACCTCTTGACCAACAAGTAAATCCTTGGGGTTTGCAAAGGTTGCTTTTTTAAGGTTGGGCGCATTTGTTTTAAGAATGGCTAAGTCGCTTCGTGCGTCGCCCGCAACGTATTCTGCATCGTAAATCTTACCGTCGCTGGTGCAGATTTTAAATTTCGGCTTTGGTGTACTTGAATAAATATGGTCGTTTGTTACAATGTATCCGTCATCGCTGTAAACTACACCGCTTGCCTGCGAAACCGAGCCGTTGTCCAAGGTGTTATAAACCATAATACCAACAACCGATGCGGCGGTTTTTTTATAAACCTCCTGTGCGGCGCTAAGCTCGGCACCTTCAGGACGGTCCGCCAAAATGGTGTTAAAGCCACCTTTATTTCCATTATTACTACCCGAAAGGAAATAACCACAGGACACAATTATTGACAAGGTTAAAAATACCGCCAATACAATTAAAAATATTTTTAAGCCGTTGTTTTTAAAGGTCGGGCTTTTGGGTGATAAATCAACCATAACCGCAGGTCCCGGCTGTTCATCTGTAACAGTACTGTCAAACTCCGCACTGTACTCCGCAGTTTCCTCCTGCTGCTCTTGCAACTGGGGCTCTGCTTGTGGCTCAAATTCAGTATTTGGGTCAAACTCTCTCATCTAACTCTTCCTTCTTATATATTATTTGATAGAACCAATTCAAATTCTGTGTAAGCGTCTTCTTTGCTCCGTACAATAATTTTGCCCTTATGGATATCAACTATTGACTTAACAATGTAAAGGCCGAGTCCCGTGCTGTCCTTGATATGCGAACGGGAGCGGTCGGACTTGTAAAAGCGCTCAAAGATATGAGGTAAATCGCTTTCGGGAATACCCTTGCCGCTGTTTCGTATTGTAAAGGCGGTTTCGGTGTCGTTAGTTTGTAACGAGAACGCTATATATCCGCCGTCCTCTGTAAATTTTACAGCGTTATCTATAAGGTTGTAAATTACTTGATGCATTAAATCGGCATCCATACGAATTTTGGCTTCACTTAATGTATCAAGCCCTTGAATATCCAGTCCCTTTTCCTCAATTTTTTGTTCAAAGGAGAAAACTGCGGACAATACAATTTGCGACAAATCTCCGTCTGCAAAATTAGGCCTTTGCTCGCCCGACTCCAATCTGGAAAGATTGAGCATGGACTGCACAAGCCGGGAAAGACGCTTCATCTCATTGGATACGATTCTCAAATATTGGTCTTGCTCTTTTTTATCAATTGTACCGTCTAATATACCGTCAATAAATCCGCCTATTGTTGTCATAGGTGTTTTAAGCTCGTGCGATACGTTTGCCACAAAACTGCGGCGCATTATTTCTAAACTGCTTAACGCATCGGTCATATCATTAAAGGACTGGGACAGCTCGGCAATCTCATCGTTTCCACGAACGGGAATACGCCTTGAAAAATCACCCTTAGCCATAGACTTTGCCGCCGCCGACATAAGCTTTAAGGGTCTTGTCAGCCTCAAGCTTACCGCATAAGCAAACGCCAAAATCAAACAGACCGAAATAATAGTTGCTACTATAAACATTTGCAGCATCGAAATATATAACTCCTGCAAATCGGAGGCAGGAACGCTGGCAAAAACCAGGCCGACGGCATTTCCGTTTGCATTCTTTAACGCCTTTGCCGAAGTATAATGATTGTTTTTATAGGCACCGCCAAGGCTTCCTACCTCAAAATACCCATTCTTCAAGGCTTTTTTAAGTATTGATTCTTTTAAGGTTTGGTCGGAATGCAAACAGTATCCCTCGTTACGCCAGTCTTTACAACTGCAACACACTACCTCGCCTTTCGTATCGCTGATAAACATATCGCAGTCTCCGGCGCTGGAGGAAATCTGTATTATATTATAAAACAACGGGAAATTCACCGATTGTGCGTTGGCATTATCATAGAAAAAGTCTGCGGCAATATCGCAGTTTTTATCCAACAGTTCTCTTTTATCGTTTGAAAAGAAACTGCCGACCATAATGCTCAGCGCAATAACCAAAACCAAAACGAACGCAAGGACCAGCCAAATAATGGTGAAATAATATTTTTTAAATAGGTTATTATTCATTTATTATCCTTTTGTTTCAAATTTATAGCCAACGCCCCAAACGGTTTTTAAATTCCACTGGGACGATACACCCTCTAACTTTTCACGCAATCGTTTAATGTGTACATCAACTGTACGTGAATCGCCGTAATAGTCAAAACCCCAAACTTCATCTAAAAGCTGGTCACGTTTATAAACACGGTTGGGGTTGTTGGCAAGGTGGTAAATAAGTTCTAACTCTTTAGGCGGTGTATCAACCGCTTTACCGTCTACAATAAGCTCGTAGGTCGTTAAGTTTATCTGCAATTTATCGTATTGCAACAGTTTAACATCATTTTTCGACTCGGGTGCGCTGCGGCGCAAAACCGCCTTAACACGGGCCACTACCTCTTTGGTATCAAAAGGTTTTGCAATGTAATCATCAGCGCCAAGCTCCAAGCCTAACACCTTATCAAAAACCTCACCCTTAGCGGTCACCATTATTATCGGCACCTCACTAAACTTGCGGATTTCACGGCAAACCTGCCAGCCGTCAAGTTTAGGAAGCATAACATCTAATAAAACAAGGTCAATGTTTTCTTTTTTTGCCGCTTCTACTGCCGCCTCACCGTCATTGACAATAAAGGTTTTATAGCCCTCTTTTTCCATATAGAGCCTTAGCAGTTCGCATATATTGGTGTCATCATCGACAATCAGTATTTTATTCTGCGCCATTTTTACGCCTCCCTTTATGGTATAAGTTTTATTTTATAACCTAAACCGATATCAAGTGTTAAGAAAGTGTAAATATTAAACTATCTGCCAGTCAATAGGTGTTTGTCCGCTTTTAATCAAAGCCTCATTGGCTTTGGAAAAATGCTTGCAGCCAAAAAATCCATTGTACGCTGAAAGCGGACTGGGGTGTACCGTTTCAAGTTTAATATGTATGGGGTTTGTGATTACCTTTGCCTTGTTTTTTGCGTTTGCTCCCCAAAGCAGAAAAACTACCGGTGTCTGCTTGTTGTTAAGCTCAGCTATAACTCGGTCGGTAAATTTCTCCCAGCCCATTCCCTTGTGGCTGTTAGGAGTTCCGCTGCGCACCGTCAGTACCGTGTTGAGCAGCAGTACACCCTGCTTTGCCCAATAGGTAAGTTCGCCGTGCGGCGGTGTAGTTACACCTAAATCGCTGTTTAATTCTTTAAATATATTTTGGAGCGAGGGTGGCGGTTTAATACCTTTTTGAACCGAAAAACACATTCCGTGCGCCTGGCCCTCCCCGTGATACGGGTCTTGCCCTATAATAACCACCTTTACATCCTTATAAGCGGTGGTCTTTAATGCATTAAATATTGAATGCATATCGGGGTAAATTGTTTTAGTCTTATATTCGTTTTTCAAAAATTCCCGAAGTTCTAAATAATATGGCTTTATAAACTCATCGGCTAAAATATTATCCCAATCGTTCCCTAAATTCACCATTACATTTTCTCCGTTCCGCTTAAATTTTGATATAATGTTCTGGCATAATTGTCGGTCATTCCGCAAATAAAATCGGTTATAAGCAGTAAGCGTAAATATAGTTTTTCTTGCTCTGTGCAACCACTCGAATATTTTTCGTACACATATTTATAGTTGTCCGAAACAATAGCCATTAAACGCTCATTTATGGGGGAAAGCGGCTTTTTAGTATCGTAATTTATAGCGGCTGTTACAAAATTATCAAGCAAGAAGTTAATAATATTCCCTGCGGCAAGCTCAAGCTTTATTATATACTCCGATTTAAAAACATACCGCATTGCAATATCACCCAGCGCATTAGCTAGTGCGGCGCCGTTGGAATCAGCCAATAATTCGGCATTAAAACTGCCGTTCATTATTCCGTCGTAGTTCTTTACAAAGGAAGTAGCAGCACAGCGCAATAAATTCCCTTGAACATAAATAATCCAGTTTTGCAGAGCGTTAAGCTCAGGTGAAGAAACGCCTCTGCGCTTGCTGTTTTGGTAATTGCTTTCTAATCTTTCTATTGCTTTGTCGTAATTTTCACGCTCGCTGTCGGTACGGCAGGCGCCTGCATATTTTTCACTTTTAAGTTCTTCAAGCAATTGATTTAATGACAAAAAGTTCTTTTTAGCCGCATCCTCAATATCGGCGGTCTTGTATGCAATATCGTCAGCCGCCTCCAAAATAAAGGTAAGCGGATAGCGGCAACCTGTAGTGCCGGTTGAGTCGGTTATTTGATTAAACAAATCCCTCTCGGCGTAATAGTAGCCCATCTTTTTACGTTTAATGTCCCCGCTTGCCTTGTCAATTTCAACCGAAGAAACAGGATATTTTATAATAGAGTTTAACACCGCAAAGGTTAAGTTCATACCCTTTTCATCAACCAGAAAATGCAGCTTTGCAACCAGCCTCAGCGCTTGTGCATTACCCTCAAACCATAACAAATCGTTTTGCATTTGCTTTGTTAGGTATTCGGTAAGCGGCTTGCCTTCAAATTCCAGTTTTTCAAGATTATTGCGGAACCATTCTCTGATTGCGCTTTCTCCAAAATGGCCAAAGGGCGGATTGCCTATATCGTGCAAAAGCCCTGCACACTCCAAAATATTATAAGCCTTCTCACGCAATTCGGCAGTTATTTCGGGGTGCTTGCCATCGGTACGCAAGGTTTCAAAGATTGATTGCGCCAAGGATTTTGCAAAGGAGGACACCTCTAACGAATGGGTAAGTCTTGTGCGCACAAAATCGCTTTTATCCAAAGGGAAAACCTGTGTTTTATCTTGCAAGCGGCGGAAAGATGCGCTGCCTATAATGCGGTGATAATCTTTTTGAAACTCACTGCGTAAATCTTGGGAAGATTTTTTTGTTTCACGCTCTCTTTCCGTGCTTAAAAGTTGTTCCCATTTCATCATTTAAAGATTCTCCTTACCTTTGAGTAATCGTTCAATCAATTCAGGTGTTGCCAAATCGTTTGAAAAGGCGGTAGCGGCACCTGCCGCCGAAGCATAAGTTAATGCTTTTTGCATATCGCCGTTTTCATTAAAGATGTGTAAAAACCCTGCCAGCATAGCGTCCCCTGCTCCAACAGTGTTTACTGCCGTTCCGTTAAAGGTCGGCGCCTTTATGGTTTCGCCATCCTCGGTTAGCAAAACAGCGCCGTCCGCCCCGCGTGACACTAAAACATTGCGTGCTCCTAAATTTTGCAGTTTTAATGCCAAGGGCAAAATTTCATCTAAACTGTTGGCGGTTGTGTCAAACATTTCGCCTATTTCTATATTGTTCGGCTTTATTAAAAAGGGGCGGTATTTTAAAACGCCAAGCAATTTTTTGCCGGCGGTGTCGACCACAGCCGCAATATTTCGACCCTTTATATGCTCTAATATACTTTCATAAGTGTCTTGCGGTATGCTTTTTGGTAAACTGCCCGCCAGCACCAGCGTATCACCGCTTTTAAGTCTATCCAGCTTTGAATAAAGCTGTTCTAAACTTTCTTTATCTATATTCGGTCCATCGCAGTTAATGTCGGTTTCATCTTCACAGCGGATTTTTACATTTATTCTGGTAAGCCCTTCTTTGAGGGTTATAAAATCGGTTTTGATATTAAGGTCTAATAGTGCCTTTTGTAATGCGTCACCCGTAAACCCGGCAATAAACCCCAAAGCAACAGAGTCAGTACCAAGACGGCTTAACATTCGTGAAACGTTTATACCCTTGCCGCCCGGGTATGCAAATGCCGATTGGCAGTTGTTAATTTCATTCAAAACAAACCTGTCAGGTTTTACATAATAATCAATCGCAGGATTGAAGGATAAGGTATAAATCAATGGTGACACCTCCCTGTTTACATTTTAACACATTATTTTACAAATTACAATTTTTACCGCAAAGCATATTCTATGTTTTCATAAAATTTAAAGAAAAGTTAACAAATGGAAGCCAAAATATGCTAACATATATATAATTCATTAAACCAAACCTTTGGAGGCAAAGAATGTTAACCTTAAAAAACATTTCAAAAAACTATTTTATTGCCGATACCGCTGTGCCTGCTTTAAAGGATGTAAATCTTTCTTTTAGGCAAAATGAGTTTGTATCAATTCTCGGTCCGTCGGGCTGCGGAAAGACTACGCTTTTAAACATTATCGGCGGTCTTGATAAATATACTAGCGGTGACCTTGTAATAAGAGGTAAGTCCACAAAAGAATTTAAAGACAGGGATTGGGATACATATCGCAATCATTCAATCGGCTTTGTCTTTCAAAATTATAATTTGATTCCCCACCAAACAGTGCTTGCCAATGTAGAGCTTGCGCTGACCCTTTCGGGTGTATCCAAAAAGGAACGCCGTGAGCGTGCAAAAGAGGCGCTAGAAAAGGTCGGTCTTATTGAGCATATTCATAAAAAGCCTAACCAAATGTCGGGCGGCCAAATGCAGCGTATAGCTATTGCCAGAGCTTTGGTAAACGACCCCGATATTTTGTTGGCAGACGAGCCGACAGGCGCACTTGATTCGGCTACCAGTATTCAGGTTATGGAAATTTTAAAGGAAATATCTCATGACCGCCTTATAATTATGGTAACCCATAACCCCGAGCTTGCCGAACAATATTCTTCAAGAATTATCCGTTTGTTAGACGGTGAGGTGCAGTCCGATTCAGCGCCTTATGATGCCGAGCAACAACAAGAAACCGATACCTCGAAGCGCAAGGGCAAATCCTCAATGTCCTTTTTAACTGCGCTGTCTTTGTCCTTTAACAACCTGCTTACCAAAAAGGCCAGAACATTTATGGTTAGTTTTGCAGGCTCTATCGGTATTATCGGTATCGCCCTTATCCTCTCTGTGTCAACCGGTGTGCAAGCCTATATTGACCGAGTGCAGCAGGACACCCTTTCAAGTTATCCAATCACTCTGTTAGCAGAGCAGGTCGATATGTCGGCAATGATTGAAACCTTTATGGAAAACAATAACCCCGACGGAAAAGCAGACCATAAGCTTGATAAGGTTTACGCCAATCCCGTTATGGAGGAGTTAATCGACGCCTTTACAAATATGGAAACAACCGTAAACAACCTTACCGATTTTAAAGAGCATATTGAAACAAACAAAGAGTTTAAGCAATACGCCTCCTCTGTGCAATACGGCTACGATTTGGATATGAACATTTATACCAAAACAAAAGAGGGTAAAATTGTCGAAAGCGATGTTAACGACCTTCTTGGCAGTATGATGGGCAGGGATACGAGTGACGATAACACAGAGGAAACCCCCCTGTCGCAAAGCGCTGGGGCCACCCGAAATGAAATGATGCAAAACAACGGTGTGGCGGTTTGGGAAGAACTTTTACCTAAAAATAACGGCAAGGGTTTAAACTCGGTTTTAAAAGAGCAATACGACCTTTTGTACGGCGCTTGGCCCAAAAAGCATAACGAGTTAGTTTTGATAGTAGATAAAAACAACGAAATCAGCGACCTCGTTTTATACGCCTTAGGCTTGCGTACCAAAGAGCAACTGCTTAAAACCGACGAAAGTGAAAAAGAGCCTACTGAATTTGAAAGCTGGAGTTATAAAGAGCTTTGTGATATAAAGCTTAAACTCATACTCCCTGCCGATTGTTATCAAAAGCAAAAGAACGGCACCTACGTTGATTTAAGACTTAACGAAACAGGTCTTTCATATTTGTATAACAATAAAGATTCACATATCGAGCTTAAAATCACAGGTATTATAAGAGCCAGCGATGATGCGGTGGCCGCTACTATGAACGGCTCAATAGGCTACACCGCCGCCTTGACCGAATATATTGTTGATAAGTCTTCTCAAAAAGATATTATAAAAGACCAGTTAGCCAACAAAGAAACCGATGTGATTTCCGGTCTGCCTTACAAAACCGAAAACGACGAAAATTTAACAAACGAGCAAAAGAAAGAAAAGTTTGTTGCTTATGCTAAAGGTCTTGAGGCAGCCTCAAAAGCCGAGCTTTACACAAAAATCGCCTCCTTGCCCGATGAGTCTTATTTGCAACAAAACGTTAATGCCAGTCTTGCTAATATGAGCCGTGACGATAAAGAGCAACTGCTCATTAAAGCTATGTCGGAGCAGATGAGTGTTGATAAAGAAACGGTGCAAAATTACGTAAAGGATATGACCGAAAAGGATTTGCAAGACGCCGCACACGAAATTATGCGTGAGGTTATAAAGGCGCAGTACGCAAAAGAGGTATCAGCAAAATTAAGCGCACTTACCACCGCCCAACTTGCCGCCATGTTAGACACCGCAACCTTTACAGATGAGCAATACGGCATTTATTTTGATAACTTTATGCCGGCAACCGTATCCGATACAACCTTAGAGGACAATTTGAAGAAAATGGGCTATATCGACAAGAATAAGCCCTCCAAAATCAACATTTACGCCTCTACCTTTGATAATAAAGAGGCAATCGGTGAAATGATTGCCAAATACAATGATACCGTGCCGGAGGCAGACAAAATAAACTATACCGATTACATTGAACTTATGATGTCCTCGGTATCAACTATTATCAATGCCATATCCTATGTGCTGATTGCCTTTGTATCCATTTCCTTGGTGGTATCCTCTATTATGATAGGAATTATCACCTATATATCCGTTCTTGAACGAACAAAGGAAATTGGTATTTTGCGTGCCGTCGGCGCATCTAAAAAGGATATTTCCCGTGTCTTTAATGCCGAAACGCTTATAGTCGGCTTTGTGGCGGGAGCGCTGGGAATAGGCGTCACCTTACTGCTGACAATTCCTATAAATCTAATACTCCACCACTTAACAGGTATCGCAATTTTAAAAGCGCAACTGCCAATACAAGGCGCAATTATTTTGGTAGTTATCAGTATGCTTTTAACCTTTGTTGCCGGCCTTATCCCCTCTGGTATCGCCGCCAAGAAAGACCCCGTCGTAGCCCTTAGAAGTGAATAAAATAAAAGACGCTCCGTGCGGAGCGTCTTTTTATTTGCCTAAAATTTGTTTATAGAGTCTAATATATTCATTTGCGGATTTGCCCCAGCTGTTGTCGCACGCCATAGCACGTTTAACCAAGGTTTCCCAACCGGACTTATCCTTATATCCTTCCAAAGCACGCCAAACTGCATGGCTCATATCGTGGGCGTTGTAAGAAGCAAAGGTAAAGCCGTTGCCCTCACCTGAGCCTGAATCGGTTACGGTATCCTTTAATCCTCCTGTCTGGCGGACTATGGGGATTGTGCCGTAACGTAACGCCAGCATTTGCGCCAAACCGCAAGGCTCACTCTTAGATGGCATTAAGAATATGTCAGCACCGGCATAAATTCTGTGTGCTAATTGCGGTATAAAGCCAAGCCTTAACGCAACCTTATCGGGATAGCGGTTAGCCATTTCGTGGAAAAAGCTTTCATACTCCAATTCACCCGAGCCGAGTACAACAAATTGTACATCCTGCTTTAACATATCCTCAAACACGTGCTGTACTAAATCAAAGCCCTTGTGGGAAGCAAAGCGTGAAACGATACCAACAACAGGAACATCAGCCAATATCGGCAATCCCATCTCTTTTTGCAATGCCGCCTTGTTTTCAGCCTTGCCGTTAAGACTGTCAGCAGTATAATTTGTATAAATTAAGGGGTCGTTTTCGGGATTATACACTTCTGTGTCAATACCGTTTACAATGCCACGCAATTTTGCTTTGCGTTCACGCAAAATCGGGTCTAGTCCGTGGGCATACCACGGGTCAAGAATTTCCTCTGCGTAGGTGGGGCTGACAGTAGTAACAACATTGCTGCACTCAATGGCGCCCTTCATCATATTTACACAGCCGTCCCATTCAAGGTAATGCGCCTGCTCATCGGGAACACCTAAAACATCCCCCAAAAGCTCTTTTCCGTACTTGCCTTGATACTGAATGTTGTGAATGGTGAAAACCGTTTTAATGTCCTTGTATTTTTCGTCGTGTTTATACATCAGCTCTAAAAATACAGGCACCATAGCGGTCTGCCAATCGTTACAATGGATAATATCGGGCATAAAATCAATGTGCGGTATTATTTCAAGTACAGCTCTTGAAAAGAAGGTGAATCTCTCGGCATCGTCATAGTGACCATAAAGTCCCTGGCGCTTAAAATAATACTGATTATCTATAAAATAGTAGATTACGCCTGCGTGCTTTGCTTCAAAAATACCGCAGTATTGTCTGCGCCAAGCAACAGGTACCGTAATGGCAGTAATAAATTTCATTGTGCTGCGCAATTCTTCCGGTATGCTTTCATAAAGCGGCATAACAACACGGCAGCCTACTAAACGGCGGCGCTCGGTCTTAGGGAGTGCGCCGGCAACATCGGCCAATCCGCCCGACATGGCAAACGGATACGCCTCACTGGTTGCGTATAAAACCTTCATTACAATTTTTCTCCTTTGGCAATATATATCGGGTGGCTTTCAGCACCGCACAGAGTAATTCCTCGGTTTACAGTTATATTCTTATCTAAAACTGCGCATCTAATGTCGCAATTGTCACCTATTTCGGTGTCCTGCATAACAATACAGTTTTGCAGCTTAGTGCCCTTGCCAACCTTTACTCCACGGAAAAGCACACAGTTTTGCACTTCGCCCTCAATTACACAGCCGTCAGCGATTAAGCAATCCGAAACTGAGGATTCCAAGCCGTATTTAGTCGGCATATCGTCACGGACCTTGGTATACACAGGGCGTCCGTTGCGGAAAAGTGACTTGCGGGCATCGGGGTTTTTAATAAGCTCCATATTAGCCTGATAATAACTGTCCTTGCCATCAATAACAGCGGTAAAGCCGTCTACCTTGTAGCCGTAAATTTTCAATTCGTTCATACGGGGTTGGATAATACCCGAGGCAAAGGCTCGTTTACCCAAAGCATATGCTTCGGTTACAAGCTTGATTAACAGCTCACGCTGGACAACCATAACGTCCAAGCTGTAATCACAGGTCTTTTGTTCAAAGGGTAAGGTAACCTCGGTTGCAAAGCCGTCCTTATCCCATTTAAATACCATTATGTCCTGCTCATTTCGTGGCAGAATGCCGTTTTTGTAGCATACAGTGAAATCGGCACCTGTTTCGATGTGCTTGTTAACAACATCCTCAATATCAATATTGCTAACCAGATTTGCATCACACAACACCACATACTTTTCAACAGCCGATTTTAAATAGTTAATAGTTCCTGCCAAGGCATCTATTTTGCCCTCGTAAATTCTGGCAGTTGTTGTGCTGTAAGGCGACAGCAGATGCAAACCACCCGTTTTGCGTGCCAAATCCCAGGAACGGCCGCTGCCCAAATGGTCTATTAAGGACTGGTAATTCTGTTTGGTAATTACACCAACCTTAGAAATGCCGGCATTAACCAAATTAGAAAGGGTGAAATCAATCAGCCTGTAACGTCCGCAAAAAGGAACCGAGCCAATCGCACGCAAATTTGTCATATCACCCATATATCTGTCGTGGGTATTAGGGAATACAATTCCCATTACATCTGATGGCTTCATACCTTTTCACCTGCTTTCACATCTTGCTCTACCATAGCGCTTGCACTAACTGTTGCATTCTCGCCTATGGTAAGGTTGGCGCCAACTACTGAAACGCCCCAACTATCCAAATCTTTGGAGTTTTGCGGGTCTTGACCTATAACGGCACCGCTTTGGACAGTAACATTCTCTGCTAAAATAGAATAATAAACCTTTGCGCCCGACTTTATAACCGTACCGGGCATTACAATAGAATACATAACCTCTGCGCCCGGCTCTATCGTAACATTTTGGGCAAGGATAGAAAAATCAACATTACCCTCTATTTCACAACCCTCAGTAATAAGGGAGTTTTCAACCTTGGCATCAGCCGAAATATACTGTGGCGGTGCAGATTGAGTTCGTGAATATATTTTCCAGGCAGGGTTTGATAAGTCTAAGCCCGATTTGGGACTAAGCAAGTCCAAATTAGCCTCCCAAAGCGAGTCAACCGTTCCAACATCCTTCCAATATCCTTGGAAGCGGTATGTCATCATAAGTTGTTCATCATTAAGCATGTTAGGGATAATATTTTTACCGAAATCGTTGCTTGAATCGGGGTTGTTTTCATCCTCAATAAGATATTTTCTAAGCTTATCCCAATTGAAGATATAAATACCCATTGATGCTAGGTTGCTTTTCGGGTTTTTCGGCTTTTCCTCAAACTCGTAAACCGAACCGTCCTCACGCACATTCATAATACCAAAACGGGAAGCCTCCTCTTTTGGCACCTCCATTACGGCGATGGTGCAATCGGCTCCGCTCTTTTTGTGGGCTTTCAGCATCTGGTTGTAATCCATCTTATAAATATGGTCGCCCGATAGAATAAGCACGTATTTCGGGTTGTAGCGCTCAATAAAGGTTATATTTTGATAAATTGCGTTTGCTGTACCCTTGTACCAGTCAGCACCTTGATTTCTTTGGTACGGCGGAAGCACGTGAACACCGCCGGTGTGACGGTCCAAATCCCACGGCTTACCACTGCCGATATAATCGTTAAGCTCCAAAGGTTGATACTGTGTCAAAACACCAACGGTGTAAATACCCGAATTGGCACAGTTTGAAAGCGGAAAATCAATAATTCGGTATTTTCCGCCGTAGGGTACTGCGGGCTTGGCGATATTTCTGGTCAGCACACCTAAACGGCTGCCCTGTCCGCCCGCCAACAGCATGGCTACACATTCATTTTTCTTCAATTAAAACACTCCCTAACCAGCATTTTTATTTATTTACTCTTTGTTTTCTTTTTATTAGGTTTTAGCTCAAAAAACATTGCGCTCATAGGCGGTATATCCAATGTAACCGAGCGCTCATATCCGTGCAGCGGTACGGCCTCATCTTCGATAACAATATTCTCACGCTCTGTGCTACCGCCAAACTCCTGCCAATCGGAGTTTAGTATAAGCTTTAATTTGCCTCCCGGCGAGCCGATGCGGTAATCCTTACGACCAACCGGTACAAAGTTGCAAACAGCAATGATTTCTTTACCGCTTTTATCAATTCGCCTGAATGCAATTATGCTCTGCTCGTTATCATCGTGCGAAATCCAGGAAAAGCCCTCCCAAGAGAAATCGTTTTGCCAGAACGGTGAGCTTTTAAGATATAGTCGGTTAAGTGCCCTTACAAAGTTTTGGAACTGCTTATGCTTTTCATAGTCAAGCAAGAACCAGTCTAACTGCTGCTTATAATTCCATTCAATAAACTGGGCGAACTCTTGTCCCATAAAAAGTAGTTTTTTACCGGGGTGCGCCATCATATACATATAAAACGCGCGTAAAGAAGCGAATTTCTGTTCATACTCGCCCGACATTTTTCCAATCATTGAGCATTTCCCGTGCACAACCTCATCGTGCGAAATGGGAAGCACAAAGTTTTCCGAAAAGGCATAGAAGAACGAAAAGGTCAGCATACCGTGATTATATTTTCGGCTAAGCGGGTCGAGCGACATATACCTTAGCATATCGTTCATCCAACCCATATTCCATTTGAAATTAAAGCCCAAGCCCTCCATATAGGTCGGCTTTGTAACCATAGGCCAGGCGGTTGACTCCTCAGCAACCATTAAAGCGTTGGGGAATAGCCTAAACACACTCTCGTTAAGACGACGCAGGAATGCTACCGCCTCTAAATTCTCCTTACCGCCGTGCTGATTTGCAACCCATTCACCGTCTTTTCGGTTGTAGTCCAAATAAAGCATAGAGGCAACAGCGTCAACCCTCAGTCCGTCAATATGGTAAACGTCCAACCAAAAGATTGCGCTTGAAATTAAGAAGCTTACAACTTCGTTCCGTCCGTAATCAAAAACGCAAGTGCCCCATTCCTTATGCTCTCCCTTGCGCCAGTCGGCATATTCATAACAAGGTGTTCCGTCAAAGCGGTAAAGTCCAAATTCATCCTTCGGGAAGTGTGCAGGCACCCAATCTAAAATAACACCTATTCCGTTTTGGTGCATTATGTCTACAAATGCCATAAAATCGTGGGGCGTTCCATATCGTGATGTCGGCGCAAAATACCCTGTTACCTGATACCCCCACGAGCCTTCAAAGGGATGCTCCAAAATCGGCATCAGTTCTATATGGGTGTACCCCATTTTTTTAACATATGCCGCAAGTTTGGGCGCTATGTCTTTATAATTGTAAAAGTTGCCATCCTCATGCTTCATCCAGGAGCCAAGGTGAACTTCATATATATTGATAGGGCTTTCATAAACATTTGCGTTCTGTTTTGCTGTTTGCCAGTCGGCATCTGCCCACTCATAACCCTCTAATTCATAAATCTTTGAGGCGGTACCGGGGGATGTCTCTGCGTGAAAGGCATAAGGGTCAGCCTTTAAAACCGCCTTGCCGTCAGGAGAGACTACCTTATATTTATAGTTTTCGTATATTTCAAGCGCCGGCACCTCTACAGAAAATATGCCGTCCTCCTTTTGCATGGGGATTCCGTTTTCCCAGTCACAGAAATCTCCAACAACACTAACTGCGGCGGCATTAGGCGCCCATACTCTGAAAACCGTTTTTTTACCCTTGCGGTGTGCACCGAAAAACTGATAAGCGGTTTTGAGAGTGCCGTCAAAATAATCCTTTTTCATCTCTAAAAATGCCTTTGTCAAAAATTTCACATCCCAAAAAGCATATATTTATTTTATTTTAGCAAATATTTACCACTTTTTCAATGGATTTTTTGTGTTTTTATAAAGTCAAACAGAGTATTTTAACCGCATTATTTGTGCAATTATAACAAAAAATGACCCTTTCCGCTTTACAAGGGCGGATTTTTGTCGTATTATATTTTTACCCTAACAGAAAAGGAGTTATTACTTTGGATTGCGAAAGCTGTGTATATTATATGTATGATGAATACGAAGACTGTTATATATGTACAGTAAATATGGACGAAGATGAGGCTGTGCGTCTGTTTAGTGGTAACACCGCTTGCCCCTATTATCGCCGTGAGGATGAATACGGCATAGTCAGAAAGCAAAACTAAACATTTTATGCATAAAACTCGGGTGTTTTTATGTATATTCCGTACTTTTATGCATAAAAACAAAAATATTTTGAATTTTTTTGCATTTTTCACTTGACAAATGCATATTGATGGTGTATGGTATATTCACAATCTAATTTTAAAACGAAAAAAGGAGCAAATAAAAATGAAAAAGATAATTTCTATTTTGATGTGTGTATGCTTACTTTGCGGTCTCTTCACCCTGGCTGCTTGCAGCGGTAAGGACGACAACAAACTTATCATGGCTACCAACGCTGCTTTCCCTCCGTATGAATATGTTGAAAACGGCGAGTATGTTGGTATCGACGTTGAAATTGCAAAGTTGATTGCTGCTGAGCTTGGCAAAGAGCTTGAGATTAAAGACGTTGAGTTCGGTTCAATCATTGGCGGTGTTCAGTCCGGTAAATATGATATCGGTATGGCTGGTATGACCGTTACTGAGGACCGTTTAAAGAGCGTTAACTTCTCTAAGACTTATGCTAAGGGCATTCAGTCCGTTATCGTTAAGAACGATTCTACTTATGCTTCTTATGAAGATTTCTACACCGGCTTTGATGCTGATGGTAATCCGATTGCTACAAAAGAAGGCATCAAGATTGGTGTTCAGCAGGATACCACAGGTGATATCTACTGCTCATCTGACCCGGCTGAATGGGGCTTCGGTGAAGAAAATGTAGTTCGCTACAAGACCGGCGCTGACGCTGTTCAAGCTTTAATCGAAGGCAAAGTTACCGCAGTTATCATTGATAACGAGCCTGCAAAAGCTTTCGTTGCTGCTAACGAAGGTCTCCAAATCCAAGAAACCTCTTTCGCAGAAGAAGATTATGCTATTGCTATCAACAAGGACAACTCTGAATTGCTTAGCGACGTAGACGCTGCTTTGGCTAAGCTTACTGAGGAAGGCAAAATCAAGGCTATCGTTGATAAATATATTAAATAATTCAATTTAAAACAACCACCTCATTCGGTTTTCCGAATGAGGCTTGTTTTGTCTAAAAAACAATTATATTTTAAAGGAGAAACTAATGAAAGAATGGTTTCAATCGTTTTCTGACGAGTTTGTCCTGAACTTTATTAAGGATGACCGTTGGGAATGGCTTGTACAGGGCTTGAAGAACACCCTTATCATTACCTTTTTTGCAACCATTATCGGTATTGTAATCGGTGTTGTAATCGCAACTGTACGCTCTACATATGACACAAACTATCAAACGCTTTCAAAGAAAAAGGGGTTGGGTTTTTACCTTTTATCCTTTTTCAATGCCGTTTGTAAAATTTACCTTACCGTAATTCGTGGTACCCCGATTGTTGTTCAGTTACTTATTATGTATTTTATCATTTTAGTATCCTTCAACAACGAAACTACGATTGCTGTTATCGCCTTCGGTGTTAACTCTGGTGCCTACGTTGCCGAAATTTTCCGTTCCGGCATAATGTCAATTGATAAGGGGCAGTTTGAAGCTGGCAGAAGCCTTGGCTTTAACTATCTGCAAACTATGATTTATATTATCGTGCCCCAAATGTTTAAAGTGGTACTTCCCACCCTTTGTAATGAGTTTATCGTTCTTTTGAAGGAAACCTCAATTGCAGGCTATGTCGGTATTGTTGATTTGACAAAAGCTGGCGACCTTATCCGTGGACGTACCTTCTCGGCATTTATGCCCTTGATTGCTGTTGCACTTATCTATCTTGTAATTGTAATGCTCTTTACTTGGCTTGTAGGCAAGCTTGAAAGGAGGCTGCGTAACAGTGACCACTAACGAAACACTTATTAAGGTTGAAAACCTGCAAAAATCCTTTGGCGAAATCGGTGTTTTAAAGGGTATTGATACCGAAATTAAAAAAGGAGAGGTTGTTTGTATTATCGGCCCCTCGGGTTCTGGTAAATCAACCTTTTTGCGTTGCCTAAACCTTTTAGAGGCACCTACCGGCGGCCGCATTTACTTTGACGGCACCGATATTACCGACCCTAAAACAAACATAAACCTGCACCGCCAGAAAATGGGAATGGTTTTCCAACAGTTTAACCTCTTCCCTCATATGACGGTACTGAAAAATATGACCATTGCTCCTATGAAGGTTTTAGGCATTTCAAAGGCAGAGGCCGAGGAACGTGCTATGAAGCTTTTGGAGCGTGTCGGTCTTGCTGACAGAGCAAGCTCTTATCCGTCACAGCTTTCGGGCGGTCAAAAACAGCGTGTTGCAATTGTCAGAGCCCTTTGTATGCAGCCTGAGGTTATGCTTTTTGACGAGCCGACCAGCGCTCTCGACCCTGAAATGGTTGGCGAGGTTTTAGAGGTTATGAAAAGCCTTGCAAATGAGGGTATGACTATGGCGGTTGTAACCCACGAAATGGGCTTTGCCCGTGAGGTTGCTGACCGAGTATTCTTTATTGATGAAGGTGTAATTATGGAGGAAGGCTCTCCCGATGAGCTTTTCCAAAACCCAAAAAGTGCCCGTCTTAAAGATTTCTTAAGCAAAGTTATATAAAAGAAAAACACTGTGGAAAACCACAGTGTTTTTTTAATCCTTAATTTCACGAATTATAAGCTTTGGTATACCAATTACTCGGCAACGCTCTAATTCCTCGTTTTCTATTTTTTTGGGCGGATAATTAGGGTTAATGGGAACTAAGCGCATCCAGTTTTCACCCTTTACATATTCTACCCTTTTTAATGTTGCACATTCGTTATCGTACAGTATTGCGCCGATTTGACCGCTGTGGTTCATTCTTGACTGTTTTAAAATCAGCACCTTGTCCCCTTCCATATACAAGGGATACATACTGTCACCGCAAACCGAAAGGACAAAGTATTTTGACTGCGGATGCCCTTTTAAATAGGAGGCAGGAATATCTACTACCTCGCCGTCCCAATCCTCGTATGCTAAATGGTCGTAGCCTGCGGCCACCTCCCCTATTACAGGAAAGGTAACAACATCCTCCGCGAGTTTAGGCTCGGGGAGTTTTTTAACCGGCAAATTGCGGGGCGCATCCTCACCGCCGCAAAGCCAAACAGGATTTACTCCGAATATATCAGCCAATGCATAAAGGGTTGGAATTTTTGGCGCCATCAACCCGTTTTGGTAACGGCTTATAGTTCCCGGTGATAGGGATAGTTTTTCTGCTAAGGTGTAGGTATTCTCATCACTTTCTGATAATAATTTGGAAAACCGCTCGGCAAAGCGCTCTAAAGTTATATCTTGCTTTTTCATACCTTCACTTCCTTTGTTTTTTATTATTATACCCTATTTTGTTGCAAAATGCAATCTTTTTTAAAAAATATTGCGAAAAGCATTGACATTCAGTAAAAAGTGTGTTATTTTATTATTGCGAAACGCAATACACCCAGACGTCAGGTTGTTGCTCGTAATTTTTTTGATTTATTTATTGCGAAACGCAATAAGGGAGGTGCCAATATGAATTGGAAAAAAGAAGCTGTCGAGGATTTAAAGCGTTACCCCTGTCGCAAGGAGGGTTGTTTAAACCTTGCCGACCGCATACAAACCTTAAATGCAAGTTTAAGCAATGTAAAGGGTGCTACCTGTGATGTTGTGCCGATTAAGGGTGGCGGCTGTAAGGTTGAGGACTGGCGCATCAACACAATAATGGAGCGTGACCGCCTAAAACTCAATTACTCTACTCTAAAAAAGCTGGTCCAACTGACCGAGCGAGGTCTTAAAGGGCTAACCGAGGACGAGAGAAAAGTGCTTGAACGATTTTTCATCTATCGTGGCGGCCGCCATGTAGACGAGCTTATGGACGAGCTGTGTTATGAGAAAACCAGAATCTATGAATTAAAGGATGAGGCGCTTTATAAATTCACCGTCGCAATGTACGGAATCCCCGAAAGTTAAAAAAACACCTTCAAAAGAAGGTGTTTTTTTATTTTATTTCCTGTTCTAATTCCTTAAAATATTCGGTGTTGAAAAACTCGGTAACCGAAATTTCAAGACCGTCGCACATTTTCTTTATTGTGGATATGCCGGGGTTATTACTTTGTCCGTAAAAAATAGATTTTACCGTTGTGTAAGGAACACCCGACAAGCTTGCCAAACGGCAAAAGTTTATATCCTTTTCAAAGCACAATTCTTCAAATCTCTTTTTAACCGCTTGCGTTATGTTCATACTATCACTCCCAACAAAAATATTTTATAATTTTCGTTGGGTACATATAGACTATATATTATACGATATACTATATATAGTCTATCGTATTTTGTCGAAAAAAAGACACTCTCACAAAATTTGTGAAAGTGTCTCGGTGGATTATTTTTTATTTTCTACTTTTTGAAAGATTTTGTCCACGATAAAGCAGGCTAAGAATGCAATTGCTATACCGAGTATTGCGCCCGCAAGCACATCGGACGGATAATGCACATACAAATAAAGTCTTGAAAAAGCAATTATAACAGCCAAAATCATAGCCGGTATGCCAAGCTTTTTGTTTTTTATTAAAAGCACCGTTGCGCCCTCAAAGGATGCCAGCGTATGTCCCGACGGGAAGGAGAAATCCGAAAGCTTTGATATTAGCAGTTCTACTCCCGTATTTAAATCGTAAGGACGAATACGTGCTACAACATTCTTTAGAAAAACATTGCCGACAAGCAGACCGATTATCAGCGCAATTCCCATTGAAAGACCGATTTTTCTGGTTTTGGGAATGCAAAGCAAAACAACTGCTAAGATTATCCAAAATATACCCTTGTCGCCCAATTTTGTGATAAGCGGTAATATGAAATCGAGGAATGCGCATTGCATTTTATCGCCGATAAAATCAAGTATTTTTAATTCAAACTGATTCATTATTCTTCACCCGCCAGCATATCAATAACCTTCCAGCCGTTTGCACCTTTTTTAAGGTATATATTTTTATCAAATATATCGGTATAGGTGGTAGAGTTGAGATATAATACCTGCTTAAATGTAACTCGGCAACGCCAAACGTCCTCGCTGTAGCGGTGGGTTGCGCCGAATTCAACATCTTTAAATTCGTAGCCTGTGTGGTCCCAAGCGAAATGGGCAGGGGTTGTTCTTACGCTCTCATAAAAGCCAAAGTTTGAATCTAAATATTTAGCAACTCTGCCGAAAGGAGCATCGTCCTGCATATATGCAGCGTAAGCTTCAGCCGCTTGGAGTGCAAAATCTTGAACTTCTTTTTTCTTGTTTTGGTCTAACTGTTGTGAAACAAAATAACCGCCATTGTTTGTTTCAACCGCTAATTCCTCTTTACCCTTTTTTGCTTTAATTTCAGGGTTTGCGTTAAGGAAATCTTTTAATTCATAGGTCTGCAAAACCTCAAAGCTTTCGCTGTTTTCTAATCCCTTTACAACCTCGGGCAGTTCAAGTCTTTGTGTGTCCTCTTTGCCGAGCGGGGTGCCGTTTACGGTGATTTCAGCATCAGCAGGAGCGGTGATTTTTACGGTTTTGTTATAAGCCTCGTTAATCTTAACCGAGCAAAGCTTATACGCCTTTACGCCTAATTTTCCACCACTTTTTTGCTTTTCGAGAGTTAAAGACAAAAGCTCGTTTTCACCCGCTATAACGCTGTAATTTATTGTTTTTGCGTTAAGCTTGTGGGCGCCTTCTTGCATTTTGACCTCTTTGTCTTTAATTAGTTCCTTAAAAGCGCTGTTTAAAGTGTCCTTGGTTTCATAAGGGGAGAAATTGGTTTCGCCCATTTTCTTTAATCCGTACAAATCGCCCTTTTTAATATACTCCGAATAAACCTTGTTGATTATATTTTCGGGCTGAGATAATTCATATTCATTAAGCCAAGCATAAAGCACGCAAAGGCTGGCTACCAGCAGTACCAAAAAGGCCGCTATAACCGAAAAGTAAATTTTATAAAACAGAGGTTTTTTTGTCATAACTATTCCTCCGAAACAATGAAATAAGTGGGCATTCTGCGTGGCTTTGTAAATGCCTTGTATCTGTTAACCAAGCCCTGTTTTTGATAAATGTCCATTGCCGAAGTATCAACCGAATACTTGTTATAATAGTCTTCGTAATACATCATAGCCGAGGAGCCACCGTCGAGCATACCTGCCGAAACAGCGCCGTAATTCACCAAAATGTCTATAACATCATTTCTTGTTGCGCCAATGCTGTTTGCTGTTCTTCCGTCGGTAACCAGCATCAGTACAGCACCGTCGGCTCTTTGTCCAATTGCGGTACGCTGAGCAGTACCGGTGTTATCATCGCTGTAATGCAGTTTAACCTTATCGCCGTCAGGCTCTATAAGTACATTGTTTGTTTGGAAAGATATTGCATCTCTAATGCCTAGTTCGTCCGCCTTTTCGGCAGTCATTCCCTCTTTACAAACAAGCTTGTCGTTTTTATCAAAGCCGATAAATGTGCGTTTTAGTCCGTCCTTCCAGACCATTTTACCGCCCGAATAGGTAAGTCCCATCGGTCTTGCACCGTTTCCTCTGCCGCCTGTGTCCGCAAACTCGCCTGCGTTAATGGCGGCTATTGCATTATAATCTTTTACTAAATCAAAAATTCGCTTGCCTCCGGTGGAGGAACTAAAATTCTTGGAAGCAACGCCGACCGAAACTCGCTTCGGGTCACGAACAATAAGTAAATACGCCTTGTATTTCGGTTGGTTGATAAACTCTAAGCGCATACCGTCCTTGGCGTTTGCCCACTCGTTTTCCTCTTGGGGCTCATAAGTGTTTGCCGATATGACGTTGGTGTTTACCTTTTGGCTGTTTTTCAAAATTTCATCAATGGTCTTTTTGGATAAAAACAGCGAGGGTACCCATTTGGTAGCGCTTGCCTGTTTAGCCGAAAGCACCAACATATTTCTAAGGCTTTCACTAGGTCCGTGCGCTACAACAAATAAAGCAGAATAGAGTGTTGTAACAAGCAATAGGATTACTGTTAACAGCACCAACAAGCTGCGGCGAATAATACTGCCCGCAGTTAATGGCTTTGCTTTGCTCTTTTGTTTTTGCTTTTTTGCTGCAAAAACCCAGGTTTGCTGTATGCGGTAGCTTATAAAGAACAAAATTGTATCAACTATAATTTTAATACCCGTGTCGGCAACCGAATTGCCGCCAAGCAGTAAAGACAAAAGGGAAACTGCACCGGCAGAAACCAACATTTGCGGAACAGCCAGAGCATAATATTTTGCAATTGTTTTTGACGCACTCTCTTGTGAATCAAAAACTCTGCGGCGGTTTATTGTAAAGTTTGTAAAGGAGGAAACCATTCTGGCGCCCACAGTAGCCACAGCTATTGTCCAGCCGCCAAGCGCACCGCCAAAAAGAAGCCGCAGTATATAAAACACTATAACGTCAACCAAGCAGGATGCCAAAGAGCTTAAAAGGAAAGCAACCAAAAAGCCGTAAACCCTTAACGAATCACGAATCGGTTTAAAGTGGGAGGATGCGTTTTCCTCAATATAAACGGTGCTTATAGTAACCTCTTTGATATCTATCTGCGCCTGTTTGAGCTTTAAAAGCATATTTGTTTCGTACTCAAATCTGTCGCCCTTAACTGTCATAAGCAAGGGCAAAACCGAAACAGGAAAAGCACGAAGTCCGGTTTGCGTATCAGAAATACGCATACCGCAAAGCGCGCGGAAAACAAAAGATGTTGTCCTGTTTCCAAAACGGCTGCGTGCAGGCACGTCCTTGCCGGAAAAATCACGGCAACCGAGTATGACGGCGTCCTTTTCTTTCAACACCGCCTTGGCACACTCATAGACGTCCTTAGGTTGATGCTGTCCGTCACCGTCCACCGTAATAACAGCCTTTATATCCTCCATCTGTCTTAAAACATGGCGAAAAGCGGTGCGCAATGCGGCGCCCTTTCCCCTGTTTTTATGGTGCACAAGCAGATGTAAATCTTCATCATCTGCCGGAAAATTCTTTTTGTGTTCTTGGTCGCTTCCGTCATCAACCACCACAAATCTGCAAAAACCGACCTCTTTTAACCCTAAAACAGTTCGGTTAAGCTTTTCGTCAGGATTTAGTGACGGAATGATAATACAAACGTTTTTAATTTGTTCCACCTGTTTTTCCCCATTTATCCTTTTTATTTTTTTGCCTTGGCGCAATCCTCGCACTTGCCGTTACAGCCGCTGCAATGGTCTTTTCGACCGAAAATCAAAATCAGCACAGCCGCTACGGCAAGCAAGCAAATTGCACCCGTAAGAATATAGCCTAACATATTAAAACCCCATAATTGAGCCAACATTATATACAATAAATGAAACAAGCCAAGCCGTTCCTAATTGTAATAAAATGCTGAATGCGGTCCATTTTGCACTGCGCATTTCCTTTGCAATGCCTGAAATTGCGGCAAAGCAGGGTGTATAAAGCAGTACAAAAACCAAAAACGAAAAGGCTGAAAGCGGTGTGAACGCCGTCTGTAATGCCGCCGCCTGCGCCGCCTCGCTGTGAGCCAAGAATAAAATACCAAGCGTACTAACTACCGTTTCTTTTGCTACAAGACCTGACAGTAAAGCCACCGCCGCCTGCCAGAAACCAAATCCCAACGGTACAAAAATCGGAGCAATTAGAGTTCCTAATTTTGCAAGCAAGCTTTCGGCGCTGTTGTCGGTCATTGACAGCGTTGTATCCATCGACTGTAAAAACCATACAATAACGCTGGCGCCCAGCAAAATTGTTCCGGCTTTAAGTAAAAAGTCTTTAAGTCTTTCCCAAATGTGAATGCAAAGACCTTTAAAGGTCGGCACTCTGTAAGGCGGCATCTCCATTAAGAAGTTTGCCTCCTCAGCCTTTAAAATAGTGCTTTTTAATATTACGCCTGAAATTACGGCAAGCAATATCCCTAAACCATAAAGCGCCAAAATAACAAGCGCACTACTCTCTTTGAAAAATGCGGCTATAAAAAGTGCATAGACCGGCATTTTTGCCGAGCAGGACATAAAGGGCACCAACAAAACGGTAAGCCTTTTGTCCCTTGTGCTTTCAAGGGTGCGGGTTGACAGCACCGCAGGTACAGTACAACCGAAGCCCATGAGCAACGACACAAAAGATTTGCCCGTAAGTCCAATACCTCTTAACGGCTTATCCATAATAAAGGCGGCTCTCGCCATATATCCGCTGTCCTCAAGCAAGGAAAGGAAGAAGAACAGCAATGCTATTTGCGGTAAGAAGGAAAGCACCGCACCAACACCTGCCAGCATACCGTCACAAAGCAGGCTGGTAGCCCAATCGGCAGTATGTGCCGCCGTTAGTGCCGAGCGCAACATATCACTTAAAGTGCCGTTTAGCAACCCATCAACAAAGTCGGTAAGCATCGAGCCAAACGGACCGAAGGTGATGTAAAACACCAAAAACATAATGGCAAAGAAAATCGGGATTGCTAAATATCTATTGGTAATAACCTTATCAATCTTTTCCGAAACCGATATTTTTTCATCGCCCACATGCTTTACCGCATGCTTGCAAACCTTACCGATAAAATGATAGCGCTGGTCAGCTACCATCATCTGGCGGTCTACAAATTCGGTTTCCTTAACCGAATTTAAAATATCTTCAATTTGACTAATGTGTTCACTGTCCAGTTGTAAATAAGACGGGGTAAGCGGGTCGCCCTCAAACAGTTTTACCGCCATAAACCGAGCCGAAGAACCAACCGGCTCAATATCTCGGATAACGTCCTCTATTGCCTCAACTGCCGAGGCAACCTCCCATTCGTAAAAGCTTTTTACCACTCGGTAATTGGGTTCGGTATCCTCCGCAAAAGTGTGCACGCTGTGAAGCCTGCTGTGTAATACGGTAGCACGGTTTAACACCGCACCTCTTTCGTGTTCACGTTGGGTATGTGCCGTATCGTGCAGAATGTGAATTGCTCTGTGCAACAGCTCATCAACGCCTGTTCCCTTTGCCGCCGAAACAGCGCAAACAGGTATTCCCAAAGCGTCCTCTAACGCCGAAGCGTCTATCTTTAAACCGCTTTTTTCCAGCATATCTATCATATTGAGCGCAATTATCATCGGTTTTCCAAGCTCGGCTAACTGTGTGGTTAAATATAAGTTACGCTCTAAATTGGTTGCGTCAACAATGTTTATAATTAAGTCGGGCTGACTTTCAAGTATGTATCTGCGTGAAACAATCTCCTCAGGGGTATAAGGAGAAAGCGAATATATACCCGGCAGGTCTATGAGGTTTCCGGCAATGCCGTTAAGACTGAAATGCCCCTCTTTTTTCTCTACCGTAACACCCGCCCAGTTGCCGACGTACTGCGCCGCACCTGTTACTGCGTTAAAAAGTGTTGTTTTTCCGCAGTTCGGGTTGCCGACTAATGCAAAATTCAGCGACATTCCATTCCCTCCTTTATAACAAGGATTCGGGAAGCTTCGCTTTTACGCAGGCTTAAAACATAGCCCCGTATTTCAAACTGAATCGGGTCGCCAAAGGGTGCCTTTTTCAGCATACGGATACCGGTGCCCGGTGTAATCCCCATATCTATAATGCGGCGGCGTACAGCTCCCGTGCAGGCCAAAGCCTTAACGGTTGCGGTGACCCCTTTTTTCAATTTATCTGCCGTACATTCCATAAAAAACTCCTTGTGCCAGTTGTAGCAGTTTAACCCTATCATTCCAACATAATAGTATATCAAAATTTATGCTTTTTTTCAACTGTTAATTAACTTGCAATTTTTGTATACAGGTGTATAATATAAAAAACACTTAAAAGAAGGTCTTGTAAAAATGAAAAACTTTTTAAATCGTAAGGGTGTAACCCTTTCGGCTCGTGTTTATTTCGTTGATGCTATGGGCTCTATGGCTATGGGTCTGTTTGCCTCTTTGCTTATGGGTACCATTCTCGGTACTATTGCCGACTATACAGGCTGGCAAATTCTCAGCGAAGCGGCTACCTACGCAAAAGGTGCTACAGGTATCATTCTCGGTATCGCCATTGCCAATTCTTTAAAAGCGCCTTTGCTTGTAATGTACAGCGCTGGCGTTGTCGGTATGGCTGGCTACGCTATGGGTCACACCTTTAATATCTCGGGCGAACAGTTATCATTAACCGCCGGTCCCGCAGGCTCACTTTTGGCTGTTATAGTTGCGGTTGAAATCGGTAAGCTCGTATCAAAGGAAACTAATGTTGATATTTTGGTAACCCCTAGCGTTACTATTCTTTCGGGTGTGCTTGCTTGTAAGCTTATCTGCCCCATTGTTTCTTACGCAATGTATTACATAGGTTGGTTTATAAACACCGCAACCGATATGCAACCTATTATAATGGGTATCATTATTTCGGTGGTTGTGGGTGTTGCGTTAACTCTACCTATCAGTTCCGCCGCTATCTGCGCTATGATTGGTATTTCGGGTCTTGCAGGCGGAGCCGCAACGGTTGGCTGCTGCGCCCAAATGGTAGGCTTTGCGGTAATCAGCTTCCGTGAAAACCGTTTCGGCGGTCTGGTAGCCCAAGGTCTTGGTACCTCTATGCTGCAAATGGGTAATCTTACTAAAAAGCCGTTGCTTTGGATTCCGCCCACTTTAACCGCCGCAATTTTAGGGCCCTTTTCCACCACTATTTTCAAATTGCAAAATGTCGGTGTGTCAGCAGGTATGGGTACTTGCGGTTTAGTAGGTCCGCTCGGCGTAATTTCGGCAACCGAAAACTCTGTTACAAAATGGGTCGGTATAGTTCTTTTGCTCTTTGTTGCTCCTGCTGTTATTTCGCTTATTATTTCTGAAGTTATGCGAAAGCTCGGCTGGATTAAAGAAAACGATTTAAAGCTTGATTTGTAAAACAAAAGACCAAGTGTTTTACCACACTTGGTCTTTTTTATTTTTTCTTTTTAACCGGCTCTTTTGTTCCGTCGGGGCGAAGAATTGATGAATTGTCAAGTATATTGGTAAGAGAGCGGCGATACGCCTCAATATATTCACGGCGCAAAACTTGTTGCTCCGCCTTTTCCTCCTCGGTCAATTCTCTTTGTTTTGACAGCCGATATAGTTCATTTATACGGTCAATGCGTTTTTGTTCCATAAAAACCGCCCTTTTCGTTGCATTTTTTCCTATTCTATCACAAAAACTATTCTTTGTCGATACCGTATTTTTTTACGGTAAATATTTGTTGATTGATTTTTTTGAAAAAGTGTGCTAAAATGCTCTTAACTATTGGCTAATAATTTTGTTTCGGCTCATTGCCCCTTTTTTGGAGGTTTTAAATGTTTAAAGTTGTATGCAAAAAAGTATGGGAAGGTATAAAGAAATTCTTTTTCTATGTTTCCCACGATAAACAAAAAGCTGAGTTTACTAAAAAGCAAATCTTTTTGCAGATTATTTTTAAAACTCTTATGTTTTCTTTGTCTTTGTCATATTTTGAGTTTATTCTGCATTTTATCACGATTGGAAAGTTCGATTGGAAGTTTATTTATCCCATAATTTTCACTATTCCTATCGGTCTGCTTTTCACTTTGCTTACTTCCTTCTTGCGCAAATGGATAAACTATTTGCTGTCCTGGATTTTGCTGGTCGCTGCTTATCTGTTTATGGCGGCTCAGTTAACCTATTTCTATATTTTCGGCTCGTTCATTTCATTCTCGCTTATGAAAATGGGCGGACAGGCAATTAAAAACTTCTGGCCCGAAACCTACGATGCCGTTATAGTTAACTATTTGCCTTTGCTTATTATGGCAATACCGCTGTTTTTATACGGTATTTCGGCAATTAAGGGATTAAAGTTTAAATTCAATTTTAACCGCCGTTCCTTAAAGGTGCAGTTGATTACTTTTGGCGCGCTAATACCCGCTTATCTTTTAAGCTTGTGCTCGCTTTTTATAGGCGGCACAGGTCACTACACCCCTTACGATGCATATTTCAACTCGGATACTACTACCGAGTTTTCAATAAACACCCTCGGCGCGTTATCCACTATGGTTTTAGAGCTTGTCAGCGCAGGAGGCTCCAACGCAAACATTGATACCCAGCTTACCTCCTCTTTAAGCAGCTCAACCTCCAGCGAGGAAACTCCCTCCGCTTCCAAAGTTGTTTACACACCCGATAAATATAATGTTTTTGATGTTGATTTTGATTCGCTTAACGAAAAAACCGACAACAAAGACATTCAAACCCTTAACAACTATTTTAAAACTGTTGTTCCGTCAAACAAAAATGACTTTACGGGTAAATTCAAAGGTTACAATCTTATTTCAATTTGCGCCGAGTCTTTCTCGCCGTTGCTTATTGACCCAAATATAACACCTACACTTTACAAGCTGGCAAACGGCGGTATAGTGTTTAAAAATTTCTATAACAGCTATCAATCTGTTACTACCAACGGTGAATACACCTTCTGTATGGGTCTGTTCCCCGACCTTTCGCGTAATAAGAGTGACGGTAGCTTTAAAGCATCCAGCAAAAACTTATTGCCCTTCTGTTTAGGTAATATGTTTAATTCTATCGGCACAAAAGCGTACGGCTATCATAACTACCGAGGCACATATTATTCCCGCCGTACCAGCCACCCGAATATGGGTTATGAAATGAAATTTATGGAAGCCGGTATGGAGTTTACTGATACCTGGCCCTCATCTGACTTGGAAATGATGCAACAGTCGGTTGATGACTATATAAACGAGCCTAATTTCCACGCTTATTATATGACCTTCAGCGGTCACTATCGTTACAGCTTTGCAACCAATCCTATGTGCAAAAAGAACGAAGAACTGGCAAGGCAGCTTGCGGGAGACCGTGGCTATTCAGAGCAGGTGCTGGCCTATATCGCCTGCAACCTTGAATTAGAAAAGGCTCTAACCTATCTTGTTGACCGCTTGGAGCAAAAAGGCATCCTTGATAAAACCGTTATCGTGCTGACAGGCGACCACTATCCGTACGGCTTGAACTATAAGCAGTACAACGAATTTGCCGGCAAGGTAGTAGATACTAAGTTTGAAAAATTTAGAAACAGCTTTATCTGCTATAACAGCGCGATGGAACCGATTGTTGTTGACACACCCTGCTCCTCACCCGATATTTTGCCAACTGTTTTAAATCTGTTCGGTTTTGATTTTGATTCAAGACTGCTTGCAGGTACCGACGTTTTCGCAACCAATAAAGAGCATTTGGCAATTCTCAGCAACCAAAGCTTTATCAGCAATCAGGTTATGTTCGATTCCGGCTCAAACGGTATTTTCTACGTTAACGACGAGCACAGTGTTGATTCAAACTACGTTGAAGATTGTATAAATCTTGTTAAACAGAAAATGACCTTCTCTTCAGCCATTTTGGATAACGACTATTACCGTTTCCTTTATGAAGCTTTGTATGGTCCAATAGAAGAAGAAACACAAAGCGACGCCGCTACAACAACACAATAAAATAAAAACCCCCAAGGAAAATTCCTTGGGGGTTTAGTTTTATTCTCCGCAGGTTTCGCAATGCTCACAGTCGTGTCCGCAAATTTTACCGACTATCGGCTCAGGGTCAACACCCAGCCTTGTGTAATAATCGGCAAGCGCCGCTTTAATTGCCTGCTCTGCTAAAACTGAGCAGTGAATTTTGTGCGCCGGAAGACCGCCTAACGCTTCTACTACCGCTTTGTTGGAAAGCGCCAACACCTCGCTAATCTTATGGCCTTTTACCATTTCGGTAGCGATTGAGCTTGTAGCTATTGCCGATGCACAGCCGTAGGTTTTAAATTTAACGTCAACCACAACATCATTTTCAATTTTTAAAAACATTTTCATAATGTCGCCGCATTTTGCATTACCAACCTCGCCGACACCGTTAGCATCTGCCAACTCACCCATATTGCGTGGGTTGGTAAAATGCTCCATAACCTGTTCTGTATACATTATTTTTCCTCCGCTTTAATTCTGTCCCACAGCGGCGACATTTCACGAAGCCGCTCAACAATCGGGGGCAGAGCCTCGACAATATATTTTGCATCGTCCATTGTATTTATATCTGAAAAACTAAGCCTTAATGAGCCGTGAGCCACCTCGTGTTTAAGACCAATCGCCAAAAGCACGTGGCTTGGGTCCAAAGAGCCCGATGTGCAGGCTGAACCGCTGGAAGCGCAAACGCCCTTTAAATCGAGCATAAGCAACAGTGATTCTCCCTCTATGCCCTCAAAGCAAACGTTTACATTACCGGGCAAACGCTGTTCTTTATCTCCGTTTAAGCGCGAGTATGGGATTTTCAAGGCCTCTTTTATTACATAATCACGAATTTCTTTGATTTCCTTCGCTTTTTGCTCTAAATTGCTGCAAGCTAACTCAATAGCCTCACCAAGACCGACTATACCGGGAGTGTTCTCGGTGCCGGCTCTGCGGCCGTTCTCCTGTGCGCCCCCGTCAATCAAGTTCTGGAAGCGGATTCCTTTGCGAATATAAAGCGCGCCAATGCCTTTCGGTCCGTGGAATTTATGTGCCGATAATGACAGCATATCAATATTCATTGCCTTAACATCTATCGGTACATTACCAACCGCCTGAACAGCGTCAGTATGGAAAGCTATTCCCTTTTCCTTACAAATGGCGCCAAGCTCTGCTATCGGCTGTATCGTGCCAATTTCGTTGTTTGCAAACATTATTGTAACCAAACCGGTTTTGTCGGTTATAGCCGCCTTTAAATCCTCTGCCTTTACTATTCCGTTTTCATATACCGGCAGTAAAGTAACCTCAAAACCCTCTTTTTTCAAAGCATCTAAGGTGTGCAGTACTGCGTGATGCTCAAAAGCAGAGGAGATAATATGATTTTTGCCCTTTTTAAGCATTGCGTGGGCATAACCCTTTATTGCCCAGTTGTCCGACTCGCTGCCGCCTGCCGAAAAGTAGATTTCTCTCGGCTCTGCGCCAATGGCCTTTGCCACCTTTTCACGCGCTGTAACAACTGCCGCTTTTGCCTTTGTGCCAAAATTATAGAGGCTGGAGGCGTTACCGTATTCTTCACAGAAATAAGGCATCATTTTATTTAAAACCGCCGGGTCAACTGCGGTAGTTGCCGCATTGTCTGCATAGACAAACCTTTTTTCCATAACCTCACTCCCCTTTTTATCAGTTAAATTATCCATTCTAATATTTTATACCAACCACCTATACTTATCAAGACTTTTTTATAAAATTTTATAAAATTTGCATTTTATCGGTGTTTATGTTATAATTACTCATACTTTGTCATATAAAATGCAGTATATTTGAAAGGAAAGGTGTTCTTATGAAGTGCCCACAATGCGGCCGAGAGTTGCCCTACGGCTCTAAATATTGCCTTTTTTGCGATATAAATATAGAAAACGATGAAATCCCCACCCCAACCGAGCCCACAAGGGTAATTCCTGTTGTGGGTGCGCCTAAGAAAAAGCCTAAATTAAAGGATGAGAAAAAGCGCCAGCTTATTATGTTTTACGGCAGCGTTGCGGCTATTGCTTTGCTTATTATTATCCTGTTTGTTGTTATTTTTAAAGCTTGCTCAAAACCGGATGAAAACCTAAATTATTCCCCATCAGAAGTTGAGTCCGCTTCTTCGGTAGAAAGCACAGTTTCGGTTAACTCTACCGTTTCTTTACCTTTTTACAACTCGGTTAATACAAGCTCTGCTACCTCTTTAGAGCCGAACGCTACCGAGTCATCATCACAAGAGCAAACAACCCTTCCTGTTACGGTGCTTCCGGGCTCAAATTATTTGTCCTTTACTGTTGCCGATTTGAAAAAGAATTTTGGTGATATTTCTTCTACCGAAAGTAACGAGGGCGAAGGAAGTATCCTTTCCTTTAAAAATTGCAATTATAAGTTTATTGTTAATTCTGCTTCTCCTAACGATTCCGACAGAGTTGATTCGGTAATTGTTTTAAAGGGTGGCGAAATTGTTTCGGGAGCCAAGGTTGGACAGACCTACAACGAAATTTATAACAGCTTTGATTCGGCTTTCCAATTCTCTTTTGATGAGGAGGAAGAGATTGCGGTTGCAACCACCTCTTCGTCTAATGCAAGCTACTATATTTACTTTGAAAAAGAGGATAAAAACACCCCTTCTTTATCGGCTTTGATTAAATTAAAATAGAAAAAATAACACTTGTCCCACCGATTAAAATTTCGGTGGGATTTTTGCGTTTTTTCTCGATGTTTTTTGCACATTTTTGATTGAAATTTGTGCAAAAGTGTGTTATAATTTTAATGTGTAATTTTGTATTGTGAAAGGATGAAAAAATATGGGTCTGGACTCTTTATCAGAGCTTTGGGAAGCCGCCTGTGAGGAGAGTAAAAAACACATCAGCGACGTTGGTTTTAACGTGTGGATTCGTGATATTAAACCGGTTTCTTTACAGTCCGGTGTTTTAGTTTTACAAATTTTTAATGATATAAAAAGAGGAATCTTTAACGACTTTTATAAAGACCGCATGGAGGAGTGCCTTTTGCAAATTTCGGGCCTCCCGTTAAAGATTGAAGTTGTTGTTGCAGACGAGCAGCAAAAGGACGAGCCTATTGCCATCACCCGCAGGCCCAGCGGGGATTTATCCTTTACTTTTGATAACTTTATTGTCGGCTCCTCCAACCGCTTTGCTCATGCGGCAAGTCTTGCTGTTGCCGAAAGCCCAACGGTTGTTTACAGCCCGTTGTTTATTTACGGAAACTCAGGTGTTGGTAAAACCCACCTTGTTCTCGCAATAAAGAACCGTATTGCTGAAAAGTTCCCCGAAAAAATCGTGGAATATATGCGTGGTGAAGAATTTGGAAACCGAATTATTGAGGCTATCCGTTCCCACACAACAAAACTTTTTCACGACCGTTATCGTTCGGTCGATGTTCTAATCATTGATGACATTCACTTTATTGCAGGTAAAGACTCTATTCAAGAAGAGTTTTTTAATACCTTTAATGTGCTTTCTCAGGCTGGTAAACAGGTAATTATTACATCTGACCGTCCGCCTAAGGAAATTGATAATATGGATATCCGTATTCGCAGCCGTTTTGAAAGCGGACTTATTACCGATATGTCGCCACCCGATTTTGAAACTCGTGTGGGTATCATCCGTAACAAAGCACAAGCTGCAAATATTGATATTGATGAAGAAATCGTTTTCTTTATTGCCGACCAAATTAAAATGAACACCCGCCAATTAGAAGGTGTTGTAAAAAAATTGCAGGCATATATCCAAATTCAAAAGCGCCAGCCTACAATTTCGGCTGTTCAGGGGCTTATTAAAGATATTATTAACGACAGTAAATCTCGTCCTGTTACAGTTGCAAGAATTGTAGAAGAGGTTAGCCGTACTTTAATGGTATCGGTTGAGGATATAATGTCCCCTCGCCGCTCGGCAGAAATTTTATATGCCAGACAGATTGCTATTTACTTGGCAAAAGAATTAACTCAGCTTTCCTTCCTTTCTATTGGAAAAGAGTTTAATCTTCACCACACAACAATAATTCACTCTGTCAGCAAAATTGAGCCTATTCTTAAAAACGACAAATCTAAGAGATATGTAGTTGAAGAAATCATTAAAAACTTAGCAAATAACTAATCAAGTTACCTTTGTTTACATAATTTTGCTTTTTTTCCACAATTACACATCTACTTTTAAAAACTTTTCCACACGGTTGTTTAAATGTAAAAAATTACCAATGTTTTTTACACATATTTACACTTTTTAATTTTAAAACTTTATTTCAATTTTTGTTGATAAATAAACCAGTTTTTGAAAATACAAGTTTTGAACATGCTTTATTATTACTACTGTTTTTATAAATAATAAATTGATTTATTTTTCTTGTTTTCAAACAAACGAAAAAATTATGTTAAAAAAATACACAAGGAGAAATTTTTATGAAAATATCTGTTGAAAGACAACTTTTAAGTGAGGTTGTCACACATTTATCAAGAGTAGCATCTCCTAAATCTTCATTACCGGTATTAGAAGGAATTTATATTTCTGCTGAAAATAATGAATTAACCTTAATTTCTTACAATCTTGAAATGGGAATGAAGAAAACTATTCCTGCTAAGGTTTATAAAGAAGGTAAAATAGTTATTTCTGCACGTATCTTTGGTGAAATAGTTCGTAAAATGGTTGACAATTATATTGATATTTCAGTTGATGAAAGATATATGTGCCATTTCGAAAGCGGAAAAGCCGTTTTTGATATTTTAGGTATAAGTGCAGAAGATTATCCTGAAATTCCTACAATTGAAAACGTTAACGGAATAAATCTACCTTCCTCATTATTTAAAGATATGGTTAATAAAACTATCTTCTCTGTTGCAACAGAAGATACTCAAAAACCTATATTAAAAGGCGCTTTATTTGAAATTGAACCCGCTTTTATTACTGTTGTTAGTGTTGACGGTTTTAGAATGGCAGTAAGAAAAGAAAAATTAGAGTCAGGTTTAAATGAAAAATTCGTTATTCCCGGCAGACTTTTAAACGAAATAGTAAGAATTATAAATGATGAAAGTGAAAATATAGAAATATTTATTTCACAAAATCACATTATGATTAAAGCTGAGGAATATGAAATAATTTCCCGTTTATTAGAGGGCGAATTTATAAATTATAAAAACAGTATCCCTCAAAAATTCAGTTCAACAATTTTAGTAAATGCAAAAGATATTATTAGTATAATTGAAAGAATTTCTTTACTTATAAGCGAACAGATTAAAACACCCATTCGCTGCATTATAAACAAAGAAAAAATAGTTTTTTCTTGTGCAAGTGCTTTAGGTAGAGGAACAGATTCTTATGAAATAGAATTAAACGGTGAAGAATTTGAAATAGGATTTAACAGCCGTTTTCTGCTTGAAGCATTAAAAGCTATTGATGATGAAGAAGTTATTTTGAATTTCAACGGACCTTTTTCACCAATGGTTATTTCTCCTGTGGAAAACAATAATTTTTCATATATGATTATGCCTATGAGATTAAACAGACCAGAGGAAAAATAAATGGAAATTAAATTTAAAGGCGATTATATAAGATTAGACGATGTTTTAAAAATAAGTGGTCTTGTTTTAACCGGAGGTCATGCAAAGGTAGTAATTCAAAACGGCGAAGTATTAGTAGACGGTGAAGTTTGCGATATGAGAGGTAAAAAGCTTCGCGGTGGAGAAACAGTAGAATTTAATTCTAAAAAAGTTAAGGTGGCAAAAGCCTAAGGTAACAAAAGATGCATGTACTAAATATTGATATTTCTAATTTCAAAAATATAGAAAAATTAAAATTAAATGCCGGAAAAGAAACAAATATAATTTACGGAGAAAACGCGCAGGGTAAAACCAGCGTGTTAGAGGCTATTTGGCTTTTTACTGGAGCTAAAAGTTTCCGTGGCGTTAAAGATAACCAATTAGTAAAAATAGGAAACGAAAAATCCGAACTTAATATTTCTTTTTATTCATCCGGCAGAATACAAACAGCCGAAATGGAAATCCAAAACGGCAGAAAAGTAAGTTTAAATGAAATTGATTTAAAAAATGCAAGTGAGCTTGTAGGAAATTTAAACGCAATCATCTTTTCACCTACTGATTTAGGCATTATAAACGAAGGTCCTGCAGCAAGACGAAAAATGCTTGATTTAGGAATCGGTTTTATATACCCTGCCTATATTGAAAAAATTAGAAATTACAACCATATATTACAGCAAAGAAATGCCTTATTAAAAACAATTAAATATGATTATTCTATGTATTCTTGTCTTGCGGATTATGATTTTTCATTAAGCAAGCAGGGCGCTGAAATTATTAAAATCAGAAAGAATTATGTAGAACAGTTAAGACAAGAAATCCCTAACATTTATGGTGGTTTAGCCGACGGCACCGAAAAAATGGATATTTACTACGAAACCACCGGAGATGAAAACACGTATGAGTACGGATTAAAACTAAAAGCCCAGGAAAAAGAGGATTTAAGAAATATTTCAACCTCAGTTGGTCCGCACAGGGATGAATTAGTTGTAAATATTGAAGGAAAAGCGGCAAGAATTTATGCTTCTCAAGGCCAGCGCCGTTCAGCGGCACTAACATTAAAATTAGCGCAAGCCGCAATAATGAAAAATAAAACAGGCGAACAACCAATTGCCCTTTTAGATGATGTGTTAAGTGAATTGGATGAAAAACGCCAAAACTACATTCTTAACCATATAAAAGATTGGCAGGTATTTATAACCTGTTGCGACCCATCTCACATACAAAGACTGACAAAAGGAAAAGTTTTTAAAATAGAAAACGGCGAGCTTTGTGAGGATTAAATAATGTATGTAAAGCTTGAAAACCAAATTATATTAAAAACCGATACGATTATAGGTGTATTCGATATGGATACTACCACCGTTTCGAAAAAAACCAGAGATTTTTTAAATAGAAAAGAAAAAGAAGGCAAAGTTATAGCGCTGGGATACGATTTACCAAAATCATTTATTCTTTTAAGCAGCGGTGAAATTTATATAACACAGCTTTCAACAACAACTATAAAAAAACGTATAAAAAACGGATTAAAATAAAAGGAGAATAAGATGAGCATCGATATTAACACACCGGTTACAGAAAGTTATGATGAAAACTCCATACAAGTCTTAGAAGGATTAGAGGCTGTAAGGAAAAGGCCGGGTATGTACATCGGTTCAACCGGTGAAAGAGGTTTACATCATCTTGTATACGAAATTGTTGATAACGCAATTGACGAAAACCTTGCCGGATACTGCGACAGAATCAATGTTGATATTTTAGACGGCGACGTAATAAGGGTTGCCGATAACGGCCGTGGTATACCTGTTGGTATTAACCCTCAAAAAGGTATTCCTACCGTAACGGTTGTATTTACCATTTTGCATGCAGGCGGTAAATTCGGCGGTAACGGATACAAGGTTTCGGGCGGTCTGCACGGTGTAGGAGCCTCGGTTGTTAATGCCCTTTCTTCTTGGCTTGAGGTTGAAATTAAAGATGGTAAAAATATTTACAAACAGCGTTATGAAAAGGGTAATATAGTTTCCGACCTTGAAATTATAGGTGAAACAAACGAAACAGGAACAATAGTTACCTTTAAACCCGACCCGGATATTTTCACCGACACAACTGTATATGATTATGATACTTTACTTACAAGACTTAGAGAGCAAGCCTTCTTAAACGCAGGCATAAGAATAGTTCTCAGCGACCAAAGAAAAGACGCTTTCACTTATGAAAAAGTAGATGACCTTTGCTATGAAGGCGGTATAAAATCGTATGTCGAGTATATCCTTGCAGGCGTAAAAAAGGAAAGCTTAAACAGCGAGGTTATTTATCTTTCGGGCAGTAAGGGCGACAGCACAGCGGAAATTGCTCTTATCTGGTCAACCTCTTATGACAACAAAATACTTTCGTTTGCAAACACCCTCCACACAATTGACGGTGGTACCCACGAGCAGGCGTTCCGCCAAACTGTTACAAGGGTGGTAAACAAGTATGCCCACGACTTTAAAAAGTTAAAAGAATCATCAGACAATCTAAAAGCCGACGATATTTTAGAGGGTCTTATTGCGGTTGTTTCGGTAAAACTTGCTGATGCACAGTTTGAAAGCCAGACAAAAGCAAAGCTGGGTAACACCTCAATCGGTCAATTAGTAAGAGAACTTGTAAATGACCAGCTTTACAAATTCTTAGAGGACCACCCGAACGATTCAAAAATTATAATTGATAAAGCAATTGCGGCTTCTAATGCTCGTGAGGCGGCACAAAGAGCCAGAGATGCGTCCAGAAATAAAGCCGGTATCGGCGGCAAAACCAGAATGCCGGAAAAATTAAAAGACTGTATTTCTGACGACCCGACCAAAACCGAACTCTTTATCGTAGAGGGTGACTCTGCGGGCGGTAGTGCGGTTGAAGGAAGAAACAGCACATATCAAGCAATACTTCCTTTGTGGGGTAAAATGCTTAACGTAGAAAAAGCAAGAATAGATAAAGTATTCGGCAACGAAAAATTAGCCCCCGTTGTAACGGCGCTTGGCACAGGTATTGCCGAAAACTTTGATATTGAAAAATTACGCTATGATAAAATAGTAATTATGGCCGATGCCGACGTAGACGGTAGCCATATTCGTACCCTGCTTTTAACCTTCTTCTTCCGCTATATGCCGGAGTTGATAGAAACAGGACATATTTATTTAGCGCAACCCCCTTTATACCGAGTTATTAAAGGTAAACGCTATTACGATGCCTTTACCGATGAGGAAAGAGACAGATATATTGAAGAGCTGGGCGGAAACGTTGACATTCAGCGCTACAAAGGTCTTGGTGAGATGGACCCCGAACAGTTGTGGGAAACCACACTTGACCCTGAGCACAGAACAATGCTTCGTGTTGATATTAACGATGCCGCTTTGGCTGACGAAACCTTCACTATGTTAATGGGTGAAGAGGTAGAGCCCAGAAGAAAATTCATTGAAGACAACGCAGTATTTGCGACAGACCTTGATATTTAAGGAAGGAGGAGAAACATGGCAAAACAAGAAAACATTTACTGGCCCGAAAACAGTGAAACAAACATACAGCCGGTTGAAATTGTAGATGAAGTAAAAAGCAGTATGCTGCAATACTCAATGTCGGTTTTAGTTGGTCGTGCATTGCCTGATGTTCGTGACGGATTAAAGCCTGTTCACAGAAGAATACTTTATACAATGTACGAAAACGGACTTACACCCGATAAAGCCTACCGTAAGTGTGCTGACACAGTAGGTTCGGTGCTTGGTCGTTACCATCCGCACGGTGACGCCAGCGTTTACGATGCTATGGTGCGTATGGCACAGGATTTCTCCCTTAGATATCCTTTGGTAGATGGACACGGAAACTTCGGTAACATTGACGGTTATCCGGCTGCGGCATACCGTTATACCGAGTCTAAAATGAATCGTCTTTCATACAGTATGTTAGACGATATAGAAAAAGAGACTGTTGATTACAGCCCGAACTATGACAACCGCTTAAAAGAGCCAACAGTTTTACCTGTCCGCTTCCCGCAGCTGCTTGTAAACGGCTCGTCGGGTATAGCGGTTGGTATGGCAACCGAAATTCCTCCTCATAACTTAGGCGAGGTTATTGACGGTATGTGCTGTCTTATTGACAACCCTGAAGCAGAATTGCAGGACATTTGCCAGCACATTAAAGGACCCGACTTCCCTACCGGCGGTATTATTATGGGCCGTGCAGGCATTCGTGCCGCTTATGCAACAGGAAGAGGCAAAATTACTGTTCGTGGTAAAGCCGAAATAGAGGAATACAAAAACGGCAGATTTAGAATTGTAATCACCGAAATTCCCTATAAGGTTAAAAAGCAGGATTTAGTAAAAGCCATTTACGATTTGGCGGCAGACAAGCGCATTGAAGGAATAGATGACGTTGTTGACTATTCCAGTAAGCGTGACGGCGGTATCAGAATTGTTGTTGACCTTAAAAAGGATGCTAATCCGCAGGTTGTTTTAAACAAGCTTTATAAAAACACCGCGTTGCAAACCACCTTTGGCGCAATTTTACTTGCAATTGTTAACGGAAAACCGCAGGTTCTCACCTTGCAGGAAATGTTACAGCATTGCATTGATTTCCAATACGATATTGTTTACCGCAGAACAGTTTTTGATAAGAGAAAGGCTGAAGAAAGAGCCCATATTTTAGAGGGTCTTAAAACTGCGCTCGACTATATCGATGAGGTTATTAAGATTATCCGTGCAAGCAAGACTATTCCCGAAAGTAAAGAGGCACTAAGCGAGCGCTTCGGTTTAGATGATATCCAAACCACCGCCATTGTTCAAATGCAGTTAGGTAAACTTTCCGGCCTTGAAAAACAGAAAATTCTTGACGAGTTAGATGAAAAACACCGCTTTATTAAGGAATGTGAGGAAATTCTTGCAAGCCGCGAGCGTATTTTGGAAATCGTTAAGAATGAGGCTCTTAACTTACGTGACAAGTTCGCTGATGAGCGCCGCACCGAAATTTCCGACATTGCAGGCGAGGTTGATATTGAAGACCTTATTCCCAACGAGGAATGCGTGCTCACCAAAACAGTACAAGGTTATATCAAGAGATTGCCGGCTGACACATATAATGCTCAGCATAGAGGCGGCCGTGGCATAAACGGTATGACCATCCGTGAGGGCGACATTGTAGAAAATATGTTTACCTGCTTTGCACACGACTATGTGCTTATGTTCAGTAACTTCGGCAGACTTTACAGAGTAAAAGCCTATGAGGTACCCGAAGGCAGCAGAACATCTAAGGGTCTTAACATAGTAAACATTCTACCCTTGATGCCTGAGGAAAAAATTATCAACATCCTCCCTGTCGGTGAAGACTTGAAGGACGACAGTTATATCTGTATGATTACCAAGAACGGTACAATCAAGCGTACAGCCCTTGATGCTTTCAAAAATGTCCGCAAGACAGGTATTATTGCGATTAACATTGACGAGGATGATGAGCTTGCCTTTGTTAGCAAGACATCGGGTGATGATGAGCTTATTGTTGCCACAAGCTTTGGTATGGCAATTAGGTTTAATGAAAACCAGGCAAGAGAAATGGGCCGTACAGCAAGAGGTGTCCGTGCTATTCGTATGAAAGAGGGCGACTATGTTGTAGGTATGACGGTTTGCGCCGAGAACGGCACATTGCTAACCGTAACCGAAACAGGATACGGCCGCCGCAGTATGATAAGCGATTACCGTCTGCAGTCCCGTGGTGGTAAGGGTATTACAAACTACCGCACCGAGAAATACGGCAATGTAGCGGCAATTCAGGTTGTCGATGATGAGCAGGATATCATACTCATTTCTTCTGATGGTATTATTATTCGTATCCCGGTTGCCGAAATCAGCACCTTTAACAGACCTGCAAAGGGTGTTAGAGTTATGAGAGTACGAGATGGCGAGGCAATACTTTCAATTGCAGTTGCCGCTCATGATGAATCGGAGGTTACCGACCACCCCGAGGCGGCTGATGCCGAATCAGGCGCAGTTGAACCGGAGGCAGAAACCGAAGAAGTAGTAGAAACTGAAGAATAAAATAAAAACACCACAGTTTTCACTGTGGTGTTTTTTTATTGCCTCTTCCCTATCGTTCAAAAAGCTTTATTTTCCCAAGTTTTAGTGAAATGTTTAATGCCAAAATAATTTTTATAGTATCAATTACTATAAAGGGTAAAACGCAAACGGCAACAGCTGACAAAAAGGGCGTTTTGGTAATAAACATATATTGAATTACACCAAAAGTGTAAATTGCAAGGGTGCCAAATATTAAAGCAAGTGTTAACCGCAGCTTGTTAAAGCCGAATTTATCTTTTATAACACCTATTATTAAAGCGCAGAGAACAAAGCCAAAAATAAAACCGCCCAAAGGCCCAAAAATCAAATCTAAACCGCCACGAAAGCCCGAAAAAACAGGCAACCCAATAGCCCCCAAACATAAATAAACTATAACCGAAATAACACCTCTTTTTCCAAGGGTTAAAGATGTTATGTAAACTAAAAACGAGGCAAGCGAAAACGGAACGGGACCAAAGGATAATGTTATGGGAGATAAAACGCTTATAATGGCGGAAAAGAGAGCTGTAAGGCTTAAAAGTTTATATTTCACAGCCGAACACTTACCTCCCCGCTTTTTAAGGTTTTTATTTTGCCGTCGTCTAACTTAACTACTAGCCCGCCGTCATCATCAATTTGGGTTGCAGTTGCTTCAAAACTCTTATCACCGCCGAGTACAGTAACAGTTTTGCCCAGTAAAACAGAGCGTTTGCGGCATTCTTTGATAATTGAAGAGTCACCAACATTGTTAATTCCTTGCAAAACCTTTTTTATAATTTCTACGGCAAGCCGGTTTACATTTACTGCTACACCACATTCGTTTTCAAGTGAGGTTGCAATATCTTTTAGCTCTGTCGGGAAGGTTTGTTTGGCGCAATTTATTCCTATGCCGATTACTACGTAATCAATATTACGGTTTTCTAAATTAAGACCTGCCTCGGTTAAAATTCCGCACACTTTTTTATTGTTTACAAATAAGTCGTTAACCCATTTTATGTAAACCTTTAAGGGACACACACTTTCTATTGCTTCAGCCGTAGCAACGGCGCACATAGAGGTGATTTTTGAAGCCTCATTATCAATAAGTGTGGGTCTTGCAAGTATGCTTAAATAAAGACCGCTTTTAGGCGAATAAAATTTTCTGCCAAGCCTTCCCCTGCCGTTAGTTTGAGTTCTGGCAATTACAATAGTGCCGCCGGGATAACCCTGTTCTGCTAATTCCTTTGCTTTTGTGTTGGTGGAATTTATTTCATCAAAAAAGAACAGTTCACAGTCCAGCTTGTTAGCATCCAGTTCGGACTGAATAATTACAGGTGACAAGGCGTTTCCGCAACCCTCTAAAAAATAACCCTTATTGGTGGAGGCGGAAATTACAAACCCCTCTTTTTGTAATTGCTTTATGCATTTCCACACGGCATTACGGCTGACACCCAGCTTTTCTGCCAGCGCCTCACCTGATACCATTGTTCTGTTTTCATAAAGCTCTTTTAAAACATCGTCTTTTAACATAAGTTGTTCTCCATTAAAAAATTAGCACCATCGTCACCTAAATACAGGTTGCAGGGTGACAATTGTTTTATATTAAAAGCCGCGCCAAAGTCAGGCGCGGCCTGCAATTTACTTGAATTCAATAGAAGATTTAACGCTTTGCTTTGCAAGGAACACCCAGGACTGACCGGCGTTAACCTTTAAAACGCTTCCATCAGCCTTGGTAAATACCATTTTATCATTGGTGCTGCCTTTTTTCCAGGTGACTTCTTCGTAGCCGCCCTCAGAAATATAATAACCCGAACCGCCGTTAAGATGCTCTTTAACGTGTTTGTTATCCGGGAACATAGTTACGTCGGTAAAAAGAACAAATACGTTTTTAACCGAAACGTTGCTTCCGGTTTTGTAATCTTTATGAGCTACACCTTTTCTGTGGCGGAGATACTCTTTGGTGGTTTCGTTATAAATGAATTGAGTTGTATAAGAGCTGGACATCGGCACAGTTACGGATTTTACTGCGCTGCCGTCAGCCAACTTATTTGCAGGCGAAACAGGAGAATCGGCATCGTTAAAGCTTTGCCAAGGATTGTTATAGCTTTCTTTAACTGTGTCACGGCGCTTTTTATCCGAAATTGCTTTCAAAATCATTTCGCCGGTTGAGTAAAGAGTATGTTCAGAAGCAAGACCGTTCTTTTCACGGAAGCAGTGAGCCTTAGAGCTTACTTCGATGTGGTCAGAGACCTTGTTAGCGTAAGGCGAGCAATATGTAGGGTCAATTCCGTGGTGAATATAAACAGCGTCATGTCCATTTGCAAGGTCAACATAAGAATAACGAGCCGAACGAATTGTGCCGATTTGACCGACCTTTGAAATGTCCTTATAAACAGCCAAAAGTCTTGTAATGCCTGCTTCAACGTAGGTTTCATAGACAATATCCGCACTATCCAAACCGGTTTGCACCTTTTGGGCAGGGGTTAAATTGTTAACCATAACCGCAACAGGACGGGTATTTAGTTTATCGGGTGAAAGATTTTCAACGCCGGTAAGAGGGTTAACAGCGAACTTAGGAGCCTGGCTTACAACCTCAGACACTTGACTTTCGGTACTGTCCTCATAAGAGGTGAACTTTTCTTTACAGCCGCTAAACAAAACGGCGCAAAGCGCAAATACCATTAAAAGCGAAACAAATCTTTTCATAAAAACACCCTTTAACATAAACTTTATAATCATTATACAACATTTCAATTTTAAAGACAAGGTATAAATTGCCCAAAAAATGAAATAATATTTCCAAAAGTAAAAGGGGAAACAGGATGGAAACATTTTTAGGATATTTATATGCTTTTTTAATAGGCGGAGCATTTTGCCTTATAGGACAGGTTTTAATTGATTACACTAAGCTTACACCCGCAAGAATTTTAGTGGGGTATGTTACTGCCGGTGTTTTGCTCACCGCAATAGGACTATATCAGCCGTTGGTTGATTTTGCAGGAGCAGGCGCAACCGTTCCGTTAACAGGCTTTGGCTACACCTTGGCAAAGGGAGTAGAAGAGGGTGTCAAGGAATACGGGCTTTTGGGCGCACTTGGCGGAGGCTTAACCGCAACGGCGGCAGGCATTAGTGCAGCAATACTTTTTGGCTTTGTTTCGGCGCTTTTTTCTCGTTCAAGAGCAAAGTAAACGACAATTAACGACAAAATGTTTCACGTGAAACTTTTCCAGATTGTTTCATGTGAAACATTTTCGTTTTTGCTTTACTTTTTAATGTAAGTGTAGTAAAATATAACTTGTATAATGAAAATTCGAGCGGAGGTGTGACTTTGGCAAAGATTATTGCAATTGTCAACCAAAAAGGCGGCGTAGGAAAGACTACTACGGCGGTAAATCTGTCGGCAGCGCTGGGCGAAGCCGGTAAAAAGGTGCTTTTAGTGGACGCTGACCCTCAAGGCAACTCTACAAGCGGATACGGCATATCAAAAAGGGATATTTCGGCATCTTCTTATAATTTGCTTATAGGTAGCGCTAAGGCAGAGGAATGTATTATAAAAACTGCCTTTAAAAACGTGTCCTTAATCCCGTGTGATATGAATTTGGCGGGCGCCGAAATCGAACTAATCCAGCTTGAAAAACGAGAAGGACAGTTAAAAAGAGCGTTGGCACTGGTCAGAGAAAATTACGACTACATATTTATAGACTGCCCTCCGTCACTCGGGTTAATCACCATAAACGCATTAACCGCAAGCGATACGATATTGGTACCCATTCAATGCGAGTACTACGCTTTGGAGGGCTTGTCACAACTGATGGCTACTGTAAGGCAGATGAAAAGGCTTTATAACCCCACTATTGAGTTGGAGGGCGTACTGCTTACAATGTATGACGGCAGACTTAACCTTACTCAACAGGTTGTGCACGAAATCAAGCGGTTTTTCCCCAACAAGTTGTTTAAGGCGGTAATTCCGCGCTCGGTAAGGCTTTCGGAGGCACCGAGCTACGGCAAACCGATTGGATATTACGATAAACGCTCCAAAGGAGCGGCAGCATACCGTGATTTAGCAAAAGAACTTATAAAAGCAAATAAGGGGTGGAAATAATGGCAAAGGGTGGACTTGGCAGAGGATTAGATTCGCTGTTTAATGATAACACAGCCGAAAGCGGCGCACCGCAAACGCTGAGATTAACTGAAATTGAGCCCAACAGAGAGCAGCCACGTAAAGAGTTTGACCCGGTGGCGTTGCAGGAGTTGGCAGACAGTATTAAAGAGCACGGTCTGTTACAACCTATATTGGTACGCCCGCTTGTAGGCGGAAGGTATCAAATAGTTGCTGGTGAACGCCGTTGGCGTGCCAGCCGTATGGCTGAGCTGGATACGGTCCCCGTAGTTATCCGTGAAATGGATGACAACGAAACAATGCAAATAGCGCTTATAGAGAACTTACAGCGTGAGGACTTAAACCCGATTGAAGAGGCAGAAGGCTACCGTGTACTTATGGAGCGCTTTGGTCTGACTCAAGATTTGGTTGCGCAAAAGGTGGGTAAATCCCGCCCCGCTGTTGCAAATTCTCTTAGATTGCTTGGACTTAACGAAACCGAGCAGGACTGCTTAATCAAAGGCAGAATAACACAGGGCCACGCAAGAGCCTTGCTTGCAATAAGCGACAAGGAACTTCGTGAAAAGGCTTTGGAAATGATATTAAGAGGCGCAACTGTTCGTGAGATTGAGGCAATGCGTCACCCTAAAAACTCTATTAGGATAATAAAACCGAGGAAAAGAGTTTACAGCGAGGTTGAATTATCACTCAAAAGGGCATTGGGAAGAAAGGTTGACATAACAACCAATAAAAACGGCGGCGTTTTACATATTGAGTTTTACAGCGAAGAAGAGTTGTATGACTTTGCAAGGCGTTTAGCAGACGATAAATAATTCATTGGAGGCAAAAACAATGTTAGATATTAAGGTAATAAGACAGGAGCCCGACCGAGTAAAGGCGGCGCTTAAAACAAGAAACGCAGACTATGACGCAACAATAGATGAGTTGCTTTCAATTGACGACAAGCGCAGAGAAATCATTGCAAGCGTTGAGGCTATGAAGGCTAAGCAGAATGCCGCTTCCAAGCAAATCCCTGCACTCAAAAAAGCAGGCGAAGATATTGGCAGCATTATGCAGGAAATGAAAACTTTGTCTGAGCAAATTAAGGCTCAGGATTCAGCGCTTAGCGAATTAGAATCAAAGCAAAACGCAATTTTGCTTACCATTCCTAATATACCGAGTGAAAAAACACCGATTGGTACCGACGACAGCATGAATGTTGAGGTGCGCCGTTTTGGTGAGCCGACAAAATTTGAATATACGCCCAAAGCACATTGGGATATAGGCGGAGAATTAAATATTCTTGACGCAGAAACCGCAGGTAAGGTTACCGGTGCAAGATTTACCTTCTATAAGGGTCTTGGCGCCCGCTTAGAGCGTGCAGTTATCAATTTCTATTTGAATAACCACACCGAAAACGGCTACACCGAGATTTTCCCGCCCTTTATGGTAAACCGCGCATCTATGACAGGTACAGGCCAGTTGCCGAAGTTTGAAGAGGATGCATTTAAGCTTGCGAATGAGGATTATTTCCTTATTCCTACCGCAGAGGTGCCGGTTACAAATATGCACCGTGAAGAGATTATCGACGGTACAAAATTGCCGATTAAATATTGCGCATATTCCGCTTGCTTCCGTGCCGAGGCAGGTAGTGCCGGCCGAGACACAAGAGGACTTATCCGTCAGCATCAATTTAACAAGGTTGAGCTTGTTAAATTCTGCGACCCCGAAACATCCTATGACGAGTTGGAGAAGCTTACAAACGATGCTGAAAAAATGTTGCAGTTATTGAAACTGCCTTACCGTGTAGTAGCGCTTTGCAGCGGTGACATCGGTTTCTCCTCTGCAAAAACCTATGACATTGAGGTTTGGATGCCTTCTTATGGTCGTTACTTGGAAATTTCAAGTTGTTCTAACTTTGAAGATTATCAGGCACGCCGTGCTTCAATCCGTTTCAAAAACGGACCGAAGGACAAAGCTCGTTTGGTGCATACATTAAACGGCTCAGGTCTTGCAATCGGCAGAACAGTTGCCGCGATTTTAGAAAACTATCAAAATCCCGACGGCTCTGTTACAGTGCCTGAAGCACTTGTACCGTACATGGGTTGCACAGTAATTAAATAACCTTTGGAGGCTAATTAAATTGGCATCACGTAAAAGACGAAAAATTAAAATAGTAAAGCCTTTTCAGTTTTTTTCTTTGGTTGCAATTTTACTGGCAATAATCGTTTTGGCGGTAGTTTTAATTGCCAAAGGCATAGGTGCAATTATAGATAGTAATGACAGCGGCTCTTATCAAATGATTGGGAGCAGTGAGCCCAGCCTACCTGCCGATACAACACCGCCCACAATTGAGTGCGAGGATAGTCGATTAGTTTATATAGGCGATGCGGTTTCCTATAAAAAGGATGTTGTTGTGACCGATGACACAGACACCGCACCGGCATTAACAGTTGACAGCAGCAAAGTAAATTTGCGAGTTGAGGGAAGCTATACCTATACGCTTATTGCTACCGACAAAGCGGGCAATGAAACTACCAGAACTGTTACTTTGACTGTAAAAGAAAAACCGAAGGACTATGTTACCGAAGAGGAAATGTACGCCCAGGCCGACAAGGTAATAGCCAAAATTATAACCGACGGTATGACCGCCGAGCAGCAAGTAAAGGCTATTTACAATTGGGCAAGGGGAAATATAGGCTATATAAACCATTCGGACAAGACCGACTGGGTGCAAACCGCCTATAAAACCTTTGTAAACCGCCAGAGTGACTGCTTTGGTTATTTTGCGGCTACTAAAGCGATGCTAAACCGCCTTGGAATTGAAAACAAGGATGTTATAAAGGTGAAACTTAAACCGACTGCCTCTAACCATTATTGGAGTTTGGTGACACTTGACGGAACCAACTGGTATCACCTTGACACAACGCCGAGAAAGGGAACAGGCGACGATTTTTGCATGGTAACAGATGAGTTTATCCTCAACTATTCTAAAGCCCACGACGATTCACATAATTTTGATACAAGTCTATATCCGGCAACTCCAAAGGAGTAGAAAATGAAAAAACAAGAAATTTTGGGTGTAATAGGGGGCTTAGGGCCGATTGCCACTTCGTATTTTATGGAGTTGATAATCAAAATGACCCAAGCCGACTGTGACCAACAGCATATAGATATGATAGTCTATAATTGCCCCTCAATCCCCGACAGGACAAGTTATATATTAGGTGAAAGTGAGGACAGCCCCTTGCCAAGAATGATAGAAATAGGTAAAGCGTTGTCTGCACAAGGTGCATCGGCAGTTGCAATACCCTGCATTACGGCGCATTCGTTTCACGATGAGCTGACAGGGGAAATACCTTTGCCGATTATCAATATCGTTGAGGAAACAGCCGAGCATTTAAAACAAAACGGCGTAACCAAGGTTGGCATAATGGCTACCGACGGCACAGTAAAAAGCCGACTTTTCCAAAGGTATTTTGAGTCCCGTGGAATTGAAGCAATTTTACCCGACGCTGAGCAACAACAAGCCGTTATGGAACTGATTTACGATAACGTCAAAGCAAACTGCAAGGTCGACATTGAAAAGTTCCACGCAGTAGGAAGCGACCTAAAAGCAAAGGGCGCAAAGGCGGTTGTACTCGGCTGTACCGAGCTGTCCTTAATAAAGCGTGATTACCCGATTGGTAAGGGTTATATCGATGCGATGGAGGTGCTTGCCCGTGCATCAATTTTGCGTATGGGCAAGGCATTAAAAGAAGATTACCAATGTTTAATAACAAAATAATGTTAACGGTGAGAATCAATGAAAACCAATGTTTTACAATACTTAGAAAAAACTGTCTGCCGCTTGCCTGACAAGGTAGCCTTTGCAAACGAGAATTGCGAGCGCACCTTTAAACAGGTTTATGATAACGCCAGAGCGATTGGCTCACAGCTATCAAGGGATGGTTTTTACAATCAGCCGATTGTTGTGTATATGAAAAAGCATCCCGATACTATTATTTCGTTCTTCGGTACTATCTATGGCGGAAACTATTATGTACCGCTTGATGATGAGATGCCCAGGCACAGAATTGAACTGATTTTGCAAACATTACAGCCCAAGGCAATGATTTGTGATGCAACTACCGCCGCCGCAGTAGAAAAACTGCAGTTCGGTGGAAAGCTTTATTTGTACGATGAAATCAGCCAAAGCGAAATTGATGAGTTTGCTCTAAATTCAATTCGTGCAAGGCAGATAGACACCGACCCGATTTATATTGTCTTTACTTCGGGCTCAACAGGTGTTCCCAAGGGCGTTGTGGCTTGTCACCGCTCGGTGCTTGATTACATTGAGCGCTTATCAGACGTTTTAGAGTTCAATGAAAACACGGTTTTCGGCAACCAGACACCGTTATATTTTGACGCCTGTTTAAAAGAGCTTTATCCAACCCTTAAATTTGGCGCAACGACCTATATTATCCCGAAAAGCCTTTTTATGTTCCCCATAAAACTGGTGGAATTTTTGAACGAATATAAAATCAATACTGTTTGTTGGGTTGTTTCGGCGCTCACTATGATTTCGGCCTTTAAGACCTTTGACAAAATAGTGCCCGAATATTTGCACACCGTTGCTTTCGGCAGTGAGGTTTTCCCCATAAAGCAGTTTAATATCTGGAAAAGTGTGTTGCCCAACGCTAAATTTACAAACCTTTACGGTCCTACCGAAGCAACAGGTATGTGCTGCTATTTTAAGGTGGAGCGTGATTTCTCTGAGGATGAGGTTTTGCCCATTGGCGGACCCTTCTGCAACACAGAAATTATACTGTTGAACGAGAAAAACGAACGTGCAAAGCAGGGCGAAACCGGAGAAATCTGCGTGCGAGGCACCTCGCTTACTCTGGGCTATTTTAATAACCCCGAAAAAACGGCAGAGGTCTTTGTGCAAAACCCGCTTAACACGGCTTACCCCGAGCTGATTTACCGCACGGGCGATTTGGCAAAATATAATGAGAGAGGCGAGCTTATTTTCCTCTCTCGTAAGGACTACCAAATAAAGCATATGGGTCACAGAATTGAGCTTGGCGAGATTGAAGTGGTTGTAAATATGCTTGACGGAATAAAATCTGCCTGCTGTATCTTTGATGATGTAAAGAAAAAGATAGTTCTTTATTATGTTGGCGATATTACAACGGCAGAGCTAGCAGTTTATTTAAAAGAAAAACTGCCGAGGTATATGATACCCAACATTATGGAAAAGTTAGAGGCAATGCCTTTAACACCCAACGGAAAACTTGACCGAGTATTTTTGAAAAACAAATATTTGGAAAAACAGAAAGGATAAAAACAATGGAACAGTTACTTGAAATTTTAAGCGAACTTCACCCCGAGGTTGATTTTGAAACCGAGGACCAACTGATTGACGGAAAGATACTTGATTCCTTTGATATTGTTACAATCATTGCTGAGATTAACTCAGAGTTTGACGTAGCAATTCCCGCAGAGGAAATCATTCCGGAGAATTTTAACTCCGCCGAGGCTCTTTGGGAGCTTGTTGAAAAACTACAGGACGAATAATTTTTAATTAGGAGCGCTTCATGCTTTTTACTTCTTATAATTTTATCGTTTTTATGGTGGCAGTTTTTGCGCTGTACTATATTTTGCCTAAAAAGATGCAGTGGGTTGTGCTGTTAGCATCAAGCTTGGCGTTTTATGCTTTTTCAGGCGTAGAGTATTTTGTGTTTATGCTGTTTACGATTGCAACGGTTTACATAACAACAACCGCAATCAATAAAAGACAGCAAAAAACAGCTACCTTTATAGCCGAAAATAAAGAAACCTTAACTCGTGAAACGAAAAAGGAAATTAAACAAAAAACAAAGAAAGGTAATTTTGCTCTGCTTACAGTTTGTTTGGTTTTAAACTTCGCTTGTCTAGCGTTTTGCAAGGCTTTGATTGTTGAGCCTTTTAAAACTGTCTTTTCTGCAGGCGGTTTTTCCTTTATGACCTTTATGCTGCCGATGGGCATTTCTTTTTACGTTTTCCAATCCACAGGTTATGTAATAGATGTTTACAGAGGCACAGCAAAGGCGGAGAAAAACCCCTTTAAGCTTGCTTTGTTTGTTGCTTATTTTCCTCAACTGGTGCAAGGACCTATTAGCCGTTTCAATGATTTGAGCGCTACGCTTTTTGCAACCCATGATTTTGATACAAAGCAAATCAGCTTTGGCTTGCAACGCATTTTGTGGGGCTACTTTAAAAAGTTAGTAATTGCTGACCGCATTTTGCCTGCGGTACAAACTCTTGTCGGTGCGCCCGAGGAATACAACGGAATATATATGTTGCTTGTGGCGGTTTTCTATTCGCTGCAAATCTACGGTGACTTTACCGGCGGCATAGATATTACCATTGGTATTAGCCAACTGTTCGGAGTAAAGGTAACCGAGAACTTTATTAGACCCTTCTTTTCAAAAAACACGGCGGAATATTGGCGCCGTTGGCACATTACTCTTGGTACCTGGTTTAAGGATTATGTTTTTTATCCGCTTTCGGTATGTACACCGATGCTTAAACTCTCAAAGGCGTCACGTAAAAAATTGGGTGACGGCTTCGGTAAAAGGGTGCCGGTTTATATCAGTTCGCTTATTACCTGGTTGATTACAGGTGTTTGGCACGGCTTTCAGTTGCACTTTGCAGTTTGGGGACTTGCCAACTGCTTTGTTATAGTTGCTTCCCAAGAGTTAGAGCCGCTGTACGCTAAATTCCACAACCGTTTTCATATTAAACACACCACAGCCTATCGTGCGTTTGAGGTTATCCGCACATTTATGCTGATGAGTGTGATTCGTATGCTCGACTGGTACACAGACGTCGGCCTTTATTTCAAGCAATATGCTACAGTTTTTTATAAATGGAACGTAAGTGCACTGTGGAATGGCTCGTTACTTAAAATCGGGCTTAGTGTAACCGACTATATTATTCTGGCAGTTGGTACAGGTGTAATTTTTACAGTCAGTATGGTTGGCAGAAAGGGCAGTGTTCGCAAAAAGTTAGCCCAAAAGCCCGCTTTGCTTCGTTATGCGTTGTTTACACTTTTATTCCTGGCGGTCATTTTATTTGGCGCTTACGGAATGGAGTACAACGCAAGCCAGTTTATCTACAATCAATTTTAGGAGGCAGCTCTTGAAAAAGAAAATATTACCCGTAATATCACTTTTAGTTGTTATCGCACTGCTTGCCGCATTGCAAAACCTGTTGGTGCCTAAATATATGTCCAAGGTTGTCGAGGGTGCGTTGATTGGTGAATATTACGATAACGCAAAGGACAATGACGTTATATTCATAGGTGACTGTGAGGTTTATGAAAATATTTCTCCTATTCGTTTGTATGAGCAGTATGGAATAACCTCTTATATCCGTGGCAGCGCACAGCAACTTATTTGGCAGTCCTATTATTTAATGGAAGAAACCTTCCGCTACGAAACACCAAAGGTTATGGTGTTTAACGTTCTGTCAATGATGTATGATAAGCCGCAGAATGAGGCCTACAACCGAATGACCTTAGACAGTATGCGCTGGTCGACTTCAAAGATTAAGTCAATAAACGCCTCTATGACCGATGAGGAAAGGGAAAAGGACGCATTTTTGTCCTACGTTTTCCCGATTCTGCGTTACCACACCCGTTGGAAAGAGCTTGAAAAGGCAGATTTCACTTATTATTTCAACAAGCGCCAAATTTCCCACAACGGATACTATATGAGGGTCGACGTTAACCCCGTAAAGCGCGAGCCGACTGTTCGCCCCTTGGCTGATTATTCCTTTTCGGAAAACTGCTGGGAATATCTTGACAAAATGCGAGAATTGTGTGAAGAAAACGGCACCGAATTCGTGCTTTTCAAGGCGCCTTCAATTTACCCCACCTGGTATGATGAGTGGGACAAGCAAATTGTTGATTACGCGAATAAACACAACCTTAAATACATCAATGCTTTGGCAAAAATGGAAGAAATCGGTATAGATATGCAGACCGATACTTATGACGAAGGTTTGCACCTTAATTTAGCCGGTGCTGAAAAAATGTCGGACTATTTGGGTGAAATTTTTGTATCGGAATATGAGTTGCCCGACCGCCGAAGCGAAAAGGCAGTGGATAAAGCATGGCAAGAGAGAATAAAATATTATTACGCCGAAAAAGAAAAGCAAACAAAGGAGATTCAAAAATGAAAAGAATATTCACCTTATTACTAGCAGTACTTATGGTAGTTGCGCTCGTTGGTTGCGGCGGAGGTAAAGAGACTGGGGCCAACCCGCAAGGTAATAACGAGAACAAATATTATTTTGAGAGCCAAGGCATAAAGTTCGCTATGAACGATAAAGCGGCAGACATTATTAAAACTCTGGGCGAAACCGAAACCAAGAAAATCCCCAGTTGTGCGCATCAGGGCGAGGACACCGTTTATTATTATGATAATTACGGATACGAGCTTGAAACCTACACAGTAGATAATGTTGAGTATATTTCTTGTGTTTGGCTATCAAGTGATGCCGCTTCAACACCCGAAGGCTTGTCGGTTGGTGACAGCGAAGAGAAAATAGAAACCTTATACGGTAAAAAGCAGGGCGAGTCGGCAGCATATATTTATGACGACGGCAATACAATGCTTACAATCACCGTAAAAGACGGCGCCGTAGCCTCTATTCAGTACAGCGCAGTAGTAGAATAAAAAATTGCTAAAAGCGTTAAAATAAATGCTTGACAAACGTGGGACAATTAGGTATAATATCTTAGTCCCACAAAAATGGCGGTATAGCTCAGTTGGCTAGAGCATTCGGTTCATACCCGAAGTGTCGTAGGTTCAAGTCCCACTACCGCTACCATTTTTGGCCCGGTGGTCAAGCGGTTAAGACACCGCCCTTTCACGGCGGTAACACGGGTTCGATTCCCGTCCGGGTCACCAAAAAGACTTAAAGCTTATGCTTTAAGTCTTTTTTTATTTGCAAAATAAAAACAACGCACTCATAAGAGTGCGTTGTTTTGTTAAGTAAAATTGTTTTATACAATTCCTTGTGCCATCATAGCATCGGCAACCTTTAAGAAACCGGAAATGTTAGCGCCTGCAACGAGGTCACCCTCCATACCGTATTCCTTAGCAGCCTTGTAGGACTCTTCATAGATGCCCTTCATAATATCTTTGAGCTTAGCGTCAACTTCCGCGGCAGACCAGCTGTAACGCATGGAGTTCTGGCTCATTTCCAAACCGGAAACAGCAACACCGCCAGCGTTAACTGCCTTTGAAGGAGCAATAACTACGCCGTTAGCTTTCAAATAAAGGAAAGCTTCCTCAGTGGTAGGCATGTTAGCAACCTCAACATAGTATTTAACGCCGTTAGCAACGATATTCTTAGCGTCCTCAATGCCAACCTCGTTTTGAGTAGCGCAAGGCATAATAACGTCAACCTTTTGCTCCCAAGGACGTTTGCCCGCAAAGAAGGGAACGCCGAACTTATCAGCATAATCTTGAACCTTATCACGGCAGGAAGCACGCATTTCAAGTAAGAAATCAACCTTTTCTTTGGTGCTGATACCGTCTTTATCATATACATAACCGTCAGGACCGGAGATAGTAACAACCTTACCGCCTAACTCGTTAACCTTTTGAACGGTACCCCAAGCAACGTTACCGAAGCCGGAAACAGCAAAGGTTTTGCCCTTAATGTCTTCGCCAAAGGTTTTGAGCATTTCTACGGTGTAGTAAACTGCGCCGAAGCCGGTAGCCTCAGGACGAATGAGAGAACCGCCGAAAGAACGGCCCTTACCGGTAAGAACGCCGGTAAACTCGTTTTGCAGTCTCTTGTACTGACCGAACAGATAGCCAACCTCACGAGCGCCTACGCCGATGTCACCTGCGGGAACGTCGGTATCAGGACCGATGTATTTTGCAAGCTCGGTCATAAAGCTCTGGCAGAAACGCATAACCTCTAAATCGGACTTGCCCTTCGGGTCAAAGTCACTACCACCTTTACCGCCACCCATAGGAAGACCGGTAAGAGAGTTTTTAAAGGTTTGTTCGAAGCCGAGGAACTTGATGATGCCTTCATAAACTGAAGGATGGAAACGCAAACCGCCCTTGTAAGGACCGATAGCGCTGTTAAACTGAACACGGAAGCCGCGGTTAACCTGAACCTTGCCGTTATCATCTACCCACGGAACACGGAACTTGATGATTCTTTCGGGCTCAACAATGCGGTCAATAACGCCGTTTTCAACATACTCAGGACGTTTTTCCAAAACCGGCTCGATAGATTGTAAAACTTCTTTTACTGCCTGGTGAAATTCATTTTCACCGGGGTTTCTTTTTACAACGGTGTCGTAAACACCTTGTAAATAAGCTGATTTAAATTCCATAAATAAGACCCCTAAACTAAAATTTTTACTTTGGTACGGGATGTGCCAAAATAATACGGAACAATTATAACACAGTTTTTTTTGATTTTCCAGCAAAAATAATAATATTTTATAAATTTTTTGTTAAAAAGTATGTCAAGATTGTAACCGTTTGTTGTTAAAATTTAATCAAACTGTAATTGTCTTGAAAATACTTTTTGCGTTTTGTTGTATATAATAGAATTAGAAAGAGAAAAGAGGTGGACTTGCGTGTTAAAGGTTGCGTTATCCAAATTTTTAATATCCTTTTTAATGCCCTTGCTTGTAATGCTGGCGCCTGCCAAAGAGGCACCTGCCGAAGCGGTACAGGAAGCGGTTGATTTTGCAGGTCTGCTTAATCTTAACTACAGCTATGGTGTAGAGCTTACCGATGAGGATATTGCTTACGGCTCAATGCTCTCTCTTTTAGAATTGGCAAAAGAGGAAAACGGCGGATTAGTGCTTTCGGTTGAGCAGGTTGATACCTTCAGCAAAGCATACTACGGCAGAACAGTTTCTTATGAAGACTGCGGTTTAGAGGTTGTGGACGGGCAGGTACTTATCCCTGCAATGGGCTATGATGTTTATACACATGAGCTGGTTGATACCGTGACAGACAGAGATACTGTAAAGGTAACAACTAAGGTTGTATGTGACGGACACGATGAGGTTTATGATGCACTCTGCACCAGCGTATTTGTAAAAAATGCTGACAGCGCTTTCGGTTACAACCTTATTTCTTCTGAAATTTTAGCTTAATAGAAAAATATAAAGCGGCACCCGATGGGTGCCGCTTATTTTTTATTTAAAGAATTCTAAAACGGTAAGGTAGGTCATATAAACGTCAAATTTTGAAACAACCTCGTAAGGTGAATGCATAGAAAGTACCGGCACGCCGAGGTCAACAACGTCAACCCCTAAATTTGCGATATATTTAGCAACGGTACCGCCGCCGCCAATATCAACCTTGCCGAGTTCTCCTGTTTGCCAAACAACACCTGCATCATTTAGCATTTTGCGTATTCTTCCTACATATTCTGCCGATGCATCGGAGGTGTCACCCTTACCGCGTGCGCCTGTGTACTTGGTTATTACCGCACCGTAGTTAAGGCGAGCCGCATTTCTCTGCTCGGTAACATCGGGGAAGGTGGGGTCCATTGCGGCATTAACGTCAGCAGAAAGGCAAATAGAATTGCGAAGCACTTTATAGCCTTGACAACCCTGCATAGCTGCCAAATCCTCAATAAAATATTTCAAATATGCCGATTGCAGACCGGTGTTTCCGTCAGAGCCAACCTCTTCTTTATCTGCAAGAACAGCCAAGCAAGTGTGTGTTGGGTTTTTAACCGACAAAGCCGCCATAAGCGAGGGATAAGCGCAAACACGGTCATCGTGTCCGTAAGCACCTAACATAGAACGGTCAAAACCAATATCCTTAACCTTTAAAGCGGGAACACATTCAAGTTCAGCCGAGAGGAAATCTTCCTCAACTATTCCGTATTTCTCGTTAAGCAGTTTTAAAATGTTGAGTTTAACAAGCTCGCTTGCTTCGTCGTCACGGAAGGGGTGACTGCCGACAAGCACATTTAACTCCTCGCCCTTAATGCCTTGTGCTAAGGGGCGTTTGCTTTGCTCTGTTGCAAGGTGGGGCAGTAGGTCGGTAATTACAAAGCAGGGCTCATCCTCTTTGTCACCGATTGAAACCTCAACCTTACTTCCGTCAGCCTTTACGATTACACCGTAAAGGGCCAAGGGCAAAGCGGTCCATTGGTATTTCTTAATTCCACCGTAATAATGGGTTTTAAAAAGCGCCAGCTCGCTGTCCTCGTATAACGGATTGGGTTTTAAATCCAGTCTCGGAGAGTCAATATGGGCGGCGGCAATTCGCACGCCTTCGCTTATGGGCTTTTCACCAATAACGGCAGCAATCAATGCCTTGCCACGGTTGTTAAAATAAACCTTGTCACCGGTTTTATAGGTTTTATTCTCATCAAAAGGCATAAAGCCGTTTTGTTCAGCCAGTTTAATGGCGGCAGAAACGGCAAGTCTTTCGGTTTTTGCTTCATTTAAAAATGCAGCGTAGCCTTTGCAAAAGTCGTCAGCAGCCGCTAAAACCTTATCGTCCTTGCTAAGGCGTCCGTTTTTGCGGTTTAAATATAATGCTTCCTTTAATTCTTTTGCGGCAGATTTTTTCTCACTCATTTTTCAGCAACTCCTTAAAAAGATTTCCTGCTAAAGAGGATATTTGTTCGGCAGAATCATTGTTTTCTAATATTATGTCTGCTTTACTCTGGTAAAATTCATCGGGCTTTCCTGCGCCAATGCGGAGCAAAGCCATAAATGTACTCAAATTATCACGCTTAATAATACGCTCTATTCGTACCGATTTATCGGCAATAACGGCAACAACCTTATCACACAGACTGTCGGCACCGCTTTCGTATAGGGTGGGGGCATCAAGCAGAATGTTTTTGCCCTCATTTTTACCTATTATATTCTTTAATTCGGCAACAACAAAGGGTAAAACGGTGTTATTAAGCCTTTCGGTACTGGTTTTATCCGAAAAAGCAGCCTCGGCTAACATTTTGCGGTTTAAACTGCCATCACCATTTAAAATTTTATCACCGAACTCATCAACAAGCGCCGCTAACGGCTCACCGCTATTAGTTAACTCGTGAGCCAAATCATCACAGTTTATTACTGTAAAACCAAGCTGGGTTGCCACATCGCAAACCGTTGTTTTGCCACTTCCGGTGGGACCGGTCAGACCTATAATCATAAACAAATCACCTCAAACGCGCAGGCACGGATAAGTCGGTTATACACTGCCATTGAAATACCGTCACGGCAAGGGGCAGCGGCATAGCAAAGCGCACAGCCTTTTTTATCAAGCTCACGCAACGCCGAAAAAAGCCGTTTCGCCTGGCTTTTGGGGTCGCCTCTTTTGCCGTAGGCAACAGCAGGTAAGGTTATTTTGGGTAAATCTTCTTCAAACACAAGAGCAAAGGTGTCCTTGCTTGTTTGCTTGTTAACAAATTCAATGTATTTTTCAGCATCTCCCTCAACCATAATTAGTTTTGCCTTGGGGGAGTAGTGCTTATATTTCATACCGGGGGAGGCGGCCTTTTCATTAGGGTCAAGGCTTTTAAATACAGCGCTGTCAATTGCGATAGGACCTATAACACTGCTGATTTCTTCGGCTGTTACACCACCGGGCCTTAATAATCTCGGCGGCTTTGTTGCAAGGGTGATAACGGTTGACTCAACGCCAACCTCACAATTGCCGCCCATAACTATTCCGTCAATCTTGCCGCTCATATCCTCGGCAACCGCTTTCGCATCGGTTGGGCTGGGCAACCCCGAGGTATTGGCTGAGGGTGCCGCTAAGGGTTTGCCGCAAAGGCGGATAATTTCTCTTGCGGTTTCATCACTCGGCATACGCACCGCAACGGTAGAAAGCCCTGCCGAAACAATACTCGGCACCAAATCGGTCTTTTCAAGAATTATAGTAAGGGGACCCGGCCAAAAGGCATCGGCCAATTTTTTTGCCGCTTCGGGAATTTCTTTAACCAACGGGCGCAGCATATCCATATCGCAAATGTGTACAATTAAGGGATTGTCCTGCGGTCTGCCTTTGGCTTTAAAAATGTTTGCAACAGCCTGTTCATTTAATGCGTCAGCCGCAAGACCGTAAACGGTCTCGGTAGGAATGGCGCAAAGCCCGCCTCTTTTTAAAATATCGGCGGCTAAACTTAAGTTGTCTAGATTTATAAACTCTGTATTCATTATTCCGATTTCAGCATTTCTGCACGGTAGAAGGTGATGAGAGAATCAATCAGCTCATCCAAGTCACCGTTTAGCATCTGCTCTAATTTATAAAGTGTAAGACCTATTCTGTGGTCACTTATACGACCTTGAGGATAGTTGTAGGTGCGGATACGCTCGGAGCGGTCACCTGTGCCAACCTGCGCTCTGCGGTCGCTGGCAATTGCCTCGTTCTGTGCGGCAAGGCTTTGCTCATAAAGGCGTGAACGAAGCACCTTCATAGCCTTGTCCTTGTTTTTGTGCTGGCTTCGCTCATCCTGACATTCAACAACCAAGCCTGTGGGCAGGTGGGTGATACGAATGGCAGACTCGGTCTTATTTACGTGCTGACCGCCCGCACCGCCCGAACGGTAGGTGTCAATCTGCAAATCGGCAGGGTTAATTTCAATTTCAACGTCATCAGCCTCAGGCAAGACGGCAACCGTAACGGTTGAGGTGTGAATACGGCCGGAGGTTTCGGTTTCGGGCACACGCTGTACACGGTGCACACCGCTTTCGTATTTAAAACGGGAATAAGCGCCCTCACCCTCGACCATAAAGCTGACTTCCTTATACCCGCCAAGCTCGGTAGCGTTCTCGTTTACAATTTCGATTTTCCAGCGCTTAGATTCGGCATACATTGAATACATACGCATCAAAACGCCTGCAAACAAAGCCGCCTCTTCACCGCCAGCGCCGCCACGGATTTCAATAATAACGTTGCGGTCGTCGTTGGGGTCTTTGGGCAACAGAAGAATTTTAAGCTCTTCTGAAATAGTTTCAATTCTAGCCTTAGATTCGGAATACTCCTCCTCAACCAGCTCTTTGAAATCTTTATCCAAACCGCCTGCATCTAACAGCTCTTTTGCTTCCTCAGCCGACTGCTTTGCGGCAGTGTACTCACGGAACTTTTCAACTATGGGGCTTAATTGTTTATGCTCACGCATAAGTTTTTTGTATTGGTTTTGGTCAGAGATAATTTCAGGGTCCATCAGCTGTTCGCCGATTTCCTCAAATCGCTTTTCTACCGACTTTAATTTATCAAGCATTGTCAGTTTCCCTTTCAACCTGTTTTATATTTTTTTCTATTTTTGCGCGGGGCACCATAACCTCCCGGCCGCAGGCAAGGCATTTTATCTTAAAATCCATACCAATACGGGTTACCAAGAAGCGGTTTGAGCCGCAAGGGTGCGGCTTTTTCATAATTAGTATATCCTGTAAGCGAATATCCATAAAATTACCCCTATATTATACACTGATAATTCTAACAAAGTATACCATATTTTTACTATTATTGTCAATGCGGCGGCGGTTTTAATAAAATTATTTTATTGCGGGACAAGGCTTTGGAATTTGTAACCTTTATGTTGTTGCAATTTGGAGTAAAATCGGTTATTATATATAGTGCTTTTATATTTGTCTACTCAAATAAGAAAGGGGATTTTTCATTTGAATATAGACAATTTATGTTTAGGATGTATGAATGAAAAGCTGACCGGAGGTCCTTGTGCGGTCTGTGGCTATGCAGGGGAGCACGATAACCCCAATGCACTAATGCCCAAGACTATTTTGCAAGGCAGATATGTTGTTGGCAAGATGCTTGATAACAACGGTGAAGGCTTTACCTATATCGGTTTCGACCAGAAAAACAGTGTGCCGGTCACCATTCGTGAGTTCTTTCCGCAAGGCCATTGTAAAAGAGGCAAAAAGGGCTTGCAAATCAATAAGGGCGAAGAATACAACTTTAATAACACATTGTTACAGTTTTTAGAGTTAAGCAAAACCCTTTACAGCCTTAACGGACTGTCGGCTTTGTTTAACACTATTGATATTTTTGAGGAAAACGGCACAGCTTACCGAGTTAGTGAGCGTATGCGTGGTATTCCGATTAGAGAATTTTTACTGCGTAACGGCGGCACCCTTACATACGACCAGGTAAAATCTCTCTTTGTACCTATGCTTTCAACTGTAAAGGCGTTGCATAATGCCGGTGTAATCCACGGTGGCATTTCAGCCGATACGTTAGTTTTATGTAAAGACGGTAAACTCCGTATTAGCGGTTTCTGTGTTCGTGATGCCAGAGTTAAGAGCGAGTATTTAACACCTCAGCTTTTCCCGGGCTTCGCTGCTATTGAGCAATACGGAAGTATCGGCACAGTTGGACCTTGGACCGACGTGTATGGAATTGCCGCTACCATTTACCGTGTCTTTGTCGGCAACCCGCCGATAGAAGCAACCGAGCGTTTAAATGATGATACACTTTCAATACCCAAAAAGATAGCCGATGAGCTTTCACCCGATATGATAGAAATGCTTTCGGTGGCTTTGCAAATTTTGCCGGAGGACCGTATGCAATCGGTTGAGGATATGCGTTCATATTTTATGAATGCAACTATCCAGATGCATAACACCGGGAAGGTTGAGAAGGTTAAAATGAACAAGAAGAAAAACTCCAACAGCAAGTGGTACGCAATAGTTGCGGCAGGCGTTACTATAGTATTCCTTGTTGCGTTGGCAGTAGTAATCGGCGTGCTTTTAAAGGGTAATAATGACGATACACCTCCAAACAGTATGCCGTCATTGGTTTCTTCTCAGGAGACACCTTCTGAAACCTCGTCGGTTGATACTGCTGAAAGGCTTTATTCACTGCCTCGCTTTGTTGGTCAGTATTATGCAGATATTGTTGAAAACTTGGACTACACCGATTATTACGAGTTTAAAATTGTAGGCAAGGAGTATAACTCTGCTCCGGCAGGCACAGTATATAAACAGTCGCCTGAGGCTGAAAGTGCTGTTGAAAAGGGTACAAAGGTTAGTCTTTATATCAGCTTAGGACCGGAGGAGATTACAGTCCCCAATCTTGTGGGCTGTACTGTTGACGAGGCTAAGCTTAAGCTTTATGAGGCAGGCTTCCCCTTTGAATCTATTAGAATTGTTGATAAATATGACGAAACACAAGAACCCGAGGTTATTATAGAGGTTGACCAGAAAATCGGCTCAAAGGTTCTCCCTGATGCTCGCATTACACTTTATTACAACACCTACAAGGGAGAAGAAACTGACTCTTATACCAATTAGGAGGATAGCGTATGAAAATTCTATTCATACTTAATCCCAAAGCGGGCCGCATGAGCGGAAAACGCAATTTATATTCTATTTTGGATATGTACAGAAAATACGACGATGTTGAGGTAGAATTGTTTGAAACCTCTGCAAGAGGTGATGCAACCGCCGCTGTTATTGAAAAGGCGAGCCAGTTCGACCGAGTTGTATGCTGTGGCGGTGACGGTACGCTTAACGAAACTGTTACAGGGCTTATGCAGATAAGCAACCCGCCTGAGCTTGGTTATATCCCTGCCGGCAGTACTAACGATTTTGCCGCTTCGCTCGGTATTAGGGGAGATATTAAGAAAAACACTCGCCGTACAGTAAAAGGCGAGCCGTTTGAAATTGATATTGGCAGGTTTAATGACCGCTATTTCACATACACGGCATCCTTCGGAGCCTTTACTCAAAGCTCATATTCAACACCGCAAAACATCAAGAATATTTTTGGTAATTTGGCGTATATCTTCCAAGGGATTAAGGACATTTCCACAATTCGTGATTACCCTGTGCAGGTTGTGGCTGACGGAGTGGATTACAGCGATAAATATGTGTTTGGTGCTATTTGTAATTCAACCTCACTTGGCGGAATAATTAAACTTAAAAGAAATCTTGTTAAATTTAACGACGGATACTTTGAACTGGTGTTGGTACGTAACCCTAAAACGCCCGTTGATTTAGCAAACCTTATTACATCGCTCGCAAAACAGGATTTTAACAGCAACGATAGTATCGTCTTTGTTCACGCCAAGGAAATCACCATCAAAACAGATGAGGATATGCCCTGGTCGCTTGATGGAGAGCACGATGCCGGTAGTAATGTTAATGAGATTAAAAATTACAACCGCGCATTAAAGATAATTTTATAAGAAAACCCGTACAGTTTGACTGTACGGGTTTTTATTATCTGTAATAAGAACGGCGGCGGGCTTTTCTTTTTCGTCTGCGGTAGCGAATGATTTTAGCTCGTATAACTAAAACTATAAACAGTAAAACCAAAGCGGCGGCAAAACCTAAAACCAAGTAAACATAAAGGTCTATTGCCTGCCAGAAGCGGATAAAAATATTAAGCTCAACGTCCATTTGAGTTACAAGCGGGGAGGTAGCAACTGTTTGTCCGTTATAGGTTACAACTGCGGTGCCAACCGCTGTGCCCTTTTTAATTGGTGCGGTAAGTTCTCTGGAAGAACTGTGGCGGTTAGCGGCAAGAGTAAGACCTACGTTTTCATCGGTCTTAGGCAAGGTAACGTAAAGGTCGTTTTCGGTAATTAAGGAAACGCTTTTACCCAAAGAACGATTTACGTCGGCAACTTCAAGCAAGGTGCCCGCAGGGTAAACCATACGGTATTCATATCTTTGGAAGGCATATTCCAGCACTGCCTTAGAATCAATATACTCTGTTCTGATTGAGCCGTTTTCGGTACGCATTGTGGGGCAGTTGAGCATTACGCAAACAAAACCAATTTCCTCGTTTTCAGCCGCCGAGATTAAACAACGCCCTGCTTCATTGGTGTTTCCCGTTTTAAGTCCGTAAGCGGTGGGGTAATAATAGGGGCTTTCGGGTCTTTTGAAAAGGTTGGTGGTTTCAACCTTTCGTGCAGGCTGTGTGTCGGTACGGGTTGAGGTGTATTCGGTTGCACTGCAAACCTCTTTTAAAACAGGGTGCTTTAAATATGCCACACTCAAAATTGCCATATCACGAGCAGTAGTATAATGATTTTCGTCATGCAGACCGTGGGGGTTTACAAAATTAGAGTTTTCCATTCCGAGTTCTTTTGCTTTTTTGTTCATCTCTTTAGCAAACTCTTCATTCGAACCGCTAAAATATTCAGCCAATACGTTTGCCGCATCATTCCCCGACGGAAGCATAAGAAGGTATAATAACTCTCTTAACGAATATTCCTCACCCGGCTGGATGTTGGCAACCGAGGAACGGGTGCCTGCCAAGAGGTTTATAGCTTCTTCGGAAACCGTTGCGACCTCTTTGTCAATATCCTTAGACAATTCAACTGTTAAAAGGGCGGTCATCACCTTGGTAAGAGAGGCGGGGTAAAGCTTTAAGTCGGGATTTTTAGTATCCAATATTTCGCCGCTTTCGGAATTGCAAAGCACAAAACCCGAAGCGTTAATGTTTGGCAGACTGTCGGCTTTTGCTACCGGCACAAAAGAAAAAAGGAGGACAAAGCATAAAAGAATGGATAAAACACATCTTTTCATCTGTTGCGCCTCCTTTAAACATCTTACCTATAATTATACACATTTAAGGGTGCTTTGCCAAGAAAAACTTTACCAAAAATAAGGTTTTGCAGAGTTGACAAAATTTTATTAAGAGGTTATATTTAATTGTAAGCAAAAATCTGCGTTTTCAAAAAATAATATTAAGTACGAGGTGTATTATGGATAAAATAGATATGAAGCTTGTAAAAATGCTGCAAGAGGATGCCAGAATGCCGTTAAAGCATTTGGCGGAGGGTGTTTTCCTTTCCTCACCCGCAACGGCATCAAGAATTGAAAAATTAGAAAATGACGGTATAATTGTTGGCTACGGTGCTAAGATAGACCATAAGAAGTTGGGCTTTCCGATTACCGCTTTCATAAATTTAGAGATGCACCCATCTCAAAAGCCGGTCTTTTATCCCTTTATACAAAAGCATCCCAACGTAATCGAGTGTGACTGTGTAACAGGACATTACTCAATGATGATTAAGGTGGCTTTTGAGAGCACCGAAAAATTAGATACCTTTATCGGTCAGCTGCAAACCTTCGGCAGTACCGAAACCAAAATAGTCTTTTCTACCGCAAAGGAAAACTTTAATGTAGACTTGGACGCAATTGCAAACGGAGAATATCCGTTGCTACCCGAAAAATAGAACAACAGAATAAAAATTTTTGTAACGGACAATACTATCTACAAATAACTTTTTGGAGGAATTTGTATGAAGCGAAGAGTATTGTCCGTATTTTTATTGTCTGCACTAATTTTAACTGTTTTTGCAGGCTGCCGAAACCGTGGAGGTGACACAACTGACACCAGCATTCGTTTTTTGAATTTTAAGCCTGAGGTTGCAACCGTTTATAACGAAATAGCCAAGGCGTATGAAAAAGAAACCGGTGTAAAGGTTGTAGTTGAAACAGCCGCTTCGGGAAATTATGAATCCACCCTTACAGCAAAAATGGCAACAGCCGAGGCGCCCACAATTTTCCAGATTAACGGCCCTAAAGGCTATATAAACTGGAAGGATTACTGCGCCGATTTAAAGAACACCGAGCTTTATGACCACTTAACAGATAAAAGCCTTGCTATCACATCGGGTAGTGGGGTTTACGGTATACCCTATGTTATTGAGGGCTACGGAATTATTTATAACAAAGCCATAACCGACAAGTATTTTGCACTTACCGACAAGGCTACAAAGTACAACTCTATGGATGAGATAAAAAGCTTTGACGCGTTGAAAATGGTAGTTGAGGATATGCAAAAGAACAAGGATAAGCTCGGCATATCGGGTGTGTTTTCCTCTACCTCTTTAAAAACAGGTGAGGATTGGCGCTGGCAAACCCACCTTGCCAACATTCCGCTTTATTATGAGTTTGAGGACGGAGACGTTGACCTTAGCAGTGATGCAACAAACCAAATTGATTTCAAATACAGTGAGAATTTCCACAAAATATTTGATTTGTATATAAACAATTCGGTTACCGATAAAAAACAGCTTGGCGCAAAAATAGTTGACGAATCAATGGCTGAGTTTGCTAAAGGACAAAGCGCAATGGTGCAAAACGGCAACTGGGCTTGGTCACAAATTTCGGGCGTTTCAGGCAACGTTGTAAAGCAAGAGGATATTAAGTTTTTGCCTATTTATATGGGTATAGAGGGTGAGGAAAATCAAGGCCTTTGCATTGGAACCGAGAACTTCTTCTGCATCAACTCCAAAGCATCAGAGGAAAAACAGAAGGCAGCAGCCGATTTCCTATATTGGTTATATTCAAGCGATACCGGAAAAGATTTTGTAACAAATGAATTAGATTTTATAGCACCCTTTGATACCTTTGAGGACGGCGAAAAACCGACCGACCCCTTAGCGCTAGAAATACTTTCTTGGATGGAAAAGGATGATGTAGAAACAATTCCTTGGAATTTCACAATATTCCCCAGCCAGAACTTTAAAAATTCCTTTGGCGCAGCGCTGTTGCAATACGCACAGGGTGCAAAACAATGGAAAGAGGTAGAAGAGTTGGTAGTCAAAGAGTGGAAAGCGGAGGCTGCCGCTTCAAAATAAGCTATGCAAAGAAGTTTTAACAAATATTTTCCCGTTTTTGTTTTGCCGACCCTTATAGCCTTCGTGATAATGTTTGTTGTGCCGTTTTTAATGGGACTGTTTTTGTCCTTTACAAAATTTACGGTAGTTAATAACTGGGAATGGGTTGGCATTTCAAACTATATCAATGCTTTTAAGCAGGACAAAGATTTTTTAAATGCCTTGTGGTTTACGGTAAAATTCACTGTCGTTTCGGTGCTTACGGTAAACGTTTTTGCCTTTTTAATTGCGCTGGCATTAACACGCTCGTTAAAAGGCTCAAACCTGTTTAGAACTGTCTTCTTTATGCCAAACCTGATAGGCGGAATCGTGCTCGGCTATATCTGGAATTTAATAATCAACGGTTTGCTGGGGTTTCAGGGTTTGGATATAACCTATAATGCAAATTACGGCTTTTGGGGTCTTGTAGCGCTGATGAACTGGCAGTTAATAGGTTATATGATGGTTATTTATATCGCAGGGTTGCAAAATGTACCGCACGAATTATTAGAGGCCGGCGCCATTGATGGCGCCAGCCCCTTTCAGCGCTTGCGCTATATAATCCTTCCCGTAATAGCGCCCTCGGTCACAATATGCACCTTTCTAACCTTGACCAATTCATTTAAGCTGTTCGACCAAAACTTGGCGCTTACAGGGGGCGCACCTGCTAATCAGACCTCTATGCTGGCGCTCGATATATACAGAACATTTTACGGGCGCATAGGTTGGCAGGGTGTAGGCCAGGCAAAGTCGGTAGTATTCTTTTTAATCGTGGCGCTGATATCCTTTGTGCAGCTAAAGGCAACGTCGCGCAAGGAGGCGTAAAAGATGAAAATAAAAAACAAAGGGAAAAGAGCGTTACTCTTTTTAGTTCTTCTTATCCTGACTGTCATCTTTTTAGCGCCGATATTTATTGTTGTAATGAATTCGTTTAAGGGAAAGTTCGATATTATGAGCAGCCCTTTTGCTTTTCCAAACAGTAAGACCTTTATAGCCTTTGAAAACTATATAAACGGCGCAACGGCGGCAGGATTTTTTGGCGCTTTTTTAAATTCGTTGTGGATAACCGTTTCATCTGTTGCGGCAATATTGCTGTTTACTTCTATGACCGCCTGGTTTTTAACAAGGTCAAGGATGAAACTGTGCAAAGTAATCTATTATGTACTTGTGTTCAGTATGATAGTACCCTTTCAAATGGTTATGTACACTATGACCTATGTTGTTAACAGTATAAGGTTTAATAATCTGCTCGGTATTATTGTCGTTTACCTCGGCTTTGGTGCAGGACTTTCCGTCTTTATGCTTAGCGGCTTTGTGCGGGGAATCCCAATTGCCGTTGAACAGGCGGCAATGATTGACGGATGCACACCGATTACTACTTTTTTCCGTGTCATTTTGCCGATATTAAAGCCAACCGTTATAACGGTTGCTATACTCAATGCCATGTGGATATGGAACGACTATCTGTTACCTTATTTAATACTCGGCACAGGGGTAAACAAAACTATTCCGGTAGCGGTACAAATTGCCTTGCAGGGAGCATACGGCTCGGTCGACTGGGGCGGATTTATGGCTATGCTTGTGCTTGCAATCGTGCCCATAATCTTGTTTTATTTGTTCTGCCAAAAATATATAATCAGCGGAGTGCTTGCCGGCGCAGTAAAGGGGTAGTATAAATGAAAAGTATGCAAAACAAATTACAGGCAGCGGCAAAACTGCTTTACGGAAAAGAAATAGAACAACTAAATGAAACCGAGCTTCACACAACTGTGGCTAAAACGGTGTTGGAGAGAATAGGCAAGAACTGGGAAGAAAGTTTTAATAAATGCCGTAAAAACCGCACCGCCTATTATTTTTCGGCCGAGTATTTAATGGGTCGCGCGGTAATCAATAACATCTACTGCTCAGGGCTTTATCCTATGATGGAAGAAGCATTACAGCAAACTAATCATAGCCTTAGTGAATTAGAAGAGGCGCCCGATATGGCGCTGGGCAACGGCGGTTTAGGTCGCCTTGCCGCCTGCTTTTTAGATTCGGCGGCAACCCTCGGCTACAATCTTTTTGGCTATGGCATTCGTTATAAGTATGGTTTATTCAAGCAGCAGTTAAAAGACGGCCAACAAATAGAACACCCTGATGACTGGAATGCCGACAATGACCCTTGGAGCATTAAACGGCAGGAGGATGCTGTAACGGTAAAGTTCAAAGGTTTTAAAGTGCGTGCGGTCCCATACGATATGCCGATTATCGGTTATAAATCGGGAGTGGTAGGGACACTGCGACTTTTTGAGGCAGAGCCGATAGAGCCTTTTGATTTTAACGAGTTCAACAACAGCAACTATGACAAAGCATTAAAGCAAAAAAATAAGACGGAAGACATTTGCCGAGTCCTTTACCCTAATGACAATACCAAGCAGGGCAAAAAATTAAGGCTTATGCAACAGTACTTTTTCACAAGCGCCGCATTACAGGATATTATAAGAAACTACAAAAGTCTTTACGGAAACGATATGAGCGCATTAAAGGATTATGCAACAGTTCAGCTTAATGACACTCATCCCGTTTTGGCAATCCCGGAGCTTATGCGGCTTTTGCGTAATGAGGGCATTGGCTTTAAACAGGCATTCTCGCTTGTGCGTGAAATTTTTAATTACACAAACCATACCGTAATGCCCGAAGCGCTTGAAAGCTGGGACATTTCTCTTATTAAGGAGACGATTCCTGAAATCACAGGAATTTTAGCCGCCATAGACCGAGAACTTATAAAGGAAATTTCCCGCCTTGCCGATTCTAATACCGCCGAAGACTTGAGAATTATAAAAGACGGCAGGGTGCGTATGGCAAACCTGGCGGTTTATGTATCTAAATATGTAAACGGTGTGGCAGAAATTCATACCGATATAATTAAAAATCATCTCTTTAAAGATTTTAACCGCCTTTACCCTAAAAAAATACAGAACAAAACAAACGGCATAACCCAGCGCCGTTGGTTGCTGGTTTGCAACAGTAAATTAGCAGACCTTTTAGAACAACTCGTAGGTTCAAACAAGTTTTTAAAGGATTTAGATAAATTAAAGGCGCTTAAACGCTTTGCCGATGATGAAGGAGTACTGCAACAGTTTGTTTGCATTAAGCAGGAGAAAAAGAAAGAGTTAGCCGACTATATTCTCAAAAAAGAGGGTGTTACAATTCACCCCGACTGGCTGCTAGATGTCCAAATCAAACGCCTTCACGAATACAAACGGCAGCTGCTTAATATACTTTGTGTTTTAGAACTGTATTTTGAGATTAAAAACGGCGAGTGCACCGATTTTGAGCCAACCGTCTTTCTGTTTGGCGCTAAGGCAGCACCCGGCTATAAAAGGGCCAAGGCAATAATACAACTAATTCACGCAGTAGCAGATTTAATCAGTAATGATGAGGCAGTAAGCCAAAAAATGCAGGTGCTGTTTGTCAGTAACTACAATGTATCATACGCCGAGAAAATCATTCCCGCCGCCGACGTATCCGAGCAAATTTCAACTGCCGGCACCGAAGCAAGCGGAACGGGCAATATGAAGCTTATGCTTAACGGCGCAGTTACGCTCGGCACCTATGACGGCGCAAACATTGAAATAGTAGCCGAGGCGGGCGAGGAAAACAACTATATATTCGGCGCTAAGGTGTCGGACATTCGCAGTATAGCAGGAAGCTACGACCCGAAGAAGTTTTATAATAACAACCCGCAAATACGCCGTGTTCTGGATGCCCTTACAGACGGAACCTTGCTTGACGGCGGTAGTGGTGCGTTTAAGGAACTTAAAAACTCTATTTTAGAGGGTGCCGATTGGCACAAACCCGATATGTATTATCTGCTGTTAGATTTTGCTGACTATCTAAACACAAAAAAGAAATTAAACAGCGACTATAAGGATAGGCTTTCTTTTTACCGCAAGGGCTGGTTAAATCTTTGCTCGGCAGGTAAATTCTCAGCCGACCGAACAATTAAAGAATACGCAAAGGAAATTTGGAAACTGTAAAAAAACCACCCGAACGGGTGGCTTTTTTGCTTGTGATACTTAAAAAAGGCGGTTGTTGACAAAATTCTCACGCAGGGATATAATAAAATCAGCAAATAAAAAATTTTGGGAAGGGGTTTAATTATGAGTGCACAATCCGATATTAAAGCTTTACAGAAACTGAAAAACGATATGCTTGAGGCCAATGCCTATGCCGATTTGGCAAAGGAGGAGTGGGACAAGTGTAATGAGTACAAAGCGGAGATTGACAATGCAAAATTTGTTTTCAAACCGCTTCCCACAAACAACTATGAAACCACAAAGGCAAATTACAAAGAGGCTTGGAAAGAATTCTTTTCAAACACACGCAAATTTAGAATTATTTTCTTAAGTTTATATAGCCTTGCCATGATTGCCCTTGCAGTTTTGCTGTTCATAGGCGCATTTAAAAACAATGGCTTTATTTTTACTAGCCCTCACCAGTGGAGCGGGACAATAGAAAAGGTGCTTACCGCACTAATAGCAGCGGCATTTCCTTTGATTGTTGGTGCTTGCTCCTGGATAACAATAGTACCATTTGAAAATGCTATAGACTATATAAAGACAATTCTTATTTCTCTCGGTGTTTCGGCAGTCCTTTTTGGCGTTGTGTGCGACTGGACAAACAGTATCCATTTACTGCTTATAATTCTCGCAACACTTCCTGCCGCAATGTTTGTAAGCTTAATAGTTCATGTAATTTTCCTTATTATAAGTAAAATACATATTTTAACACCCGGCAAAAGAGCAAACCTTGTAGCCCAAAAGCAAAAGGATATAGAAAATGCCAAATTAAATGAGGTTAACGAGGAAAAAGAAAGAGCCGAGTGGGAGAAATGGTGGGAAGGTCATAAGCCTGAGGTTAAAGAGAAAATGCTCCACCACTTGAACTTGGGAGACGTTGCTATGGAAAAAGCAAAGGCTCACCTTGCCGCCGCTAACGAATCCACAGTTTTGGGCGAAAACGAAAAATCTCCCGAAATTATTGATTTGCTGATTAGTTTTATCGAAAGCCGCCGTGCAGATAATATTAAAGAGGCGCTTCACGAGTTTGATAAGATGGAGCAAAACAAAAAAATGCTTGAAATTGAGGCAATTAAGGCAAACATTGAGATTGAAAGAGCCAAGAAAGAAAATGCTGACCGTCAGTATCAAATAGAAATGAACCGCCGCCATCAGTTAGAGATGGAGGCACAGGCAAAACGAAATGCCGATATGCAGTCTCAAATTGCGGCAAACACCGCCGCTGCCGCCGCTTCAGCCGAGCGTATGCGCCGTGATGCTGCAAGCGCCGCCGCAGATGCCGCCGCTACCCAAGCCCGTGTAGCCGCAGACGTAGCCGCCATTTACCGCAACGAATATTACAATTCTTAAAACAAAAAAGATGTGCAGAAACCTGCACATCTTTTTTTATTATTTAATTACCTTTGAAGCGATTTCTGAGAGCGCTAATTCCTTGAACTCGTCATAGGTCATACTGCCGATATCGCCTGCGCCACGCTGACGAACCGAAACGGTACTGCTTTCAACTTCCTTATCACCCATAACAAGCATATAAGGAACCTTTGCCAGTTGAGCCTCACGGATTTTATAACCAATCTTTTCGCTTCGGTCATCAACCTCTACACGCATACCGTTAGCCTCTAAGAGCTTTTTGTACTCGAATGCCGCATCGTGATGGCGGTCAGCAATCGGTAAAATTTTAACCTGTGTGGGAGCAAGCCAAATTGGGAATGCGCCCGCATATTTTTCAATAAGCAACGCTAAAGTACGCTCGTAACAACCGATTGAGGTACGGTGGATAATATAGGGGTTTTTCTTCTCGCCGTCTTTATCAACATACTCCATACCGAATTTTTCGGAAAGCATTTGGTCGATTTGGATAGTAATGAGCGTGTCCTCTTTGCCGTGTACATTCTTAATTTGAATGTCAAGCTTCGGTCCGTAGAACGCCGCCTCACCAATACCAATCTTATAGGGGATTTCCAAATGGTCAAGAATTTTCTTCATAGTGCCTTGAGCCTCATCCCACTGCTCGGTAGTACCGATATATTTTTCGGTATCGTTGGGGTCCCATTGTGAGAAGCGGTAGGAAACATCCTCATAAAGACCTAATGTCTTTAACATATAAATAGCAAGCTCTAAACAGCCCTTGAACTCCTGCTCTAACTGTTCGGGTGTGCACATTAAGTGTCCTTCCGAAATGGTGAACTGGCGAACACGAATCAGTCCGTGCATTTCACCTGACGACTCGTTACGGAATAAAGTAGAGGTTTCGTTGTAACGCAACGGTAAATCACGGTAGGAACGGCTGCGGTTTAAATAGGCTTGATATTGGAAAGGGCAGGTCATGGGGCGCAGAGCAAAAACCTCATCGTCGGTCTCCTCGTCACCCATAACAAACATTCCGTCTTGGTAGTGGTCCCAGTGTCCCGATACCTTGTACAAATCGCTCTTTGCCATATAGGGTGTTTTGGTAAGCAACCAGCCACGGCGCTGTTCCTCATCCTCAACAAAGCGCTGTAAAAGTTGAATGATACGTGCGCCGTTGGGTAAAAGAATCGGCAAACCTTGACCGATTAAATCACTTGTTGTAAAAATTTCAAGCTCACGGCCCAATTTGTTGTGGTCACGCTTTTTAGCCTCCTCTAAGGCAAGCAAATGCTCCTCTAACTGAGCGGCTTTCGGGAAAGCGGTGCCGTAAACACGGGTTAGCATCTTGCGGTTGGAGTCACCGCGCCAGTATGCGCCGGTTGCACTTGTCAGTTTAAATGCTTTAATAGCACCGGTTGACATTAAATGCGCACCTGCACAAAGGTCTACAAACTCACCCTGCTTATAAAAGCTGATTTCCTCGCCCTCGGGCAAATCTTCAATCAATTCTACCTTATAAGGCTCGTTCTTTTCTTTAAAGAATTTAAGCGCTTCGTCACGGCTCATGGTAAAACGCTCTAGGCTTAAATCCTCTTTAACTATTTTCTTCATCTCGCCTTCAATTTCGGCAAGAATTTCATCGGTGAATTGGAAATCGGCATCAAAATCATAGTAGAAGCCATTATCAATAGCAGGGCCGATAGCAAAATGCACCTGCGGGTAAAGGCGGTTTACAGCCTGCGCCAAAATATGCGAAGCGGTGTGGCGGAAGGTCCAACGGCCGTACTCATCATCAAAGGTTAAAATCTCAACCTTGCAATCTTTATCTAAAGTAGTGCGCAAGTCACAGTTTTCACCGTCAACCCTTGCGGCGCAAGCGGCTTTGTAAAGCCCCATACCAATAGATTTTGCAATGTCGGCTACCGAAATGCCGCTTTCAAACTCCTTAACCTCATCTCTTAATGTTACCTTAATCATAGACGTTCCTCCATACTCATATAATGATTGTTTGACGTGGAAATCGCATTAAAATGCTATTCCCACACAAAATCGTTGATTTTGCAACAAATTTTCAAAGAAAATTTGACAATAATCATTGTAATGAAGTTGAAAAACAATTAAATTGCATTGAATTTAATTGTTTCAAAGCCGATAGACCGGCTTTGCATGGAAACACTCGGCGTTTCCACATTCAACTACTATTATAAAAAAATAAGACTACATCCCACTCTGGGATGAAGTCTAAACTCCACGGTTCCACCCGGATTGCACAATATGTGCCACTCAAAGCCCTTAACGCGGGAAACGGCCTGCTTGTGTTCACAGGCGCTCAAAGGTGGTCTTCACACAATACTGCAATATGGCGCTTTCAGCCTATGACGCCACTCTCTGACTTGCCGAAGATGTGCTACTTTCCTCATCAACGCTTTATCCAAGAACTATTATACCCCTTTTTTAGCAAAAGTCAAGAAAACAAAAATTTTTCAAAAAAACACTTGACAAACAAAAACACATCGTGTATTATAATGATAACGATAATCATTATCATTATCGCTAACAAATCAACCGGAGGTGTATTAAATGAGAAAGCAATCACATCAAAGAGATTTGGTGCTTGCCGCAGTAAAGGGTACATTTACACATCCAACAGCGGCTAATGTATATGACGCAGTTCATTTAATTGAGCCAACGGTTAGTCTAGCCACTGTTTACAGAAATCTTGCGCTGCTTCGTGATGAAGGTCACATTTTAAGCTTTAAGACCGATGACGGTGTAGAGCATTTTGACGGACGAACAGAGGAACATCAGCATTTTAGATGCTTGTCCTGCGGCACAATTTATGACGCCTTTATTTCTTTGCCAAAGTTAGAGAATGAAATGGAGGCAAACCTTGACTGCTCGGTTGAGGGATACGCACTGCTTTTCTACGGCAAGTGCAAAAACTGTAAATCTTAAAAACAATTTATTTTATTTGGAGGAAAATTATTATGAAAAAGTTTGTATGTCCTGTATGCGGTTATGTTCACATTGGCGACTCCGCTCCCGAGTTTTGCCCCCAGTGTAAAGTTCCCGGTGAAAAGTTTAAGGTTCAAGAAGGCGAAACCACTTGGGCTGCTGAGCACGTTGTAGGTATTGCTAAGGGCGCAGACCCCCGCATTATCGAAGGCTTAAAAGCTAACTTCGAGGGTGAGTGCTGTGAGGTTGGTATGTACTTGGCAATGGCTCGTGTTGCTCATCGTGAAGGCTATCCCGAAATCGGACTTTATTGGGAAAAAGCTGCTTATGAAGAGGCTGAACACGCTGCAAAATTCGCTGAGCTTTTAGGCGAGGTAGTAACCGACAGCACCAAGAAAAACTTGGAGTTAAGAGTTGACGCTGAGAACGGTGCAACTGCCGGTAAGACCGAGCTTGCAAAATTAGCTAAGGAATTAGGACTTGATGCTATTCATGATACCGTTCACGAAATGGCACGTGACGAGGCTCGCCACGGTAAAGCATTTGAGGGACTTCTCAACAGATACTTCAAATAATTTAAAAGGAGGCGTTATCGCCTCCTTTTTTTCCATTGTTATCTTATTAAAAATGTGTTAGTATAGTTTCAAGAGCAGGTGAAATTCGTGGAAATTACCCAAGAGACAAACGCTATGGGAATAATAGTGAAAGCGAATAGTAGCAGTTATACTTTCGGCATTGCTGTTAAAGGAAAAATTGACGCTGCATACAGTTATAGGTGCCGTTTTAATCCTCGGCGCATCCTTTATTAGCGAACTGTCAATGAAAAAAGGTAGAAAAATATGAAAGAAATTTTGTGCTTAATTTTAATATTTGCAGCTTTGTTTTTTATAGTACTTGCAATCTGCTTTTTTATAACCTTTTATTCACCCAAAAGAAAGCCTATTCTAAGTGATGAATTTCCTTTGCCAAAAGGTGAAGTGTATAAGCCTTTTAAGGAGGTCCTAACATCTTGGATGAAAGAGATTAGGGCAATGCCGGCTAAGGATTTTTCTATTAGGTCTTTTGATGGGCTTACCCTTCGTGCAAAGTATTATGAGCTGTCGCCGTCAGCACCGATTGAGCTTATGTTTCCGGGTTATAGAGGAAATGCCGAGCGTGATTTGTGCGGTGCCGTGCAAAGGTGCTTTTCAGTAGGGCATAATGCCTTTATTGTTGACCAGCGTGCCGCAGGAAAAAGTGACGGCTCGGTAATAACCTTCGGTATAAAGGAAAGTAAAGATGTTCACACCTGGCTTTCACTACTTATGGAAGAGTTTCCTAATAATAAAATTATTTTAGCCGGTGTTTCAATGGGCGCCGCAACCGTTTTAATGGCGGCAGAAAAGCCGCTACCGAAAAACGTTATTGGTATTCTTGCCGACTGCGGATATTCAAGCGCACCCGATATAATAAAAAAGGTCATAACCGATTTAAAATTGCCACAAAAACTGCTTTATCCATTTGTGCGACTTTCGGGGTTGCTTTTCGGCGGCTTCGATGTCGAAAAAGCCGTGCCGAGAGATAGCGTTAAAAATATAAATTTACCTATAATAATAGCCCACGGCGAAGCCGACGACTTTGTCCCAAGCATTATGGCAGACGAGATTTATAACAACTGTGTATCGGTTGGAAAACTGGTAAAAATAGAAGGCGCAGGGCACGGCCTTGCCTACCCAACCGCCCCCGAATATTATGTAAAAGAACTGTCAAATTTCTGGCAACAAATAGAAAAAACCGAGGTCTAACAACCTCGGTTTTTTCGGCTGGTGAAGACAAGTGGACTTGAACCACCGACCCCCTGCATGTCAAGCAGGTACTCTAACCAACTGAGCTATGCCTTCATTTTAAAACGCTGAACCCGAAATTCTGGGATTCAGCGTTTTTGGCTGCGGAACTAGGATTTGAACCCAGACAAACAGAGTCAGAGTCTGCCGTGCTACCCTTACACAATTCCGCAATAGATAACAATACCATTATATATATTTTTACCCATTTGTCAATAGAAAAAATCACGAATTTGAAATTTGACTAAAAAAATTCCTTGCAATTTTCCACCCGCTGTGTTATTATATGCCAGTAAACTTTTATGGGGGTATAGCTCAGCTGGGAGAGCGCTTGAATGGCATTCAAGAGGTCAGCGGTTCGATCCCGCTTATCTCCACCAAAAAAGCAAGACAGTCGAAAGACTGTCTTGCTTTTTTATTTCTTTTTCCTACTTTTATAATCCTCGGCAATATCTTTGCTCCAGTCGGGGGAGAGGGGTGCACTTGCTCTAACGTTGCAAACTGCAGTTGCGACAGAATCGTATAAAATTTTCGTTCCCTTTTTGTCGGCGTGATAATTCACGGCTTTATCCTTGTCTATACCATAACGAGCCGCCGTTTCGACTGCATCAATATTGGCACCGATAAACAAAAACTCCCAGCCTTTTTCTTTTTGCCTTGCAATCATTTTTTTGACCTCTTCACTACTGTAACGGTGGCTGGCGTTTTCCTGACCGTCGGTGGTAATTACAAACATGGTGTGCTCCGGCACGTCTTCGGGTCTTGCGTACTTATGAATGTTGCTAATGTGGTGAATGGCACTGCCAATGGCATCAATAAGTGCGGTGCAACCACGCACGGTGTAATCATTATCGGTCATTTTAGGAACAGCACTTAAAGTTAATCTGTCGTGCAAAACTTCGCTTTCTTCATCGAAAAGCACCGTTGAAACGTAGCACTCGCCGTCGAGTTTTTTCTGCTTTTCAATCATCGAGTTAAAACCACCAATAGTGTCACTTTCAAGCCCTGCCATAGAGCCACTTCTGTCCAAGATAAATACGAGTTCGGTGATGTTGTTTTTGTTTTTCATAATAGAAAACCTCTCTTTCTTTTTGTGTACTCATTGTACCTTAAGAAAAGAGAGGAGGGGTCGCTTATAAAGCGACAAATTATTCACACACTTCAATATAAAAACTTACGGGGCGGAAGCCGTCATTACAAGAAATCATTGCAGACTTCTCGTTTTTCATCCAGCCGTCATAGAAATTTCCGCCGCCACTAGCTAATGCTTTAACAAAAGGCAAAACGCTTTCCCAAGCACTGTCACAAAAGCCGTCGGGTTTTTGCGCATTCTCGCTTATAAACACCTGACCTTCCTTTAAATCGCAGGCGTGCTCTAGGGGGTTTTCATACTTTTCAATTAAATCATCGTACCGTGCTTTTCGCATAACGGTTATTTTAATATTCATATATTACACTCCAAGTAAACTTTGGTCGAAGGCGAATAAAGCCTCGTTAATTTCAAAAACATTGTAATTGCCTTTGGATATAAAATACTCAATTATAATATCAAACTTGTTGCTGTGGGAAAGTGCAAAACCTGCTTTTTTAAGTAAATCGTCGGTTTCCTCTAACGAAAGCTCCAAGGCAATTGCAAGTGCAATAGCGGTAGGTTTGCTGGGCTTGTAGTTTATGTTACTGCGAATTTTTGAAAACAGCTTACGATCAATGTTAGCCTTTTTATAAACCGTAATGTCGGTCAAGTTTTTTTCGTCAATTTTGCGGAGAAGCATCCGCGAAAAACTCTCGTCAATTTGCTTAAGCTTGGTATCAAGGTCGTCCGGCGGTGCCAACTCTTTACATTCGCAAATTTCAACCGACATAATCGGAGGTAGCGGTGCATTCATACAGACGCTTTCTCGGCAGTATTTGATATGTTCAGGCACATAATTGTTGTCTATGTACTCGGCAATTTCTAAAAACAGTTTTTCGCTGATTTTACCCATTTTTATCTCCTATAACGTATTTTATTATATTATAACATAAAAGCAGTTCAAATAAAATACCGTCTGCTGATAAAATATCAACAGACGGTGCAAGATTTAAAAAACGGTTTCTATTGTTTTTGGGCATTCTTTGGGGGAGTATATCCAACGGTCAAGGCGGTCGCCTTCTATAAAATACTGAAGCGGGGAAACAGGCGGAGCGTCTTTGAGCATATCGATAATTATAAGCTTCACCTTCATTTTTTCTGGGAGTAAGCTTTTTATGTAAACGCTGGTATATTGACCGATAGTAATATCGGCACGTGGCTCGGCGAGGCCTGCCAAATTTGGTGTTAGTTCAATGAAAATTCCGTAATCCTCCACCGAGCGCACGATACCAAAGACGGTTTCGCCCTGTGTAAAGCGGTCGGCATTTTGCTGCCAGGTGCCGAGCAGTTCTTTACAGCTTAGAGTAATTCTGCCTGACGGGTCCTTAGAGCGCACGACTGCCCTAATATTTTCTCCGCACCTAAAACGGTCGGACGGATGGGAGATGCGGGAAACCGAAATAGCGTTAATGGGTAGCAATGCGATAATTCCGCAACCTATATCGCAAAAGGCGCCAAAGCTTTCCAAGTGGGTGATTTTAGCATCTATTATCTGGCCGGGTTTAAGCTGACAGACATACTCACGCATACAAATTCGTTGCGCCTTTTCACGAGATAATATAGCAATCGGGCGCCCGTCTGAATCGTGGCGGATGCCTGTTACAACGAAGCTTACAGGCTTGCCCACTCTGGAAATTAAAGCAATATCACGCACTAAGCCCTCAGCAATGCCGATTGCACCCTCGTTTCTGGGGATAATTCCTCGCATACAGCCCAAATCACAGAGCAGGTCGTGATTTTGATTGCAGACTGCGGCGGTCGCCTCTAAAATTGTTCCTTCGGTGATTGCTTGCGCTATACAAGACGGTTTAGAAAGCATATACTTATTTCGGGGCGTGTTTAAAAGTTGCCCCTCCGGCAGAAATGAATTCATATTTTATCCTTTCCGGAGATTTTAGGCTTTTCTCCTTTATATTTTCATTCCTTAAAATATATGCTTATCCCGACTATAATTAGACTAACCTTTTAAAAATAAAAGAGCTGTGATTCGTTTGAATCACAGCTCTTTTTATAACAATTATAACATTTTAAGCAACCGCACGTAAAACTCAACGGTTTTTAAAAGCGTTTCTATCGGTATTCTCTCATCGTTACCGTGTATCATTGCACGCTCTTCCTTTGAAAGGCGCATTGCCGAAAAGCGATAGACGTGGTCGGTAATGCGGCAGTAATGCCTAGAATCACTGCAAGCCATCATTAGATAAGGTGATACGATTATCTCGCCCCAAGTGGCACGAATGGCAGTTTTAAGTTTCTCCCATTCCTCACAATCGGTCGAGGAGCAAATAGATGGGTTCATACCGTTTATAAGGGTTATCTCTATTTTGTCGTTGTTTATAACCTTTTTTAAATAAGCGGTTGCCGAATCTATTGTGTCGTTGCCTAACAGCCGCATATTTATACCAAAACTTGCCTTTGGCGGTAAAACGTTGTATGCTTTACTGCCCTCCATACGAGTAACCGCAACGGTGGTGCGCATAATTGCGTTAAGCTCGCCGCCCGACATTTTGCAGATTAAATCAAGTAGCGGTAAAAAGCACCAAAGGTTAGCAAAAATAATACGATACAAAAAGGTTGAATGTCTGCCTAAGGTATTGAACATACCTGCCGCAGGCTTGGTAAGTTGTTGCTTAAAGGGGTTCTTTTCAATTTGTGTAACAGCCTTGCTTAAATGCCCCAAAATAGTGTGGGTAGGTGGGGTGGAGGCGTGACCGCCATCCGACACCATTGCAAAGTTCATATTTACGCTGCCCTTTTCAGCAATTCCGACCATAGCACATTCTTTATTAACACCGGGGAAAACATTGTTTACAACAGCGCCGCCCTCATCTAATACAATGGCGGGCTTTATGCCGTTTTGTTCTAAGTATGTAACTATGTCAAAACAAGAGTCGCCGTCAATTTCCTCTTCGCCCGAAAAGGATAAATAGAGGTCGTTCTGGGGGACAAAGCCCTCTCCAAGCAGTTTTTCAAGCGCCTCCATAATTCCGCAAAGGGTACCTTTAGTATCAAGTGTTCCACGACCCCAGATACAACCGTCCTCAATAATACCCTCAAAGGCGGGGCGGCTCCAACCCTCTTGCTCAACAGGAACTACGTCATAGTGTGCCATACAAACCGAAGGGTTTTCGCTAGACTTACCCTTTAAAAGATACAAAAGACCAGTCTTGCCGATTTTTTGGAGCTGGCAAGCCTTGTGTACATTAGGGTATCTTTCTTTAAGGAGCATTTCAAATTTGGCAAACTCGGCACGGTCGACTAAGCTTTCATCACGGTTAGAGACCGTTTTGCAACGAACCATATTTACCATATTTGCTACTATTCTGTCTCGGTCAAGGGGTATTTCTTCCCCGACTATTTCGTTTTCTGCCTCGGGTTTAAACTGCAAAGCACGAATGACAATAACCAGCAAAAATATAAGGATAATGCCTGCAATAATTAAACCTATCATTACAGCCAGCCTTTCTTATACATAACTCGTGCGGCGCCAAGTGTAACAAGAACACCAACAGGAACCAACACACCGACCGAGCCGGCAAGGGAGGGAACAGCCAAGAACAGCGCAACCATAAAGATAAGGGGCGCAATGGAAATTTTCCAGTTCTTGCTGATATAAACTACTGCAAGTCCGCCAAATAAAGCGGGCAGAATGTTATCAAAAGCAGGCTTTAATTCAGGCTTATTCAAAATGGGAGCAACCTGGGTTAATGCGCAAACGCCTATTACTAATATAAGAGTGGTAACAATAGAGCTTGTCGCAATGGCGATGGTTGAAATAACTTCACCCTCCTCGGTGCCGGGCTTAACCTCGGCATTTTCCATTGCGTTTAATGCGCTGGGTGCTTTAAGACTTGTTAAATTTCCGGTAACAAAGGCAAGATATGTACCGCCTGTGCCAAGCATAGGGGTATAGGTGATAACCTCAATGGCGCCGACAGTCCAAAAGATTGGTGCAACGCCGAGCAGACCCTTTAACACAGCCGAAATTTCAGGCCAGGCATTGTATCTTAAACAAACAGCAACAGGTACCATCATAACAACAATTACTGCCGACCAAATCCAAAGTTTTCCATAGCGGTCGGTATTCTTCATATAATCGCTCATCTCTGGCACCTCCTTAAACTATAATCGGCGTAATTACCGCCGCAAAGACCATGGCGCAAACCATACTGATTGCCATTGCGTAGGTTTCAAGCCATTTCATATTGAATTTCTTTATAAGCAAACCGCAAATTGCCATTACGGCAGCAGATACAAGTAAAACAAATATCGGTATCCAGCCTTCAAGACCTTTTCGAACATCGGCAAAAACCATACCCAAAAATGCCGAAATCATACCAAGGAACATAGAGGTTAGGAATATGTCGCCCCATTTGCTGTCCTTGCTTTTAATCTTTACCATACCGCCTTGAATTTTCTTCATAAGCAGCGGCGGCAGGATTATACTTGGTATAATGCCGAGGGTCATAACCCAGGCTATTGCTGAGTAAACCTTCGGGTCGGTAATCATTTCGGATAACGAAATGCCAAGCGCCTTAGCCGTAGAGGTGGCGGCAGGCAATTCGTAGGTAATGGCGCCTATAACACTCATGCGTATCCAAGGCAACGGGATACCTAAAAACTTTGATAGAGTTACAATACCAATAAGTATTGATATTGCCGGCGCAATAGTAAATACTGCGGTTGAAACAACCGTTTTGCGTAGCTTCTTGCTATCAATTCCAAGCTTTTTTCCACGCTTGTAGGCACGCACTAAGAAAAATACAGATTGCGCCAAAACAAAAACTATTACACATATAGCGACTATGTATAAAAATAAACTGTTTGCACTGAATTCCAAATTATTCCCCTCCTATAATAAATCCGCTATTGTCCACAGCGTTCTGTAGCAGGCATACAAGGAAATGCCCCTATATGCCTTTATATCAACAGAAACGGCACTCATCATTTGAGTTTAGTATAATTCATTTAATGTTATATTACAACTACAAATTATTGTTTTTAATCTTAAAAGTTTACTGATATAAAGTCGTCAACACAAATGTCGTTGCTGATGGCAATCCATAGCTTCATATATGCGCAAACAAAGGTTGTTGCGGGTAAAACCTTTAAATTATAATCCGAAAAAACACGGGTGCTTTCGTAGGTTGTACGAAGACCGGAACTTAAAATATAAACCGGCACATTAAGTTCGGTTGCACGCTGGCAAAGGCGCTTTAATCCGCCATCTAAGGTGTTTACGGTACCCGAATGATAGGGCTTAATTAAAACAGCTTTTGTATCAGCTAAATCATAGTTAAAATTGTCGCCCGGTCGGCTGTCAATAACCAAAATTTTGGGGTCCATAAGAAAACGATACGGAGTGTTCTGTGTAGCAGTAGCGCTCGGTTTGTAATTATCGTTAACTGTAATAACTCCGTCTTTATAAAAGGCAAAGGGATTGTTTCCAAAACTGTATATCTCATCAGTGTTTTCCAAGTGGGTGTACAGTCTGGTGCCGTAATGAATGTCGGTCGTGTCGCTTAGGGTGTTTTTATAAGAAACAAAAACTCCGTTTTGGCATTTTGCTTTAATAAATTCAACTGCCGCCTCAAAGTTTGCATTTCCGTTACTTTCCTTACATTCAAGCGGATAGTTCGCCGATACTAAAACAATCGGTAGACTGGGTTTCGGCAAGCAAAGTGTCAGCGCCGCCGCAGTATATTGCAGGGTGTCGGTGCCGTGGGTAATGATAATGCCGTCATAATCCTTGTTTTGATTTTCAAAAACAGCAGATACTATTTGCTCTATTTCGGTGGCGGTAAGGTTTTCGCTCAGCATTGAAAGCAAGTTAACCGCTTCAAATTCTGCGTCACCCTTGTAATTTTCCAAAAGTGTATAGTTTGCTTTGCGGTCGGGAGCGGCAAAGCCGTTGCTGTTTACGCTTCCAATCGTACCGCCTGTAAACATTACAAGTATTTTCATTGTTTTGTGCTTTCTCCTTTAAAATACTTTACTTTATCTTTTCCTTTAGCCTTACCAAATAAACGGAACAAGACGATATTTTACTTTCCTTTGATAATCGGAATAACCTTCAAGACCTTCTGCCAACACCTTTTCCTCGTTATTTATTCTAATAACAATAATCGGTATATAGGGCAAAAAGCAAAGAAACGAAACCCACGAGCCAAGCACTAACGGAATAGCAAGAAACAGCCAAATAGTCACCGCATACATTGGGTGGCGCACTATTCCGTAAAGCCCTGTGTCAATTACTTTCTGTCCGCCTTGCACCTCAATAGTTCTTGAAAGGTAAGCATTTTCCCGCATAACCTCGGCATAAAGTGCATATGAAACGAGGAGTATAACGGATGCTAATATAACAACTGGGGAAGGAACGTTTGACCACCCAAAACGGAAGTCCAACCCCGCTATTATAAAACCGATAAAGAAGAGCGTACCTGACAGTGCAACCACACCCTTTTGGGTGTTTTCTTTCTCCTTTGAATTAAGACGCTTTTTAAGAAGATTTGGTGAAACGAAAAATAAAACTACACCTAAAATGAGCATTGGTACAAACAAAAGGCAAATAAAAAGCCAGCCGTTTGCATAATTTAAAGTGCCTGCGGGGACAAACAGCATCGCACCAACAAATAAAAGCCCCGCTAAAAATTTCACAAGGGCATTTATAATAAGCTTCATTCTCGTTCCACTCACTTTCTTTAATATTTATTGTAGCATATATTTACAAAGGTTTCCATAAGAAAAAGCGGCAGGTACCCCTGCCGCCGTTAATGATTTATTTTTTATTTATGCATTGCACAGCCTTGTCAAAATCTTTTTTAGCAACCAATATTCTGTATTGGTTAACCACGCTGTTATCAACAAGAGGCACACCACGGTATCTTGCCGGATTAGTAGGAGAATTCATAACAGTAGTATACTTTATACCGTTTTGTGACAAAACAGAGGTAATATCAGCGTATTGCTTCATATCACAGGTAGTACACAGTTCCTTTTTAAAAAACATTTTGATTTCCCCTTTAAAATAAACCTTATTCGAATTCGATTGTTCCAACAGGCTTGGGAGTGATATCCATCAGGACACGGCTAATGCCTTTAACCTCGCTTGTGATACGAGCGGTTATGTGGTGAAGCAGAGCGTAAGGAATTTCCTCAATTGTAGCAGTCATTGCATCGGTGGTATTAACCGCGCGAATAATTGCGCACCAGCCGTCAAGTCTTTTGCCGTCAATAACGCCTACTGCTGTCATATCGGGGATAGCGATAAAGTACTGCCAAACCTTACCTGCAAGGCCGTTTTTGTCAAACTCTTCTCGGAGTATTGCGTCAGCCTCTCTTAAAGCGTGCAAGCGGTCACGAGTGATAGCGCCAAGGCAACGAACACCAAGCCCCGGGCCCGGGAAGGGCTGACGATAAACCATTGCGTGGGGCAGACCTAAAGCCTCACCGACAACACGAACTTCGTCTTTATAAAGCAGTTTTACAGGCTCAACAAGTTCCATTTCCATATCTTCGGGCAAGCCGCCAACGTTGTGGTGAGCTTTTACACCGTCAGACTCTAAAATATCGGGATAAATGGTACCTTGAGCCAAGAAAGAAATACCGTCAAGCTTAGCGGACTCTTCATCAAATACCTTTATAAACTCGCCGCCGATGATTTTACGCTTTTGTTCAGGGTCAGAAACGCCTGCGAGCAAATCCAAAAAGCGGTCGGTTGCATCAATATAAACAAGGTTAGCATCCAGCTCTTTACCGAAAACTTCAATAACCTGTTCGCTCTCACCTTTACGCATAAGGCCGTGATTAACGTGTACACAAACCAGTTGTTTGCCGATAGCCTTAATCAAAAGAGCTGCAACTACCGAGGAATCAACACCGCCCGAGAGCGCAAGAAGAACTTTTTTATCGCCTACCTGCTTACGTACCTCTGCAACCTGCTCATCAATAAAAGCATTAGCGAGCTCTAAAGTATTGATACGTTTCATATTTTCCGGACGTTTGTTTGACATAAGAATTCCTCCATTTTTTGCGATGAAACCATTACAATTATTATAATGGTTATTATAACAAATTGTTTTTTACTAGTCAATAAAAAATGGCAAGAACTTAACAAAAAAGATTAAGGCCATCGGCTGTTTTGCCGATGGCTTTAATACTTTTAATACCGTCTGTTTCTGCAAATACAATAGCGCAGAATTAAATAAAAAATAATTCCGACAGCAAGAATAATTGCGCCTACGATTATGGCTGCCAAAGCAGACATAATAGCTGCAGCGAACATACTACCGAATATTAAACCCAGAGCAGCCGCAAGCAACGCAACCAAAACAGTCAAGATAGCAGAAAAGCAGCATCTACCGCATCTGTTGTTTTCCATCAAATGTCACTTCCTTTGTTTTGAGTAAAAGCTGACTGTACTACATTTTATGTTGCCTGTCCAAAAAGAGTGAAAAATAAAATCAAATCATTTACTCAAGCTTATTGACTAAACAAATTAAAAAAGGTATAATACCATAAAAAGGGGGATGAATATTATGAAAAAGTTTATTAACGAATTTAAAGAATTTATTTCTAAAGGCAATGTAGTTGATATGGCGGTTGCTGTTATCATAGGCGGTGCTTTCGGTAAAATCGTTACCAGCTTGGTAAATGATATCATTATGCCGCTTATCAGCGTTATAATCGGCGGACTCAGTGTTAAGGATTGGAAATGGGTAATCAAAGCGGCTGAGTTAGATGCTTCAGGAGCAGTTATCACAGAAGAAACCGCACTTACATACGGCGTATTTTTACAGAACGTTATTGATTTTTTGATTATCGCTTTCTGCATTTTCGTTATGCTTAAAGTTATTTTGGGAGTACAGAACAAATTACGCAAACCTGTTGAAGAGGAAGCAGTTGTTGAAGAGCCGGCAAAAGAGACCGAGCTTGATGTACTTATGGATATCCGCAATATGTTGCAGGAAAAGAAATAAAGGAGAATCAAACCATGGCAAAACCCGTTTTAGTAGAGGTGTCTGCTAGACACGCACATTTAAGTGAAAAAGACCTTGAAATCTTGTTCGGCAAGGGTCATACCCTTACCAGAAAGAAAGACCTTTCACAGCCCGGACAATTTGCTTGTGAGGAAAGAATTACAGTTGTTGGCCCCAAAAAGGAGCTTGCAGGTGTTTCAATTCTCGGCCCTGTCCGTAATGCAACACAGGTTGAAATTTCAGCTACCGATGCTCGTTCAATCGGTATTAGCGCACCTGTTCGTGAGTCGGGCGACGTTAAAGGCAGTGCGCCTTGCAAACTTGTTGGTCCCTGCGGTGAGGTAGAGATTAGCGAGGGTGTAATCGTTGCTAAAAGACATATACACATGACACCTGCTGATGCTGAAAAATACGATATTAAGGATAACCAGGTTGTTAGTGTTGCTATCAAATCAAACGGCCGTGACCTTATCTTCGGTGATGTAGTAGCAAGAGTAAATGCAAACTTTGCTTTGGCTATGCACATTGATACCGATGAGGGTAACGCTGCAGGATACACCCCCGGTATGACAGGGGAAATCCTTGACTAGCCCTAATAAAAATGAAAAGTCAACGCCCGCCGAAAAGGCGGGCGTATATTTGCATTTTCCTTTTTGTAACAGTAAATGCAATTATTGTGATTTTTATTCGGCTAGTTTTTCTAACGAAATTAAAAAAAGTTATGTTGCCGCACTCTGTGAGCAGATTGATGCTTACGGAAAGCGGCTTTTTTTGTCTGCAGATACGCTTTATCTGGGTGGCGGCACCCCCGTCACACTTAATGCTGATGACCTTGTAAAGGTAATCCAAAAGGCAAAACAGCTTGGTAACTTTGAAGAAATTACGGTGGAGGCAAACCCTGCCGACAGTTTGGGCGATACATTTAAAAAACTAAGCGCCGCAGGGGTTAACCGCATATCCTTAGGGGTTCAATCTGCCGTGCAAAGCGAGCTGGACTTGCTTGGTAGAAGGCACACAAACGAGCAGGTTATAAACACGGTGTCTGCTATACGTGACGCAGGAATTGATAATATATCGGTTGATTTAATGCTGGGCATACCCGGTCAAACTAAGGACAGCCTTAAAAAGTCGGTTGAGTTTTGCCTTAAATTGGCGCCGCAACACATATCGGCTTATATATTGAAAATTGAGCCAAACACCGCCTTTGGCCGCACCTTACCGCCCGATTTACCAGATGAGGACCAAACCGCCGACCTTTATTTAATGTTATGCGAGCTTTTGAAAGAGGCGGGCTTTGAGCACTATGAAATATCAAACTTTTGCAAGCCGGGATATGAAAGCCGCCACAATTTAAAGTATTGGCAGTTAAAGCCTTATTTAGGGTTGGGCCCCGGGGCGCACAGTTTTATTGACGGCAAGCGTTTTTATTTCCCAAGGGACATTAAAGCCTTTACCCATAACCCTAATCCTATTGAGGATGGCTACGGTGGTGACGAAAAGGAATTTATAATGCTGTCGCTTCGCCTTAGCAGTGGACTTTGTTTTAAAGAGTATGCAAAAAGGTTTAATAAAGATTTTGCCAAAATGCACGCCGAATGGATTGAAAAACTCCAAAAAAACGGCTTGGCAACCGTTAAAAACGGGTGCTTAATATTAACCGAACAGGGCTTTTTACTTTCCAATACAATTATTTCACAGTTTATAGAAAAATAATTGTTTAGAAAAATTTGCTTTTCGCTATGAAATCGGTATATAATATGATATAATCATATTAATATTTAAAAGATTGGAGGCAACTGCTTTGTCATATCAAAAGCTTTATGACGGAATAGATTTTATTTTTCAAAAAACAAACAAGTTCAAAACCACGTTGCTTTCGGTCCATTTTTACACAAAGGTAACCGAGGAAAATGCCGCAGTTAACGCAATTTTACCCTATTTGCTGATTGGTGGCGCACCCGATTACCCCGACTTTACAGCCGTAAATGCTAAACTTAATATGCTGTACGGCGCTGAGCTTACCTGCAAAATAAGGTTGCTTGGTGATATACGCCAAACCAGTATTCAGCTTGCGTTTATAAATGACAGCTATGCTAATAATCCCATTTTGAAGGATGCCACCGAATTTTTACACCACATTATTTTTGGTAGATTTGAAAGGGATTACGGCTTTTTAGAAAAAGAAATTCTGCGTGAAAAACGGCTGCTTTGTCAACAGATTGAGAGTTTGAAAAATAATAAGCGCGCTTATGCTCGTAATAAGGCTAAGGAATTGCTGTTTTCAGGTGAGCCGGCAGGTATATTCTGCTACGGCACCACAAAAGCAGTAGAAGCTCTGACGGCCGAGGATATACTTAGCGCTTATAAGAAATTGCTTAAAACGGCTAGAGTACGTATAACCGCTGTGGGTGACACTCTGCCGGAGGGCTTTGCCGAGAGTATGTCGGCGGCATTTAATATGACCGAGCGTGATTATTCTCCGTTGCCCGACGATATTGCTACACCGTACGGTGAAACCCAAACAACAGTTGAGCGCATGCCGGTAATTCAGGGCAAAACCGTGCTCGGCTTTTGCAGTGAGCAAGGCGGAGACGATTTGGAAACATTACCTATGTATGTTATGGCCGACTTGCTTGGCGGCGGCCCTTATTCAAGGCTGTTTTTAAACGTGCGTGAAAAACAAAGCCTTTGTTATTACTGTGCCGCTAATGCTCTTCGTTCAAAGGGTGTAATGTTTGTTGACAGCGGTATAGAGCCTGATAACGCTAATCGAGTCAGCGAGGCGGTTCAAAAAGAGGTTAAAGCACTCGCGGAGGGTGATTTTACAGAGGAAGAGCTTCAAACCTGCAAGCGTGCTTTGTGTGACGCGTTGCAAGCGTTAAAGGACGACCAGGTTGCCTGTGAGGGATTTTTATCCTCTCGGTTCAGACAATTAAAAGAGGCGGATTTAGACGCTTTTACATTTGAGGTATCTAAAATTACGGCAGAGCAAGTGCGCTCAGTTGCCGCTAAATTAAAACTTCGCACCATTTACACCTTGTTGCCCGAGGAGGTGCAAGAACAGTGATAAAGAACACCGAAATTATATCGGCTTTAGACGAAAAGGTACAATTAAGTGTGCTTGAAAACGGGCTTAGGGTTTATCTGGTGTCAAAACCGTCATTTAAAAGTGCGTATGCGGTATTCGGCACCTGCTACGGCTCGGTTGATACCCGTTTTGCGAAAGACGGCGGTGAATTTATTGATGTTCCTGCCGGCATAGCCCACTTTTTAGAGCACAAGCTGTTTGAAAGTGAGGATGGCGACGCGTTTTCACGCTTTGCGAAAACAGGCGCTTCGGCAAATGCCTACACATCCTTTGACCGCACCTGTTATCTTTTTAGTTGCTCAGACAAATTTTACGAAAATCTTGATATTTTGCTTGACTTTGTGCGCCACCCGTATTTTACGGCGCAAACAGTTCAAAAGGAGCAGGGCATTATAGGTCAGGAAATCCGTATGTATGAGGATTCGCCCGGGTGGAAGCTTTTTGTTAATCTGCTTAATTGTTTGTACAAAGAGCACCCTGTAAAAATTGATATTACCGGCACGGTAGAGTCTATTGCCGAGATTACCGACAAACTGCTCTACTCCTGCTACGAAACATTTTACAATCCTAAAAATATGTTTGTTTGCATTGCAGGAAACATTGATTGCGATGAAGTACTAAGAAGAATTGATGAAACAACCTGCAACGATAAAAGTTGTACGGTAGAAAAAGGTCAGTTCTGTGAGCCCGCCGATATCGTAACCAATCGAGTAAACCACAATATGCCGGTATCAATGCCGTTGTTTGCTTTCGGTATAAAGGATAAACCCGATATTGGACTTAAAGATATGCTCATTACCTCGTTGTTGTTATGCGCTTTGTGCGGTCCTGCATCAAAGCTGTTTGCAGAGCTTACCGAGAAAAACCGTATAGGCAGTAATCTCGGTTTTGAATACTTCTTCGGTCACGGCTTTTCGGCGCTGATAATGGATGGCGAATCCTGTGACCCCGATGAAACGGTAGCTTTAATGCGTGAGCATTTTGAAAAGGTGCAAAAAGAAGGTTTGAGTGAGGAAGCGTTTGAGGGCGCCAGACGCCGAATTTACGGAAACGCCGTAAAGCATTTTGATAATGCAGAGGATATCGTCGGTGAACTCGTGGATTGTGCGGTTCACGGTTTTGTACCCTACAAAGACCTTGAATTGCTGAACTCCCTAACCTTAGAGGATGCTAATCGCCGTTTAAGGGAAATTGATTTTTCCAAAGCGGCAGTTTCAATAGTTAGATAATATTTATCGGAGGATATAAAAATGACTTATAATGTAACCATATTCGGTTTGCATTTGTCCATCAATCCTGTTGCCTTTACTATTCCAATAGGAGGAGGCTGGAATGTCTACTGGTATGGTATCTGTATAGCAGTCGGTTTTATGTTGGCATTGATTTACGGCTTTAAATATGCTGACCGCTGTAACATTAAAAAGGACCCCATGCTGGATGTCATTTTGGTTACGGCGCCCCTTGCTATTCTTTGTGCAAGGGCGTACTACATAATTTTTTACAAGGAACCGATAAACAGTATAGGTGACTTTTTCGGTTTCAACCACGGCGGTTTTTCCGGCATCGCAATTTACGGAGCCGTTATTGGTGCCGCTGTTGTTGGCGCAATTATGTGCAAAATTAAAAAGATTAAAATCTTTGATATGTTTGACCTTGCCGCAATAGGCTTTTTAATAGGTCAGGGTTGCGGCCGTTGGGGCAACTTCTTTAATCAGGAGGCATTCGGCTCTGCCACGGGCAGTGAATGGTTCGGTATGACGAGCGAAAACGTTACTGCACAATTGGGTGAGGGCGCTTTGGCGCACCCTTGCTTTCTGTATGAATCAATCCTTTGCTTTATAGGCGTAATAATTATGCACCGTGTTCTGAAAACAAGAAAATACAGCGGTCAAATAGCTTTGATTTACTGTGTTTGGTACGGTGGAGCTCGTGCCGTAATTGAGGGCTTTAGAACCGACAGTCTATATATCGGTGCATTTAGAGTATCCCAGCTTGTAAGCATTGCGGCTGTGATTTTCGGCGCTATTATGCTTTTAATAAACCGCCGCAAATACAAAGAAAAACAATTGGACGCTAATTATGTGCCTTTGTATTCACAGGCTGACAATTCATCTGCCGAAATTGTTGTTGATGAGGTCGTTCTTGCAGATGAAGATGAAGAAGAGGAAGAAAACCTGCCGATTGAAACAGTAGTGGATGAGGTTGTTTCTTTAGAAGAATTTGAGGAAATAACAGAGGAAGAAGAACAACCTGTTGATATAACGGTAGATGAGATAGTTGAAGAAACTGATGACGAGGAAGAAGAAACCTTGTTAGAAATTGAAGAAGAACGCTTGGTAGACGAGGTAATTGAAGAATTGCCTGAAAAAGAGGAAGATGAGGAAACAGAGCTGCCTGAAACAGAACTGGCTGTTGACGAAATCATTGAAACCGATGACGACCAAGAAGATGCAGAATAAAAGGAAGATTAAAATGTACAAACTGATTGACGGAAAAGCCATTTCCGACCACGTAAAGCAGCGTGTTGCTGCACAAACCGCCGAGCTTTGCTCAAAAGGAATTCAGCCGGGACTTGCAGTAATACTTGTAGGCGAGGACCCTGCTTCCCAAATTTATGTAAATTCCAAAGAACGTGCTTGCACACAGGTTGGTTTTTATTCTGAAAAGCACACATTACCTGCTGATACCACTATGGAGGAATTATTAAGTCTGGTAGATAGACTTAATAATGACCCGAAAATTGACGGTATTCTTTGCCAATTGCCTTTGCCAAAGCATTTGGATGAAACTGCCGTTATCCACGCAATTTCGCCTAAAAAGGATGTGGACGCTTTTCATCCTGCCAATGTCGGCAAAATTATGATAGGTGATTTTGATTTCCTGCCCTGCACTCCTGCGGGCATTATGGAAATGTTGGCTTATGAAAACATTGAGATTGAAGGCAAGCATTGTGTTGTGGTAGGTCGTTCAAACATTGTCGGCAAACCGATGGCAATGTTAATGCTTCATAAAAACGCTACTGTTACCATTTGCCATTCCAGAACTAAAAACTTGGCTGAATATTGCCGTAGCGCCGATATTCTTATTGCAGCGGTAGGTAAAGCAAACTTCATTACCGCTGATATGGTTAAAGAGGGCGCAGTTGTTATAGATGTTGGTATGAACCGACCCGAAGGCGGTAAGCTTTGCGGAGACGTAGATTTTGAGAATGTTAAAGAAAAAGCCTCCTATATCACACCTGTACCCGGCGGTGTAGGACCTATGACTATTGCAACACTAATGCAAAACACATTAACCGCCGCAAAAAACAGATAAGATAAAAACATAAAAAAGAAAGGAAGGGGAAAATGCTAAGACGTATATTTAGTCTTGTGATTGTTGTAGTTACACTTGCTATTATGGGCTCTTTTGGTGCTAACGCTCAAACATATTCCCTTTCCGGGGATATAGAGATTGCGTTGCCTGATGATTTCACTTTACTGACAAGTGATAATTTAAAAACCAATGAGGCAACTCTCGAAGAGTTGGGGCACTCGATTTCGTCACTGCACAAGTATATGGACGAAAAGCATATAATCTTCATTGCTTTGGATGAGGGAAATGAAAACCAGGTTCAGCTTGGCGCATTCCAAACTGAATTTTCTAAGGATGTTCAGGACTTGGGTGGCTTAAAGGCTGAGGAATTACAACGTGTCGGCAATCAAATGCTGGGCGGTAATTTTGAAATCATTTCAATAAACGGCTGGATTTATTTTAAAACTAAGCTTGACGGACTGGCAGGCTACGGCACGATACAGTATATAACCTTTAAAAACGGTATGCTGTATACCCTAAGCTATTATGGTAGTGATGGCGAAATGGCAAACACCATTGCCGCGGGATTAACGCTTCCTGAAAAGAAATCACAATTAAATACAAAAACGGTTTTGATTTCAATATTGCTTTGGGTGGCGCTGGTTATTGCGCTTGTTACCATGGTGCTTTTGAGCTTATCTTTAATTTCGGAATTGCGTAAAAGTCGAGAGGATAATGACGTACGTGAATATATCCGCATAAAAAGAAGACGATTATAAACAAAAAGCCGTGAGCGAATGCTCACGGCTTTTCTTATATCATTTTATGTATATCGCAAATTTTGTTGTCTTTAATATAAACTCTTGTAACACGGCGGGCAATGCCGCAAAGCAACTCGTATCCAATGGTGTCTGCGGTTTTAGCAAGGTCATTGGCGGTTATATCCTTTTCGCCAAAGAGTACAACCTCATCGCCTACATTCACCGAAGGTATATCGCTTACATCTACGATTATTTGGTCCATACAAACACGGCCCAATACTTTTGCACGCTTATCCTTTATAAGCACCTCAGCCTTATCCGAAAAAGCACGCAAGTATCCGTCGGCATAGCCAATCGGTAGGGTTGCAACCGTCATCTTTTTTGCGCTTTTAAAGGTGCGTCCGTAACTTATATAGGTATCCTTATCTATATCCTTTACCATCGCAACGGTGGTTTTCAAGGTCATAACCGGGCGCAAAGGCACAGGGGGGTTAACATCGGCTGAAGAAAACAAACCGAACAGAATAATTCCGGGGCGCACCGCATCACAATGCTTATCGGTGTCGAGCAGAATACCGGCAGAATTACAGCAATGAGCCATAAAGGAATAGCCGTCATTTTTTAGTGTGCTTACCGCCTCGCAAAACAGCTCATATTGTTTGTTTACAAATGCTCTGTCAGCCTCAGCCTCGCTGTCGGCAGAGGAAAAATGGGTGAACAAACCGCTAAACTGTAATTTGGGTAGACCAATAATGCTTTTTATTTGCTCTAAACAATCGGCAACACCGTTGCGGCAGTTAAGACCGATTCTTCCCATACCGGTATCAAGCTTAATATGTATATTAACCGGAGCTGACAGCTTGGCTGACAGCTCTTTCGCATATTCAAAAGAAAAAACAGTTTGGGTTAGGCGGTATTCAATTAACTGATTAGCCAAGGAGCAGGGGGTGTAACCCAAAATTAAAATTTCACCCTCAATACCGCCTTGCCGCAGTTCAACAGCCTCTTCAACATTGGAAACCGCAAAATGCTCAATGCCGTTTTCGGAGTAAAATTTAGCCATTTCAACAGCACCGTGACCATAGGCGTTTGCTTTTATAACGGCGATTAAAGGCTTGTCGCAGACCGAACGAATGGCCTGCAAATTATAAAGGGCATTATCCAAATTTATTTCTACCCAAGTTCTTTTTAGAAAATCCAATCGGTCAGCCTCCCAATGAAAAATTACATTTATATTATACAGCATTTTTACATATTTTCAAGTCAAAAAGTTCTTTACAAATTCGACAAAATATGATACAATAATACAAATGAAAATTCTTTAACAGCGGGACAGCGAGACCGATAAGATTTTAACTCTAAGGCGCACCTGTTTGAGCCTTTTTCTACCTTGTCGGTTTGCGGCAAGGTTTTTTTATGAGGTGATTTTTTGAGGCTGAAATCGGTGCTTATGGATGAAATGTCAGTAACCCGTGCATTAAAGCGCATATCACACGAAATACTTGAAAAAAATCACGGCTGTGAAAATTTATGCTTGGTTGGTATTTGCCGCCGCGGTGTGCCGCTGGCAAATATGATTGCTAAAAACATTTTGGCGATAGAGGGTGTGTCGGTCCCTGTCGGTGAGTTGGACACAAAGCCCTATCGTGATGATGTTGAAAGCCCCGAACTTTTACAGGACGATAACAGAACAAATATAAACTTTCCCGTTGAGGGTAAAACAATAGTTTTGGTTGATGATGTTTTATACACAGGGCGCACGGTGCGTGCCGCAATTGATGCTTTAATTAAGCTGGGCCGCCCTGCTCGTGTACAGCTTGCCGTATTGATTGACCGTGGTCACAGAGAATTGCCCATAAGGGGTGACTATATCGGCAAAAATGTACCCACCTCTCATTCCGAGCGTATTCGCGTAAAAAGCGCAGAGCTTGACGGTGCGCTGTCGGTAGAGCTCTATGAGGACGATAATTAACATTTTAAAGGGCGCTTTAAAATGAGAATTATATAAAAATTCAGGAGGTATTTTTATGAAACTTATTTACGATGTAAAAGACAAACCCAAGTTTGGCCAATTGATTGTATTTGCTATTCAGCAGCTTTTAGCAATCATGGCCGCCACTCTCGTTGTTCCGGTAATTGTCGGCAACGGTATGAGCCCTGCCGCCGCTTTGTTTGGTGCAGGTGTAGGAACTATAGTCTATGTACTGTTTACTAAGGCTAAGAGTCCCGTATTCCTCGGTTCTTCCTTCGCATTCCTCGGTTCTATGGCAGCAGCCTTTGCCGGCGGCGTTTCAATGCAGCTCGGTTATGTAGGCTTAATCGCCGGTGCTATTTTTGCAGGCCTCGTTTATGTAGTAATCGCTATAATTGTTAAATTAGTTGGCGTTAACTGGATTAACAAGATTATGCCCGCAGTTGTTATCGGCCCCACAGTTGCTATTATCGGTCTTTCCCTTGCAGGTAATGCTATCGGCGATTTGACCAAGGGTAGCGTTGCAAATGCAGAAGGCCTTCCGGTTGCTAATCCCTTGTTTGCTATTTTGTGCGGTTTAGTAACTCTTGCTGTAACAATGGTTTGCTCCACATACGGCAAAAAGTTTGTAAAGCTTATTCCATTCATTATTGGTATCCTCGCAGGATATGCTGTAGCATTGGTATTCACCTTAATCGGTAATGCTGCTGGCGTTGACGCTATGAAGATTTTGAACCTTGCTCCTCTTGCTGCTCTTGTAGAGAACGGAGTAACACTTAAGACCTTCTTAACCGTTCCTGATTTCACCTTCCTTACCGCATTCAAGGGTGTTTCTGAAATCAACTCAACATATTTGATTTCTATTGCAGTTGCTTATGTTCCGGTTGCATTCGTTGTATTCGCTGAGCATATTGCAGACCATAAAAATATTTCCTCTATTATCGAAAAAGACCTTTTAACAGAGCCTGGTCTTTCCAGAACCTTGTTGGGTGACGGCGTTGGCTCTATGGTAGGCGCTTTCTTCGGTGGTTGCCCCAACACCACTTATGGTGAGTCTGTTGCTTGCGTTGCTATTACAAGAAACGCTTCTGTAACAACTATAATCACAGCGGCTATCGGCGCTGTTCTCATTTCCTTCATCAATCCTTTTGTTGCTTTTGTAAACTCCATTCCTTCTTGCGTAATGGGCGGCGTTTGTATGGCACTCTACGGATTTATCGCAGTCAGCGGTTTGAAGATGGTTCAAAAGGTTGACTTAGAGAAGAACAAAAACTTGTTTGTTGTTTCTGTTATCTTGATTGCCGGTATCGGCGGCTTGTCCGTTTCTTTCGGTCCGGTAACACTCACCTCTATTGCTTGCGCTTTAATCCTTGGTATCTTGGCAAACGTTTTATTGTCAAAATCCAAAGAGGGCGAAACAGAAGAATAATCAAACCTTTAATAAAAAGGCGTGGCTTGAAAGCCACGCCTTTTTGTGTTACAATGTAAAAGAATAAATAATTTTAAGTCAGCGGAGGCTGTTATGACAGAACAGATTAAAAAACTGATGGGGAAATTAGAGCGCAACAATATGCAACCGTTTTATGCTGAAAATTCAGCTGAGGCGGTAAATATTGTTCGAGGACTTCTTAAAAAAGGTGATGTAATTTCCTGCGGCGGCTCTGAAACCTTGAAGGAGAGCAAGGTAATGGATTTAATGTGCTCAGGTGACTATGATTTTTTAGACCGCACATTGGCTAAAACGCCCGACGAAATAAGGGATGTTTATGTTCGCACCTTTGGTGCCGATGTCTTTTTGACCTCCTGTAATGCCATAACCGAAGAGGGCTGGCTTTATAATGTTGACGGCAACTCAAACCGCATTGCCGCTATTGCCTATGGACCGAAAAGTGTAATAGTTGTTGCGGGTGTTAATAAGATTGTTAAAGATTTGAAAGAGGCTGAGCTTAGGGTAAAGCAAACTGCTGCGCCAAAAAACACCGTGCGGCTCAGTAAAGATACATACTGCGCCAAAACGGGCGAATGTGTTTCTTTAAATAATGAATGCTATCAAATGTGTGATGGTTGCGCTTCTGATGATAGAATTTGTTGCAACTATTTAATCTCCAGTGTCCAGCGGCACAAAAATCGCATTAAGGTTATAATTGTAAACGAAAATTTAGGCTATTAAGGGGGACTTGTTTTGCAAACACCGTTAGCTGACCGAATCCGCCCTCAAAATATTGATGAGGTGTGCGGACAACAGCATTTACTCGGTGAGAACAAACCGCTAAGAAGGTTGTTCGAGCTTGAAACTCTGCCAAATTTAATATTTTATGGTCCCTCAGGCGTGGGCAAAACCACAGTTGCCAATATGCTGGCAAAAAAGAGCGGCCGAATGTTCTATAAAATGAACGCTACTACTGCCTCAACCGCCGATATTAAGGATATGATTTCCTTGCTTGACACTATTGAGGGCAAAAACGGCGTTTTGCTTTATTTGGATGAGATACAGTATTTTAATAAACGTCAACAGCAGATATTGCTTGAATACATTGAAAACGGCAGGGTAACACTTATTGCTTCAACTACCGAAAATCCGTATTTCTATGTTTATAATGCAATTATCAGCCGTTGCACAGTTTTTGAATTTAAAGCGTTATCCCCTGAGGATATTATACCTGCTATTAAGCGTGGAGTACGCTTCCTTGCCGAAGAAAGCGGCGCCGAAATAACCTTCGCAGAGGACAACCTTATAAAACAACTCGCCACCGCAGGCGGCGGAGATGTCCGTAAAGCACTTAACGCTTTGGAAATTGCGGTGCTTACAGCTGAGCGTAAAGAAAATAAAATTGAAATAACCCGTGAAAATTTGGAAGCAGTTACGTCACACGGAGCAATGCGCTACGACCGTGACGGAGATGACCATTATGATATTGTGTCGGCCTACCAAAAGTCTATGCGAGGAAGCGACCCTGATGCCGCATTACATTACCTGGCCAGACTTTTAGAGGCGGGGGATTTGCCCTCTGCTTGCCGCAGATTGATGGTTTGCGCCAGCGAGGATGTCGGTCTTGCGTATCCTCAAATCATACCAATTGTTAAAGCCGCAGTTGATATGGCGCAGATGCTTGGTCTTCCCGAGGCCAGAATACCGCTTGCCGATGCGGTTGTGCTGGTTTGCCTCTCTCCCAAATCAAATTCCGCTTATATGGGAATAAATGAGGCGATGGAAGATGTCAGCAAAGGCAATATCGGTCCCATACCACGCCAATTGCAAAACAAGCACTTTGATGGTGCTGAGCAACAAGTGCGTGGCCAAAATTATAAATACCCCCACGATTATGACAATCATTATGTCCGCCAGCAGTATTTGCCCGACGCATTAAAGGGCAAGAAATACTACAAATGCGGAGATAATAAAACCGAGCAAAGCTTTTCCGCCCGTTTGGACGAGATTAAAAGATTAAGTGGTGATTGATTTGAAGGAGTATCGGCTCACAAAGAAGACATTGTATTTATGGTATCTGTATGCGTTTTTAATATTCTCGCTTCTTTGCATAATTTCGGTGCTGGTTTCTTACTTTTTACCCAGCGTGTCCTACGTTTTACTGATTGCTTCTATTGCGGTCGGTCTGTTTGTTGCGCTTATTTACCTGCCTGCAATATGGCGGGGAGTGGTTATTCGTGTGTCATCAGAAGCGCTAAGCTATAAGGTTGGCTTTTTTATGCGCCGTGAGCACATTTTACCGCTTGACAGACTGTTGTATATGCAAAAGGTAAAAACCCCGATTTCAGCTCTTTTCAATATGTCGTCCTTACGTATTAAGGCCTTGGGCGGATACCTTTTACTTCCGCCTATGGAAAAAGAAAGGGCAGAAGAAATCATAACGCTTTGCGGCAGGAGGCATTGATGAAAGAAAAACTCAACCTCAAGCCTCACCGACTGCTGGTTTTAACCTATCTTTATCCATATTTAACCTTGCTTGTCTACCCGGCTGTCCGCGGGGTTTTGAATTACCACGAAACAGGCGTAGTTACCCGATTGATTGTAGGGGAAGTTTTAGCTTCGCTGATAGCAATAGGTATAGCCTTTTTAAAATATAAATTGTTTAGAATTACCTTTACAGAACAAGAAATGGTCTTTTCTAAGGGTTTGTTTTATCGTACCACAACAACAATCCCTGCCGAAAAAATTGTGCTGATTACCTGTGAGAACAATCCCTTTTATGCTATTTTCGGTGTAACAAATTTAAAGGTCTATACCGATGCGGGAGTAAAGGGCGGTGCAGATATCAGTATCCCCATTCGCAAGGAGAATGCGGCGGTTATTATTGACTGTTATGATACTAAAACTGCCGAGCTGCAATACAAATGCAGTTTTTTAAAGGTGCTCATTATGGCAACGGCTACCGCATCTGCCGCTACCGGACTACTGATTGCGGCGCCGATTATCAGCCATACGGGTTCTATTATCGGCGAAACACTTAATACCTTGTTGCTTGAAAAGGTGCTTGAAATTTCGGCGCATATTCCAAATACCGTGCCCAGAATAGCGGGTATTATATCGGTTGTTTTGTTTATCGGTTATTTTATTGGAGTGCTTAATAGTATTTTTAAAAATGCAGGCTTCCGTGTTTTTAAAAAGGATAATGTTATAAATATCCGCGCCGGCATTTTGCCACGCAGGAGTATTGTGTTTGACCTTAAATATCTGCGCGCCGTTGTGGCAAACCAGAATTTCTTTTTGTACCTTTTAGGTCATCGTTCGGTTAAAATGAGCGTGGGCGGTTACGGTGAAAAGCGTAGGGAAAGCCCGGTATTTTTGCCGGCAGTACGAAAAGAAGAAATGCAAATGATTTTGGGTGAATTTGTACCCGAGGTACCGCACAGGGAACGTCGCTTTGTTCCGCCACCGATTACTGTGTTGCGCTTTTTGACTCCGCCGCTTTTGATTTTCGCTTTAATTTTACCTGTCCGTATGTTACTTAATAACCTTTTTCCGCAGTTTGCAGACATAACGGAATTTTTAGCCAAGGTTGCCGCAGTAGCAGATTTAGTTTTTGCTGTTTGCCAGTTGATACGCTTTAAAAACACAGGCTTTTCGTTTGATAAGTATCTTTACTGTGTTGGCGGAGCAGGTTTTTCGTTCCGCTCAATTACTGCAAAGCGGGACAATATTGAGGAAATCATAGTAACCCGCTTCCTGCCCGATTATGTAAGCGGTTTTTGCCGTACAACCTTTAAAATCCGCGATAAAAACCGTGATAAGCTGACGGTTGCCTCTTTGAGATATAAGGATGTGCATAAATTCTTGCACGACGCTTATAATTTGGAGGCTTAATATGGTACACCTATATTTGTTTGACCTAAATGAGCAACCCAAAACGCCATTTTGGCAAGAAAAGTTGGCTTTAATACTTAAAGAAAATTACGGGCTTTCAGACCAGGTTATAATAAAAGATTTAGGCGGCAAGCCAAGACTTAAAAGCGGTGAAATGTATTTTAATGTTTCGCACAGCCGCAATACCCTTGTAATAGCAGTTAGCAATACCGAGGTGGGCGTGGATATAGAGTTTTTTGACCGCCCGATTTCAGAGCGTGTAAAAAGCTATTGTTTAAGTGTTGATGAGCAAGAGCGAGCCGTTTGTGAAAACATTGAGTTTTTAAAAATATGGACGGCAAAGGAAAGCTATTTGAAGCTGTACGGCACAGGGCTTAAACAGTCTATGCAGGAGTTCTCGGTCATAAATGATAAATTTTTATCAAAAACCTTACCCTTTGCAGAGTTTTCACGAGTTAGCAATGATAACTATACAATTTGTGTTGCAACCAAGCAAAAAGAAGATATAGAAATAAAAAGCAGGTAGCCAAAGGCCACCTGCTTTTCTTTATTCGTAATTTTTAATTTTAGTGCGGACAAAGAGTTTTAAGAAATCCTTGGGCTTAAAGGGAATGATGGGGGTTAAATAAGTGTAACCTGTCAAAGTTTTGGTAGAGCCCATAATAGCCACAATGATTACTAAGCCAATAAAGAAGCCTGTAATACCAAAAAGCTCCACTAAAATTAAAAGTAACAGCCGGCAAAACTTTTGGGCGTAGCCCATTTCAAAGCTCGGCTGAGCAAAACTGGAAATAGTAACAAATGCCATAAACAAAATGATTTCCGGTACAAACCAGCCCGCCGTAATGGCAAATTCACTAAGAATAAGACCGCCGATAATACCCAGCGCATTGGAGAGTGAGTCGGGTGTGTTAAGCGAGGCAAGGCGCAAGCTGTCATTTATAAACTCAACCATAATGAACTGCCAAAAGATAGGAATTGTGACGGTTGATGTCGGTATTAAAAATGCTAACCACGTGGGAATTAAAGCAGGGTTTTCCAAAAGCCAAAGCGTTAACGGGGTTAAAATAACAGTCAATATAGAAACAACCAAACGGATTACACGAACAAAGGAGCCAATTAACGCCGGGAAGCAGTAGTCGTCGGTTTCCTTTGTGAAATCTGCAAACGAGGTGGGGAAAACCATAGCAGAGGGCGAATTATCTATAACCAAAATGACCTTGCCCTCTAAAATACAGGCGCTGGCATAGTCGGGGCGCTCTGTAAATTTAACATTTGGAAACGGGTTAAAAAAGGGTGATGGCAACAGGGTTTCGGAAATTGCCTGTAAGGACATTGAGGCGCCGGTAACTTTTAGTTTTTTAAGGCGGCTTCGTAGTTTGTTAACCATTGAAGCGTCGGCTAAACCGTCTATATATGCGATGGCAACATCCACTCGTGAGCCGTCGCCAACCTGCAAATGCTCAAAAATTAAATTGGTGTCCCGTATGCGTCGGCGTATCATAGCGGTATTAAAAACCAGGGTTTCAACAAAGCCGTCACGAGAACCACGCAGAGTTTTATCCTTTTCAGGCTCGCTGATTCCTCGCACAGGATAGGTACGGGTATCTATAAGTAAAATACCTGCAATACCGTCTATAATAAGGGCGGTCACGCCGCAAAGTACCTGTATTTCTGCTTTTTTATAATCGGTTTCATACTGCACCTCCACATAGGGCAGTTTTGATTTTGAGAAAACCTCCATATTTGGAAATTCCTCTAACTCATCGGGGGTTATTTTGAAAAGAAATTCCATTATCTTTTCAAAAACTTCGTCTTTAATAAAGCCGTCAATAAAAAATAACGCCGCCTGTCTTTGTCCCACGATTATATTGCGGCAGACGGTATCAAAGCTAACGCCAACCTTCAAATCCTCTCGCATTTGCTGTATTATAGCCTTATTATCCATTTATGAGAATTCCTTTCCAAAGTGTATATTGTATATTTTGCCGCTTTAAAGGCGCATTATTCTAATTTTTCCCTTTTAACAATAGAATTGTTGTGGGGAGTGAAAAGTGTGAAGGCTTACGTTTTTATTAAAAATGCTCTGATTTTAACGGCGGTGTCCTTTGTTCTCAGAGCAATCGGTATTGTTTTTAAAGTATACTTAGCAGGCAAAATAGGTGCAGAGGGAATAGGCCTCTATCAACTGATTTTTTCTTGTTATATATTTGCTTCAACCTTTGCGGCCAGCGGAATTTGTACGGCGGTCACAAGATTGGTTTCGGAAAACACCAAGGGTGGCAGACAGGCAGAAAAAAGGGTTATGCGCGCGGCAACTATTTGTACACTTACTATTGCCGCCGCCTTTTGCGCCGCAATGTTTTTTGGAGCAACTCCAATTGCGGTATATTTTATAAAGGATATACGCAGCGTTAGTGCCATTCGTATTTTAAGCGTGTCACTTGCTTTTGTGGGAATGTGCTCTTGTTACAGGGGTTATTTTATAGCCAAAAGCAAGGTTGGTCTGAACTCGGTATCACAGTTGGTAGAACAGCTTGTGCGAATAACCGTTGTGGTATTACTGGTTGGTGCTGCTGCTGATAAAGGGCTGGGAGTTACCTGCGCCGTAGTTATGCTTGGTGACACGTTAGCCGAAATTTCTTCTTGCTTGATTATGTACATAGGCTACAAGCGGGAGTTGCGCAAAACACCCGAAAGCGGTTTTAGAACGCCGGGCGTTATTTCCCGAATGATAAAAATTGCCTTGCCCATAACGGCAAGCAAATATTTAACAAGTGGCTTGCATACGGCAGAAAACTTGCTTGTGCCTCAAGGCTTGCAACGCACTATGACACGCAAAAACAGCGTGGCGATGTTTGGTAAATTGAAGGGCATGGCAATACCGCTGATGTTTTTCCCCGCCTCATTTTTGGGGGCGCTTTCTACACTTATGATTCCCGAAATGGCAAGAGCAAAGGCGGTAAATGACAGAGAAAAGCAAATCAGCTCGGTTGAAAAAATATTCGGCTGGACGCTTATAGCCTCAATACTGATTGCGGGCGTTTTCGCTGTAAATTCGCACCGCATAGCAAATGTGGTTTATAAGGATAATCAGGTGGGCGATATTATCGCTTTTTTGACACCCATAATTCCCTTTATGTATGTTGAAAGCGTAGTAGATGGTATGCTTAAAGGTCTTAACCAACAATTGCGCTCATTTTGGTATAACGTTACCGACTCCTCACTGCGTGTAATTGCGGTGCTGTTCGTTGTGCCGAAATACGGTATGCAGGGCTTTTTGTGGATTATGATAGTAAGCAATATTTTCACCTCCACCTTACACTCTGCACGCCTTTTTAAAATCACAAAAGCACCCTTTAAAATTAGCGATTGGGTAATAAAGCCGCTTACATTTACGGCACTGGGCGGCTTTTTAGGACTAAAAATTGCAGAAAACATAAATGGGGATATTGCCTTTTTGGTCGTTCAAGCGGTAGTACATATTGCAATCTTTTGTTTGGGTGAATATATTTTTTCAAGGAAAACTTTTGCAAAAAAATAAAATGCGTGCAATTTGTCGAACTTTGTGTTATAATGTTGATTGTTGGGAATTAAAATATAGGAGTGGTAATTTTGGAAAATAAAAAAATTAAGCGCCGCTTCGGTGACCGCTCGGACGGAAGGCGGATTCGTTCGATGGACCCGATGGCAGCTGTAGGCTCATATATAATGGTAGAGCGTAATACTTGTTGCAATCTTTTTGAAGATGAGTTTGATTTAGAAAAGGTAGACGCTTTTATAAAAGAACAAAGAGCAAATGGCTTAAAAGGTTTTGGCGTTATGCACGTTTTAATTGCGGCATACGTTCGCACTATTTCTCAATACCCCGGGCTTAATCGTTTTATCAGCGGTCAAAAAATCTTTCACCGCAATACAATTGATATAGCACTTACCATTAAAAAGAATATGAGCTTGGAGTCCCCTGATACAGTTGTTAAGGTTGAATTTGAACCCGATGCAACCTCAACCGACGTTTTTAATGAATTTACCAAAACTATTGATGAATACAGAAATGAGCCGGGCGGTGATTTTGATAAAACGGCAAAATTACTTACCCTTATCCCCGGTTTGTTGCTTAAATTTACAGTCTGGTTTTTAAAACTGTTGGATTATTTCGGTGGACTGCCGAAATTCCTGTTAAAGGTAAGCCCCTTCCACCAAAGTATGTTTATTACCTCTATGGGCTCTTTGGGAATCCCGCCGATATATCACCATTTGTACGACTTCGGCAACTGTCCCGTGTTTATTTCCTTTGGCGCAAAGGAGAAAAAGAACGTGCTGAAATCTGACGGCACAGTTGAGACCCGTAAGGTTATTCGCTACAAGGTAGTAATGGACGAGCGCATTTGTGACGGTTACTATTATGCTGCGGCAATCAAGCAATTCCGCAAGTATTTAGAAAACCCGGCTGAATTAGCGGTTCCGCCCAAAGAAGTAAAAGAAGATATAAAATAAAAAAGCGTGCTGTACGAAAAGTACAGCACGCTTTTGCGTTAGGCCTAATATTAAAGCTCTTCGCTTATCGCTAACATAAGTATACCGATAATAACGATACCGATAAAGAGGTATTGCTTTTTGGTGAGCTTTTCTTTTAAGAATATGCGTGAAAGAAGCAAAGAAACAATACATACGCAAGAAATAATCGGTGCGGCAATTGCGCCGTTTCCGCTCATTGCATAAACGTATGTAAGCTGTCCTGCGGTTTCAAATACGGCAGAAAGCAGTTTGTCTTTTTGCTTAACAACAGAACCGAATTTTACCTTTTTGATTTTCATAAACACAAACAGAACAAGCGCAAACAAGGCAAAGGTTAATTCGTAGCTGGTGTTTGCAACGTCTTCTATTGTTTTCTCGGTTACGCCAACTAAAGGAGTGGTGGAAATATCATCAAGATAGAATACGTCAAAGAAACTGCCAAGAGCGTCAAGCAATGCGTACAAGAACGGCATGCAGAATGCGATGATAGCCAATTTTTTCCCAAGCTTCTTCTTTCTGTTGGTATCTCCTCTGTTCTCTAAGAAGCCAACACCTAAAATACCTATAGCTATTACAATAATAGAAACCACAGCAGGTATTGAAAGTGCTTCCTTCAAGAAGATTACACACAACAAAGAACAAATCGCACCCGAGGTGTTTTCAATAGGGTCGGATATTGATTCTTCAATAAAGCGCATTCCAAAGAATGAAAACGCCATAGAAATAATGTACAAAAGGGATACGGGAAGGTATTTAACTAAGTTGATAGGATTGTAATTTATATCCTGTGTAAGCAGTGTGAAAATCGCATGAATTCCCATTACTGCACCGACATAAACACAGATTTTTAAATGCGAATACTTTTCATCGGGGCGAGCACCTTTTTTATAAAACAGCTCTGCAAATCCCCATAAAAAGGTTGTTGCAAGTGTAAAAATAAACCACATACTTTAAACTCCTTTATTTTTTTATGATTTTATCACCAATTTTCCCATATTTCAACAATTTTTTTACTGAAAATTAAAAAAATGAATGCTTGCAGAACTTGTCTTACAATGTTATAATATAAAAAATTCTTATCTCCCCGATTTATGGGTAGTAGGAGGTTGAAAAGAAATGAGTAAAACAAGGACAACTGCCGTCGGTGTAAACATTTTGGGCGGAGTGCAGGATTGGCAGATATTGCAGCAAAAGGACGGCTTTGCAAATATTACTTTGTGGGGCAACTATGTAGCGCCTGCTAACGGTGATAAGCTTGTAAATGGTAAGGTTGTTTGTGCCGTTATAGACGAAGCCACCTCAAAAGCTCTTTTAGAGCCGACCTATGCAGAAGTGGTTGACGGAAACTGGAAGGCGACTATTCTTAATGTCCCGGCAGGCGGCCCGTACACCTTGAAAACATGGTACTATAGTGAAAACCCAGAGGATAAGTATCATAGTTCATGTGCGGTACGTGGTGATTCGGTGCACCATGTCGGTATCGGTGATTTATATTTAATTGCAGGTCAAAGTAACGCAGAGGGTAACGGAAAAAATCCCGTACAAGACCAGCCGGAAATCGGAATTCACCAGTTTAGATTTAACGGTCAGTGGGATTTAGCAACACACCCGATATTTGATAATACAGATTCCGTATTTTCTCTTTGTACTGAATTTTTCCCAACACATTCTCCTTGGTTATGCTTTGCAAAAATCTTAAAGCAAAAATTGGGATACCCCATCGGTCTTCTTCCGGTTACAAGAGGAGGACTACAGCTTTCTTATTGGGACCGTGCTGAAGATGGCAGTTATTTTAATCAAATGCTGGATATTTTAAAAATGGCAGGGGTTGACAGCGTTAAGGGTGTGCTTTGGTATCAAGGCTGTTCCGATGCTTATGATAACCGCTTCAGTAACTACTACGAAAGATTTATGCGTACAGTAGCCGATTTCCGTAATTCTTTAAATAATCCGGAGTTACCCTTTATTACTGTACAGATAAATAAGCGCACATACGAAATGCCAACCGAGGACTTTTCAGTTGTTGGTGCTGAGTGGCAGAAATTGCGTGCAGAGCAATTAAGGGCAGCAAAGGAACCGGGAATTTATATTGTGCCCTCAATTGATTTAACTGTTTGCGACGGTATTCATAATTCAGCACAATCCAATATGGTAGTGGGTGAGCGCACAGCGTATTCTGCTTTAAATCATATTTACGGAATGCCTTATGTTTGTGATGCGCCGGAATTAGTATCTGCAACAAAAATTTCAGGCAATGAAATTTCATTGAAATTTGCGCCGGTTTACGGCACTATATACAGCTATGTAATTCATCCAAAACGCCTTATGTTCCGTGTTTATGACTCAAAGGGCGGTGCCCAAATAGTGTCTTATACCGACCATAAGGACTCTATGACCTTGGTGCTTGACCGAGAATTGTTGGATGATGCAACTATCTCTTGCGATGATATGAATATGGAATGCTTGATGCCGGTTGATAATTATACAACCTTGCCGATAATTCCGTTTGGTTCAACAAAAATTGAATAAACATTAAGTTTTAAACCCGACACTGCTTTGCGGTGTCGGGTTATTTTTGTCCCTTTATTGCATATATTTTAGCAAAGGGGAGATGAAATATGAAAAAAATTGCATTTATACTTATTTTTGCGCTACTAATGTCGGGTATGGTTTGTTTAGCTGATATGGCGGAGGTAAAGGAAACAATAGTCACTGAGTATTTTTATGAGGATATGCTACTGCCGATTGAAGAGGATGGCGAAACGGTGCAAACCTCTGCAGGTGTATCGCCGGAAGTTAAGGCAAAATCTTATGTACTGATGGAAGCCAAGACCGGTCAGGTTTTACTAAATAATAACCCGCACGAAAAGTTGCCGCCCGCATCAATAACGAAAATTATGTCCTTGCTACTTGTTATGGAGGCGCTCGATAAGGGTAAACTAACAATGGAAACACCCATTACAGCAAGTGAACACGCCTGCTCTATGGGTGGCTCGCAAATTTGGCTGGAGCCGGGTGAAACAATGACAGTGCACGAACTGTTGAAAGCGACCGTTATTGCTTCGGCAAACGATGCTACTGTGGCTTTGGGCGAAGCTATCGCAGGCAGCGAGGAGGGGTTTGTTGATAAAATGAACAAGCGTGCAAGCGAATTGGGTATGACCGATACAACCTTTGTTAACGCAACAGGACTTGATGCCGAGGGGCACCTTGTTAGCGCAAACGATGTTGCAATTATGTCCCGTGAGCTTATAAAACACAAGAAAATTTTTGATTACTCAACCGTTTGGATGGATACTTTGCGAAACGGCGAAATGAGTTTGGTTAACACTAATAAACTGGTGCGCTATTATGAGGGTTGCAAGGGCTTAAAAACCGGTACCACCGGCTCGGCAGGGCATTGCCTTTCAGCAGTTGCCGAGAAAAACGGTATGACCTTGATAGCTGTTGTTATGGGTGCCGAGAACAGCAATGACCGCTTTTTAGGGGCAAGAAAACTGTTAGACCACGGCTTTGCAAACTATACCTATAAAAGCGTAAAAGTGCCCAAAGAACAGCTTAAAAAAATAAAGGTCAAAAACGGTATGGGAACAGAAATAACTGTCCGCGCGGCAGGAGAGAAAAGCCTATTAACCGAAGCTTCCGATGATAGCGATATTATTGTAACAACACAGCTGGAAAAAGAACTGTTTGCTCCTGTCCAAAAAGGACAACAGGTTGGAATTGCCCGTATTACGCAAGGCGGTAAAGAACTTGGAAGCATAAAAATTCTTAGCGAAAGTGATGTGAGCAAAAAGTCATTTTTGCTCGTGCTTGGTCAATTGCTGGCGCTTGTGTGCCAAGGATAGATTTTTAAGGCAAAAAATTAAAAATACTTGTTGAAAAAAAGTCAAATTTATAGTAAAATAAAAGAAAGAAAGAGGTTTAATTGATGGCAATTTTATTTAAGGAAAAATATGCATCTGTTTTTCTTAGTGAAAACGATTTAAAGGGCTTAGAACCTGAGGTACAAACAGCCCATAAACAGCTTACAGAAAAATCGGGGCTCGGCAACGATTTTCTTGGCTGGGTAGATTTACCGGTCGATTATGATAAAGATGAATTTGCACGCATTAAGTCTGCGGCTGCAAAAATCTGCTCAGACAGCGATATATTACTTGTTATCGGTATTGGCGGCTCATATTTGGGCGCTCGTGCAGCTATTGAATTTTTACATTCACCGCTGTATAACGATATGCCTAAAAACACACCTGACATTTACTTTGTCGGCAACAGTATCAGCGGTTCCTATCTTGCAGATATCCTTAAAATTTGCGAGGGGAAGAGAGTATCCCTTAATGTTATTTCAAAATCGGGTACTACTACCGAGCCGGCAATTGCTTTTAGAGTGCTTAGAGAGTATTTAGAAAATAAAGTAGGTAAAGAAGAAGCAAAAAAACGCATTTACTGCACAACCGATAAAGCAAAAGGCACACTTAAACAGCTTGCCGACAGCGAAGGTTGGGAAAGCTTTGTAGTGCCTGACGATGTTGGCGGCCGTTATTCCGTGCTTACCGCAGTAGGTCTTTTACCGATTGCTGTAAGCGGTGCTGATATTGATAAATTGATGCTAGGCGCTGCAAAAGCTCGTGAGGAATACAGCGTTTGCGATATTGAAAAGAATGATTGTTACCGCTACGCCGCTGCGAGAAATGTGCTTTATCGCAAAGGCAAATCGGTTGAATTGATGGTTGCTTATGAGCCTCGCTTTACTTTGATGAACGAATGGTATAAACAGCTTTTCGGCGAAAGTGAAGGTAAGGACAACAAGGGTATTTTCCCCGCCTCTGTTATATTCAGTACAGACCTTCATTCTATGGGTCAGTACATTCAAGACGGAAGCAGAATCCTTTTTGAAACCGTTGTCCAAATTGCCGACTGCGGTGATGATATTACAATCAAAGAGGATGCCGTTAATGGTGACGGGCTGAACTTCTTGGCAGGCAAGGGAATGTCCTTTGTCAACCGCAAAGCCTTTGAGGGTACCGTTCTTGCTCATACCGACGGCGGTGTGCCTAATCTCGTTATTGAGGTAGACAAGGCAGATGAGGAAAACCTAGGCAGGCTGATTTATTTCTATGAAAAGGCTTGTGCAATTTCGGGTTATATCTTAGGTGTTAACCCGTTTGACCAACCGGGTGTTGAAAGCTATAAAAAGAATATGTTCGCAATGCTCGGCAAGCCCGGTTATGAAGAACAAAGGGCTGCTTTGGAGGCAAGGCTGAAATAAAGCCGATAATTTAGAAATACCCGCTTTAGGCGGTAAAAATAAAGGAGTTGTATACTATGATTAAATTAATCACAGGTCACAAGGGTTCGGGAAAAACAAAGAAGCTTATCGCAGCTGTTCATGATGCGGTTGAGCAATCCAAGGGCAACGTTATTTGCGTTGAAAAGGGCCCAACACTTACCTATGATATTACACACCGTGCAAGATTGATTGATGTTGACAGCTATTCAGTCGGCGGTTATGACGGATTTTACGGCTTTTTAAGCGGACTGTGCGCCGGCAACTATGACCTTACAGATGTGTTAATAGATGCAACACTCCGTATTTGCGGCAGAGACTATGAGAAATTAGCAGATTTCTTTGAGAAGATTGCTAAATTATCCGAAAATGCCAATGTAGAGTTTATTTTCACAGTTTCTTGTGATGATGAGGAACTTCCTGCTCGTGTATTTGAGGTAGCTCAAAAGTTCTAAAATACTATATATAGTGGCTGTGTTGTTTAAACAACACAGCCTGTTTTTTTAGGCTAATTTATGCTTGACAAAGGTGCTTTAGCATTATATAATATACGGTGTGACAATTGAGGTGAGCTTATGGTTCTGGATTTAAAATCTATCTTTGTGAATGAGGGGCAGAGCCAAGAGCTCGAAACAGAATTTGATTTCAGCGATGTTGAGGTGTTTGACCTACATCCGTTAAGTCAGCCTGTTAAGGTCAGCGGTAAGGTTTTTAACCGTGCCGGCGTAGTTTCGCTTTGCGTGACCTGTACGGTGATTTATGAGGCGCCTTGTGATAGGTGCGGTACGGATGCTAAAGAGGTTATTACGGTTGACATTAGCCGCACGCTTGTGTCCAAGCTGGAAAATGACGATAATGAGGAATATATTTTGTTATCGGATATGGTGCTGGACTTAAAAGAGCTGTGCTACACTGAGGTTATCTTGCGGTTACCTACCAAGCATTTATGCAAGGAAGACTGTAAGGGCTTGTGTGCAAAATGCGGTGCTAATTTGAATGAGGGTGATTGCGATTGCCCTAAAACCGAAATTGACCCAAGGCTGGAAGCACTTAAATCTCTGTTAGAATAACTCAATGAGCCGAAAATTTGTAAGGAGGTGCTGAAATGGCAGTACCAAAGAGAAAAACATCAAAAGCAAGAAAGAATAAGCGTCGCTCCAACGTTTGGAAAATGGAAGCACCCGCGCTGGTAAAATGCTCTCGTTGTGGCGAATATAAGCGCCCTCATAGAGTTTGTGCGGCTTGCGGCTACTACAACGGACGCGAAGTTGTTAAGGTTGAGGACTAGTCTTTCAAGGAATAGCGAGAGCCGTGGCTCTCGCTATTTTTCTATAAGCCTATGTGTAACAATGAGCCAAAAGGTGCCTAAAACCTGCCCTTTAAGGCTGGTTCAAGTTTAAATGCTTTGGCTAAGGAGTTTATTATGTCAGTAATTATTAAGGCGGTAATACCTGCTTCACCGGCGGAAAATGCCGGCATAAAAAGCGGAGATACGCTTATATCTATTAACGGACAAAAAATTATGGATGTTCTGGATTATCGGTTTATGGAAAGTGAGCAGGAAGCGGAGCTTTCCTTACTTGATAATGCAGGAAAAGCCTATACAGTTAAGTTAGACAAACCGTCAGACAAAGATTTCGGTTTAAGTTTTGATACCTATTTAATGGACAAGCAGCACGCTTGTAAAAATAAATGTATTTTTTGCTTTATCGACCAATTACCTCACGGTATGCGTGATAGTCTGTATTTTAAGGATGATGACTCCAGGCTTTCGTTTTTGTTCGGCAATTATATTACACTGACAAATATAACCGAGCATGAGGTAGAGCGCATTTTAAAAATGCATATAAGTCCCATCAATATTTCGGTGCATACTACCGACCCTGAACTGCGTGTTAGTATGATGAAAAACAAAAACGCAGGAAAAGCGCTTGATATATTGTATCGGTTAGCCGAAGGTGGTATAAAATTAAACTGCCAACTCGTGTTAGTGCCGGGTGTTAATGACGGAAAGGCTTTGCGCCGCACTTTAAAAGACCTTTTATCTCTTAATGCGGTGCAGTGTATCGCCGCTGTGCCGGTAGGTCTTACCGACCATCGTGAAGGCTTAGCCGAGCTTAAACCCTATAACAAAAAAACTGCAAAAAATACGCTTAAAATTATTGAAGAATTTGCCAATCTATCTTATAATGAGTGTGGAGCAAGAAGGGTCTTTGCGGCAGATGAATTTTATCTGTTGGCTGGGCAACCGCTGCCGTCGGCAGAGTTTTATGAAGACTTTGCTCAGCTTGAAAACGGAGTGGGACTCTGGTCATTGCTTTTAAAAGAAAGCACCGATGCGCTCAAAAAAGCAGGTCACAGGTTCTTTAAAAAACAGCGCAGGGTAAGTATTGCAACAGGTGTTGCGGCGGCGCCCTTAATGAATGAGATAGCTGATGCTTGCAATAAGCGCTTTAAACACTTTGAATGTAAAGTATACCCTATTGTTAATGACTTTTTCGGCCACAAAATTACGGTATCCGGCCTTGTAACAGGCGGCGATATACTGCGCCAGTTAAAGGGCAAGGATTTAGGGGACGCATTACTCTTTCCCGCAACTATGTTAAGAAGCGAGAGAGATGTATTCTTAGACGATGTTTCGGTGGAAGATTTACAGCGGGAACTGGGACTGCCCTGTATCCCAATAGAAAATGACGGAAACGAGCTGATAAAAGCTCTGAAAGGATGAAAACATGGCTAAACCGGTAGTTGCCGTAGTCGGCAGACCTAACGTGGGTAAATCCACTTTATTTAATAAGCTAACCGGCAAACGGCTTTCGATTGTCGATGATACACCGGGTGTAACCCGTGACCGTATCTACGGTACAGCCGAATGGCTTGGACACGAAATGCTGCTTGTGGATACAGGCGGTATTGAGCCTAAAACCGATGATATAATACTCAAAAAAATGCGTGCTCAGGCACAGCTTGCCATAGACACCGCAGAGGTTATAATAATGGTGACCGATTTGCGTGCAGGCGTAACAGCAGCCGACAAGGAAATTGCCGCAATGCTGCAAAAAAGCGGCAAGCCGGTTGTCTTATGTGTAAACAAGTGTGACACCGTTGGTGATTTGCCAATGGAGTATTATGAGTTTTATAATTTAGGTCTTGGTGACCCTGTGGCGGTTTCCTCGGTGCACGGTCACGGTACAGGCGATTTGCTTGATAGGGTGATAGAATTTATCCCGGAAGGTGCCTTCGGCGAGGATGATGAAGAGGTTATTCAGGTTGCCGTAATCGGTAAGCCTAATGCAGGTAAATCCTCCCTGGTTAACTTTATTGCAGGCGAGGAGCGTACCATTGTTTCGGACGTTGCAGGTACCACTCGTGACGCAATTGACACCTTTATTACAAGAAACGAAGTTAAGTATAACTTTATTGATACTGCAGGTATCCGCCGCAAAGCAAAGGTGCATGACAGTATTGAAAAATACAGCGTAATGCGTGCAAAAATGGCGGTAGAGCGTGCTGATGTCTGTGTTATTATGATTGACGCAACCGAAGGCTTTACCGAGCAGGATTCAAAGGTTGCAGGCTTAGCGCTTGAGGGCGGAAAGGCTGTAGTAATTGCCGTAAATAAATGGGACTTAGTCGAAAAAGACGGTCGCACGATGGATAGCTTCCGTAAAGACCTTATGAAAGACTTTTCCTTTATGCCTTATGCACCCATTGTCTTTATTTCGGCTAAAACAGGTCAAAGGGTAGACCGTTTGTTTGAGCTTATTCAATATGTCTACCAGCAAAATACCATGCGTATTTCTACCGGAATGTTAAACAATATTCTGGCAGACGCAACGGCTCGTGTACAACCGCCGACAGATAAGGGTAAGCGGTTAAAAATTTATTATATTACGCAGGCATCTACAAAGCCGCCTGCATTTGTCTGCTTCTGCAATAATGCAGAGTTGTTTCACTTTTCATATCAGAGATATTTGGAAAATCAGATACGCTCGGTGTTCGGGCTGGAGGGCACTCCTGTAAAATTCATAGTTAGGGAGCGCTCGGACGGAAAGAAGGGCTAATATGTTAGTAGTTTTATTTCTTTTAGCGGCAATTGTAAGCTATCTGTTGGGTAGTGTTAGCTTTGCGGTTATCTTTACTCGCCATTTTATAAAGCGTGACGTTCGTGATATTGGCAGCGGCAATGCCGGAATGACCAATGTAATGCGTTCGGCAGGCTTCGGCCCTGGGCTACTTACCTTTGTGTTTGATGCTTTAAAGGCATCTGCCGCCTGTTTAATCGGTAAGTATTTAATTTTCGGCACTTTGGCTGAAATGGCAGGGGTAGAAAATACACTTGCAATTTATGGCGCACTGTTTTGCGGCATATTCTGTCAAATAGGTCATATATTCCCGCTGTTCTTTCAGTTCCGCGGCGGTAAGGCGGTGGCTTGTACCGCAGGAATTTTTGCTGTATGCAACTGGAAGGTGCTTGTAATTTGCCTTTCGGCATTTTTGATTGTCTTTTTATTTACCCGCATTATTTCAGCAAGCTCAATTACAGCAATGGTAGTAGGTCCTGTTGTTGAATATTTTACTGTTGCACCGGAATACCGCATAATAGCAACCTTGCTGACAAGCGCTATTGCATTGATTGTTATAATAAAGCATAAGGATAATATAGTTCGCTTAATAAAGGGCGAGGAGAAAAAACTGGTAATAAAAAAGGATAAAGTAAAATGAGCAAAGTTACAGTATTAGGCTCAGGCGGCTGGGGGTTAGCCCTTGCGCTTTCCGCTCGTCATAACAATCACGACGTAACTGTCTGGACACCTTTTGACTATGAGGCGGAAGCAATTTGTCGTGATAGGGAGCATAAAAAACTATTGCCCGGCACAGTTATTCCTAGGGACATTGTTATTACTACCGATTTGCAAAAGGCAAACGGCTCAGACATTGTGATTTTGGCGGTGCCGTCAACCGTTATTCGCAGCACAGCTGCAAAATTAAAAAACATTGACTGCAAAATAGTAGTAAACGTTGCAAAAGGAATTGAAAACGGCACAAACCTTCGCCTTTCACAGGTAATAGCCGAGGAACTGCCCGGCCGTAAAATAGTTGTGCTTTCGGGTCCCTCGCATGCTGAGGAGGTTGCCCGCAGAATACCGACAACCGTTGCAGTAGCAAGCCTTGATTTTGAAGCAGCCAAATTTGTACAAGAACAGCTTAACAGCTCTTTTTTGCGTATATATACCAATGAAGATTTAATAGGCGTTGAGCTTGGCGGTGCGCTAAAAAATGTTATTGCGGTTGCCGCAGGCTTTTTGGACGGTTTAAGATTGGGAGATAACACAAAAGCGGCTTTAATATCCCGTGGTATTATAGAAATGTCACGGCTCGGCAAGGCTATGGGCGGTAAGGATACAACCTTTATGGGTCTTACGGGTCTCGGTGATTTGGTTGTAACCTGCACCTCTGAGCACAGCCGTAATCACCGCTTCGGCGATTTGGTAGGCCGTGGCGTCTCGGTTAAAAAAGCGCTTGAGATTGTCGGTACCGTTGAGGGCTATTTTGCCACCGAAACCGCTTATGCGCTTGCAAAGGAATTTAATATATCAATGCCCATAATAACGGAATGTTACCGTGTGCTGTATAAGGACGGAAACGTAGAGGAATCTTTAGAGCGCCTTATGCATCGTGAAGTGGGCGAGGAATGGTAAGGAAATTTAAAAAAGCACTCAACGAGAGTTGAGTGCTTTTTGTTTTTAGTGCTCGCAACCGCAGCCGCAGTCGTCAATGTTGCAGGGGCGGGGCGGGAAAAATTCATCAATCGGGAAGCTGATATTACGGAAAATATCACAAGGCTCGCTTGTAGAATCACTGCATTGCTTTTCGGGTATACAGAAATCATAAACAGGTACGAGCATTTGGACATTTCTAATCAACTGAATGATGGTGAATAAACCGAGAGTCACATAAACTGTGTTGCTTCCGTTTGAAAGTCCCGTTTCAATTGCGCCGCCGAGGCAATCGCAAATGCAGGACGGTACGCATCTTATACTCTCACAGCAGGGTTTAACCTCGCAAACCTTAGCCGAAAGAGCAATGGGGTCAACGCATTGTACAGTACAGCGGGGTGAGTTTCCGTTGGAACGGATTTGCGGGTCCATTTCGTCCTCGACTGTGTAATCGTTGGAAAAACTGCGAACATTACCCTCACTACCATAGAGTATAACCTTCTTTTGATAGAACGAAACGCCCTTTACAGCGGTCGGCAAAGCGTGGGGCGCTGTAAAGACATCAAGCTCAATCAAGAAGAAAAATGTGAGGTCGCATGAGTAGAAACCACGGTTAAAAGATACAGGCTCAACATCAATAAGTACATTGATGACTTCTGCTGAGCGGACACGTACACTCTGCGCCTTTGATACGATTTCCTGATTGCCACAGCTAAAATAAACTCTTAAATCTTCAAGACAATCACGGTCACAACAGCTGTCAAATACACGGCCGGCATCTATGCATACGGCTTCTTTGAAATCACCTGATGGAGCCGGGCAATTTGCTCTTATGTCTGCCATAAACAATCCTCCTATTTCTATTTTTGAAGTTATTTGCATACTTCTATAGTATCTTATGACAGAGAATTATTTTGGTGACAGAGGTTTACTTTTAGAATAAAATTATATATAATTGTTGATGGGTGATAAAAATGTTATTTATAGAAATATTAAAATCAATAGTTCTCGGCATTGTTGAGGGTATAACCGAATGGTTGCCCATTAGCAGTACAGGGCATATGATTTTGGTGGATGAGTTAATAAAGCTTAAAACATCCGATGCTTTTAAGGAAATGTTTTTTGTTGTAATCCAACTCGGCGCCATACTCGCTGTTGTGTTAATGTACTTTAATAAGCTAAACCCCTTTGCGCTTAAAAAGACTTCCGCAGAAAAGCGCCAAACCTGGGATATGTGGTTTAAGGTGCTTGTTGCAAGTGTGCCTGCGGCTATTATTGGTATCGCCTTTGACGATATGATTGATGAAATGCTCACAGGCTCTCTTAATGTAATTATTATTGCGGCGGCTTTGATTTTGTACGGTGTTTTGTATATTATACTTGAAAGCCGCAACCGTACCCCTAAAATTGACACGGTTGAAAAGGTTACATATAAAACCGCTTTGCTTTTGGGCGTTTTCCAAACTCTCGCATTAGTGCCAGGCACCTCAAGAAGCGGCTCTACCATTTTGGGCGGTATAATTCTGGGCGCCTCTCGTACTGTGGCGGCAGAGTTTTCCTTCTTTATGTCAATCCCCGCCATGTTCGGTGGCAGCGCAATAAAAATGCTTAAATTCTTTATGGACGGCAACTCGATTTCGGGCGGCGAATGGGCAATTTTGCTTGTTGGCACCATTGTTTCCTTCTTAGTTTCGGTAGCCGCCATAAAATTCCTAATGTCCTATATCCGTAAGCACGATTTCAAAGCTTTCGGCTGGTATCGTATCGGCTTAGGTATAGTAGTTGTTATATATTGCATTCTAAAATTTGCCCGTTAGAAATGTGAATTTTTTTGGGTATCCTGTCTGCAATTTTATTGTCGTGAGTAATTAAGAGAATGGTCCTGCCTTCGCTGTGAAGCGAAAGCAGGATTTTTATTATTTCACTTGCGGTGTCTGAGTCTAAATTTCCTGTTGGCTCATCGGCTAAAATAATTTTCGGGTTTTGGGCAATTACTCTCGCAATGGCAACTCGTTGCTGTTGTCCGCCCGAAAGCTGATGCGGCATGTGGTTTCGTCTGTGGGAAAGACCAACCTGATTTAAAGCATCCAACGCTATTTTTTCTTTATTCTGCTTTACACCTATATATTGTAAAGCGGCGGTGATGTTTTCAAAGGCGGTGAGTCCGGGCAAAAGGTTAAAGCCTTGAAAAATAAAGCCTATTTTTCGTCCTCGCAAATTACCCAGCTCTCGCTCGCTCAAATTTTCTATGTTTCTCCCCGAAAAACAATATTTTCCCGATGTTGACTTGTCTAAACACCCTAAAATGTTAAGCAGAGTAGACTTACCCGAGCCCGAATCTCCAAGCACCGCCAAAAAATCTCCTGTCTTAACGGTTAGGTTTATATTATCCAAGGCTTTCACGGTTGTATCACCAACAGTATAAGACTTTGAAATATTTTTTAATTCAATTACATTTTCCATAACTTCACTTCCCTTTGTATATTTTAGCCGTGAGAGTAAAAAATATTGCAAGAAAGGAAGATTTTTATGAGCGTAACAAAAAAAGAATATTCCAAAATGGTAAAAGAGGCTTCGCCGCCCTCAAAAAAAGCGCGCGACTTTATAGCGGCATTTGTTATAGGCGGTTTAATATGTGCTTTGGGACAATTCTTCAATAATATTTATATGGAAACCTCAATGAGCCTGGACGAAACAAAAATGGCTGTTCCCGTAACCTTGATTTTAATAGCAGCTGTGCTTACAGGTTTAGGAGTGTTCGATAAAATTGCTAAATTTGCCGGCGCCGGAACATTGGTGCCGATTACCGGCTTTTCAAACGCAATGACCTCCGCCGCAATCGAATTTAAAAGTGAGGGCTGGATTTTAGGCCTTGGCGCTAAAATATTCACTGTCGCAGGCCCCGTTATCGTCTATGGCGTAATAGCAAGCGTAGTTTATGGCTTAATTTATTGGCTAACCCAAATGCTATAAAAGGCTTGACCATTCGGTCAAGCCTTTTTTGAAATATTTAAATCAAGCAATTCTTTGAAATCGTAAATGTAAAAGTCGGCGGCAGCTTTCATTTGTTCTACACAATCTTTCGAGGATTCGTCATATACGCCGCAGACCAACATACCTGCTGACTTTGCTGTCAAATCTGCATTGAGGTTATCGTCTAAGAACAAAACATCTTCAACAGCTCTGTTCATTTTTTCTGCGGCCATCACATAAATCTGCGGGTCGGCCTTGGTGGTATGAAAATCGTCGCAGGACCATATATTGTCAAACAGCTCCCATAAACCTAGGCGCTTCAAGCAAGCATCTAGTGTGATGTGGGGGCTGGCAGTAAGAACGTTCAAGCTTGCGCCTCGCTCCTTTAGTTGCTTTAATACAAATTCAACGTTTGTTTTAGCAGGAATGGTGTGAAGATAGGCATCCAGCATATATTCTTTCATCTTGAGCACCAGCTGCTCTTTTGACATATTCAGCCCCAGATTGTTTATGTAGTAATCAGCTGTTCCGTTCAGCCCCAAAGGTGTTATGATTTTAATAATGCTATTTTCGTAAGGGATGCTGTTTTCATCTAGAATACGGAGCATAGAAGAAACAAATGTTGGCATTGAATCTACCAGTGTTCCGTCAAAATCAAAAAGAAAGGAAATTTTCAATATCGTAATACCTCTGTTTATTATAACTATATAATAATTTTACCACATTACTACTTTGATGTAAATGTTTTTGTCAAGTACCGTGTCCTATATTGACAGCAGCAAGAGTTGTCTACGGCTACTATAAGAAAAGGCTTGACCGTTCGGTCAAGCCTTTTATAAGTTATAAAGTTCTGGTGGCTAAAACTTTTCCGGCATTGTCAGTGAATGCGATGTCTATCTTATCACCGTTAAAGGTGTAACCGCAGCCGGCAAAATAATCCTCCTGGAATTTCAAATCGCCGCCGATAACTGTGGGGCAGGGTTGATTGTGGCAGTCATGCTCGCTGCCTTGCTCCCAAACGTCCACAATATGCATATGTCCACAGATTATAACGTTGGGTTTAATGTCCTCTCTGAGCATACGCACCCACTCGTCGTATATATCTTGCTCAATATCAAAAGGCTCTTCCATTATGTTAGTAAAGGGGTTGTGGCAAACAACTATGCGGGTTTTAATACCCTCGTCAAGATATTCCTTGTTCTTTACAACTTCTTTAATAAACTCGGTTTGCTTTAATCTGAAAGCGTGACAGCAAACCATATTGTAGTTTGAGTAATATTCGTCAACCTTATCTTCACCGCAGTCAAGAACTAAGCCCCAAATAGTGCCAAGGCGGAAGGTGTAATAGGTTTTGCCGTTTGCGTTAGGAACGTATCTTAAAAAGTCCTCAGCATAGTTGCCTCGCAAATCGTGGTTACCACGAGAGCAAACAACGGGTTTTTTACCGCCGGTAAGCTCGCTGCAAAGGGAATAAACAGTATCGAATTCTTCAGGGTCGCTGCAATGGTTAACAATATCGCCGTTTAAAATTAAGAAATCAATATCGCCGAAAACTTTAGCGGCGTCAATAGCAATTTGCGCTTTGCCGTGTGTGTCAGAAATATGATAAGCTCTGATATTTTTGTCGGGGACAGGAATGAAATCAAATGTGAAGTCTTGGATATCACCTGTCATGATTTTCCAAAAAGAACGCTCGGTAATCGGTCTTACGTGGATGGTGTATTTCTTTGCTTTATTAAGCTCCTCCATCGGTACGATTACGCTATGAACCTTACAAAGAGTACGGAACAAGCCGTTAAAATCGTCGTAATAATCCTTGTCACCAACTGTTACCCAAAAGGTGCACTCGTCTTCAACTTTTGCAAAAATTTGATAATTGTTTTCTACAGCAAATACTGCCGGTGTTGTTGCTAACACAAACATCCCCTCCAAGTTTTTGGTGAAAATATTATATCAAATTTACCACTTATTGTCAACGACAGAACAAGGCAAATCCTAACTTATTTGGGGCAGAATAAATTTATATAAAGCACTAAAAGAAGGGTATTTTTAAGATGAAAAAGATAGGAAACAGGACATTTGTATTTTCTCAGCCAATTTCTATAAGCTCCTATGCGGCAATTGGCGGTAAAAAGGAAAAGCAAGGTCCGCTTGGTAAATGTTTTGATATTTGCTTTGAAGACGAACTGCTGGGCGAGGATTCATTTGAAAAAGCAGAAAGCCGACTTCAACAGTTTGCCGTAAGTAAGGCGCTGACCAAAGGCTCATATAATCCGGAGGATATTGACGTAATATTTGCAGGAGATTTGCTAAATCAATGTATAAGCAGTACCTTTGGTTTAATGGATTTTGAAATCCCCTTTGCAGGGCTGTACGGCGCCTGTTCAACAATGGTGCTGGGACTTATTATGTCGGCAATGACGGTTGGTGCGGGTGCAAAAAACACCGTCGCGGTAACATCGTCACATTTTTGCAGTAGCGAACGGCAGTTCCGCTTTCCGCTGGAATACGGCGGTCAGCGTACGCCTACCGCACAATGGACTGCAACCGCAAGCGGGGCAGCGGTTGTGTCACAAGGTAGCGGTAAAATCAACCTTGCTGCAACTACAATAGGAAAAATTGTTGACCTCGGCGTCAGCGACGCTAACAATATGGGCGCCGCTATGGCACCTGATGATGTTAAAATAAGACCATACCCAAGGGGTGTCGGCGCTTGGGATTTAGACTCGTTTTCAGTTGTTATTTTCGCTTTGGCGGCGTTTAAAATGCTCGAAATGCCAAAAGCATTTTTCCGCTTTTCGCCTTGCCAAAACAAAAATAATTTAACCTAAAAAACTTCGTCCCACCCAAACACCGCCACCCTCGAAGGTATGGTCTTTTTCTACACACAAATTGAGTGTTAAAAAAAGGGGGTAATATATTCGATTTGTAGGGATAGGCGTCCCCGACTGTTCGTTAAAAATAAACCTCTCTGCTGAATTTCGGCAGAGAGGGTTTTACTGTTTCCAAAAGATTTTACTAGCTTTCTTTATCAGCTTCTTTTTCAGCTTTTTTCTTGAAAGCTTTGTGTATTAGCATATAGAGTTTAGAAGAAATTTCAGACTTGAGTTCAAGAGTTACATATAGAAGAGTTAGGGACCATAATGTTATACAGTTTAAATTTATTACGGACAACCAATGAGAAATATACGGTGATAAACAAAGACTGATAAATAGTAAGACATATCCTATAACAACTAGTTTATCGCAGAAGTTTTTAAACTTAAAAAAGAATATTTCCATTCTCTTAAAAATTACGGAATCTCTCATATGTTCAACACTGTTTGACATTTTATCAAAAATTTCTTTTGGTACTTGGCCCTCAATGTATTGCGAATTATATTTACCTTCATTATAGAGGGCATAATCTTTATCTGCAATTTCGTGCTCAAGATTAGAGAGTTTATGTGCCATTTTTGCAGTCTCTTCAGCATCATCTTGACATTTTTTTGAAATCTCGGAAATAAAAGAAGTTAATGATAGGATAAAAGAAGGTACAATGACTGCATATGTGACGCTTTCCATGTGGCTTGTTGGAAAAACAGTACTAATAAGTGAAATTATAAATAACGCAATAGCAAAAGCTTTTTCTACACCTTTTTTCATTTAATTACCTCAGAGAGTTTTTTGTTACTTACGAGTAGGTTTTACATTTGATGCAGGAGTGATATTACCGTCTATAACACCATTGGCATCTTCAAAAGCCTTTATGTTTTCTCTTATTAAAACAAGCACTTGACTATTCACACTTCTGCCTTCGTAATCTGCAATATGTGCGATTTTATTCAACATTTCTTCTTCAATTCTAATTGAAACACTCTTTATAGCCATATCTCCACCTCATAATAAATATATTGTATATTTATTTTAGATGTATTATGTGTTACAATGTTAAAAATAGATATATAGTATATCTAAAATTTTGAGGTGTAACTTATGAAAGAGAAAACATGTTGCTTTTTCGGTCATAGAACTATAAACGAAACCGAGGAACTAAAATCAAAACTTGTTGAGATTATCGAGAAACTAATTGTGGACGAGAAAGTCGATACATTCCTTTTCGGGAGCAAGAGCCGATTTAATAGCCTGTGCCTTGAGCTTGTAACCAAACTAAAAGAAAAATACCCACACATAAAACGAATTTATGTACGAGCAGAATATCCGGATATAAACGAGCAATATACAAACTATCTTTTAGAAAGTTATGAGGACACATACTATCCTGAACACATCATCGGCTCAGGCCGCGCCGCTTATGTGGAACGTAACTACGAAATGATAAATAAAAGCTACTTTTGCATAGTGTATTACGACGAACCAAACGCCCCAATCACCCGCAAAAGCGGCACCAAAATCGCCATCGACTATGCTATAAAGAAAGGAAAGCAAATTATAAATATAACTTCACTCTAATCAATGACCTCAGCTAAAAATTTTAGCTGAGGTTTGTTCTTTTTAGTAACAAAAACCGTTGACACAGAGTATAACATTGGATATAATAAGAAATAGAAAGAATGTTATATTTAAGAGGTGGACTATGCATACACTAATTAAACAAATTAGAACATACTTAAATTTGAGCCAGACTGAGTTTGCAGAGCATCTAAATGTTACATTCCAAACGGTAAACCGTTGGGAGAATGGTCGTGCTGTTCCTAATAAGTTAGCGCAGTCTATGATATATGAATTCTGCAAGGAAAAGTCTGTCCCTGTATATGATATGACTCTCCAAAAAATTGCTGATGCGGCAAAGGCGGTTAAGTTAGAATCTAATCGGGTTCTTTTGTATCACGGTTCTAAATCGGGCATAGAAGGAAAGATTGAGCCCAAGAGCCGCAAGCAATGCGACTTTGGTCAGGGTTTCTATATGGGCACCGAACCCACACAAGCGCTTACTTTGATTTGTGATTATGAGAAATCAAAATTCTATATCATATCCATATGTGCAGATGAGTTGGCACATATAGAAGTGCCTGCTGATATTGACTGGGCAATGCTTGTTGCTTTCCATAGAGGAAGAATGGAAAAGGTTAATAGCACTCCTTTTTATAACAAATACCGTGATATGACACTTGAAAAGGATTTGGTTATTGGAAATATCGCAAATGACCGTATGTTTTTTGTTATAGACAACTTTTTTGTAGGCAATGTCACCGATAAGGCTCTTATCAATAGCTTGTCCGCTTTGCAACTTGGTAAACAGTATGTTGCTGTTTCTCAAAAGGGTTGCGATGCAGTAAGAGTTGAAGCCGAAGTAACACTTTCACACCTTGAGAGAATGTTTATGCGAGATGTTGCTGAAGAGAATCGTGCAAAAGGTATTTCAATGGCTAACGATATTTGTAAGAACTACCGCCGTGAAGGTATGTTCTTTGACGAAATA
>JAZREP010000018.1:0-57044 GCA_045660865.1 Acutalibacteraceae bacterium | reverse complement strand
CACATTATATTCTATATTATGAAAATTGTCAATAGGTTCGTTAATTATTTGTCAATCTTTTTTGGATTCTTTTCTTTTTTTGCAAAAACTTTGTTAATATTTTAACGATATCTTTTTATCTACTTATCCTTTAAATAACGTTTTATCGGTCGAAAAAATCAATTCTACAAATAATTTAATATGACAAGCAACTGACAAGTAGTAAAAAACATATAAATCCTTAAAGGAGTGTTTTTTATGTTTTTTCATTTGTTTATGGAACTTTTAAGCAGTATATATTATGTAGCGTTGCACGTTAAAAGCGCAGGTTCGTTTCCCTCCCCGCTTTCAAAGAAGCGTGAAAACGAATTGATTGAAAAAACACAAAACGGCGACCTTGCCGCTAGAAACGAGCTTGTAGAACACAACTTAAGACTTGTAGCACATATTGTCAAAAAATATTACACTACCAACTGCGAACAGGATGATTTAATATCTATAGGTACCATCGGACTTATAAAAGCGGTATCAAGTTTCAGGTCGGACAAAGGAATACAACTAGCTACATACGCTGCACGATGTATTGAAAATGAGATTTTAATGCATTTCAGAAACTTGAAAAAGACATCACAAGACCTCTATATCAGCGACCCTATTGACACAGATAAAGACGGTAACGCATTAACTCTCATTGATATAATTGCTGACGACTATGACTTGTCAGAAGATGTCGACACTAAAATCAAACTACAAAAACTACAGGTGCTTTTAAACGGAACTCTTGACAAACGTGAAAAGGAAATTTTGGAATTGCGCTACGGATTAAATAACTGTGAAGAACTAACCCAACGAGAAATCGCAAAAAAACTAGGCATTTCAAGAAGTTATGTAAGCCGCATTGAAACCGCAGCACTAAAAAAGCTCCGTAGACAATTTTAGACCAAGCAATGATATATTTTCCTTGACATTTCGTCAGTTAAACAATATAATAACTTTGTTATTCTTTTTAAGCAAAGTTTAACATATATGGAGACGTATCGAAGTGGTCATAACGGGGCTGACTCGAAATCAGTTAGGGATCAATCCCCCGCGAGTTCGAATCTCGCCGTCTCCGCCAAAATTCAGGAATCATACCTTTGGTGTGGTTCCTGAATTTTTTTGTGGTGGTGCGAGGTCGAACGTAGTTCGTCGAAGCAGTCCAAGATGCGCGATAGCATTTTGGAACTGTGTAGTCGGGAGCACGAAGTTTTTGTCGCAACCGCTCGGAGCGGTCGACATAAAACAAGAGCGCACCGTACCTTGCCGTCTCCACCAAGGACACCCGTAATCTTCGGATTGCGGTTGTCTTCTTTATGTGATATAATGAGACATCAAGGTCTGTGAAAGGGTTTGTTTTATGGGTAAAGTTAAAAAATCCTCCGAGCTATTATGGTTGCTTGGAAATATATTTGTTGCGCTCGGTGTTGCTATTTGCAGCAAAGCCGATTTGGGTGTATCTATGATTGCGGCGCCCGCCTTTATTGTTTATGAGGCAATTGCTCCGCTGTGGAGTGGCTTTAGCGTAGGTATGACAGAGTATCTTCTTCAAGGAATAATGCTTATTGTTCTCTGTTTAATCATTCGTCGGTTTAATTGGAGATATTTATTAGCATTTGCTGTAGCTGTAATTTACGGATATACTTTAAATTTCTTTTTGTGGCTTTTATCCGGCGTATCTTTTGACTCGGTAACTGTGCGTTGGGTTATGCTCATTGTGGGCGATATTTCAACCGCATTCGGTGTTGCTTGCTTTTTCCGTACTTATATGCCGCTTCAAGTTTATGAGCTTTTTGTTGCCGAGCTGGCAAGGCGCTTTAAATTTAACATAAATAAAACCAAATGTGTATTTGATATTAGCCTGCTTGCAGTTTCAATTATACTTTCATTTAGCCTATTCGGTGATGCAGGCTCCTTTGACTGGTCGAGCATTGGGTATTCCAGTTTCCACAGCATTGGGCTTGGCACACTTGTGACGACCATAATCAATTCCCCAATTATCGCATTTATGGGAAAATTGATTGATAAAGTTTTTGATAATTCTCCGCAATCCAAAAAACTTTACAGTATCTTAAAACGCGACTAAACAAAAAACGGCAGACAATGTCTGCCGTTTTTTTGCATATACGAACACCTTTGGGACACACTTTTATTAAAAGGATGTGTTAATATGATAGAGCAAGATACTATTAGGCTTTTGCGTGAATGTGATGCAGGAATTAAAATGGGTGTGGCATCAATTGACGATGTTTTGGAATACGTTAATTCCGACGAATTAGAGAAGCTTTTAACCGATTGCAAAGCCGAACACGAAAAGTTAAATACCGAGATTAAGGAACTTTTAGACAAATACGAGGACGACGGCAAAAACCCCAACCCGATTGCCAAAGGTATGTCGGTTTTAAAGACCAATATGAAACTGGCTATGAAGGAGTCAGACAGCACCATAGCCGACCTTATGACAGACGGCTGCAATATGGGAGTTAAGTCCTTGAATAAATATTTAAACGAATACAAAGCGGCAGACGAAGTATCTAAGGATATTGCAAAGCGGCTTATAAATCTTGAAGAAAAATTAGCGGTTGATATTCGTAAGTTTTTATAATAAAAGACCTCCCGTTTGGGAGGTCTTTTAAATTGTACAATAGCAGTATTCACCGCTTATTGAGAAGCCATTTTTAAGGTAAAAAGGTACTGTGTCGGGTGTTGTGGAGGTTAAAACTGTTTTGTTTTCAGTTTGCAGTTGTTCGCAAAGTGCCGCTAGCAACTCACTTCCCTTACCCTTACCTTTTTCCAAAACACCTATACCGCCAAGCAGAGCATACTCAGGTGTTTCGGCGGTGGTTATTGCAACGCCCTGCTCTGTGCCTACATACCGAGCGCCGCCGTGCCTTAACCTATGCGAAAAGTCTACGCAAAAATCTTCAAAACCGGGCATACTTAATTGGCCGCCGCTTTTATTCAAAGCGTTATAAATTTCGGCAAGTTTTAAATCTTTTGTTTCGGCTTTGCCAAAAAGGTTTTTAACTAAAACCAGTTCTATTACTGCTTTCTCTTTTTTAAGGTTTAATTGCTCTGCTAAATCTAAAGAGCAATAAACTCTAGAAAAACCCATAACCGATATAAAAGCCTTTAACTCTTCTGTATCGGGTTTGCCGAAACTGTCAATATGCAAGGTGCCGCCCATTGCAAAAAGCAACAGTCCATCCCCCTGCCAAAAGCGTACAATTTCACAGTTGCCATAGCAATCAAACAGGGCCTTAAACTGTACTGCCGTACGAGTGTTCCTTACACTAATCTGCCCACCATTATAAAGTGTTATCATTTTTTACCTCTAGGGTAGAGCGAATAATCCGAACTCCGTTTTGAAAAGGCGGATTTTCGCTCATACTTTGTTAAAATACTCGTTAATCCTCTAATATAAAAAGCAGGTTTTCACCTGCTTTTTTATATTATCTTTCTTCTCTAAAGTACGGCAGACCCAAAGATGCGGGTGGCTGATTCTTTTTACGGCTTCGCATACTTGTAATAATAAGAACAATAATTGTTACAACGTAAGGTAACATTTTAAAGAGTTCTTGGTCGGAAAGCGAAATGCCGTATTTTGCAAAGAAACCGCTCGCAACATAAAGAGCGCCGAAAACAAAGGAACCGATAATACCAAGATTAGGCTTCCACACAGTAAAGATAACGAGTGCCACAGCAAGCCAACCAAGGTCATCAATCATATATTCCCAAGTGCCGTTAAGATAGTCCATAATAAAGGTTAAACCGCCAAGACCTGCAATTCCGCAGCCAACACAGGTGGCTACATAGCGGTAAAGGGAAACGTTTATTCCCGCCGCATCAGCAGTTGCAGGATTTTCACCTACAGCACGAAGGTTAAGACCTACACGAGTGCGGTTAAGAATAAATGTTACAACCAACGCAACGGCAATTGAAAGATAGATTAAAATGCCGTGCGACAGGAAGATTTCACCAAAGGAACCCAAATCTTCAGCAAAGGGTAAGGATGCTTTGAAATATTTATTACCTCTAACGAAACGACCAACCTGGTCTGCTTGAGCAATGATATATTCCGAAACACCGATACCAAATGTAGTGAGGGCAAGACCTGTAACGTTTTGATTAGCACGAAGTGTTACGGTCAAAAAGCTGAAAATTAAGCCCATCAAAGCGCCGCCGATAACGGTAGCAATCATAGGAATTATAACAGCGAGGAAAGGAATAGTACCCCTAACTCCTACGATGGAGAAGTAAACCGCTTCAGCATAGCAACCAAAGGAAGCGCCCACACACATAACACCGGGGATACCGAGATTAAGGTGGCCTGATTTTTCGGTTAAGGTTTCACCGGTTGAGCCGTAAAGGAGGGTCATTCCAAGACCAATAGCACTAACAAGAAAACTAATTATAGCAGACATTAGGCTTCCTCCTTTCCGCTTTTACTGCGCACAATTTTATAACGAAGGAAAAATTCACAACCGATAATAAAGAAAAGAATAATACCGGTGATAATATCCGAAATGGAGGAGGAGATGCCAAACATCATATTAAGCTGACCCGAACCCATTTCAAGGAATACGATAAGGAATGATGTAAGTATCATATAAACAGGGTTAAACTTAGCAAGCCAGGAAACCATAATTGCGGTAAATCCTCGACCGCCAACAACCTCAGTATTGATTGTGTGGTCTGTACCACCTACAATAATCAGTCCCATAAGGCCGCATATTGCACCCGAAACAATAAGTGTACGGATAATAACTTTTTTAACATTGATACCTATATATTTTGCGGTGTTTTCACTTTCACCTACAACGCTGATTTCATAACCTTGTTTGCTGTATTTAAGATAGATATAAATAACAACAGTTACTACAACAACAATTAAAATGTTGAGTAAGAAAGCGTAGTCCCCAATTTTGGGAAGACCGTACTCTGGCATAGGAGATAAAACACCCGAACCGTCTTTAGCCACGAGCTTTAAGAAATAAGCAATAAGCTGAATGGCTACGTAGTTCATCATAAGGGTAAAGAGTGTTTCATTTGTATTCCAAAACGCTTTAAAGAATGCGGGAATAACCGCCCAAATAATACCTGCCAAAACACTTGCCGCCAACATAACAAGCAAAAGCACAGGAGTGGGAACTTTACCGCCCAGGAAAAACATTACACAAATGGTAGCAAGACCACCTATAAGTACCTGACCTTCGGCGCCGCAGTTCCAGAACTTCATTTTAAAGGCAGGAGTAACAGCCAACGAAATACCGAGCAAAACCGCAACACGCTGACCCATATTCCAAATTCTGTCTGCGTGTCCAAAAACACCTTCGAACATTGTAACATAAACTTCGATAGGATTTTTACCAGTTAAAAGTGAAATTAACACACCCGAAATAACAAGAGCAGAAATAATAGCAACGGCACGTACCAAAACACCGAAATGCCAAGGCATTACTTCTCTTTTCGCCATATGGAAAAGCGGGGTGCGAACTTTTTTATCACTAGTTGCCATTACTGTACCTCCTCTTCAGTAGATTTTGTCATAAGGAAGCCAACATCGTCCTTGCGGGCGGTACGGCCATCTACAATACCGGTTATCTTACCTGAGTTGATTACCAAAATACGGTCACACAGCTCCAAAAGAACGTCTAGGTCTTCACCAACGAAAATAACTGCAACACCGTTTTCTTTTTGGCTGTTTAAAAGATTATAAATAGTATAAGAAGCATTAATATCAAGACCTCTTACAGGGTATGCTGCCATCAACACGCTGGGGGCTGAAGAAATCTCACGACCCACAAGCACCTTTTGAACGTTACCGCCAGAAAGCTGACGAACAGGTGTTGTAGCGCCGGGAGTTACAACCTCAAGCTCTTTTATAATACGGTCAGCAAGGTCGTGGGGTTCTTTTCTTTGTAAGAATGCAGAATGACCTTTTCTATAAGAACGGAGCATCATATTATCAATGATATCCATATTTCCTACAAGACCCATACCGAGTCGGTCCTCGGGAACGAAGGAAAGGCGGACACCTAAGTCACGAATTTGCATAGGCGTTTTATCACGGAGGTTTTCCTCTTTGCCGGTTGCAGGGTCATGATATATAATGTTTCCTTCGTTTATAAACTGCAAGCCTGCAATAGATTCCAACAGCTCACGCTGGCCGCTTCCTGCGATACCTGCAATACCCAAGATTTCTCCCGAACGGGCAGTGAAGGAAATATTATCGAGCATTTTCATACCTTCACGGTTTACACAGCTCAAGTTTTCAACAACAAGTCTGTCAGTGGGGTTTTTGGGCTCAGAACGGTCAATGTTCAAAGAAACCTTTTTGCCTACCATCATTTCGGTAAGCATTGCCTCATTGGCTTCACTTGTGTTTACAGTACCGATATGCTCACCCTTGCGAAGAATGGCAACTCTATCGGAAATGCTTAAAACCTCGTGCATTTTATGGGTTATTATAACAATGGATTTTCCGTCTTCACGCATACGGCGAAGAACGTTAAACAGCTTCTCGGTTTCTTGAGGTGTTAAAACAGCAGTAGGCTCATCAAGGATTAAAATTTCGGCACCACGATAAAGAACCTTCAATATTTCAACCGTTTGTTTTTCCGAAACCGCCATATCGTAAATCTTCTTATCGGGGTCAATAACAAAGCCGTAACGCTGTGTTATTTCAACAACCTTTTTCTTAACCTCCGAAAGATTATATTTACCCTCTTCAATTCCAAGAGCAATATTTTCTGTGGCAGAAAAAACATCAACAAGTTTGAAGTGCTGATGAATCATACCAATTCCATAACGAAAAGCATCCTTAGGCGATTTAATAACAACCTCTTCACCGTCGATAAATATTTGGCCTTCATCAGGGAAATAAATACCGGCAACCATATTCATCAAGGTTGTTTTACCGCTTCCGTTTTCACCAAGTATTGCAAGGATTTCACCCTGACGCACATCAAGGTCACAATTCTTGTTTGCTACTACGCTTCCAAAGGTTTTGGTAATCTTCTTACATTCAAGTTTTATTGTGCTGTTCAACTCGGCACCTCCAAAAAATAAGATTAAGCATTACTTTAATCCTGTAAAAACAAAAAGCTCTTTTTGCATTTATAGCATTAAAGCAATAGGCGGAGTGTATTACTCCGCCTATTTTGTTTTTTTAAGAAATGATTAATATTTCTCGTTCAAAAGGGTGATTCCGTCAATGCGTACATCGAAGTAAGGAGCAGAACGGAATTTAGACTCGTTGAATATACCATTCTCAACAGCCTCTGTATCAGGTGTGTAAGCAGCATCGGTGTCTACGTCAGCAACATAGGTTGCAAGAGCAGCGCCCTTAACTGTGAAGTTCTTTGTATCGAATACGTTAACAGAACCGTCTTTAAGACCTTCGATAGCCTTCTTAACAGCTTCTACAGTGCCTTCTGCAGCAGCATCCTGGTTGATGCCGGAAAGAACAACGGAACCTTCGTTGATACCACCGCACCAGTCAGCAGCAATAGCTTCGCCCTTAACTGCGCATTTGATGATGTAGTTGTAGTAAGGAGCCCAGTTGATTGCAGAAGAAACAAGGAATGTTTCGGGGCAGGACTCGTATGTGCTACCATTGTAGGAAACGTTAGGAACGCCTGCATCCTCACAAGTAGAAGGAGCACCCATAGAGTCAGCATGCTGAGAAATAAGAACGCACTTGTTAGCAATTAAAGCTTCAGCAGCATTCTTCTCACCTGTCGGGTCATACCAAGAACCGGTGAACTGAACGTCCATTGTTACAGAGGGGCAAACAGATTTTGCACCGAGGTAGAAAGAAGTGTAACCGGAGATAACTTCAGCGTATGTGAAAGCGCCAACATAACCCATTTTAGCTTCTTCAGCTTTAATGTCGCCAGCTTCAATCATTGCGTTGAGCTTCAAACCAGCAACGATACCTGCGAGGTAACGGCCTTGGTAGATAGAAGCGAATGCGTTGTGATAGTTAGCAAGGCCTTCTGTATGAGCCTTTGTACCGGTAGCGTGGCAGAACTGTACATCTTTGAACTCTTTAGCGGCTTTAATCATGAAGTCTTCATGGCCGAAGGAGTTAGCGAAGATAACTTTACAACCTTCTGTTACAAGGTCTTTTGCTGCTTCGTAGCACTCGTTGGACTCAGGAACGTTGATTTTAACGAGAACCTGAGAGTCGTCAAGCTTAAGAGCTTCTTTAACGGTCTTAACAGCGTTCAAGAAGTTAAGGTCGTATGTGGATTTCTCATCATGCAAGCAAATGAAACCAATTTTGAAGTCATCGGGAACTTCATAATCAGCAACGATTGCAGGAGCTGCAAGAGGAGAATCGCTCATGCCACCATCAGCAGCTTCTTTAGCGCCGCCGCATGCAACAAGAGCTAAGAGCATTACTGTTGCCAAGAGAATTGCGAGAATCTTTTTCATTTTTCTTTCCTCCAATACTTTTTTACATCCAACAAGTCACGCTTGATTGAATTAAATATATTATATCATTTTTGGAGTATAAATGTCAACAAAATACGACATAGTTTTTTACATTTTATTTGTCGGTTTTATATTGTTCGATATATTACTCCAAACACAATCCAGGGTTGTATATTTTGGTGGCGTGATAACGGCCAACATAGCGAAAATGCCAAGGTTAGTACTTAATTCCGGTTATATCAGCTTTGCCCTCGGGATAGCGCAGAATAAAGCCAAAACGATAGCCGTTTTCCGCCAGCCATTTAGCCTCCGGCTTGTTTGCAAAGGCACTGTTGGTGGAGCCCATATTATGCATATCTAAATTAAGACCGCTTTGGTGCTTATTCTTCTTTTAGCCATAATTTATCCCTTTATCAAAAAACGATATTCTGTATTTGCCTCAAAGGTCTCATCCTTTTTCAAAACTGCCGAAGGGAATTGCGGTTTATTTGGAGTATCAGGGAAGAACTGTGTTTCCAAACAGAAACCGCCGTTTTTGCTAAGCGGTTTGCCGCTTTTACCGGTCGGCTCACCCAATGTATTAGCGGTATAAAGCTGTATGCCCGGCATATCGGTATAGCAATCCATTACAATACCTGTTATGGGTGAAACCGCCTTAGCTGCGTGGCGCATTTCTCTTGTATTTCCCAAAACAAAGTTATGGTCATAACCGCCGCCCAAAAGCATCTGCGGATGAGTATCCTCAATGTCACGGCCAATCGGCTTCATTTCATTAAAATCAAAGGCTGTGCCCTTAACCGGCATAAGCTCGCCTGTTGGGATAAGCATTTCGTTCACCGGAGTAATGGCGCTTGCATTAAGTTTTAATTCCGTAGACAGAACGCTTTCGCCGTCATAGCCATTCAAATTGAAATACGTATGGTTTGTCGGGTTAAAGACGGTGTCTTTATCGGAAGTAGCCTCGTATTTCAGTTTCCAGGTTGCACCCTCTATAGTAAAGGTAACCGAAACCGACATATTACCGGGGTAGCCCTCTTCCCCATCTGCCAATGTATTGGTAAAGCGCACACATGCAGGCTCTTGCGAAATGATTTCTGCCTGCCAAAGCTTTTTATCTAATCCTATTTTGCCGCCGTGAAGATGGCCTCTGCCATTTTCATTACAGCCGACATCATACTCTGTTCCATTTAAAGTAAACTTGCCTGCGGCAATACGATTTGCATAGCGACCTACGGTAGCACCCTGAAAGCTTGTGTTTGCCTTGTACCCTGCCATATCGTCAAAGCCTAAGCAAATATCCTTTCCGTTAAAAAGGATACTGTCAACCGTTGCGCCGTATTCGAGCACAGATACTTGCAGTTCATCAGATTTTAAAATGTATTTTTTTATACCCTTATCAAAGTCTTTAACAATTACACTCATTGTTTTACTCCTTAGAAATGTGATTTGAAATGTATGCCCAGTTTTCCATTGTAAGCGCCTCAGCACGAATGTTTTCATCAATGCCACCGCTGAGTAATGCCGCACGCAAGCGCTCCTTGCTTACGCCTGACTGAGTTGAGGCAGAGTTTACAAAGGTTTTGCGCCGTTGCATAAAAGCCGAGCGCACCAGTTTAAAGAACAAGCCCTCATCCTCTATCGGTACGGGAGGCTCGGGTAACAATGTCAGTTTTATTACTGTACTGTCAACCTTGGGTGACGGCATAAAGCTTTCTTTAGGGACCTGCAAAAGCTGTTCGGCTTTTGCCCTGTAAGCAACCGCAACCGTAACTGCACCTGCCTCACGGGAGGAAACCTTAGCGCAAAGGCGCTCAGCCGCCTCTTTTTGTACCATAACGGTAATTGACACTATTGGCAAGCCACTTTCCAGCAGCATCATAATTATAGGAGAGGTTATATAGTAAGGCAAATTAGCGCAAACTGCGATTGGCTCGCTGCCAAACTTTTCTTTCACCAATTCTTTCAAATCAAGTTTCATACAGTCACCGTAAACGACCTCAGTGTTACTGTATCCGCCTACTGTTTTATTAAGTATCGGCTCTAACGCAGTATCAACCTCAATTGCCACTACCTTTTTTGCCATCTTAGCAAGCTCCGCAGTAAGTACGCCGGCTCCGGGACCGATTTCAAGAACATTCTCGCTATCCTCTACTGCCGCACTTGCCATAGCAGGACAAACGGTAGGGTCGGTTAAAAAATTTTGTCCTAACTGCTTTTTAAATGAAAAACCCGCCTCGCCTAAAAGGCGTTTTATAACTTTAGGGTCAGTTAATTTCAATCACTGCACATCCTTATATAAGAAATCATTGATATTGTAACATATTTCGTATCTTTTCGCAACGAATAAATTAAGGTGTCAAAGTCAAATCTTAAGCGCATTTTTTCTTGCTTTTTCGCACAGCCGAGGCTATACTATAAATTAGTAGGATTGCAAAGAGGTGAACACTTATGAAATGGTTTGATAAGAATAATCTTCAAAAATTTTGGATACCCGCATTTTTATTCGTTGCGGCCTTAATTGTATTTAATCAATTAGTAGGAGTTGTGCCGGCGCTTTATCGCTTCGGTCTAATCTTTATTAGTGCTTGCGGACCAATCATTACAGGATTTATTTTCGCTTTCATACTCTTCATTCCTCAAAACTGGTTTGAAAAGAAATTCAAATCTTTCAAGCAACGGTTTGTTAACACCCATGCCCGAGGCTTCTCGGTGCTTACGACTTATTTCTTGTTTTTGATTATCATAAGCTTGTTGCTTTCCTTTATCATTCCGTGGGTTGTTAAAAACCTGATTGATTTTATAAACAACGCTCAAAATTATTATAATTCCGCTATTGAGTTTACTAAGCGTTATTTGGACAAGGACGGACTGTTCTTCGGTATTGATGTTTTGTCCGCACTTGAATCTTTCTCAATCTCAACCATTATCGGCAAGTTTGACTTCGGTGTACTCAGTCAATGGGCAGACGGCGTGTTCAAATTCGGCTCGGCACTAATCAATTTTGTTGTTTCCTTGATTATATCTATTTATATGTTGCTCAGCCGTGAGCATTTGGTGCGTGTTGTAGGTAAATCGTTTACATTGTTTGTCTCAAAAAGAAAGGTTTTACAGGTTTACGCATATCTGTGCCGTATTTCCTCAATTTTTTACAGTTACATTTACAGTCAGCTGTTGGACTCGTTGATGGTTGGACTTTTAATGTCGGTTATCTTGCTTATTCTGGGAGTTCCCTATGCACCGCTGTTTGGTATGTTAATCGGATTATTTAATTTGATTCCGTATTTCGGTGCCGCCATTTCCTGCGCGGCGGTAGCAATATTCGTTCTTGTTACCGACAACTGGTTAAAGGCCTTAATCACCCTTGCTTGCATAGTTGCCGCGCAACAGTTTGACGCCAACTTTATGCAACCCCGTATTGTAGGTCACACAGTAGGTATAAGACCTATTTATGTGCTCATCTCCATCACCGTATTCGGTAGTTTATTTGGCTTTGTGGGCATACTAATCGGCGTGCCGATTATCGCCACTTTGCGTATGGTTATTCTTGACCTTTTAAAATACAAGAATTTAAAAAATAAAAAACCGGCTGTGCCGGCCGAAAAATAAAAGCAAATAAAATAACCCTTGGCTGACGGAATTCATTTCCCAATCTGCCAAGGGTTATTTTTGTTCACTCTTAATATCCAACATCATTGATTAACCTCTCTTTCTACAGTTTCAGCCTTCTTTTGTTTTTCCTATTCCAGCATACATTTTCCTTTTTCCTAAGCGAAATGCCCTTATGCTTATGTTTAACATTTATTGAAGGCTTTATATATCATTTGGTTTATCACTAAAGGTCATTTGTTTGTTTATATTTTAAAGACTCCCGACTCTCTTTCCTTGCCCCTTTTGTTTCTCTGCTTTCACCTTAGTGTAAACCAAGCTTAACTTTTCATTGGTATCACCCTTTCTGTATCTGTATAATAACATAGATTTAGGGTATTTTCAATGCATATTTTGTATAAAATATACTAAAAATATTTATTTAAAACGCAGAAATTGTTTAACATTTATAAATTTCCGTTGACAAATGCCATTTTATTTGCTAAAATAATTGTGTTGAGTGTTTTCAAAACCCCCGATATTTTACGTATCGGGGGTTTTTGTTATCCCAGCATTACGTCAAGCAGCATCATTACGGCAAAGCCCGAAACGATACCCGCCGTTGCAAAGTAGGGCTGCAACTCTTGATTTCTTTGGCATTCGGGTATAAGTTCGTGCACTGCAACTAAAATCATAGCACCGGCGGCAAAGGATAATGCAAAGGGCAATATTGCTTCAACATAAACCGCAAGCAACGCACCTGTCACTCCGGCAATCGGCTCTACCATTCCCGAGGCCTGACCTAACAAGAAACTCTTTTTTCTGGAATAGCCTTCCCGCCTTAACGGAATGGATACCGCTGCGCCCTCAGGGAAGTTTTGCAGACCGATACCGACAGCGATGGTTATTGCACCCATTAAATTTTCTGTGGTGTTATTGCCGTTTCTTAGCGCGCCAAAGGCAACACCAACCGCAAGACCCTCAGGTATGTTATGGAGCGTTATGGAAAGAATAAGCATTATTATTCGGTTTAACCGCTCGTTTGGTTTGCCCTGTAAGTTATTTGCCTTACCCCTTGCAAAACAAACTATTTTATCCGAGCCCCACATAAAAGCGGCGCCCGATAAAAATCCAAGTGTGGCAACCAGATACGCCGGTACGCCCCCATTTGCCTCAGCCCGCTCTATTGCCGGTTGTAAAAGCGACCAGAAGCTTGCCGCTATCATAACACCCGAAGCAAAGCCGAGCATTAAATTAAGGGCTGACCGATTAGGTGTTTTAAAAAAGACTACAGTTGCAGCTCCGAGCGCTGTCACAAACCAGGTGCCAAGTGTTGCAACCAAAGCCATAAAAACTATTGTATTCATATTACACCTCCCGTATTAAAAAACAGACGAAACTATCCGAGATAATTTCGTCTGTTATCATTATATGAATACGGGACAACTAATGTTATTGGTATTATATCAAAGTAAGCAAAGCCATTAAAGGCATTGTAACCAGAGAAAAGATTGTGTTAATCGCAACACACTTGCTGGCATAAACGGCATCACCGTCAAATTTTTCGGCAAACATTGTAGTCATTGTGGCGGTGGGTGTAGCGGTGAGTACTATAAGCATAAAGCTAACCATTTGATTAGAGTAGCCGAAAAGCAGTTCGGCAATTTTTAGAAGCAGGAAGGCTACAATCGGTCCACCGAACAGGCGTAACGCCGAGAACATATAAAGGTATTTATCCTTAAATGCGGTTTTAACCTCCACCTCAGCAAGCCGTATACCAACCACTATCATAGACAAGGGTGCTACTAAACCACTTAACATATCAAGGCTCTCAGTTATTACCTCAGGGATGTATTTTTCTACTCCCGAAAGGAAGAGAGCAAGTCCTATTACCGCCGCAATGGAAGCAGGGTTTAAGAACATCTTTTTGGGTGAAATATAGCGTTTATCATTTGTGTACAGCATACAGCCCATAGACCATGCAAAAACGTTAAACCAGAATGAGTACATTGAAGCATAGATTGCCGCTGTAGGCCCGAAAACGCCTATAACAATCGGCAAACCCATAAACAACGAGTTGGAAAAAGCCGCCGCAAAGCGCAGTACCCTAGCCTTACGCTCGGGCGCTTTTTTAAACATAAATAACACCGCAACACAATTGAAACCATTGGTTAAAAGGGCAAAAACAAAAACGCCCAACATATTATAAAGAATTGACGAATCAAACTCACGCAAAAAAGAAGCGGTTATCATTGCCGGCTGTGCAGCATATAAAACCAAATTAGAAAGCCCTTTTGAAACCTCGCCGTTAAGCATATCTTTTTTGCGCAAAATAAAGCCCGGAAGTATCATTATAAATAGCAGAAGTATCCGCACAATTAAAATGCCTATATCCAAAAAATCCATCTCCAAAAACATTTTACTTTCAAAATTTTAACATACCCCTTAGGCTTTGGCAAGAAAAATCTAAATTTTGCTTGTAAAAGTGCCTGTTCGGTGGTATACTTAAAAAAAGAATATTTGTTCGGGAGGAAATTATGAGAGAACCGCTGACAGAAAAACAAAGCAGAGTATATCATTTTCTGGTGCAGGCTATAGCAGATGCCGTTCCCCCAACCGTACGTGAGATTTGCAACGGAGCACGCATAAAATCAACCTCAACCGTTCACGCTATTCTTAATTCGCTTGAGGAAAAGGGCTATATAGAGCGTGACCCTCGTTTTTCGCGTTCAATAAGAATTGCAGGCTCGGGTAATGCCGCGCAGGTACCTGTGCTGGGCCGTGTTACTGCCGGTCAGCCCATTTTGGCGGTTGAGCAGATTGAGGACTATATTCCCTTCCCTGTAAAAAACAGCGAAAGTCTGTTTGCGTTAAGAGTAGAGGGACTAAGTATGCGTGACGCCGGTATATTAGACGGTGATTTAGTCGTTGCCGACAAGGACCTTCCCACCAAAAAGGGCGATATCGTTATTGCTATGATTGAGGATGAGGCAACCGTAAAGCGTTTAGAGTTTGAAAACGGTAAACCCTATCTTATGCCTGAAAACCCCGATTTCGACCCGATTTATGCCGACAAAATTGATATACTGGGTAAGGTCATCGGCTCTATGCGCAGTTATTAAAGTTAAGGAATAGTTATATGTCAGCTAAATCACGTTACACTTTATTAGACGAGCTACGGGGCTTTGCCGTAGTATGTATGGTAATTTTCCACGGTATTTATCTTTATTCTGTTCTTTTCGGCGGGCAAATACCGTCTATGCTTTTTGAGTTTTTTAATCACGCCGAGCCGTATTTTGCCGCATTCTTTATCTTTTTATCGGGTCTTTGCTCGGTTCTTTCACACTCGAATATAAAGCGTGGTTTAAAATTAGCCGCCGTCGCTATAATAATAACCGCCGCAACCTTGGCGGCAGGCGAACTGGGGTTAGATGTTGCTATTTATTTTGGCGTGCTTCATCTATTAGCCTTCAGCATATTGCTTTGCGGTTTAACCTATAAAACCTTAATTAAAATCCCTTCGGTTTTAGGTTTAATTATCACTTTGGCGGTATTCTTTATTACTTATAATATTGAAAACGGCAGCCTGTGGCTTTTTGTCACCCGCTATCCATTACCTGACAGTTGGTACTCTACCGACTTTTTATTCTGGTTAGGTTTTCCGGGCCGCTCATTTGCTTCGGCAGATTATTTCCCCGTTTTGCCCTGGTTCTTTATGTTCCTTGCGGGCTTTTTTGCGGGTTCTTATTTCCGCAAGCACGGTTTCCCGTCGCTTTTCAAGGCACGCATTGTGCCTTTTTTGGGGACAGTTGGCCGCAACGCCTTACTCATATACATTTTGCACCAGCCGATACTTTATTCGCTATTCATATTAATAATGAAAATATTGAAAATTTGAGGATATTATGCAAGAGAAAAAGTTTATTGAAATCTTTACTGACGGTGCTTGTTCAGGCAACCCGGGACCGGGTGGCTGGGGCGCTGTTCTGCGGTATGAAACATTTGAAAAAGAACTTTCTGGCGGAGAGGACAATACCACAAACAACCGTATGGAACTGACTGCCTGCATCAAGGCATTGCAAGCGTTGAAAGAGCCCTGCATTGTATTGCTTACAACCGATTCAAAATATGTGTCTGACGGCATCAATCTCGGCTGGGCTAAAGGTTGGCGGCAAAACGGTTGGCGCAAGGCTGATAAAAAGCCTGCTTTAAATTCTGATTTGTGGGAGCTGCTCTTAAACCTTTGTGAAACCCACGATGTAACATTCAACTGGATTAAAGGTCACGCAGGTCACCCCGAAAACGAGCGGTGCGACCAATTGGCAGTTGCCTATTACAAAAACAATAAGTAATTTGTTATATTTTGTCACACGTATTGAAAAGCATTCTTTTATATGCTAGACTAAATAAAAAAGCAAAGGAGTCCATTTTATGAAAAAATATATTTCCTTAATTTTAGCAATTCTTTTGCTTTGCCTTTCATTTACAGGCTGCGCAACTAAAAAACAGGCTGAGCCTGATAATCGTCCTGTGCTCAAGGTTGGTATGGAGTGTGCCTATGTGCCTTACAACTGGGAAAGCTATGACGACAGTTTTGACGGAGTTAAAATTCAAGGCTCGGCTCATTTTGCAAACGGCTACGACACAAAAATCGCTTCAAAAATAGCAGAGGCCCTTGATTACAGATTAGTAGTAGTTAAATTAACTTGGGACCAACTGCTACCGGCAGTTAAAGAGGGTAAAGTTGATATGGCAATCGCCGGTATCAGCCCTGTTGAAGATGATGCAATAACCTTTTCTTCACCCTATTACCATTCCAACATAGTGGTTGTTGTTAAAGAGGATGGCGAATATTGCCACGCCGAAAGCATTAACGATTTCCAGGATGCAACAATTGCCGCCCAAAACAACACTGTTCACGAAACTCTTGCCGGCCAGATGGCTAACTTAAAAGACGAATGGCTTATGCCGAATTATGATTCTATGATTGCGGCATTGCAAAACGGTGAGATTGACGGTTATTTGGCAGAGTTCCCGGTTGCTCGTGCCAACTGCGAAAAATATGACGGCTTTACATATGTTAATCTGGTTAACAACGAAACCGGCTTTGAAACCGAAGAAAGCCAATCCCAAGTGGCTATTGCAATGAAAACCGACAGTCCTTTAATCAAAACGGTAAACGATGTTATAAAAAATTTAAACGAAAAAGAACGAGAAAAATTGATGCAGAAATGTATTGATAAGCAACCGTAAAACAAAAAGCCCTGTGTGGAACAACCACACAGGGCTTTTTAATTTAACAGTAACTATAATGCTGCTTTTATCAATTTAATATTGTTTCGCATTTTTCTATAACATGTATAGGCCGGTATGCCAAGCTTTAATATAGCTACTAAAATCTTGTATCTATTTGAGAAATACGGGTTTAGTTGTAGTTTATAAGCTTCGTCCAAAACCTTTTTTTGCTGCTGGACACATAACTCATGGTTTCTATTTTTAGCAACAACCATTGAATTAAGCAATATTAAATCATTCAAAAAAGCGTATATTTGATATTCTTTTTTAAAGTTCGACCTATGCTGTTCTACAAAGGGTGCGATTTTTTCTACAACTTCCGGGAGTTGCATATGCTCCAACGAGAACTTGTCACCTATTATGCTATCCTTTTTCTGAACAGAATAATAAAGGGGTAATCCGATGCAAGCTATCGAGTTGGCTTTATCAACCAATTTATAAGTAGTTGCAACATCATCATACATCTTTCCTACAGGATAGCTTATGCCGCCTTCAAAAAGACTGCGCTTGTATAGTTTATTCCAAACCATAACGCCAACTTTTTTGTTCATTAGGAATATGTTTTTAATTGCATCTTCCGATGATAGACACTCGGTTTTTTCACCACGAATAACCATCTGATTATTATCGTTGAAATGAATGATATAACCACACGTTGCCATATCTGTATTATTTTTTTCACAAGCCATAATTAAAGCGGCTATAAAATCCTCGTGAACAAAATCATCACCGTTAACAAAGGCTATGTAGTCTCCCGTTGCCGCCGCAACACCTGCATTTCTTGCATCTGCCAAACCACCGTTTTCCTTATGGATAACTGTTATGTGCTTGTCTTTTTTTGCATAAAAATCGCAAATTTGCGAGGACTTATCGGTAGAGCCATCATCAACCAAAATTATTTCAATATTTCTGTATGATTGGTATCTTAGGCTTTTTATACATTTTTCTAAACTGTTTGCCACATTATACACCGGCACAATAACGCTTACCTTTTCAGGGAAGAAGTTCATAAGACCTTCGGTTTCAAAATAAGCACGGTTTGAATTCCTGTAAACTATATAGAATAATATCGGGAGCACGGTGTTCAACGCTGTACCAAAGGTAATTACACTTGTCTTTATTTGGAAAATCGCCATACTTACCGCTAAAAACAGCACCATATATTTATATCGGTTTTTGGTGGTTGTTTTGTAAGCCTTGGATATCAAGTTTATAAAAGCGGTATATAACAAGCAACAACCAAGTAATCCGCCGAGCCAAATATCATTTATGTAGCCGACCTGTGAAGTTGCATACCCGTTAGCATCTAAAAGTGTATGACCTGAGCCAAAGAGTAATCTTAAATCAAGCGGAATATTCCAAAACTCTTTGCTAAACAGCACTTTTGCGCTAGCTAAGTAGGAATCGTATTTAACGTTATATAAAATTTCAGGAACTACCGATTTACCAACCGATTCGGAAGGGAGGGTTGAAACAAAGCCACCTAAAACCCATTGTATGGTAACGGGGTTGAATATAAGCACCAGACCGATTAGTATGCCTAAAATAGCAATGGTGCCTATAATTGACGATGTCATAGCCCATCTTTCCCAGAATTTTGCTTTGCGTGCCGTTTTAATTAAAACCGGTAACGAAAACAGTATGCCGATTACTGCTATAATAAGTCCTATACGTGCATTGACAATAGAAACAAACAAAATTACAGGTACAAATAAAGCGGTGCTTAGGTTATCTTTTCTCATAAAGAAAAGTGGCAATGCCGCAATAATTCCAATTCCCAATCCAAAGGAATCGATAAAGGAATTTGCAAATCCAAATCCTCTTCGTGCAACTACCCAGGGTATGTTCAAATAACTGTCCCCTGTGTGGTTATACATTACCGAAACTAAAATTTCCTTTACTTGCGGCAACACCAATGTTGCAAGCGCTAGTCCGGACTGAATTACCGCTGCCCAGACAAAGCACATACAAAGCTTTCTGGTTGAATACTCTAACTCGCTGGCACGAACACAGATATATGTAGAACAAATTAAAAGGGCAGGAATTATAAGGAAAAACCTATACCATATCTTAACAAAGTGCATAAATTGCACGTGCTCACCAGACACGAGCACATTGATTATCGTAACAATGGCGAGGTAAACAAGAAAAACGCTTATTACAGCGGCAAATTTTAAAATACCGCTTCTTTTAATCGTACTGTATATTTTGCCTTTGTACTTTGTAAGCAACATAGCAAGCGTAATAAAACAGGCTATCATTCCTGTATTTACTTGCGGGATAATTGGTGGAGAGAAAATTAAACAAAAAATAAGCAAGATAAAAGATAGTTTATATTCGCCGACACTGTTAATTCTTTTAAAGTAAGAACGTATTGAACTACGTTTAGTATTTGCCATTTATCCACCTGCTTTCAAGTTTAGCATATTATATCTATTGTATTATATCAAAGAGCCATATGCTTGTCAACGAAAACACCCTCTGCCGTTACGCAGAGGGTGTTTTGATTATTTATCCAGCAGGGTTTGCAATTCCTTCATAAAGGTTTCTACATCCTTGAATTGGCGGTATACACTAGCAAAACGAACATAGGCTACCTCATCTATTTCCTTAAGCTTTTCCATAACAAGCTCACCGATTTTATCCGAGGTTACCTCACGGTCAAGAGAGTTTTGGATAACAGTCTCTATTTCGTCAACTACATTTTCAAGCTTGCTGAGCGAAACGGTACGCTTTTCGCAAGCGCGCAAAAGTCCGTTAAGCAGTTTTTCACGGTCAAAGACCTCTCTTGAGCGGTCTTTCTTTATTACTATAATGGGTAAGCTTTCAACTATCTCGTATGTCGTAAAACGTTTTTGGCATTTTAAGCATTCACGCCTGCGGCGGATTTTCTCACCGTCATCTGTTGGACGGGAATCTATAACCTTATCCTCTCCGTATCCGCAAAAAGGGCATTTCATAATTGCAGTCACCTCTTATAAATATATCTTTTTATTATTGTATCATAACTAATTTAAAAACGCAAGATAAATGTTGTTATGTCGACTTGGCTTGACTTTTTTATAAGAATATTGTATTCTTTCTATGTATGATTAAACATTAGAACGGAGAACGTCAAATGTATAAAAATGTAGTCATTATCGGTGCCGGCCCTGCCGGTATTTTTACGGCTTTGGAAATGATTAGGAATGGTAGCAAACAAAGTATTGCTATTATAGAAAAGGGTGTGGCAATTGAAAAGCGCCGCTGCCCTAAACAGTCAACCAAGCAGTGTGTAAACTGCAAGCCGTATTGCCATATAACCACCGGCTTTTCTGGTGCGGGCGCATTTTCCGACGGCAAGTTGTCTTTAAGCTATGAGGTTGGAGGCGACTTCCCTGCCCTTATCGGTGAGGATAAAGCCCAAGATTTAATCAACTATGTTGACGGAATTTATCTTGAATTCGGAGCCGACACAAAGGTTGAGGGTATAGGTAATTCTGCCGAGGTTAAGGAAATACGCAAGCGCGCTATCCAAGCCGGATTAAAGCTTGTTGACTGCCCTATCCGCCACTTGGGCACCGAAAAGGCTCAGGACATTTATTATTCAATTGAGCAATACCTTATAGACCACGGTGTTGAAATTATGTTTGGTACCGAATGTACCGATATGATTTTAGAGGGTGACGTCTGCAAGGGCGTTTATGCCTCCGACGGCAAGAAGGATTTTGTAATAAATGCTGATAGAACTATTATCGCCACAGGCCGCCGTGGTGCTGATTGGCTTGAAAAGCTCTGTGCCGAGCATAATATCGCGCACCAACCAGGTACTGTTGATATTGGCGTTCGTGTTGAAGTGCGTAATGAGATTATGGAAAAGGTAAACGAGGTTTTGTATGAATCAAAACTGATTGGTTATCCTCTGCCCTTCAAAAACAAGGTGCGTACCTTCTGCCAAAACCCCGGCGGATTTGTAAGCCAAGAAAATTATGATAATGATTTGGCTGTTGTAAACGGACATTCTTACAAGGAACTTAAATCAAACAACACTAACCTAGCCATTCTTTGTTCGCACAATTTTAGCGTGCCCTTTAATCAGCCTATTGAGTACGCTCAAAAGGTTGGCGAACTAACAAATATGCTTGGCAACGGACACATTTTAGTTCAGCGCTTTGGTGATATTTTAAACGGCAAGCGCACCTGGCAAAAGGAGCTTGCGCAATCTAATCTGCGTCCCACTCTGCCCGATGCCGTTGCAGGTGACATCACCGCCGCTATGCCCTACCGCGCGATGGTAAATATCATTAACTTTATCCAAGCGGTAGACCACGTTGTGCCGGGCTTTGCCTCAACCGAAACCCTTTTATACTCGCCTGAGCTGAAATTTTACAGCAACCGAGTAAAGATGGACGAAAGCTTAACCACCAGCATAAAAGGTCTGCACTGTCTTGGTGACTCAAGCGGTTGGACAAGAGGCTTGATGATGGCATCAGTTATGGGTACTCTGATGGGAAGAATAATTGCCAAAGAAGAGAAATAAGAAAATCGGTAAGGTCGCATAACCTTACCGATTTTTTGTTTTAGAATCCAAAAATTTTTAAAACCTTATTTACAAACTTTTCGCTGAAGGGCAAGAAAAATCCTGCCACGGGACCTACAAGCACTACGCAGATAATTGTGCCGATTCCAACCGAGCCGCCAAGCAAAAATCCTATAAGCACGAATACTGCATCAACTGCAACACGGACAATGCCAAAGCGCCACTTAGCCTTATCACTTATAACTACGGCAACCAAATCGTTAGGTCCTGTTCCTGCATTCGATTTTATCACCACAGTCATTCCTATTGCCAAAATCACACAGGCAATTGCTTGAATGAGCATACCTATCAGCAGCGGAAGCTCGTTTTTAAACAAGCCGGAAAGTAAAAATGTGAAAAAGTCTATTATCGGTCCGCCGCAGAGCATACATACAACTGTGCCGATTTTTATGTAGCTTCTATCTACTATCAGCAAAGCCACAATAATTAACAAACACATTACTATATGCACATTGCCGTGAGAAAGAAAGCCGAAATTTAAAAAACCATCCAATGTGCGGTAAATACCCTGCACCAGAACATTAAACGGGTCTGTTCCTAAATCGGCAAGCAAAAACAAGGTTACTCCAAAATGCGCAACCGTCAATCCAAAAAGCAATAATAACAATCTTAAAAGCGTTTCCTTTACAGCTTTCATTATTGTTCTTTTTCTGCCTTTTTAGTTTCCTTTTTTGCTGTGGCTTGAGATTGTGCTTTTATACTCTCGGTTTTGAGTGAAATTAACTTTTTAGAGATTGTACTGCCCGAAACCGCAAAAAGCGACACAAAAAGGCTCAAATTTATGATATCATCAGGAGCGTCCCTATCATCACAAATAGCATCAATCATATTCATCATACTATTATAAGATGTTAATCTTGTTTCACAGAAATAATCGTAAATTTCGGGTAAAGTCTCGGCTGTTATGCCAAAGGAAAAGAGCGCCTTTATTTCTTGAATTGACAGCGCCTGTTTTAAAACGCAAATCATCAAAAGTGTTGCTATATGAGTGCGGTTGTATTTTTTCTTAACCGGGGGCTCAATTAGACCCATTTTAACATAGTTATTTATCATAGCCGGAGTAATTTGCTTTTCGTCACCGTTACCGGTAGCCTTTTCACCGTACAGGCTTTTACACAAAAAACCGATAACCTGGTCCATATAAAGGTCCAAGTCCGGAATGTTATCCCACATGGGTAATGTGCGTATATTAAACTCCCCTGCCCAACGGTTCATACTTTCCTTAGTATTGCTCAAAATACTCACCTCTTTGTAATTACTAAAACAGTATAACATAGAATTAAAAACTTTTCAATAAAATTTACAAAAGCTCTTGACAACAATATAAATATAATGTAACATAGTATTCGATACTAGATAATCTACTTTTCTTAACAACACGGAGGTCCTTTGTATGTCTTACCAAATTATAACTGATAGCTGCGCCAACCTAACCGGTGAACTTATTAAAAAGTACAACCTTGAGGTTTTACCGCTCAGCTATTTAATTGATGATGTTTCCTATCAAATTAAGCCCGACTCAAAAAGCGCTGATTACAAGGCTTTTTATAATAAAATGCGTGAGGGCAAGGTGCCCAAAACCTCTATGGCAAACGGAGAAGCTTTCCGCCCCTTGTTTGAGAAAATTTTGAACGAGGGAAAGGACATCTTATATATCGGTTTTAGCTCAGCCCTCAGCGGAACATTACAATCAATTAAAAACACTCTCGATGATTTAGCCGAAAGCTATCCCGAACGCAAATGTGTTTCAATTGACAGTCTTGCTGCCTCCATGGGCGAAGGTCTGCTTGTAGCTTACGCCGCTATCAAACAACAGGAAGGCGAAACCATTGACGAAGTAGCCGCCTGGGTAGAAGCAAACAAACTGCGTCTTTGTCATTTATTTACAGTAGATGACTTAAAATATCTGCGCCGTGGCGGTCGTATTTCGGGCGCAACAGCGCTAATCGGCTCGGTTTTGCAAATCAAACCTTTAATGCACGTTGACAACGAAGGTCATTTGGTTGCCTACGGCAAGGTTAGGGGCAGAAAAACATCTATTGCTTCAATGCTAAACCGTATGGAAGAAACAATTGAAAATCCAAGCGAACAAATCATTTATATTGTCCACGGTGACTGCGAGGACGAAGCAAAAGCAGTTGCAAAAGAGATTAAATCCCGTTTTAATCCCAAAAGCATCGTAGCTAACTATGTAGACCAAGTTATAGGCGCACACTCAGGCCCCGGCACACTGGCAATATTCTTCCTTGGAAGCGAAAGATAACGTAACAAAAAACCACTTCTTGCGAAGTGGTTTTTTCATTTCCTTAAAGTTTGATTTCAATAGTGCGTTTTGTTGTATCGTACTGGCGGTATTTAATACCTGTAGAATCAAACATTCTCTTTGCCGCTACAACTGTTTCGGTATCGGCATATTTATCCGAAAGATAAACAACCTCTTTGATTCCGCTTTGAATAATAGCCTTAGCACACTCATTACAGGGGAACAAGGTTGTGTAAACACGGCAACCCTTTAAATCGCCACCCTTAAAGCTTAAAATTGCATTGAGTTCAGCGTGGCAAACGAAGGCGTATTTACTGTTTAATGTGTCGCCCTCTTTATCCCAGGGGTATTCATCATCACTGCAACCGAAGGGCATACCGTTGTAGCCCACAGACATAATGCGGTTTTCATCATTTACAATGCAAGCGCCAACCTGTGTACCGGGGTCTTTACTGCGTTGCGAAGACATAAGCGCGATACCCATAAAATATTCATCCCAGCTTAAATAATCGCGTCTTTTATCCATTAGGTTTACCCTCTTTCTACAAATATAATTCACCTTATTTTCCTAATTTTACAACATTTTTCTTGTAATTTCAATGTTTTTTTAGGCGGAGCAATATAACAACCGTAACAAGGGCAAATATTGCACCCGACAGTATTCCTATTTTAAGAGCCATTGAAGTACCCAAGCTCGGCACCAAAGAATCCGAGACAATACCGGTTAGCCACGGACCAGCCGAGCAACCGACGTCTCCTGCCACCGCCAAGGTAGCAAACATCGCGGTACCGCCTTTAGGAAAATCTCTTGCCGCAAGGCTATATGCACCCGGCCACATTAAGCTGACCGACAAACCGCAAACCGCACAGGCTATTAAAGCAACTACACCGTTTTGCGATAAAGCCGCAACCAAATAACAAGCCACGCAGGTAAAAGCGAAGGCCAACATTGTGCGTCGCAACGGCAGTTTTAAAAAGCCGAAGGCAAGTCTGCCTATTCCCATAAACACACCGAACAGGCAAAATCCCAACAAATCGCCCGCCGTTTTGCTGATTCCAAGTCCGCTTTCAGCAAACAGAGACACCCACTGAGACATAGTAAGCTCTGCCGCCGCACCGAAGGCTATAAGAAGCATTATTAGTATAAAGCGAGGTTTTTTTATAAGACCTTCCTTGCCCTCTTCCTTTTCTCCTAACGGAACTTCAGGCAGAGGCACAAACATAAAGCCGAATATGTTAAACAAAGGCACCAACGACCAAATCAAAGGCAAGATGTACCAAGGCAGGTTCAACACATTCCACAACACAACAGTAAGCGCCACAACCGCTACCTGACCCCAACTGTATGCTGAGTGCAGTAAGCTCATTTGAGCCGCTTTGTTCTTTTCGGGCATATACTCAACAATTGGGCTGAGCGCAACCTCTACTATACCTGAGCCTAAACTGTATATAGACACAATTATAGCCAAAACAAGATAAACGTGAGATTTCAAAAGCACCAAAGAGCTTAGCATAAGCAGACCGATAACGGCCAAAGCGTGAGCCAAAATAACAACTTTTCTATATCCTATGCGACCTATAAAGCGCATTGCAAAAAAGTCACCTGCCAGCTGGGTTAAGAAACTGATTAGCGCAAGTCTGCCCAACTGTTCATAGCTGATACCGTAGTTTTCAACAAACATAACAAACAGCATCGGCAAAAGGTTAATGCAGACCGCCTGACAGACATAACCGAGATAACAACAGGTTTTGGTAACAGTATATGACTTGGCATTAAGCATTATGATTATAATCCCTTACTATTTTTATTATTTCTGCGGGGTCTTCAATAAGATGCTCAGCACCCCTTGCAGCCAATTCCTCACGCGAGCGGAAGCCCCAAAGAGCACCAACGGCTACTGTGCCGAAATTATGAGCGGTAATAATATCTATATCAGAGTCACCAACAAATAGACATTCACTCGGCTCAACGCCTAAATCTGCCGCCGCCATATTAGGCAAAACAGGGTCAGGCTTTGCGGGGTACGGGTCCCTTTGGCCTTGCACTGTTAAAAATTTGCCCGGAAAAAAGATTTCTGCCAATTGCTCAGACATATATTGGATTTTATTGGTTACTACACCCAATTTTAAGCCCATTGAATGTAAGGTCTCAACCGTTTCGGTAATGCCTTTATAGGGCTTAGTTTCATCGTGAAAATGCTTTTCGTAGTAATCCCTGTAAATATTCAAAAGGTCATCAATACTGCAAGGCGGTTGCTCACCCTCCAATGCACGAGTAAGCATTGTGGCTGTACCGCTTCCGGCATAAGCCTTAAAGTTTTCAACCTTTCTCGGACCAATTCCAAATTTCCCAAATGTATAATTTACGGCGCCTGCCAAATCCTCCAAAGTATTAACAAGTGTGCCGTCCATATCAAATAAAACTGCTTTAATCATTGTTTATATCACCGTTATTTTATATTGTACTTCAAAACTCTCATCGGTTTCTAAAATTTTCATTCCGCGTTTAGACTGCAACTCGTCACCCTCGGTTGTCAAAGTTGCGGTTCCCGTCCAAGGCTCTAAGCATACAAAAGGTGTTCCGTTTTTATATGGCTGCCAAATACCGAAATAGTCAAACCCGTCAAAATCTATTCTAACACCTCTGCCGCTTACAATTGAATACATTTCTACAGAGCGGGATTTTAAATCATCAAAGACCAAAGCATCATTTTTAAACAATTCTGAGTTAAGAGTAAATGCTTTTTCGTCCTGTAAAAAGGGTGTGCGCTTTTCATTGTCTATCAAACCGTCTGCGGTAATCTCAGAGTGGCTTACCGTTTCGTTTAACATAAACTTAACACGGTAATCGGTTAAGTCCTCGCCCTCCTCCAGCGGAACGCAAATTGCGGGGTGTGCTCCTATACAGAACGGCATTGCTTTTGAGTCCTTATTTACCACCTTAAATTTAACTGCGAGTGAAAAATCGACAAGCTCATAGCTTATGTATAACTCAAAATCAAATGGGTATTGTTTTTTTGTTTCTTCATTAGCGCTAAGGCAAAATGTCACTGCATCGGTGCGGCCGTCAACCTTGCGGAACTGAGCAGGACGGCAAAAGCCGTGCCGTGCCATTTTATATTCCTTACCATCGCAAAGATATTTACCGTTTCTTAGACCGCCGACAATCGGGAAAAGTATTGGCGAAGAATAACCCCAATAGACATCATCGCCCTTCCATATATATTCCATTCCGTGCAGGTCTCTTAAACCCTTTACCTCTGCTCCTACACTATCGACCGTTACATATAATTTGCTGTTGTTAATCTCAACTTTCATAACTTATCACCAACATATTGTATATTACTTAGAATTATACCACATACAAAATAAATTTCAATCAAAAGAGAAAAAAATGCTTGCATATTGGTGCTTTTTCTGTTATTATATTAGCGTTAACGAGAAAAAGGAGGTGCAGCAATATGGCTAAATGTGATATTTGCAGCAAAGAGATTACTTTCGGTATCAAGGTTTCGCACTCTCACCGTCGTTCTAACCGCACTTGGAAACCCAATGTTAAGCGTGTAAAGGCAATTGTGAATGGTACCCCTTGTAGAATGAACGTCTGCACCCGTTGCCTCCGTTCCGGTAAGGTAACCCGCGCCGTTTAAGTTATTTGGAAAGTAAAGGGCTGTCGTGCTATGCACGGCAGCCCGTTCTCTTTATATAAACTAATTTAAAGTTTGCCTTCTATCCAATCGGCCACATTTTGCATAACCTCTACCTTGTTTTCCTCGTTATGCATTTCGTGTCGATAGCCCTCATAAAGCTGTAAGGTGACGTCTAAAAGACCTACCTCTTTATAAAGTGAAAAGACAGTTTTTACACCCTTGCCCATATCTCCAACAGGGTCAGCGGTACCCGAATAAATGTATATGGGCAAATCTTTTCTTATTTTTGATAAAAGCTTTTTGTTTTTTATAAGCGAAAAGCCTTTAAGCATATCTATAAACAAACCTGTTGAGGTCATATTTCCGCATTTTTCATCGGCAAGGTATTTATCAACAACATCCTCACAGGTGCTTAGCCAGTCAAAGCGAGTACGGTTTGGCTCAAACTTTTTGTTATAAGAGCCAAAGGCAAGCGCGTTAATAAAAGGACTTTTGCTTTTTATACCCTTGAAATGCGAAATGATTTTTGCAAAAAGTGTGCCGCCGGCAATTATAAGCCCGTTTTGGTGTCCTGTTCCCGAAAGTAGCAGACCTTGGAACTCGCCTGAGTGGTCTAAAACAATAGTGCGGGATAAAAACGAGCCCATGCTGTGTCCCAGCAAAAAGTACGGCAACCCTGAAAATCGCTCTTTCGCTGTTTTAGTAAGCTGTAAAACATCTTGGCAAACAGTTTGCCAGCCGTTTTCCTCTGCAAAAAAGCAAATATCCTCATAATTTGAAACTGTTTCACCGTGACCGAGATGGTCCTCCCCTACTACTGCAAAACCACGACCGCAAAGGTATTCGGCAAACTCGTCATAACGGCCTATATGCTCGGCAACGCCGTGAACAATCTGCACAACCGCTTTTGGGCTTTCGGGTTGCCACAAGGTAGCGTGTATTGTGTTTTTATTGTCATGGGAGCTATAAAAAATTTTTTCTTTTTTAATACTCATCATAAAAACCGCCTTTTTCTTTTATTTTAGCATAAAAAAATTATTGCCGCAAGCGTTGTAAATGCTTGCAATAATATAAATATAAGTATATAATACAAAAAAATACGAAAAGCGGTGACAATTATGGAAAAATTTATTGCAGCCTTAGACCAAGGTACCACCAGTTCGCGTGCTATTATCTTTGACAAAAAGGGCAATATTGTCGGTAAAGCGCAATATGATTTTCCGCAAATTTTCCCAAAACCCGGCTGGGTTGAGCATAATCCTATGGATATTCTAAACTCACAGGTAGCCTCTTTAAAGGACGCCGTTGCCAATGCGGGTATTTCGCCTAATCAACTTGCAGCAATCGGCATTACCAACCAAAGAGAGACCACTATCGTTTGGGACAAAGAAACGGGCGAGCCTGTTTGCAATGCTATTGTTTGGCAATGCCGCCGCACCGCTGAAATCTGCGACGAATTGATTGCCCAAGGCCACGCAGGAAAAATAAAAAATATAACCGGATTACCGGTAGACGCTTATTTTACCGGCACTAAAATCAAGTGGATTCTTGACACGGTTGAGGGTGCCAGAGAAAAAGCCGAAGCCGGCAAACTTATTTGCGGTACGGTAGACACCTGGCTTATTTGGAATCTGTCGGGCAGAAAGCTACATATTACCGATGTAACCAATGCAAGCCGCTATATGCTTTTTGACATTAAACGCCTTTGCTTTGATGAATCGCTTTGCGATTTAATGGGTATTCCTATGTCTATGCTTCCAAAAGTGGTGGATTCATCGGGAGTATACGGTCAAGTTGATTATAACCAACTCTCTAATTTTGCAGGTGTACCGATTTGTAGTGCTATAGGTGACCAACAAGCAGCCCTTTTCGGTCAAGCCTGCTTTAATACAGGAGATGTAAAAAACACCTACGGTACAGGCTGCTTTACTTTAATGAATATAGGAAGCAATCCCGTATATACCAAAGACTTAATTACTACGGTTGGTTGGAAAATAGGTGAATACACCGTTTACGCTTGTGAGGGCAGCGTTTTTAACGCCGGCTCATCTATAAAATGGCTTCGTGACAGCTTAGGACTAATAACCACGGCGCACGAATGTGATGTTTTAGCCGAAAGCGTACCCGATAACGGCGGAGTGTATTTTGTTTCTGCCTTTTCGGGACTCGGCGCTCCCCACTGGGATATGCACGCAAGGGGCAGTTTAGTAGGCCTAACCCGAGGTTCCGACCGCGCCCATATATGCCGAGCAGTTTTAGAGGGAATTGCCTTTCAGGTTTATGACCTTGTTTCAACAATGAAAAAAGATTGCGGCTGCGATATTAAGACCCTTAAGGTTGACGGCGGCGCATCGGTAAGCGATATTTTAATGCAATTCCAATCCGACATACTGAGCATAGCAGTAGACAGACCTGCTTGTGTTGAGAGCACCGCCCAAGGTGCAGCTTATTTAGCAGGTATTGGTTGCGGGCTTTGGAAAGATTTAGACGAAATTAAGGCTATGCGCCAAAGCGCAAATGTTTTTAAACCTAAAATGAGCGAAGATACGCGAGCCGAACTTTTAAGACAATGGCAACAAGCAGTACACAGCTGTAAGGAATATAAATAAAAACACGGACAGAGAAAAATCTCTGTCCGTGTTTTTTCGTTTTATTTACGGCTTGAATATTGCCGGCATTAAGCTGATAACAAGTGTGCTGATTAACTGATAAATAAGCACCATTAAAGGCGTGAGCAGTGAAAATGCACTCATAAAAATTATACATCCCAAAGCGCACACACCTACTACAATGCTTATGATATTAAGTACCAGCATTATAATTGAAAGAGTGGGCACCCTCACAGATGCGGTTGCCAGAGCGAAAAGACCGCAAGCCGAATTATCATAGCAAGCAACTGTGTCAAGGCTTTCTTGGTAATTGGTTTCCTCTTTATATACTCTGACACCATCAGAGTTCATTGTTTTAACTGAACCATCAGGCAGACCGAAATAATCACAAAGCATATCCGATGAGGTATTGGGGTCACAGCTGTTTACCATAACTGTATAGCCCGCATTGCAAAGGCGGCGAAGCTCATAGGTTGTGTTATCATCGGTGTTATATCCAACAACAAGCAAAACGCAAGGCTTAGAATCAGCCGCTATATAAACCGGGAAAAAGCCTTTGGCAAGAATTTTTTTGTCAACATCATAAGACGGAATCGGTACATTATGGTTTTCCATAAGTGTACGGTTACCGATTAAAATTCTGCGGTCATCTACCCAGCCTGAAAGGCCAAGTCTTTCCTCATAAAGCATAGAATCAACTGCCGGCAAGTTTTCCTTCAAGGAGCCGGTGATTTGAGCAAAAATATCGCTCAAGGGGCTTTTTGCCGCCATTACCACCGCTGCTGCTTCGCAAAGTGAACGGTCAACCGGGTTTTTGCTGAGAGTATGCATATTGTAAAGCTTAACGCTGCCTTTGGGGAACAAGTCACAAACATCTACCGCAACAACATTAGCTGTACGAATTTTAAAGGCCGAGGAATAACCGGGCAGAATACTGTTGTATTCCTCTAAGGAATCGGCTGCGGCTTTTAAAGGCAGTACCGTAACAAGCACGGTGGCGGGTGCCGCAAAGAGTGATAACGTAAGGGTTGCCGCTGTGAAGGCAAATTCCAAACCTTGCTGGGCAAATCCTAAGACACCTACAACAATTGCCACAACAGCCGAGATAATTAACAATCTGCTGCTTATTGTGGATTGAACATCACAACTATAAGTGTTTTTGAAAAATCCGCCTGTGTTTACTGTGCGGCGGCCTGTACAAATAAGTGCCGGGCCGTCCAGCGCACCACGGACAATAGAATTGACCGAAGCCTCTTTCTCAATAAAATGCAGAGCATTCTTTTGGTTAGAGGTTGCAATGAAACAGAAGTTTTTATAAATTCTGCGTACATTTAAAAGCTTACCATAATTGAAAATTGTAAGGGACAAAGCAATAGCCGCTTCGGGATAAATAATTGGGGCTTGCTTTGAAATAAAGGCAAAATACAAAGCGTGTAAAAAGGTAAGTATTAAGGCTACCGCTGCTACCGAATCAACATCCGATTCGCCCTTAAATATTGAGCGTATACCTCTAATAATATTAGAGCTGGCAATAGCACAAACACCCAAAAGTATTATTTGAATTATATTGCGTGTGAAATCAGACATCTGCAACTCAGCAAAAAGCGCATTAGAGAAAAGCAAGAGTAACAAACTGCAAATGCCGCAAACAGCAGTGCGCAAAGACAACTTACGGATACTGTGTGACAGGTTTAACTTAATCTGCGGAGCGTCATCAATGCAGGTGTAGTCGTTAGGGAAATCTTCCTCCTGCGGTGCTTCCTCTTCATCTTCAATTTCTTCGTCACTCAAATTGTCAATAAGCTGTGTATTAGAGAATATATCCTCTGTTTCTTCGTTTATTGCATCGTATTCACGGGTTCCGTAAATATCCGCAGTGTCTTCGGTTGTTATCTCCTCAGAAATATCAAACGAACGGGTAGCATCAATATCAATCTGCTCTTCTTCATCCAATTCATCGGTTGCAAGGTGGATTTGAGGCGGCTCAGGTTCTTCATTTTTTAAACTAACCTCTTCAAGCTCAACCTTTAACTCCTCACTGCTTTGCTCAGAGGGTCTGGCTATAAATTCCTCATCAGCTAGCGGGTTGTAAAAAGGATATTCCTGCTCAGGCAAGACAACGCGTTTACTGTATACCGCTTCAGCACGCTGCTTGGCACGGCGCTCAGCAACCGAGATAATATCATCAACATCACTGTTGGTCAGTAAGCTGTTGCCATTGTCATCCTGTCTTGTTGTTTCAATGTCCTTCACCAATTCCTGCAAGCGAGAAATCAAATGCTCAAAATCGCTGTTGTCGGATTTTGGCTCTGCCTTTTCCGGCTCGGTGGCAGGCTGAGGCTTCATTTCTATCTTTTCGGCAGGCTCGGCTGCGGGCTTGCTCATTCGCTCTTTAAGTGCATCGGCAGCACTGGTTCCGTTTTGCATAGGAATCTGCTCAGGCTTTGTATCCTGATTCATAAGCTCCTTTGCTGTAAGAACGTGAGCCGGCTTAATTTTTGTACCGTTCTGCTGTTCATCGTTAAAGACGCCGAAATCCATTATAAAATCATTTTCGTCCAAAACGTCACTTAAATCATATTTCTTTTTCTTGCGGTCAAATATACCCATTATTTTTACCCCTTTATATCAGAGCTTGCGCTGGCGCACTACCTCATACATAAGCACCGAGGCGGCAACCGAAGCGTTAAGTGAATTTATTTTTCCAAACATCGGCATAGAGAGCACTTTGTCACAATTCTTTTTAACAAGCTGACTTACTCCGTGCCCTTCTGAGCCAATAACGATAGCCAAAGGCACGGTACAATCGGCACCACACCACGGTTCCCCGTCCATATCAGCGGCAAAGACCCAAACTCCGCCCTCTTTAAGCTCAGCAATGGCATTGTTGAGGTTAGTAACTCTTGCTATGTTCATATATTCCAATGCGCCGCTGGCAGCCTTGGCTACTGTAGGTGTAACCGATACCGAACGATGCTTTGGTATAATAATTCCGTGAGCACCTGCAGCCTCGGCTGTGCGTATAATAGCGCCCAGATTATGCGGGTCCTCAATAGAATCACAGACGATTACAAAGGGCGCCTCGTTTTTATCAGCGGCACTCTGCAAAATGTCTGCAACCGTGCAGTAACTATGCTCCGCAACGAAACAACCAACACCCTGGTGCACTGCACCGCCACTTAAAAAGTCCAATTTTTGAGGCGCTACCTCTTTAATTAGAATATTCCTTTGTCGGCATTTTGCAATAATAGGCGCCAAGGAGCCACCTGCGTTATGCTGAATTAAAACCTTATCAATCTCACGGCCACTGCGCAGAACTTCCATTACGGCATTTTTACCGACAATAATTGTACTGTTGTTAGTTTTGTTTTCCATTATTCTCCTGTCCTTGTGTCAGTGTTTCCATTGATAAGCGGAAACTTTCCTCGCTTATATTACATTCCATCTCATAAATAGGAACCTGTTCTATCAATTCCTCAAATAAGCTTAACATTCTGTTCATACCCTTTTGGCTATAAGGACGTGCGGTCTGCCAAAGCAGATTTTTAACAGCATCAACCGTATCAACTCGTTTAATGCTTGGCACATCAGCACGGGATATATAGGTTATACCGCCAAGCTGCGCTTTAATATTTGCGCTTAAATCTTCTTTACCACTCCAGGGTGTGCCATAGGCATAAAACACACCATCAATTTTACGGATTGCCGGCTTATCATCGTTTATATAAACAACCTTGTCCTCACCTAAGTATTTCTGCCACAAAGAAGTGTGAGTAGATTTACCGGTACCGCAAGGGGCAGAAAATAAATAGGCACGTCCATCATAACAAATTGCAGATGAATGCATCACAAATCCGTTGTATTTCAACAAATAGCGATAAAAAAGCGAGCCGGTAAGCAAATATTCGCAAACCTCATAGGTGCAACCCATTTTTATCATTTGTTTTTGTATGATATCTTCAGGGATATTTATGTCTATATCGGCTTCGCCATCAAAATCAAAGCGGTATTTTTCGCCCTGTTTAAGCACGGTATCGTTATTAGTTGTCATCAAAACATTTAACTCAGCTATGCGATATTTTAACGTTGCCATAAATATTCCTCCTTTAATTATATACACTATATATATTACCTCTTTTTTGGTCAAAAGTCAAAGATTTTCTGCCCCGTTTTACATAAATATATCGACCTTACACATACTAAAGCAAAAACAAAACTTGAAAGGATGAAAAAACGTGGCAAAAATCAAAGAGATATTGGCCTTCGAGGTTCTGGATTCGAGAGGAAACCCCACAGTTGCTGTACGTGTAGACTTAGACAATGGCAGTAATGGGTTGGCTTTTGCACCATCCGGCGCTTCTACCGGCAAATATGAAGCCTATGAATTACGAGATATGGAAAACGAGCGTTACGGCGGTAAAGGTGTGCTCAAAGCAGTAGGTTTTGTAAACAGTTTTATCAACGAGCGCCTTTGCGGTGCTAATACCGACCAGCGTGAAATTGACCGCTTTTTAACCGAGCTTGACGGCACCGAAAACAAAAGCCATATGGGCGCCAACGCACTGCTAGCAACCTCGCTTGCGGTGGCTCGTGCCGCTGCAGCTTCTTATGGAATTCCGCTTTTTCGTTATCTCGGCGGTATTTATCCGCACGGTATGCCCATACCTTGTATGAATATCCTTAACGGAGGCGCACACTCCTCCAACAACCTTGATATACAAGAGTTTATGATTGTACCGACCGAAACGAAAAATTTTGCCGAAGCAGTACGCTACGGCAGTGAAATATATCATAAGCTGGGCGAATTATTAAAAGCCAAAGGCAAATCTATTGCTGTTGGTGATGAGGGCGGCTTTGCCCCCGATTTAAAGGATGACCGTGAAGCGCTCAACTTTATTTGCGAGGCGATTGAAAAAAGCGGACACGCTGGCGGCGGTGTCAAATTAGCCTTAGACATTGCGGCAAGCGAATGGTACAAAGACGGATTATATCATTTGCCAAAGCAAAACAAAACTATGGAAAGCGAACAGCTTATTGACTATATTGACAGCCTTTGCCACGAGTTCCCGATTATCTCGGTCGAGGATGGTATGGGCGAGGATGATTTTGGTGGTTGGCAAGCCTTGACCGACCGATTGAGCAATGAAATAATGCTTGTGGGTGACGACCTGTTTGTCACCAATCCGGAACGGCTTAAAAAGGGTTTTGAAATCGGTATGGGTAACGCAATTTTAATAAAACCCAACCAGATAGGAACACTGACCGAAACTATGGATGTTATTGCCTTGGCACACGCAAATGGATACAAGACTATGATTTCACACCGCTCGGGTGATACCGAAGACAGTTTTATTGCAGATTTGGCGGTTGCCACTTGCAGTCCTTATATTAAAACGGGTGCACCCTGCCGCAGTGAACGTGTAGCAAAATACAACCGACTAATAATGATTGAAAAAGACAGATAAACAAAAAACCGAGAGGAAATCCTCTCGGTTTTCTTATTATGCTAAGTATTCCTTTACGCCAAAGGACTTGAATATTGTTTCTCTGGCTTGGGGCAAATCGGTGAATACACCATCAGCTAACATTTGAACAGTTAAATTACCAACGGCAGTAGCCTCTGTGGGACCTGCATAAACAGGGCGGCCTGTTGCCTTAGCGGTCAATTCACAAAGATATGTATCTCTGCTACCGCCACCTACAACGTGAAGCTTTGTAAACTTACGGCCTGTAATCTTCTCCAACTCTTCCACTGCTTTTGCATAGCTCTCAGCCAAGCTGGCATATACAACCAACGCTAACTCACCGGGTGTTTCAGGCACCGGTTGATTAGTGCGACGGCTGTAATCCTTAATTGCCTCTATCATGCTGTCGGGCGCCAAGAAGCAATAGTCCTCTGTATCTACTCTTGTCGGGAAATCTGACGCTTCCATAGCGGCATTACACAAATCATCAAAGGAATATTTATCCTCATATTCTTTTTTTATGGACTGAATCATCCAAAGGCCCATAATGTTTTTAAGGAAACGGAAGCGGTAGTTGTATCCGCCCTCGTTAGCAAAGTTAGCTTCACGGGCTTTATCAGAGCAATCAGCCTCTAATCGCTCAATACCGATAAGCGACCAGGTGCCTGAGCTGATATAAACATAATCGTCAGCATTACTCGGTACTGCGGCAACGGCAGAGCCTGTATCGTGGGACGCAGGCAAAACAACCTTAACATCAAAACCAATCTCCTCTTTTACCTCAGGACGAAGCGAGCCGAGCAAAGTGCCGGGTTTTGAAACCTTTTGGAAAATATCGGTAGGCAGGCCCAACGTTTCAATAAGCTCGTAATCCCAATCCTTAGTTACAGGGCTGATAAGCTGTGAGGTTGAAGCCTCGGTATACTCATTTGCTTTTACACCGCTGAGCATAAAATGGAAATAGTCAGGCACGGTTAAAAATGTCTTTGCCTTCGCTAAATGCTCGGGGTGTTTTTCTTTAACAGCAACAAGCTGATAAATGGTATTGTAAAGCTGTTTTTGGATACCTGTTCTAGCATAAAGTTCCTCTGCGGAAATGGTCTTATAAACAACCTCATCCATACCGTTTGTACGGCTGTCACGATAGCCTACGGTATTACCTATAATTTGGTCATTTTCATCAAGTAGAACGAAGTCAACACCCCAGGTATCAACACCCATGCTTGTAGGAATCTTACCAATTTCTCCGCACTTTTTAAGTCCTGCTTTAATGTTTTCAAAAAGACCTACCAAATCCCAGCAGAGCTCTCCATCCTTCTTTACAAGACCATTTTTAAAGCGATAAACTTCTTCTAATTCAAGCAGTCCGTTTTCGTCCTGTGAACAAAGAATGTGGCGGCCGCTGGAAGCACCGATATCAACGGCAAGATAATATTTTTTCATGAGTGTTACCTCCAAATTATGTTTTATATAATTATATAATATTTATTTTTAAAATACAAGTGCCAAGCCTTATATCTTTTTGCAAGAAATATGTCCCCAAAAAACAAAAAGCACGGCGGGAAAATTGCCGCCGTGCTTTTTAATTTATACTCCTAATAATTTTTTCCAGCTTTTCGGTCCAAAAGAGCCGTCTGCGGTTAAGCCGTTTTGTTTTTGCCAATTTTTTATTGCGGCGGCGGTATCCTTACCGCAATAGCCGTCAACACGAACACCGACCACCATTTGAACGATTTTAGTTAAGTTTTTATACTTATATGTAAGGCGCTTTTTTACCACAGCCTTTTTAGCTACGCCCTCACACTCCGAACCCCAAATTCCATCAGCTCCCGCTTTGGGAAATTTAAAGCCGTCTGCAATAGCGGCTTTTTGCCAGGCGAGAACTTTTTCCTTTTTGGTATTGGTAGCGGGTTTAAAGGCCTTTTCACCCTTTAAATAGGGTTTCGGGTCAATGTATTCACCGTTTATACAAATATCAAAGTGTAAATGCGCGCCGGTAACATTTCCGGTTGCACCCATATAACCCAAAACTTGTCCTTGTTTAACAGCTTGTCCATTTCTTACAGACAAACTGCCCTTTTTCATATGCATATATCGGGTGAGTATGCCGTTTCCGTGGTCAATCTGCACGTAATAGCCCATAGAGGTATGATATTTAGCCGCTTTTACCGTGCCATCAGCAAAGCTGGTAACAAAATCCAAGCTGTGTCCACCGCCGACAAGGTCAACGCCTTTATGTAATTTGGTAGTTGTTTTGCCGTTTACGGTAAGTGTGCGCATACCAAAATCACTTGTCATTAGGTGTTGTCCTTTTGCCAAAACAGGTGTTTTACATTTTAAAGTTGTTGACATAAATTATTCCTCCTTAATTTTCAGTTCGGGTAAGCCTTTAATGCAGGTTAATAGAGTGATTACGCCCGAAAGAGCACAGGCACTCAAAACTCCCAGCCAATCCACATCGGTAATACCGATTGTGTTGGTGCCGATAATTGCAAGGGCGGTTTCAGCCATAGTTTTGACAGTTCTGATTCCTGCCGCCTTAATCCAGATTTTTAAGTTCTTCATTTATATTTGCTCCTTTTAGTTTTTCGTTCGGTGAAAGGATTCAAGCACCTTTATTCGTGCATCCATTCCTCTTATATGGTCCTCTAAAACGGGAATACGTTCGCCAAAGCTGTTATGCTTTTCAACCTTTTCCTCCAACTGCTGTATGCGGTAGTTAGTCAGCTTATTGGCTGTCAAGATACCACCGAAGGTACCCACCATTGTTCCTACAAGGGCAACCAATGCGGTGATTACTCCCTCACTCATCCTTCTGCCACCTCCGTTATATCAACTACCGTATAATCGACATAAATCTTGCCGTTGTCTACCCTATAGGTTTCGGTAAGGTATTGATTATCTTTTATTTCAGGCAACTCAGGACGCACAAGCTCCATAAACCCAAATTGCTTTAAAACTTTTTTAGTCGGGTGGACATACATAATATCCTTCGCATCGTCCCTTATATAGTTACCTTTAAAATGCGCAATTGTGTGTTCATTTATAAATTTATACATTTTATTCCTCCCTAGTGAACGAGTGATAATTTACAGTAAGGTTGCCTTTTATTGCGGCATCTACACTGATATAATTTGTAAAATGCGGTTGAATTGGCAGTTTTGGCAGGACTATAGGAGTTTCAGTAGGGGTTTCGCTTGCGAACCGCTTTATAGCACCTTTTCCCCAATCAATATAGTCAGCATATTCCCCTGCCTTTCTCAAAGGTTCATCAAGGTAAACATTTACAATTTGCGGTTTAAAATATGATTCCCAAGGTGTTGCTGTTGTGTTCAATTCTATTTGTGGATATAGTGTTGTTTCGGGTAATGCTATCTTAGCCGCCATTTGAATGTATACTACAAATTCATCAGTTTCCACCACATTTATACTCACGTTGCCCAAACGTGTGTCAACGTAAGTAACGGAGCCGTTTCTATTCCTTCCCAAGGTTAAATAGAGCCCGTTTTTTATGCCTCCCGGCATCGACAGGGTCAATGTGCCTCTCACATTTAATTTGAAGCGGTTACCATCATATTTGCTCGGCATAAAATTGTATACAGCGGTATTTGTGGATGTACCCGAATTAACATGAATGCTACCATCAGCGTTATATTCCATTCTGATTCCATAAGCCGTTCCTTGCCCGGAGGTTTTTATCGGCAACAGGTTTTTGCCTCTCACCCTCAGCGGCACACGGTATTTGCCGTAGTTTACATCATTCTCATCTGTAACAAGGTCTCCTACACCTTCCATTCCCTCCGCCGAGTTACCGTAAACTATAGGGCTGACCGGTGTAACACTTGGGTCTGTTATCGTACAAGGATTACCTTGTGCCGTTTTAGGATACCCTTGTGTACTGAGCGGATTGTTAAGCATATTTTTAATTCGGTCATCAATATATTTTGCTACCTTCACAGTGCAACACCTCTGACAATACCTTGATATTTTAAACCGTTCCAATAAATAGCAACATCGTACATTTTGTTTCGCAAAGGTATAAACACACCATTTTCGCAATCATCATTGCTGAAATAAATATCTGCGGTAGAATATTGCAAATTCATATCCGTATCGGCAGGTGTTTTAAAGCTTATAAGGGCAGACAATTTTTCATCCGCCGTTACATTCGGCAACTGCAACTCCATTGATGTTAAAGGTGAGGTGCATCTAATCTCATAATTGTTGCTCACCGGGATAACCGTTTCGGTATCATCAATAACTCTTAAAACTGCCTCAAAAGCGTTTTTAACATCCTTTAAAGATTGCTCTGCGTTTTTAGCCGAAGCATCGGCAGCGGCGGAGTAATTTCTTGATTCATTTACGTACTTAGAAATCTGCCTGGCACTCGCTTCAAGCGAAGAAATTGCAGTTTGTATTGCTTCAGCATATACCTTTGCTTCTTTGGTACTATTCTGTACCGCCAGCAACGCATCTTTAGCAGCTTCTTTATACTCCATTGCTATGGTTGCATTCGCCCGAGCCTGTTCGCCATAATTTTTGGTTTGTACAAACATATCGGTCATATCGTGATAATCCTCTTCTATATAGGTGGGCGAAACATCCAGCTCAACTGTAACATAATAACTTTTAACTGTTGCCCAAGTGGCATTTTTGTTATCAAGAAGCGAAAAGACAAGGCAAAGCTTTACAAAACCGCCCTGACGCGTTACTGATTGGTCGAGGTCATAATAGAAACAGCCGCTATTTATCATTTCGGCTGTCATTTCAAGTGTTAGGCTGCGGTGTACAACGCCACTGCCGTCACACGCATCGGCGCGACAAAAAAGTCTGCTTTTTCCAAGCAGACTAAGGCACCAACTTTTAAATGTTTCATCCAGATTAAACTGCAATCTGGTTGCTCTGTGTTCACCCTGCACACCGCCCTTTTGCACCGTTATAGGCTCTATACCTTTGAGTGCAACCGTGTAAATTATTTCTCTTAACGGTGAGGGTTGATTTGTTGTATCAAAAAATAGCATTTATTTTCCTCCTTTTATCTCGCTGTACCTACCAGCTTATAGTCTATCGAAAAAGCATCCATTGCCATATCTCCCTCGCATTCGAGTTTTAAACCAAAACGGTTTACAAGCCCAACAGACGGTCTAAACGGCTTGTTGCGAACATATCCGGCCGAGTATTCGGCAGTGTCACTATGTGTTAATATTATTGACTCTTGTAAATATTCTCCGTTTTCAGTGATGTATTTTAGGGCGATTGGTTCGCCACCATTATTACCGAAAGAAATGTTGACAAGTGAAATCGCTTTGTTTTTATGCGGAACGCCAAAATCGAATATTTTGGTTTGCATCATATTATAAATAGGCAAATTTTCGGTTCCTATATAAGTGTCTTCGCGTATATTTGCTACCTCATCGTAGCCTTTTTTATTTCTCATAACATAGGTGACAAGATGGCTGTTCCGTATTGCACCAAGCTGTTGTTCACTTTCCTCGAAACGCGAAAAAATAAGATTGTTTTCGTTAGAGCTTATTGCAAAGGGTCTAGAGGTTAATCCGTTTTCTATACCCATTGCCTGCGGTAATTCCCAATACCACCAGGGTATTTTTAAGTTGCTGTCCTCATTTTTCAGGTATGTAGATATATGCTGATAGCCATAGGAATTATAGTCCATGCAATACATTCTGTTTTCAATAAACAAAATATACATGCCCTCCCAATCGCACGAAACTGCCTTCTTTATTTTGTTAGGCGACTCGGTCTTGAAGCGGCGTTCAATCATATTTGAAACCTCATAAATGTTGCGTTCATTGTATTGGTCATTGGACACTAATGTATAAACCTTTCCGTAGGAGTTTGCCCAAACCAATCTGTTTCGGCAAAGCTGAATAGTGTTAGGACAGTCACAACCGATTGAGCCGTGAATTTGTACAAGTGGAAATGAAGCAGATATTGTTGTCACTTCTCCAACATTCTTGTCTATAACGTCATTCACCGTATAATCTTTACCTTTAATAAAATGGGTATAAAAAATTTCTTTTTCCTTAAAGAGTACCAGCATATCGTTTTGCTTGCCAAAGCCCGTTATAGCTTGCGAAGAATTCCCAACGTAAAAATAATTGTTTTCAGGAAAATAAAAAGGATTGTTCAAATCGCTCCATAGCACAAGATTTTTATGCTGTTCCATTTCACAACCGCCTAAGAAAAGCCTGGTGCCGCCGTTTATGCCGGTTGAAGTGCCACCAAACCAAGTGTGCTGTGTCATATTAAAAATTTTTGACATTGCCTCATTGTTTTGGACAAAGGGCACTTCTATTTCCAAGCAGTTTTTCAGTCCACCAAAATTTTCTTTGATGAGTACATCGTACCCCTCACCAATATCGAATTGTATATAGGATGCATACACCTTCATTTTTAATCCGTCTACTGCGTATTGGGTTTCTTCGTGACAAACCGCTTTGTTTTTAAGAGTTAATTCATGTGTACATACCCTTCCCCACTTATCTGTGGTTCTTGCAATTACCCGTTCTCCTATAAGTGAATCTAGAATACGGTCCAATGGATCTCCCATATTATGAATGAGTCCAAATTCTAATTTTTCATTTGCCGAATCCAAATTATATTGCATTCTATATCTTGAAGAGAGCATGTTGTATCCTTCAAAAGGCGTTATGTTTTTAACAGCGTCTTTAAATCCAAATATTAAACCCTCCATTTCACAGTTAACGGCGACTAAAGGAGCGTACGCCTTTTCACTAATATCAACCTCTTCCCAGCTTCCGCCTTCGCCGTACTCAACACCTCTGTACCACGCTTCTAAAACGTAGATGTGGAATTTTGAGTTCAGCCCCTCGTCTTCTTCTGCCACAAAACAAAAGATGTCATTCTCGTGTTCAATAGTAAAGTAGTTGTATATTTTTCTCCCCTCTTGTGAACGTTTCAACTCAGTTAAACGTACAACCTTGTCGCCCGACACAAAAAAGAACAGAACCATATTTTCCCACTCGCTGCGTGTTTTTACCAGCACAGTGTATAATCTATACGTTTCACCCTCTACCGCCCTGTAAATTTCGGTTGCTCTCGGGATAATTTCACTAACACGGTCAATCTCTGTAAATTCAACAATAGCATTCAAAATCGGTGTGCCAAGCACTTCCATTCCCGGCCTTGTTTTAAGCACCGCATCCTTGTACCACACATTTAATCCATCAGTCAGCTGATTGTCCTCAATCATTGATACCGAATCGCGCAGATTTATACCGCCCGAAAGCTCTGGCATAGTCACGTTTTTTACGGGTTTTGTATTTATACTCGGAAACATATCTTTTCCTCCTATTGTACAATCGGCAGAATATCAACAATATTATCGGTTCCTGCCGCACTAGCTCTTTTTGCATTGTAAAGTTTTATAAATACATACTGCTGGTCGCCATCGCCCTCACTTTGAGCAATCAAAGCCGCTACTCCGTAGGGCATAATGTCGTTTAACAGTCGTTCGGGCAGGTAAATTTCATCGCCTAGCTCTTTTACACCAACAAAGCCCTCTTTTTTAAGAAGATAAAATAAATCGCTGTAAATAAAATTTATTAAGGTAATGGCTCGGGATTTAATTCTGCCACTCATTTCCGTATTTCCCAGACTGTCTGTATATCCCAAAAGCTTTACCGCTTTTTCTAAAATTTCTCTGCCTGTCATTTATCTTCCATCTCCCCTGCTGTTATTTCTTTGGTATCTGCAACAATTTGAGCTGTTTCGCCTCGCATTTGCAAATCCTTTTTAAGCCCTGTTACATTAGGAACTATGCCGCCCGGCAGACGGTCAAGATACTGCTCAAAGGTAATCAGTTGCTTTTCTAAGAGTTGGTCAAGTGTAGAAATAATAACGCTTTCACTCCAAAGTGTAGCTGCACCAACATCAATTTTTGCAGTTATCGGCAAATTCTTATAATATTCGGTCTGCAAAGGCAAATACCACGTTCCACTTTCGTCTTCAATCTTAATGGAACGATTGCCGTAAAGCTGCAACCAGAACTCTGCCCAAATACGTGCGATATCTTCAATAAAGCCGTAAAAACGGTTTATATAGGTCTGCATAGGGACAGTTGCCGCCTCTCGAACCTGTACAATAGCCGACGCATTGTCAGGGCGCAAATTACCAAGCGCCGCATCATTAGCGCCCGAATCCGACATAGTGTTTCCGGCTAAATCGTTAATCATATTTTGATACTGTGCTTGGAAACTTGGTGGGTTTACATGAGCAATAGCATTACCCAACTGCTGTTCCGAAGCGCAGGCAACCTTTATTATTTGTCCGGGATTATTTGTAATCTCAGATTGTACAATATCTGTGTTCACAACTGTTATAGGCATGCCCGACATCATCATAGCCCAAACCGAAGCAGTAAGAGCTCTGTTTATGGCTATCTGGTTAGGTATCAAATAGGTGATTTCGCTTTCACCGTAAGCGCTTGAACGTCGGCGCTCCCAATCCATTTTTGCCAACGGATAAAGCCTTATACCCACATTCCAAGGACGGCGGATATATGCCTTTTCGGTCACACGAACCGCTTTAACCGACATATTGCCCTTCTTATCGTACTCCTTGTACAGCTTTGTAAAAACTGTAACTCGCCCCGATTCTTGCGGCTCGTTTTCACCAAGGTCTCCGCTGTTTGTGTAGTTGTAATAACCGTCGGGCAATATTTTCATTACCTCACTTTCGGCTATACCATTACGCCTTGCTTCTCGGCGTACATCGTTAACATTCCTACGCTGTGCAATTATGATATACGGCTGACTTTGTACATCATCATTGTTCGGGTCTCCAAAGCAAACGTTTTCAACATCAATAATCTCAAATGCAATATCTCCCTTAATAGGAACTGTGCGTTCTAAATCGGCATACAAACCTGTTTCTATCGTGTCATCCCAATAAGTAAAGGCTATGCCGCTGCCCGAAATATAGGCGTTTCTCAACGCTTGCTCCTTTTTCATATCAAACTTGACACGCTCGGCAGTAACCTTAAAATAGTTAGACAAAGCCGACATAATTATCGACACCTCAGCAGGCTGGGAAGCACCCTTGTTTAAGTATTCGCCGCTTTTCATAGCTTTTAAAATGTTTTGTTTGGTTTCTTTTAATTCGGTAGTGTTTGCCACCCCATCTGCAGAATAATTTACTGCAATGGGCGAAGACGTAATCATCGACATTTTGTATTCACCAATACGTTTTATTATGTTACGACGTACCAGCGGTCTTGAAGCACCGCACTTGACTCCGTGCCACTGGTCGCCAACAAAAAAGCGCTCGTTCATTTTGGTTTGTTCGTAAATGCCTCTGGCGCCTATGCTCGACTTGTATTCACTGCCTTTTTGATACTCGCCGAAGATTTCCCCCGGCTGTAATTTAATCTTTTCCAACTTTTTGCCTCCTTGTTTTTGGTTTAGGATAACAATTTTATAATCATAAAGCGCCGGCAAAAGCCGGCGCTTTACTTTTAATTACTAAGCAGTCTGTAATGCGTAAATGTTATCCAATTCGGATTTCTTTACAAAGGTATCATAGTACAGACGGTAGTCGAATTTGTAAGCGTCTGCCTTGATGTTCTGCTCAGGGGTGAAAATACGCAAGGTTTCGCTCTTCTTAACAAGGCTTGCGCTGTTCTTGGGCATTACAATAGCGCAAATGCCTTTTGCATCCTCAGCAGGTGCAAAGCCACCGGTAGCGGTTGTGGAGCCTGCATCAAAATTGAAAGCAGTCTTCATACGGCTATCCTGAACGGGAATTAAAGCAACACCGTCAATAGATTTAACACGAAGATTGATGTCCCCCTGTTTGAAATCGCTGACAACGATTTGCTTGGAAAGCTTTTCATCGTTCTCAATAGCGGCTTTCATGGTGCTGTCAATAAAAGCAACAAGCTCGGTATCATAGCCGGCATTAGCCTGCAACTGAGCAATCATAGAAAGCAACTGTTTGAGCGCTGTTTTCTCATCAAATACAGCGGTGTGACCTCTGTCAGAAGCAACGCTTGCCAATTTAGAAAGAGTGTAAGCATCAACCTCAGGTACTACCTCGGTGCGAACGAACTCGCTGAGCACTTGGCCTGCAAGGTTCATAACGCCTGTTTCGTCCATATCTTCACGGTCAATCATAAAGCTACGGCCACGGTCCTTTGTAAGATTGTACGAGGTTTGTGCTACTGTAACAGCGCCCTGGCTAAAACCGGAATCACGGTTGTAATCAGCAAGACCTACAAAGTCAATATCGGGCATAATAACTGTTTTTGCGCCTACGAATTTTGCGCGAAGATTGTTATCGGCCAAGAAACCGACAACGGATTTTTGTGTAAAGATTTTGTCCAGCTCACCTGTGTAGCGGCTGGCTGCTGCTAAAGAATTGATTGTTGACATAAATTTTTTCCTCCAAATATTTTAAAGTTTTTGGCGTGCACCACGAATAAATGCATCTATCATAGTGTCGCCTGCGGTTTCATTCGAACGGGCTGTGCCGGTCGAAGTTTTGGCGGCTTCGGCGGCCAATTTTTCAGCCGCCAGTATCCGTTTTTCCTCACGGTGCTTATGTAACAAAAAGGCTGAAATCAAATCAATTTGATTTTTTTCAGCAAGGCTCAATACGGCTTCGGGAATGTCCTTAACTGCCGTTATTTCGGGAATTTCCTCTTGCAGTTTTATAAACTGTTCTGAAAGGCTTGTTTCCTTATCTAATTTATAATTTCGCTCGGCCTCAGCCTCGGCTCTTTGGCGGTCAGCCAAGACCTTTTGGTACTTTTCACCGTTTTTATTACGGTAAAGTTCCATTAGTTCCTCTACTGCCTTACTTTCCTCTCCGTATCTGGCTATAAGCTCTTGGCGATGTGCATTTTCATCGGCCGTAATAAGCGAATTTACCAATTCGCTTACACTTATATCCTTTTGCGCCGCAAGGTAATCCAGCATATTGAAAATCGGGTTAATCTGGTCATAAAGCAGACCTTTTTGTGCAAAGGTTACCGCTTCATCACGTGTCATATCACGATTTTTGTGCCGGAATTTGACCGAAATAAAGGGACTGTCATTAAGTTTTACAGTTTCCTCGTTTTCGGTTGCTTGTCCTGTCTGTTGGTCACTTGTGTTTGCCTCCTGTGGTGCGGTGGGCTCTGTAGATTCTTCTAAAACAGGCTCGGTTGTTGTTTGCTCCTCCATCGATATGGTGTTCTCAGGATTTACATTTTCCATACTTTTTCTCCTTTCCCATGGTGAGGGTTTTATTTATTAAAACACTTAAAGTGTATTAACCGGTTTTTGCTCACTGCCGTCATACAAAAAGAAGTTTTCAAGTTCTTTTTGCTCACGCTCTATTTGGCGTTTTTCGGCTTCGCTTAATTCGGGTTCCGTAATCGGTTTTGGTTTTTTGTAATTCTTTCCAATAAAAAAGCCGACCGCTGCACACAAAGCACAGCTAGTCAGCCAAAGCATAACAAGTATTAGTAATGTAATTATCATGACCATCCTCCTAAAAAGTCATCGGCGGTTATGCCGTATTTCATATTATAATAATCCTGCTCGGTCGAACGCTTTTTAGCGGTGGGGTCTTTCGGTTTAAAAAACTGAACATCGTAAAAAGCATACCTTAAAGCGTCCATTAAATGATTGTTTTTGTCCTCGGGTCTGTTCTTTCCGTTTTCATTTTTACTTTTTGACCAGCAGTAAGACGAAAGCTCCGAAATTGTATTTTTGCAATTTGGGTGCACATAAATTGTGTATTCCTGTATTTTGGCTATGCCGTTGATAATCGCGTCCTTACCCTTTACCGAGGGTGCAATCCGCTCAACTCCTAAACGCCGCAAATCCTCGTTACTTTTTGGCTCGGCGCAGTCGGCTCGAATACGCTCTTTACTATATCCTCGCTTTATTATTTCGGCGGCTATGTCGGAGTTTAGCATACCCGTTTTATAAATTTCATCGTAGATATGCACCGTTTTATCAATCGGGTTAATAATACAAGCAATAAAGGCTGTGGGGTCATTACTGTATCCGTAGTCAAGACCGAAAAAGTGCCGATATTTCCAACTGTAATCAATTATTTCACCGTTTACTCCCCCTTTGCCTATTTCGGATAAATTAAAGGGTTCTATATGCCAGCGTTCGTAAACCAACCCCTCGGCAACACCCCAATTGCCTAAGCCCGCTACATCATATTTGCGTGGATTACTCAATCGCATTTGCTCAAAAACCAAGCGGTCGGTATCGTCCAGCCATTCGTTGCAGAGGTAGTTGGTTGAATAGGTGGATATATTGCTCTTTTTAGTATCAAAAAATCTGGATTTCAGCCAATGGGTTTCACTCCAAGGGTTAAAGGTAAGGGTTGTTTGTTTAAACAATCCTTTCGGCACAACACCACGGGGCATTGATAAGTCCAGCTTATCAAAATCAGCCTCACTGCCAATTTCAAACGCCTCCTCTACCCACACCCAGCACAAATATCCGTTAGAAACGGTGGTAGATGCCAATTTTAAAACATCGTCAAACCCACGGAACAGTATTTTCTGCCCCGTAGGTTTATAGGTCATTTCCATCGGAGATACCGTGTTTTCCCACAAATGCGAAACCGAAAGTTTATTTTGCGCCCACTTTAATTGGGCAAAGGTGCTGTCTCGGTGGGTGTTCATAACGCTGCGAACTACAAGTAAATTACTGCCGGGATATTTCATCAGCCGATAGATAAAATTAAGCGCCGTGGTAGTAGATTTTTTACTGCCCTTACCTCCCTTTAACACACGGTAGCGGTGTTTGTCGTGCCAGTATTTCCCATACCCGCCGCCCACCACTTGGGACATACGTAGCTCATCCATCCTCGCCACCACCCTCTATATCGTCTATCAAAGTAACCGAACTGCCTTCCCCCGTAGATTCACCCAGCAGCTCGGCAATAAAACGCAGGGCACGTAATGCGCCCTGCGGGTCAAAGGTATATTCTCCGCTTTCTATAAAGCTTTTTGTCGATGTGTCCCACCGCTTTTCGGGGTGCTGTTCCATACAGCGCCTGTAAATTTCCTCTGCCTGAAGCATTATCCAACTGCGGTCTATCCCTAAGGCTTCACAGTTCGATTGCTGTAATTCACGCAACCGTTCTAATATAGTTAAGCTGCCAAGCAGTTTTTCGGCTTTTGCTTGTATATTTTTGCAACTGTAACCAGCCTGCTTTACTGCAAGCAACGGCTCACGGTGTTTAAAATAAGCCTGACAAAAGCGTTCTTCTTTGGGTTTTAGTTTTCCGCTCACTTAATACCTCCAAAAAAACAAAAGCAGACCCATTAAAGTCTGCTTTTTATGATTTTCACTTTTTCGACGATATTAGTATAGCACACATTTTCACAGATTTCCTCCGCTCTTTTTCCGCCGCAAAGTGTATTCCCCCGTCACGGGGTCCTTACTGTTTAAATCTGCTAAAACCACCGAATTGTCGGCATAAAGCAAAGCGACGTTTGTGTTTTCATTTTTATATTCGGCACGCAATTTTTTAAGCGCCTTGTCCTCTACTTTAAGCACCTCAGGCAAACGGCTGTTGCGATTGGTGGCAAGCCTGTCACAAACAAGACAGTCCCTTAACCGCATTCTATCTACCTTATCACCAAAATAGTCTAGCAGTAAAGCGCAAAGCTCATCGGGTGTTTTGTATTGACCTTTTACCTCAGCTAATTCCAAAAAGAAATCAAAGGGTTTAGTTTTTAATGTGTTTAGCAAATACTCCTCCGCTCTGCGAAAACGACCGCTGTTATGCAGTCGGTCAAATATCTGCTCTGTTCTTTTCAGTTGCTTTAACTCATTTTCAGTAAGCCACGGGGTTGAAACCACCTCATAAGGCGGCTGCTCATTAAAACTGCAGGGGTACTGCTCTGCCTTTTCTCGCATATCGGCACCGTGTAAAAGCTTTAAAAAGCCAAACTGCAGATGATGAGGTTTTAATCGGAACGCCGTATTAAAACTGTTTTTAAAGCTCTCCAAATCCTCATACGGCAAGCCTGCAATCAAATCAATATGCAAATGGATGTTACCCATTTCCATTATCGCTTTTATATTTTCACAAAGCTTATTTATATCGGTTTTGCGGTTAACAGCCTTTAAGGTCTGCTCGTTAAAGCTTTGCAAGCCTATCTCAAACTGTACAGCACCCTTCGGCAAAGTACGCAAAACTTCTAATGTACTATTATCTAAAATATCTCCCGCTATTTCAAAATGGAAACAAACACCCTTTGGTATTTCTTTGCCGTAATGCTCACCTATGAAGGCAAAGATTTCCTTTGCTCTTTGCTTGTTAGCATTAAAAGTGCGGTCAACAAACTTTATGGTAGTACTACCGGAATTTGCAAGCAACAGCATTTCCTTTTTGGTGCGCTCTAACGGGAAAAACTGCACTCCGCCGCAGCGCCCCGAAAGACAAAAAGCACAGCGGTAAGGGCACCCTCTGCTGCTTTCTATATAGGTTATTCGACCATTAAGAGTGTCAAAATATTCTTTACAATAGGGGCTTTCGGGTAATTCTTCGGTCAAAAAAGGCTCGGTAACAAAACTGCGGGTGTGTATCCCTTGTATCCCGTCGCCGTTTTCACCGTTTTTAAGCGCATTATAAAGCGAAGCAAAAGGGATTTCTCCTTGCCCTACACAAACAAAATCTACCTTGGGCAATTCTTCTAGCACCTTTGCGGCGCAGTACGAAACCTCAGGACCGCCGAGCAAAATTTTAACCTTAGGTAAATCATTTATAATAATATTTAAAAGTTGCTTAATATAAGAAACATTCCAGATATAACAAGAAAAGCAAAGTAAATCCGGCTTTAAAGCTATGATTTCCTTTGCACTTTCCAATAAATCACGGTTAATAGTGGTTTCATAAACTAACGGCTCATTATTTGCCGCCGCTTTTAAATACCATACCGCCAACGATGAATGAACATACTGCGAGTTTACCGCTACAAGCAATGCTTTCATTTTAAGTATGCCTCCAAACGGTAAATCGGCTTGCCCTCAGCAACAAACTTTGACTCATACTCGGTCATTATATTACCCTCAAAATTGCTGTTATGCAAATCAAGAGAAATATTTCGAATTTTGTAGCCTGCGGCTGAAAACTGCTCAATTGAGTATTCAAAAAAGGCTCGGTTATCGGTCTTTTGGTAAATAACTCCGTCTGGCGCTAAAAGGCCTTTGTAAATCTCTAAAAATCTAGCCCCTGTTAAGCGGTGATTTTCATACGCCTTTTTAGGATACGGGCAACTGAAATTCAAATAAATAGTGCCGACTGAACCTGGGCGCAAATAGCGTGGCAAGAACTCTGCACCGCTGCTTAAAAAGCGCAAGTTCTTAATGTTTTCTCTCATAGCCTGCTCACAACCCGAAACCAACACGTTCTCGCACTTTTCAACCGCAAGAATTGCTTTTTCGGGATTTCTTTTTGCCAGTTCACAGGCAAAGCCACCCTTGCCGCAACCGATTTCCAAATCAATCGGCTTGTCCGTACCGAACAACTCTACAATATCTATGTAATCCGGCTTTTCGGCCGCCTTTTGATAGTTGTGCTCATCGCATAAAGGCGAAAGCAGGACAGGGGCACAGTTAGCCAACCTGTCCTCTAAATTTTTCTTTTTTCGCATCCGCATGGATAGTTACCTCAAATTCTTATATTCCTCGGTGGATTTCATATCCGCATGATAATTTTCAAGATAGTTTAAAGCCTCGTCAACTGTAGTGGCTACATAATAAAGTTCCCTACAGCTTTCGCTCATAAAGCCCTCTGCCATCGCGTGCTCCATAAAGGCAAGCAGTTTATCATAATAACCGTTGGTGTTAAGAACAACAATTGGCTTTTCGTGGCGGTTTAACTGTTTTAAGGTTAAAATTTCAAAAAACTCCTCAAAGGTACCAATGCCTCCGGGCGCCGTTATAAAAGCATCCGAGCTGTCCTCCATCAACTGCTTGCGTTGGCGCATAGTTTCGGTGCGGTGAAATTCGTCACACTTCTCGTAAAGCACACCGTCAACAAAAAAGGTCGGCGCAACGCCTATAATTTTACCGCCGCCGCGTGTCATACCACGTGCAGTTGCACCCATAACACCGCCTGCGCCGCCGCCGAACACTAATGTGTGCCCCTTAGTTGCCATTAAATAGCCTAACTCCTCGGTAGTCTTTATATAAATAGGATTTATTTTATTGCTTGCCGCTCCGTATACGCAAATGTTCATATACCTATCCTCCAAATTGTTTTCATTTACTATTATAGCAAATTTTAGAATAAATTTCCACTCAACTTGTAAAAAATTTTGCTCGTTTTACTATAATATTTTATTGATATATACAATATATGCTAATATACGTAATATTCTTAATATAATGCTTGAAAAATTTAAAAAAATGGGTTAAAATATATTGGTAAAAATATGTATTGAAAGGAATTTTTGTTATGGCAGCATTCAATAAAAAAACCGTAGACGACATTCAGGTAAAAGGCAAGCGCGTTTTGGTTCGTTGTGACTTTAACGTTCCGCTTAAAAACGGCGTTATTACCGACGAGAACCGCATCAACGCAGCTCTCCCCACCATTAAAAAACTCATTGCCGATGGCGGCAAAGTAATTCTTTGCTCTCACCTTGGCAAACCGAAGGGTGAGCCGAAGCCTGAATTATCTCTTGCTCCCGTTGCTGCAAAGCTTTCGGAGAAATTAGGCAAAGAGGTTGTTTTTGCAGCTGATGATAACGTAGTTGGCGAAAACGCAAAAGCAGCAGTTGCTAAAATGCAAGACGGCGATGTAGTTTTATTACAGAACACCCGTTATCGCATTGAGGAGACCAAGAACGGCGAAGCTTTCTCAAAAGAACTCGGCGAGTTGGCTGACCTTTTTGTTAACGATGCTTTCGGTACCGCACACCGTGCACACTGCTCCACCGTTGGTGTAGTAAGCTATGTAACTGAGGCTGTTTCCGGTTACCTTATCAACAAAGAGCTTGAGTATCTCGGCAACGCAGTTGAGAATCCTCAGCGCCCCTTCGTTACCATTCTCGGTGGCGCAAAGGTTGCAGACAAGCTTTCAGTTATTGAGAACTTGCTTAACAAAGCTGACACTCTTATTATCGGCGGCGGTATGGCTTACACCTTCTTGAAAGCTAAAGGCTACGACGTAGGTACCAGCCTTTTGGATTCAGAGAAAATTGACTATTGCCGCGATATGCTCAAAAAGGCAGAGGAAAAAGGCGTGAAAATTTTATTGCCGGTTGATTGCACAATTGCAAAAGACTTCCCCAACCCGATTGATGCACCGATTGATGTTGAAGTTGTAGATGCTGACAAAATTCCGTCTGATTATATGAGCCTTGATATCGGCACCAAGACAGCAGAACTTTATGCAAACGAAGTTAAATCCGCTAAGACTGTTGTTTGGAACGGACCTATGGGCGTATTTGAGAACCCAACTCTTGCAAAGGGTACAATCGCTGTTGCTAAGAGCTTGGCTGAGACCGATGCTATTACCATTATCGGTGGTGGTGACTCTGCTGCAGCTGTTAACAGACTCGGCTTCGGCGATAAGATGACTCACATATCTACCGGCGGCGGCGCTTCTCTCGAATTCTTAGAGGGTAAAGAGCTTCCCGGTATCGCTGCACTTAACGATAAATAAGAACTAACAAATATTGCGGCTTGGCTTACTGCTTAGCCGCAATATATATGAAAAATTGGAGGAAATTATTATGAATAAAGCACTTCGTCCTGCTGTTATTGCAGGAAACTGGAAAATGAATAAAACTCCCGCTGAGGCAAAAGCTTTGATTGAAGAGATTAAACCTTTGGTTGCAGGCGCTGACTGCACAGTTGTTGCTTGCGTACCTTACGTTGACCTTCAAACTGCATTGGATGCTGCAAAAGGCAGCAACATTGCTATCGGCGCACAAAACTGCCACTTTGAGAAAAGCGGTGCTTTCACCGGTGAAATTTCTGCTCCCATGCTTAAAGATATGGGTGTTGAATATGTTATCATCGGCCACTCTGAGCGTCGTACCTATTTCGGCGAAACCGATGTTACAGTAAACAAGCGCACACTTGCCGCTTTGGAGAACGGCCTTAAGGTTATCCTTTGCGTTGGCGAATATTTAGAGCAGCGTGAGCAAGGCGTTACTGCTGAGTTGGTTGCTTTGCAGACTAAAATTGCTCTTATGAATGTTCCTGCTGATAAAATGCAGGATGTAATTATTGCTTATGAGCCTGTTTGGGCTATCGGTACCGGCAAAACCGCAACTGCTGACCAAGCAAATGAGGTTTGCGCTGTTATCCGTGACACTCTTTGCGAACTCTATGGCGAAGCTGTTGCTAACGCATCTACAATTCAGTACGGCGGTTCTATGAACGCTGCTAACGCTGATGAGCTTCTTTCTAAGCCTGACGTTGACGGTGGTCTTATCGGCGGCGCTTCCTTGAAGGCTCCTGATTTTGCTGCAATTGTTAAGGCGGCAAGCAAATAAGTTTTAAGAGGTTTAAGTTTATGAAAAAGCCTTTGGTTTTAGTTATTATGGACGGTTTTGGCATCAATCCTGAAACAAAGGGTAATGCCATCACCTTTGCCAAAACTCCTAATTTGGATAAATTCTTTGCCGAATACCCCACCACCGCTATCGGTGCCTCGGGTATGGATGTCGGTCTGCCCGACGGGCAAATGGGTAACAGCGAGGTTGGTCACACCAATATCGGTGCCGGCCGTGTTGTTTACCAAGAGCTTACTCGTATTACAAAGTCTATTATGGATGGCGACTTTTTCGAGAATGAAACTCTTCTTGCCGCAATCAAAAATTGCAAGGAAAAGAACAGTGCTTTGCATCTTTTAGGTCTTGTATCAGATGGTGGTGTTCATAGCCACAATGCACATCTGTATGCATTACTTAAAATGGCTAAGGCAAACGGTCTTTCCAAGGTTTATGTTCACGCATTACTGGACGGTCGTGATGTTCCGCCCACCTCAGGCGCAGGCTATTTAAGAGAACTTAAAGAAAAGATTAACGAGATTGGTGTAGGCGAGATTGCTACTATTTCAGGCCGTTACTACGGTATGGACCGTGACACACAGTGGGGCCGTGTAGAAAAGGCTTATAACGCAATGGTTTATGGCGAAGGCATTAAAGCAACCGACCCTGTTGCCGCAGTTGAGCTTTCTTATGAAACAATTGATGCCGAAGGTAAAAATATTACCGACGAATTCGTTATTCCTACCGTTTGTGCAGATAATGCAACAGTAAAAGACGGTGACAGCCTTGTATTTTTCAACTTCCGTCCTGACCGTGCAAGAGAAATTACCCGTGCTTTTGTTGACCCCGATTTTAACGGTTTTGTACGCCGTGATGGTAGAAAAAATCTCTATTTCGTTTGTATGACCGAATACGATGCTACAATGCCCAATGTTAACATTGCATTCTCACCCAAAACTCTTACAATGACTATGGGTGAAACATTGAGCAAGCACGGTAAAACCCAATTGCGTATTGCCGAAACAACCAAGTATGCTCACGTTACCTTCTTCTTTAACGGCGGCGAAGAGGTTATGTTCGAGGGCGAGGACAGAATTTTAGTTCCCACTCCCGACGTTGCCACCTTTGACCTTATGCCCGAAATGAGCGCATATCCCGTTTGCGAAAAGGTTTGTGAGGCTATTGAAAGCGGCAAATACGACGTTGTTATACTCAACTTTGCCAACTGCGATATGGTTGGTCATACCGGTATTTTTGAAGCGGCTGTAAAAGCTGTTGAAACGGTTGACGAATGTGTCGGCAAGGTTATAGCTTCGGTGCTTAAAATGGACGGTGCAGCTATTATCACCGCCGACCACGGCAACGCCGACCAAATGAGTGAGCCCGACGGCTCACCCTTCACCGCACATACAACCAATCCGGTTCCCTTCTGTGTAATCGGTTACGATTGTAAGCTGAAAAGCGGCGGGAAACTCTGTGATATTTCACCTACAATGTTAAAAATGTTGGGTATCCCCCAACCCGCCGAAATGGACGGCCAGAGTTTAATCGAAGAATAAACAAAAAGCGAGGCTAAATCCTCGCTTTTCTCTTTTCTTGACAAAGTATGCTGTTTTTTATAAAATAATATTGTAAACACTTTATTGGAGGTAATATTATGGCATATTGCAGTAATTGTGGTAAAAAGTTAGATGATGACGCTCTGTTTTGTCCTAACTGCGGCAAATCGGTAGCTGAGCCGGAAAATGATACAAAAGAAAACACTAAAAAAACGGCGGAGAATATTTTTAACAGTATAAATAATACTGCCGACACTACCAATGAGTACGACCCTAACGATATAAAATCAAATAAAGGTGTGTCGGTTTTAGCATATTTGGGCCTCTTATTTTTAGTTCCCCTGCTTGCCGCAAAGGATTCTAAATTTGCTCGCTTCCACACAAATCAAGGCTTGGTTTTGTTTATTGTATCTATCGCTTTTTCACTTGTTGAAAATATTGTGCTTAATGTATTCTATTGGTTGCTTATACCAGTTTATAAAATTGCAGAGGTTTGCTTTGATTTAATAGGTGTTGCATTTATTGTCTTGCTAATCATAGGAATTGTCAATGTTGTAAACGGAAAGGCTAAAGAACTCCCGTTTATAGGTAAAATTCGTATATTAAAATAAAAAAATGAATATAAAAAAAAGACCATCTCAAATGAGATGGTCTTTTTCTCATATACCCTAAAAACTGAACAAAGGGAAAGCATAAAAAGAGGATTAAAAGGTTAAGCCCTCGGTCTATTAGTACTGCCAAGCTAAATGCCTCACGGCACTTACACACGCAGCCTATCAACCCGGTAGTCTACCGGGGACCTTACCAGCTTGAGCTGTGGGATATCTTATCTTAGGGTTGGCTTCACGCTTAGATGCTTTCAGCGTTTATCCACTCCGCACATAGCTGCCCAGCTGTGCCACTGGCGTGACAACTGGTGCACCAGAGGTGCGTCCATCCCGGTCCTCTCGTACTAAGGACAGAGCCCTTCAAATATCCTGCGCCCGCAACAGATAGGGACCGAACTGTCTCACGACGTTCTGAACCCAGCTCGCGTACCACTTTAATCGGCGAACAGCCGAACCCTTGGGACCAACT
>JAZREP010000017.1:0-56089 GCA_045660865.1 Acutalibacteraceae bacterium | reverse complement strand
TTGAGTTATACTCAATTTCTTTGTCGGGTCCTTACTTATTGTCATCGTTGTTTAATTTTCAAGGTTCGCTTTTTTGCACCTCTTTTTTGAGGCGCCAGATTATAATACCAAATTCATTCCCACTTGTCAAGTGCTTTTTTTTATTTTTTTTAATTTTTTTCATTTTCCTTTAAAAAGGGAAAAACTGTAAGGATTTGGCACCATTAAGTATTCCCTTTTTTAGAAAAAATATGCAAGAAAAAGTTTTTTATATAAATAATTGTATTTTTCTAAAGTTTTTGGTATTATTAGTTATATATTTGCTACAAGGAGGTATTATTATGCCTATTAAAATACCTAATGACCTTCCTGCCACAATTACATTAGAGCAGGAAAATATATTCTTTATGACCGAGGAGCGAGCCTTACGCCAAGACATTCGCCCCTTGCGCATACTCATATTAAATTTGATGCCTACAAAAATCGAAACCGAAACTCAGTTGTTGCGTTTATTGAGCAACACACCTTTGCAGGTAGAAATTGAGCTTATGCAAATGGCATCACACACTTCCAAGAACACCTCAAAAGAACATTTATTAAAGTTCTACAAGGTTTTTGATGATTTGCGTGACCAACGTTTTGACGGTTTAATAATAACCGGTGCACCTGTTGAACAATTGGAGTTTGACGAGGTTAATTATTGGAACGAATTGCGACAGATTTTAAAATGGGCAGAAACCCATGTTTATTCGGTATTATATATATGTTGGGCAGCGCTAGCCGGATTGCAATATCATTATGGTATAAACAAGTATGCTTTGCCCAAAAAGTTAAGCGGTGTTTATGAGCACAAGTTAGCTTCACTTTTGCATCCTGTGACACGTGGATTTGACGACACCTTCTTTGCGCCCCATTCACGTTACTCAGGTGTAGACGAACGGCAAATAGAAAGCACGCCTGAGTTAGATGTATTAGCCTATTCAAAAGAAGCAGGTCCATATATCATAGCCGACCGCAGTTGCCGTAATTTGTTTATAACCGGCCACCCGGAATACAGCCGTATGACTTTGCAGGGAGAATACACTCGTGACATTGGCAGAAATTTAAACCCCGAAATACCGGCAAATTATTTTCTTGATAATGACCCGGATAAAGGACCTACTTTTAAATGGAAGTCTCATTCAAACTTGCTTTTTGCAAACTGGCTGAATCACATTGTATATCAGCATACACCTTACGATTTATCAACATTATAGCGAGGTAAAGTAATGTCAAAATCTAAAAGGGCAAAAGAAAACCGCTCGGCTGAGCTCGCCCGACAGTTAGAATCAAAGGCGAATGAGCAAAAAGAAATCCGCCGCCAAAATATTATCGGTGTTTTAGCGGTCTTATGCGGTCTTATTGTCATTGCGTTAGTTTATTTTAGTGTTTCATTTTATAATAACGGTACTCTGATGCGCAAAAGCATTGCATTAGAAAGTGAAAATTATAAAATTAACAATTGTATGTTTTCATATTATATTTATGAAAACTACCGAGATTTTATCAGCATAAATTATGAAGACTTAGATAACGTATATAAACTTAATAATAAAAAGTCTTTAAAAAAGCAATCCTGTACCCTAGCCGACGGCAGTTGGTACGATTATTTTTCCAACCAATCAAAAACTGAACTGGAAGAATTGCTTTTGTATGCCGAAGCTGCAATTGATTTGGGATTAAAGCTTGACGACAGTGACAAAAAAGCAGTTGAGCGAAGAATTGAAAAGTTAGAGCAGGATGCAGAGCTTCAAAATTACAAAAGTAACGATTATTATGAATTCTTGTACGGCAGAGGTGTTAAAGAGCAAGATTTAAGAGATTGCTTTATGCTGGAGGCTTTAGCCGATAAATATAAAAAATCAGCAATTGATACTTCCTTTTCTTTCACAGAGGCTGAGCTGAATGATGCTTACAATGCCGACCCCAAAAAATATTCTGTTATTGATTATCTTTATTTAACAATCACAGCAGATTATGACAAAAATGCCGACGAGGCCACCAAAAAGGATGCTATTGCCAAGGCGGCTGCTTGGGCAGAAAAATTTAAGGCTATAAGCGGAACAAAGGCTTTTAAAGATTTGGCAGAAGATTATGCCTACGACAGGTACGACGTTGGTGATGACAGCTCAGGACTTATAAACCTGTTGGATATGGTTTTTTACGAATCAATGACCGATGAGGCATACAGTAATACCGATTTCGGTAATGCTGCTTTTAATAATAATGTAGCCGAGGGGCAAATAATTGTAATCAACAATGATAACGAGTACAAGGTTTACTGCATTACAAACCCTATGCACAAACCGACATACTCAACTAAAAATATAGGTTTGATTGATTTGAGCGGCCAGTCTTTCGGTTCTATTGACAATGCAAAGACCTTTGCTAACAGAGCACTTGAAACCTATAAGGAAAACCCCAGTGATGAAACTTTTGCCGATTTAGCGGTTGCCTATTGCAAGGATTACAATCTTGCAAAGATGGGCGGTGCATTAAACAATGTAAGCAAACACGAGCTTGATGCACTTGTTGATGAGTGGATTTTCTATGAAGGTCGCAAGAAAGATGACATAACCATACTTCAGTCTTTTGACTGTGTTTATCTTGTAAGATACCTTGGCGATGGGTATGTTGCTTGGCAAAGTGACATTATAGAAGGTTTGCGTGCAGAATTTGAAGCCAACCAATTAAAAGAATTAAAAGAGCAACACGAGATAACCGTTAATGAAAAACAATTAACAAAAATATCACTATAAAAAGACAACCAAAACTGAGATGCTTTGTGACGAAGCATCTCAGTTTTTTCATAAGAAAAATGACACTTTCAAAGCTTGAAAGTGTCATAGTGGGTTATATACTTTTTTGTTTTATTTATTTCGTGGGTAGGGTTTCTTCTCGTCGGTTAGCCCAGCCAAATAGTCCATACTTGTATTGAGCGCTAATGCTAACTTACGGCATTGTTCAAAGGTTAGATAACGTTTTCCGCTTTCTATTTTAGAATAGTCACTTTGGTCTATGCCGGTTAAAATTTGCATTTTAATTTGGGTAAAGCCTTTTTCTTTTCGTAAATCTTTTAGTCTACTCATAACATCACCTTAAAAATATTATGGCAAATTTCCCTATTGAAATTAGGGTGTAATTGACCTATAATTAGTTTGGAGGTGAAAATAATGGCCGAGTTTTGTTTGGATTGTTGGAACAAAATGCACCACACAGACTTTGTAGAGAAAGAAGCACGTTTAAGCAGAACATTGACTCTTTGTGAGGGTTGCGGAGACTATAAAAGAGTGCTAGAGGATATGCCGTTTAGGAAAAGATGTTATAAACAAAAATCGGTATCTCCTATGGAAGTGTTTTTTAGCAAATGGAAAAAACAGTTTGATAAAAGCAAATAAAAATCAGACCGCAAATGAAGTTGCGGTCTGATTTTTATAACAGTAATTTGCGCAATTGCAAAAGCAATGCCTTTTCTCTGCGAGATACTTGTACTTGTGTCATTTCGAGCGCTTGTGCCGTTTCACTTTGGGTTTTACCTCCAAAGTATCTTAATTCAATCAGTCTTTTGTCACGAGGTTCCAATCGGTCAAGCACATCGCTTATAACAAGTCTATCAAAGCGTGACTGCTCAACCGCATCATCTGACAATGGCAGTTGGCTCTCGTCACCGTTTTCATCTGTAAAGGTCAAGGATACTGTAGGCTGAGAAGCACAAATTGCTTCGGCAATATCCTCCTTTGAGGCGCCAAGCAATTCCGACAGTTGTGCTACCGTTATTTCAGTGCCTGTCTTTTTTAAATACCGCTCTTTTTCGGCGGTTATTTTCAAGGACAATTCCTTTATGCCTCGGCTGACCTTTACTGCGCCGCCGTCACGGAACATACGCCGTATTTCGCCGAGTATTACCGGCACGGCATAGGTTGAAAAGCACAGTCCCCTATCCTCTTCAAAATGGTCAACTGCTTTTACAAGTCCTACACAACCTGCTTGAAATAAATCCTCATATTCTATCCCTCTGCCTTTAAAGCGATGGCAACAAGTGTGTACCAGACCTGTGTTTTGCGCGATAAAATTATCGCGGTCGGTCATACAACCTTTAAACGAACGCTTAAGCGTTTAGCCAAAGTTACGGTTGTTCCCTTTCCCACCTTGGAACGCACCCTAACGCTATCCATAAAGCTTTCCATCACCGCAAAGCCAAGACCTGCTCTTTCTTCGCCGCCGGTTGTGAAAAGCGGTTCCATAGCTTGTTTTATATTTTCAATGCCGCAGCCTTTATCACGGATTCTTATTTTCACCACATTATCCTCCAATGTGACTGTTATGTAGATATCCCCCACCTCATTTTTATATCCGTGCACAATGGCATTTGTTACAGCCTCGGAAACCGCTGTCTTTATATCGCTGATTTCCTCAACGGTGGGGTCCTTTTGGGCTATGAAGGCAGCCACAGCAACTCTGGCAAAACTTTCGTTGGCAGAGCGTGAGGGGATTGTCATTTTAAGCCTGTTTTCCATTTTTAAATCCTCCTTTGTCTATGCTTGCCAAACGGTCCAGTCCGGCCAGCTTCATTACCTTATAAATTGTAGGTGAAGTGTTTGTTATGTTGATTTGTGCCCTATTAGGTTTCAACAGCTTATAGCGTCCCATAACCAAGCCTATACCCGAGCTGTCCATAAATGTAATATTTCCAAAATCCAAGACGAGAAGCTCCGGCATATTTCGGTTTATTGCTTCATCAATCTGCGTGCGTATACCTGCGGCGGTATGATGGTCTAATTCGCCCTCTAAATAAGCGGTAAGTACGCGGTCATTTACCAAAATTTTTACTGACATTTGTTTTCACCTCATAAAAAAAATCCGCTACTTTGATTGTAGCGGATTTTTTTGGTATTTTTTGTCACATAATGGGACAAGCTTTACATTTTTGCCTTAATGTCGTCAATGCTGTCCTTTAACATTTTAATCTTTTCCTGCACCTTAGCCAGCTGTGTGCGCTGATTTTCTACTACCTGAGCAGGTGCCTTTGCAACAAAGTTTTCATTATTAAGTTTTGATAAGAAGAAGTCTTCATCCTTCTTTGCGGTTTCAAGCTCTTTAGAAAGTCTTGCAATCTCGGCTTCAAAGTCCACAAGCTCGGCAAGGGGCAATGAAACTACCGCATCGGCAGTAACAACCTTAACTGCGCCGGGCAAATCAAACTCAGCCGCAATTTCCACCTCAGAAGCATAAGCCAAGCGTTGCATAAATACTGCTCCGTTCACGAAAGTATCTTGGCTTGCGGTAGCAATATAAATTTTAGCCTTTTTAGAGGGCGGTACATTCATTTCTGCACGGCGGTTACGCACTGCACGAATGACTGCCATAATTTTCTCAAACTCAACCTCTGTATCGGCAAAGTTGAGTTCTTCTTTATATGTCGGCCAATCTGAAATCATAATAGATTCAGTTGAATGTGGCAGAGCTTGATAAATTTCCTCTGTTATGAAAGGCATAAAGGGATGGAGAAGCTTTAATACATTGGTCAAAACATAAACAAGGACATTACGTGCCGCTGAAGCTTCTTTTTCGTTATTGCCATTTAGGCGAACCTTGGCAATTTCAATATACCAGTCACAGAATATATCCCAAATAAAATCGTATAATTTTGAAACAGCAAGACCTATTTCGAACTTATCAAGATTTTCGGTAACCTCGGTTGCCAAACGATTAAGCTTGGAGAGTACCCATTTATCCTCCATAGCAAGTTGTTCTGGCAAGGTGTCTACCTGCTCATCGCCCTTTAAATTCATAAGCACGAAACGGGCGGCGTTCCAAATCTTGTTGGCAAAGTTACGGCTTGCCTCTACCCTTTCGGGTGAGTAGCGCATATCATTACCCGGTGTGTTTCCTGTTGCAAGTGTGAAACGCAACGCGTCAGCACCGTATTTTTCAATTTCCAACAGCGGGTCTATGCCGTTGCCCAAAGACTTAGACATTTTACGACCCTGAGCATCACGTACAATACCGTGGAACAGTACAGTATCAAAAGGCACTTGGCCTGTGTACTCAATAGCTGAGAAAATCATACGGGCAACCCAGAAGAAGATAATATCATAACCAGTAACCAAGGTGCTGGTAGGATAGAAATATTTTAAATCTAAATTGTTATCCGGCCAACCGAGTGTTGAGAAAGGCCAGAGAGCAGATGAAAACCAGGTGTCAAGAGTATCCTCGTCCTGATGCAATTTGTTGCTGCCACATTTAGGACATACAGTAGCATTTGCACGGGATACAATCAGCTCGCCGCAATCCTCACAATACCAAGCAGGAATACGATGACCCCACCACAACTGACGGGAAATACACCAGTCTTTTATATTGTTCATCCAATTATAATAGGTTTTTTCGAAGCGGGCAGGAATCATTTTGATTTCGCCCTCTTCTACTGCCTTAATAGCAGGTTCTGCCAAAGGTTGCATTTTTACAAACCATTGTTTTGAAATACGAGGCTCTACAACTGTTTTACAGCGGTAGCAGGAGCCAACGTTATGCTTCATAGGCTCGGTTTTTACAAGATAGCCACCGGCTTCCAAGTCGGCTACTATTGCTTTTCGTGCCTCATAACGCTCCATACCCGCGTACTTAGGATAATCCTCTGTTATCTTGGCATCATCGGTCATTACATTGATTATCGGTAAATCGTGGCGCAAGCCAACCTCAAAGTCATTGGGGTCGTGCGCAGGTGTGATTTTAACAGCACCTGTACCGAAATCCATTTCAACATAAGAGTCGGCAATAATGGGAATTTCACGTTCAACCAAAGGTAAGCGAAGTGTTTTACCGACCAAAGCGCTGTAACGCTCATCATCAGGATGAACAGCAACCGCTGTATCACCCAACAAGGTTTCGGGGCGGGTTGTAGCAAGCTGGATATAACCGCTGCCGTCAGACAACGGATAACGCAGGTGCCAGAATGCACCATCCTTCTCCTCATATTCAACCTCAGCATCCGAAATTGAAGTTAAACAATGGGGACACCAGTTTATAATACGCTCACCGCGATAAATAAGACCTTTTTCGTAAAGTCTTACAAAAACCTCACGTACCGCTTTTGAGCAACCCTCATCCAAAGTAAAACGTTCTCTCTGCCAGTCGCAGGAGGAGCCTAATTTTTTAAGCTGAGAGATAATGCGGCCGCCGAATTTTTCTTTCCAATCCCAAGCACGCTCTAAAAAGCCATCACGGCCTATATCGTCCTTTGTCACACCCTCTTCACGCATTGCCTCAACAATTTTCGCTTCGGTTGCGATTGATGCGTGGTCAGTACCGGGAATCCAAAGCGCTGCCATACCCTGCATACGACGATAACGAATCAAAATATCCTGCAAAGTATTATCCAATGCGTGACCCATATGCAATTGGCCGGTAATGTTCGGTGGCGGAATAACAATGGTATAAGGCTTTTTACTGCCATCTACCTCTGCGTGAAAATATTCGCCATCCAGCCAAAACTGATAGGTTCTATCTTCAACCTTTTGCGGTTCATAAACCTTTTCCAATTCTTTTGCCATGCTTATCCCTCCAAAAGGATTTGCTAAAATAATAACTCATATATATTAGTACATTAAGATAAATTTGTCAATCTTGTAAAAAATTGACACTAATAATACGCAACTAAAAAAACAAAATAATATTGTCAATCCAAATGTGAAAAGCTTGCGTTTGTTTAGAGATTGACCGCCGCTCGCAAAATGCGAGCGGTGCTTTTTTATTTTACATTAAGGATAGTTGTTCACCTTGCTCCTCGGCTGTCGGCAGGCTGCCTGCAGCGGGGAGTGTTCTGGTGCGGTAGCGGTTTGGTTTTTGAAGCATACCGTCACGGTAAACTATTGCATCGCAGACACGCTGACCTTTTTTCTGGGTCATTACGGCTACACCGCCTGTGTCCTTAGTTGCTTTTGTTTGTAAAGCACCTGTATGCAACAGCAAACGTCTGCCGCCTGTAGAGCAAAGCAATATTTCTCCGTCTTCCTCAAGATGAACGATTTTGCAAAGCGGGAATTTTGAGGAATATGCTGAAATAAGTTTTTTGCGGTTGTTTTTGGTTTCGTATGCCTTAAGGGCAACCTTGGCAACACGTCCGTTTTCAAAGACGAAGAACAAATAGCCCTTATAGTCACCTGTTACCACCATACCCACCGTGGTTTCTCCCTCATCCATTTGGAGTTTAGTAGGTACATATTCACCCAAAACACTTGCCTTTGTGTCGTCAAAGTCGTTTATGCGGGTTTTGTAAACTTGACAGTGGTTTGTAAAGAAAAGCAATTCCTTAGCGTTGCTGCTTTCAAGCTGTGCAACGATTTCGTCGCCCTCTTTTAATTTTTGCTCTCCGCTCATACGCAAAGACTGCGGTGTGATTTTTTTGAAATAACCGTCACGGGTAAAGAACAGATGCACAGGATAATCCGGCAATTCTTCTTTCTCGTTGAATACTGCTGTTTCATCTACAGTTATTATCTGCGTGCGACGAGGCTGAGCAAATTTCTTTATAACCTCTTCAAGCTCTTTTATAATAATGTTATAAATTCTGCGGCGGCTGTTTAAAACATCCTCTAAATCTTTGATTTGCTTTTCCAAATCCTCTAAATCAGCCAAACGCTTTAATATATATTCCCTATTAAGATGTCTTAACTTGATTTCGGCAACATATTCAGCCTGTGTTTCATCAATGCCGAAGCCAATCATTAAGTTGGGAACAACCTCTTTTTCTTCTGCAGTTTCACGGACAATTTTAATTGCCTTATCAATATCAAGAAGAATTTTAGAAAGACCCTTTAATAAGTGGAATTTGTTTTTAGCCTTTTGTAAATCAAAGAAAACTCTACGGCGTACACATTCGGCACGGAAAGCAACCCATTCCTCCAAAATTTCACGCACGCCCAAAACCCTTGGTGAGCCTGCAATCAAAATATTGAAATTGCAGGAGAAGGAGTCCTCCAACGGAGTCATACGGAAAAGCTTTTGCATCAATTTTTCGGGGTCGGTACCACGCTTTAAGTCAATCGTGATTTTAAGACCATTTAAGTCTGTTTCATCACGAACGTCATTGATTTCGTTGATTTTCTTAAGCTTTATAAGCTCAACAATTTTTTCAATAATTGCCTCAACTGTTGTAGTAGGAGGAATTTCAGTAACATCAATACAATGAGCAGACTTATCGTGTGCCCAAACCGAACGCACCTTGAAACTGCCCCTACCTGTATCGTAAATCTTCTCTATTTCCTCACGGTTGTATACCAATTGACCGCCGCCGGGGAAATCGGGCGCCAACAAGGTGTCTGCAACATTGGTGTCGCTATCCTTTATGCATTGGATAGTGGTGCGGCAAACCTCCTCAATATTAAAGGGGCATATAGAGCTTGCCATACCTACCGCGATACCTGTATTTGCATTAACTAAAATAGATGGAAAGCTAACCGGCAATAAGGTCGGTTCCTTCATAGTAGCATCATAGTTGTCTACAAAGTCTACTGTGTCCTTATCTATATCCTTAAAAATTTCTGCCGAAATAGCCGAAAGCTTTGCCTCTGTATAACGGGAAGCGGCATAAGCCATATCACGAGAATAGGCTTTACCGAAGTTACCCTTTGACTCAACATACGGATGCAGCAGTGCTTGGTGTCCCTCAGATAAGCGCACCATTGTTTCATAGATTGCGGCATCACCGTGGGGGTTAAGCTGCATTGTACGACCGACAATATTCGCCGATTTAATTCTTGTGCCATTAAGCAAGCCCATATTATACATTGTATAAAGAACTTTGCGGTGAGAGGGCTTAAATCCGTCAATTTCGGGGATTGCACGGGAGAGGATTACACTCATGGCGTAAGGCATATAGTTCTTTTGAAGCGTTTCGGTAATCGGTTGTTCAACCGTATCGCCTGCGCCGGCAATAAAAGCATTTATACTTGGCTTTTTAGGCTCATTTGCTTCGGTTTTCTTGCGTGCCATTTTTCTCCCCTCCTAGCTTATATCGGCTTCATCAATATACATATAGCCGTTTTCTGCAATAAAATCTTTTCTGCCCTGCAAATTATCGCCAAGCAACAAATCAAACATTTCACTTGTGTGCTGGGCATCCTCAGGCAGTACCTTTATCAGTCTGCGTGTTTCAGGGTTCATAGTGGTAAGGTTCATCATATCGGGTTGGTTTTCACCAAGACCTTTTGAACGCTGAATAGTGCACTTTTGATTGCCTATCATATCCATGATTTCTTTTTTCTCTAAATCGTCATAGGCAAAATACACTTTATCCTTAGCAGTGATTTCATAAAGCGGTGTTTCCGCAATATACACCTTGCCCTCGTTAATAAGTGTTGGGCAAAGGCGGTAAAGCATTGTTAAAATAAGTGTTCTAATCTGGAATCCGTCAACGTCGGCATCGGTACAGATGATAATTTTGTTCCAACGCAAATTGTTTATATCAAAGGTTGATAAATCCTTTGTAGCCTTAGTCTGTACCTCAACACCGCAACCCAACACCTTGATAAGGTCGGTAATAATTTCATTTTTAAATATTTTTCCGTATTCCGCTTTTAAGCAGTTTAAAATTTTACCACGTACCGGAATGATTGCCTGATATTCAGCCGAGCGTGCCAATTTAACGGCACCCAAAGCCGAGTCACCCTCTACTATAAAGAGTTCCCTAACGCTAACGTCACGGCTGCGGCAGTCTACAAATTTTTGGACCTTATTTAACGGGTCGTTACCTGCCGAGAGGGTCTTCTTTATATTAAGTCTCTCACGCTCGGAACGTTCACGGCTGCGCTTATTTATAAGCACCTGCTCCATAATTTTATCGGCCTCAGCTTTATTTTCAATAAAGTAGACCTCTAACTGATGGCGCAAAAATTCGGTCATTGCCTCTTGTATGAATTTATTTGTTATACTCTTCTTTGTCTGGTTTTCATACGAGGTAATTGTAGAAAATGAAGAAATGCAAAGCACCAAACACTCCTCAATATCCGAGAAGGTTATTTTGCTTTCGTTCTTTTGATATTTATTCTGCTGTTTAATGTAATTATCAATTTGGTAAACAAAGGCATTGCGCACCGCTTTATCGGGCGCACCGCCATGCTCTAACCAGCTGGAGTTATGATAATATTCTTTTAATTGCACCTTGTTTGAAAAAGACAGGGCGATATTCATTTTAACACGGTATTCGGGCTTGTCCGCACGGTCACGACCTTTGCGTTCACCGCTCCAATACTGCACACCTGTAAGTGCCTCTTCGCCGATTATTTCGTTCAAATAATCTTTGATTCCGCCTTTATAGCAGAACTCATAGGTTTCAAACCTACTGCCCTGCTGGTCACGTAACTGGAACAACAGACCGTCATTAACTACAGCCTGCCTTTTAATTGTTTCAAGATAATATTCTAAGGGGATATCAATATCAGTAAACACCTTTAAATCGGGTTTCCAGCGTGTTTTGGTACCTGTATCTTTTCCTGCATAAGGTTCTTTTTTAAGACCACCGACATTTTCGCCGTGCTCAAAATGCAGTGTGTATTTATAGCCGTCACGCTTGATTTCTACATCCATATACTCAGACGAATACTGAGTAGAGCAAAGACCCAAACCGTTAAGACCTAAAGAAAAGGCATAGTTATCGCCGTCGGTATTGTATTTACCGCCTGCGTACATTTCACAGTAAAGCAGTTCCCAGTTGTAACGCTGCTCCTTTTGGTTGAAATCAACCGGTGCGCCTCGTCCAAAGTCCTGCACCTCAATAGAATTGTCCGCATAACGGGTAATAATAATCTTATTGCCGTGGCCCTCACGAGCTTCGTCAATGGAGTTGGAAATAATTTCAAAAACAGAATGTTGGCAACCCTCTAAACCGTCGGAGCCGAATATAACGCCGGGGCGCAGTCTTACTCGGTCGGCGCCTTTTAATGAGGATATACTTTCATTATCGTATGCCGTATTCTTTTTCGCCATATTTAATCCCTCTTTGTATATTTTACGGTGCTCAAAACATAGCACACAGTTAATCGATTATATTATACTATATATAGTTAATTTTTGCAAGCAAAAAACTATATGTGCTGATTTTAATTGCTGATTTATTAAATTGCAGTCTTAAGACTTGCAAAGCGTTGTAAAAAAAGGTATGATATGGTATAAAACAACGGAGGTGTGGTATGTCAGGCGCAATTGAATATATAAATTCCTTTAAAACCTTCGGTAAAGCGCCAGGGCTGCACCGAATCGGTAAGTTGCTTGAACTTGTCGGCAACCCACAAAAAGAGCTTTCATTCATACACATTGCAGGTACTAACGGTAAGGGCTCTGTATCTGCTTATATAAGCAATATTTTGCAATGCGCCGCTTTAAAAACCGGACTTTTTATTTCACCCTATATAATAGATTTCCGCGAACGGTTTCAAATAAACGGCGAAATGATTTCTGAGGCTGATTTGGAATATTACACAGGGCGTGTTCGCACCGCTACCAGTAAGTTACCCAAAGAAGATATGCCAACGCAGTTTGACTTAATAACTGCAATCGCATTTTTATATTTTAAGGAAAAGGCTTGCGATGTCGTAGTACTCGAAACGGGACTGGGCGGATTATATGATTCAACTAATATTATTGAAGACCCCTTGTGCACCGTAATCACCTCTATTTCAAAAGACCATACCGCTTTGCTGGGTGATACAATAGAAGAAATTGCGTTACAAAAGGCAGGCATATTAAAGCCTGATTGCAATTCGGTGCTGTACCCCATTCAAGACCCTAATGCGAAAAAGGTTATCGAAAAAACAGCTAATAAGTTAAACAGCCAATTGACCGTTCCCGATTTGCAAGATTTGACGGTTACAGATTTAGGACTTTTGGGCAGCCGAGTGTCTTATAAAGGTTTAGAATTTTCGTTACGGCTTTGCGGCAGTTTTCAGCCCTACAACGCAATTACAGCGATTGAGGCAGTAAAAAGCAGCGGTCTTTGTGTTAGCGATACCAACATTATTGAAGGCTTGCAAAAAACAGTTTTCCCTGCAAGGTGTGAGGTTATATCAACCAATCCACCGCTACTGTTAGACGGGGCGCATAATCCCGACAGCATGAAGCTTTTAGCGGAATTTATAAACAAACATCTGCCCCGCCCCATCACCGCAGTAATAGGTATGATGGCAGATAAGGACATTACTTCGACACTAGCAAAGATAGCCCCTTGTTTTAGTGAAATCTTTTGCGTCCAGCCCAAAAACCCAAGAGCCGTTACGGCAGATAAATTAGCCGAGATTGGAGCCGACTACACTAAATGTACTCCCTGCAATTCCTTAGAAGATGCATTGGAAAAAGCCAAAGAAACAGGTGCTTCGGTTGTTGTTTGCGGCTCGCTTTATTTGGCATCTGAGGCCAAAAGAATATTATGTGAGGAGAAAATATGAGGACGTCTATAAAAGAGAAAGTCAAGCAAAATCACAGGCTGTATTTATTTTTATCTTCCTTTGTATTTTTGCTTTTGATTGTTGTTGGCTCATGTTTGCTAGCACCCGTTATTATACGCACTATTGACAATCCTATAGAGTTCCGCAACCTTGTTGCGCAAAAAGGTATCCTCGGTTATTTATTATTCATTCTTTTACAAATATTACAGGTTGTTTTTGCCTTTATTCCGGGCGAGGTAGTCGAGGTTGGAGCAGGATACGCTTTTGGTACCTTTTGGGGTACAGTCTTATGTTTAATAGGCGTTACTATTTCATCTGTTTTTATATTTTTTGCTGTCAGAAAGTTTGGACACAAATTTGCACTTGTACTGATGGACACAAAAACAGTAAAACGCTTATCCTTCCTGCGTGACAGTAAAAAACTTAATTTTATTATGTTTATTCTTTACTTTTTACCAGGTACACCCAAAGACATACTGACGTATTTTGCAGGTCTTACAGACATTAAACCTATCACCTTTTTGCTCATTTGCACGCTGGGGCGTATACCTTCAGTTTTGACCTCAACTCTGGCGGGCAGTTCATTGGTAGAAAGCAATTACAAAACCTCCATTTTAATTTTTGCCATTACAGGTGTTGCCGCTTTAATCGGTTATCTTATTTACTACCGATACAGTAAAAACAGCAAAAAATAATTTAACTTTATACAAAAAAGACGCTGAGTTCTCACTCAGCGTCTTTAATTTTATTGAGTTGTTGTGCTCTGTGTAGAGTTTGAAGTAGTTGTGCTTGTGGTTTGCGAAGCGGTCGGCTGAGATGTGTTAGAAGATGTAACCGAGGCTGTAGAGGAAGTTGCCGAAGTTGTAGACGAGGTTGCAGACGAAGTCATTTGATCGATTTCGCTGTCAGTCAACTCATTCGTCAGCTTACCTGTATGCTTGGTACAAGTAGGCATATAGCTTGTTTTATAATAGCCAACACCAACATCTATACATTTACTGGTTGCTACAAGACCTGTTTCTTTACAGAATCTTCTTGTAGTGACATAACGGCTTTCTTCAAATTCTTTTGCAGGAAGTTTAGAGTGAACCTCCGACATAACCTTTCTCCAAAGAGTTCTGGCACTTGATGTAGTTTTAATTTTTGCATCATAGTCAAAACCGTACCAGCACGCACCGATATAATAAGGTGTACCGCCGATTAACCAGCAGTCATTTGCATCACTACTGGTACCCGTTTTTGCAAAGGCCTTGAATCTTGTGCTAAAGGAAGCGATTGATTTAGCAGTGCCCTGCTCACCGTAAACAACCCTTTGCAGCATATGATTCATAACACCTGCGGTGTCCTCACTTATAGCTACCTTAGGTACAACATTTTCATTTGAGAGAATGTTTTTCTTATTAAACTGGTCGGTAACCGCAACATAAGTGGTCGGCTCATAATATTTACCGAGATTACCGAATATAGCAAATGCGGCAGCCGCCTGTGTTGTAGTTATACCCTTACTGCTTCCGCCAAGTCCCAAGGAAGCCAAGTTAAGGTCACTTTTTTCCGTGAAGGTTGTATAGCCGACAGTATTGCGCACAAAGTCAAAGGATTGTTGCCAGCCCATCTTATCTATAAGATTAACCGCAATGGTATTTGTCGAACGCTCTAAGGCTTTATAAGCATACATATCGCCGGCATAATAGCCATAGGAGTTTCTGGGCCAGTTTTTACCTTCGTTCTTCAATGTGGCTTTGTCAGTCAAAATAGAAGAATAGGTAATAACATTGTTTTGTATTGCAGGTGCATAAACCGACAAGGGCTTAATGGTTGAACCGGGTTGGTTGAAACCGCTGGTTGCTCTGTTTTTACCACGGTTAACCGTTTTCTCACCTTGGCCGCCGACAACACCTACGATATTACCTCTGTAATCCATAATGGTCATTGCCGACTGTACGGGAAGCTTTTTGCCTTGGTACTCTTGTGTTTCCTTGAAATAGGATTTATCGGTGTAATATCTTTCAAGTGTGTTTTGTATGCTGGGAATCATTGTGCAGTAAATTTTATAACCGCCGTTATAGAAATTCTTTGCCGCATAAGTTTCGTCATAATTATAGGTCTCGGCTAAATCGCTTATAACCTCTTCAATTAAAGTATCAATAAAGTAAGAGTTTACTGATAACTCCTTGGTGTTTTCTTTGGAAGCAACAACCACAAGCTCCGCTGACTTTGCCTTTTCATAATCCTCTTTTGAAATATAGCCTTGGTCGTACATTTCATATAATACGGTTGCACGACGCTTTGCATTGTCATTAGGATTTTTGTCTGGGCGGTAGCGTTCAGGCTCTTTGGCCATAGCCGCCAATGCAGCACATTCTACTAATGTAAGTTCTTCTACGCTTTTGTCAAAGTAGTAGTTAGCTGCAACCTCTACGCCGCTTATACCGTTAGCAAGTCCTATTACATTAAGATAACATTCTAAAATGGTATCCTTATGGAAATTGTCCTCCAAGTATCTCGCACGCATAATCTCACGGATTTTACGCATTGCATCCTGCTCACGGTCACCCGTAAGGTTTTTTACCAACTGCTGAGTAATTGTAGAACCACCTTGGTTTGAATCGTAAAAATGCAAGAACATATTAGCAAAGGCTGAGAAGGTACGCTTCCAGTCTACGCCGTTATGCGCATCAAATCGTTTATCCTCAATTGCTATATACGCTTTTTGAAGATTGTAGGGTATCTTATCGAGCGAAACCCAAATTCGATTCTCTCCGCCGTGCAGTCTTTGGTATTCTTCCCACTCACCCGATTTTTCGTTCTGCACATAAACCGTAGTGGTGAAATTCATGGCAAGGTTATCTAAGTCCTCAGCCATTTCTGCATCAACAAAGTTGAAAGCATAAATCATAACCGAGCCAACAACCAAGCAGCCTGTAATTACAAAGACTAAAAAGGCTGACAACGCAATCTTCCAAAATCTGGACCAGAACAATTTTTTCTTGTCCGCCTCATCAAGATTGTTGCCCTTTTTCTTCTTTAGAAAATTGCTAAAGAATTTTAAGTCAAACAAGCTTTTGCCTTTTCTCTTTGCACGACGCTTACTCTTGTCATACATCTTGCGATATGCTTTTGCATCAAACTCATAATCGTCGTATTCATATTGATTTTGCTCAAATTCATTATCTTTCATTTTTGCACCTCCGATAGCCAAATTTGAAACAAGGCATATATAGGCATTATATACGGTAACTTATATATTACCACAAAAAATGTTAAAAGTGTATTACATTATATTACAAAATTTTAAATTTTTAATTATTTTTTCGGGCATACTAGCAGTGAGGTGAGTTTTTTGAATAACAAAAAAATCTTTTTGGCGGCGCTTATTACGTCTGTTTTTGTTCTTTCTGCCTTTTTAATTACCGTTACTGCCGACGTTAACGATGACGAATATGCCTATATTATCCAACCGCACAAAGACACCTTCGCTATTTATAAAGGTGAAGCCAAATCCCCTTTTTATATCTTTGAAGATCAAAAGTTAGACGATTTACCGGAAGCCGACCGCAAAAGTATTTTAAACGGTCTTGAAATTAAGGATGACGAGGAATTAGAAGCACGCATTGAGGATTTTGGAAGTTAAAGTAACACTGAAGCGGGATTTATATTATCCCGCTTTAATTTTGCTTGCTTTTTGCTATAAGGGTAGTATAATTATAATATAAATATAAAAAATATTGTTCATATAAAACTTTGAGGTGATATTGTGAAAATACCTTCAGAATTTAATATATTCGGTCTTAAAATTAAGACACCTTCAAAAGCTCAGATTTTAAACTTTTTTAAAAACCCTTCCAAGCCTCACGCTTTTGGTCGCATTGTAGCAGGTTTACTTGTTTTAGCAACCCTTGCTTTTATGCTATCTTTGATACATATCTCATTTTTGCCGTCAGGCTTATTGATTATTATCGGTATAATTTTAGTTGCAATTGCGGCTATTGCTTCTTTTTTAACTTGGGATATTAGAAAGCATATTCGCGCAATAATCGGTAGCGTTCTCGCTTTTTCTATTCTTCTTGTTGAAATTTTCGGTACATATTATATTACAATCGGCGGCAACGCCCTGCGTGGCATTACGAATGCAAATGCTGAGTATGCCCAGATTGGTATATATGTAAAAGACGATGACCCAGCACAAAAGCTCTCCGACACTAAGGACTACACCTTTGGTATTTTGGATAACTTGGACCGCCCTGTCACCAACCTTGCAATAACCAAGTTTTCTAAAAAACTTGGTGTTAGAATTAAATATTTAGGCTTTGTTAATCTTAGCGAATTGCTAGATGCTTTATTAGTTACCGAAGAAGTAAATGCCTTAATTATTAACAGCAGTTTATTGGAATTATTAGAGGAATCCCCCGATTATAAAAATGATGTTGATTCAATACGCGAATTATATTCATTAAAGATAAAAACCGACAGCGGAACCAATATGCCCAATGAATTACCCGAAAAGCAAAAAGATGTTTTTTCTGTGTATATTAGCGGTATAGATTGCCGTGGCAGTGTCTCACGCAGAAGCCGCAGCGATGTAAACATTATAGCCACAGTAAACACAAAAACCGGACAGGTTTTGCTTGTATCAACCCCAAGAGATTTTTATGTTCCCCTATCAATCTCTGACGGAGTTCCCGACAAATTAACCCACGCCGGAATTTACGGTATCAATGTCAGCAGAGAAACACTTGAAATGTTATATGACACTAAAATAGATTATTATTTTAGGTTAAACTTTGACGGCTTTGAGGGTATCGTTGATGCTTTGGGCGGCGTCACGGTTGTATCGCAATACCGTTTTAAAACTGCCGGTATACAGTTTGAAAAGGGTGAGAATTTCTTAAATGGCAAGGAAGCTTTGGTCTTTGCCAGAGACAGATATCATATGCCCGGCGGTGACCGCCAACGCGGACGTAATCAAATGGCTGTTATTACCGGTGTAATAAACAAGGCTATGAGCCCTGCTTTACTTACTAACTATACCGATATTTTAAGTTCCATATCCGGAACCTTCCAAACTGATATGCCTTACGAAAGAATCAGCCGCTTAATCCAAAACCAAATTAAAGACGGCACGAAATGGAACGTAACTACCTATTCTGCTGATGGCACAGGTGCTTCTAAAAAACCCTATTCATCAAGCGGAAAGGCTTATGTTATGATACCTAACCAAACCACTGTTGATACTGCAAAGGCATTGATTAAACAGGTTAAAAAAGGTGAAGTTCCGGTCTTGAACGCTCAGTAGTTCAAAGAGGGCATAACATTTAATTTTATTATTGAATTTCCAAAAAAATACAGTATAATAATTATAAAAAGTTGATATATTAATAAGTATTAGGAGGAATTTTTATGAATTTAAAAGGCACAAAAACCGAAGCAAACTTAATGGCTGCTTTTGCAGGTGAATCACAAGCACGCAACAAGTACACCTATTACGCTTCTAAGGCTAAAAAGGATGGATACGTTCAAATTGCCGCCTTGTTTGAAGAAACAGCCGCAAACGAAAAAGAGCACGCAAAAATTTGGTTTAAACTTTTGCACGACGGCATTCCCTCAACTGCAGAAAATCTTAAAGATGCCGCTGCAGGTGAAAACTACGAATGGACTGATATGTACGCAACCTTTGCTAAGGAAGCAAAAGAAGAAGGCTTTGACCATATTGCGTATTTGTTTGAAGAAGTTGCAAAAATTGAAAAAGAACACGAGGAACGCTACTTAAAGCTGCTCGCTAATGTTGAAGGCGGTCTTGTTTTCTCGAAAGACAACGATGTAATCTGGCAATGCTCCAATTGCGGTCATATAGTAATCGGCAAGAAGGCACCTGAGGTTTGCCCTGTATGCCAGCATCCGCAAAGCTATTTCCAAATTAAAGCAGAAAACTATTAAGACTTTACGGGAGCATACTAAATGTATGTTCCCGTATTTTGAAAAGAGGTTAAATATGCATTGCGTTAAAAAAATAACAAATGACCTTTATTGGGTCGGCGGAAACGACCGTAGGACAAATTTGTTTGAAAATATTTATCCTATACCGAACGGCGTTTCCTACAACTCATATTTATTACTCGATGAAAAAACCGTTTTGTTTGATACGGTAGACAAAGCTGTATCGGCCCGTTTTTTTGAAAATCTTGAATATGTCTTAAACGGTCGCAAATTAAACTACTTAATTGTCAACCATATGGAGCCTGACCATTGCGCCACTATGAGTGAACTTGTTTTGCGCTATCCCGAATTGTATATAATTTGCAATCAAAAAACCTTGGCAATGATTAAGCAGTTTTTCTCCTTTGATATTGACAGCCGTGTCTTTGTTATAAAAGAGGGTGACACATTATCCTCCGGCAAACATAACTTTACCTTTTTGATGGCGCCTATGGTACATTGGCCCGAAGCAATGGTAACTTATGATGCAACCGATAAAATACTTTTTTCAGCCGATGCCTTTGGTACCTTTGGCGCAGTTGACGGCAGTATTTTTGCCGACGAACTTGATTTTGAAAAGGTATACTTAGATGAAGCACGCAGATATTACACCAACATTGTTGGCAAATACGGTGCACAGGTTCAAGCGCTGTTAAAAAAAGCTGCCACAGTTGAAATCAATATGCTCTGCCCTTTGCACGGCCCTGTCTGGCGCAAAAATTTATCTTGGATTTTTGAGAAATACAATAAGTGGAGCAGTTACACGCCTGAGGAGAACGGCGTGCTTATAGCCTACGGCTCAATTTACGGACACACCGAAAATGCCGCTTCTATTATTGCTTCCCGCCTTGCTGAACAGGGTGTTACCAATATTAAAATGTACGATGTGTCTTTAACACACCCATCTTACATTGTATCCGATGCTTTTCGTTACAGCCACATTGTGTTAGCCTCAGCCACCTATAACGGCGGAATTTTTTCTCCTATGGAGGCATTGGTTAACGACCTTGTAGCCCATAATCTGCAAAACAAAACTATTGCCGTAATTGAAAACGGCACTTGGGCTGCTTCTGCCGGTAAGTTAATTAAAGATGAGCTTAGCAAATGCAAAAACATTACTCTGCTCGAAAATGTTTTGTCCTTAAAGTCATCCCTAAAAGCAGAACAGACCGAAGCAGTAAGCGAGTTGGTTTGTGCAATAGTAGACAGTATGCCAAAAGCGGAAAACACGGTTGACACAAGCAAAATCGAGCCTAGCGCAATGTTCAAGCTTTCCTACGGACTGTTTGTCTTAACAGCAAAGGGTCAAAAGGACAACGGCTGTATTATCAACACCGTAATGCAAATTACCGATAACCCCAAACGCATAACAATTGCGGTAAACAAGGCTAACTTTACCAATAAAATGATACTTGACTCGGGTTGCTTCAATGTATCGGTGCTCACTACAGATACGCCTTTCTCTATTTTTGAGCGTTTTGGTTTTAGTAGCGGTAAGGACACTGATAAATTTGAAGGATTTAATTCGGTTGCCCGCAGTGAAAACGGCCTTTATTATTTAACAGAATATTCAAATGCATTTATCTCGGCTAAGGTAACTCAATCAATAGATTGCGGCACGCACACCTTATTTATTGCCGACGTTACCGAGGCTGCAGTTCTTTCAAATGCCGAAAGTGTAACCTACCAATATTATTTTGACAATATTAAACCTAAGCCTAATCAAACCGCAGAGAAGAAAAAAGGTTTTGTTTGTAAAATATGCGGTTATATTTACGAAGGCGAAACCCTCCCTGCAGATTTTGTTTGCCCTTTGTGCAAGCACCCTGCTGAGGATTTTGAACCTATAAATTAAAGTTTTAATTAAAGGAGGTTGTTTTATGAAATACGTTTGCGACATTTGCGGATATGTCTATGACGAGGAGTTGGGCGACCCCGATAATGGTGTTGCACCCGGCACAGCATGGGCTGACGTACCGGAGGATTGGGTTTGCCCGCTTTGCGGCGTAGGCAAAGACCAGTTTTCTGCAGAAGAATAAAAACAAGGCAGGCACAAATTAGTGCCTGCCTTGTTTTTTATTTGAATTTAAAAATTATTCCTACAACAGCAGCTGCCGCTAACCAAATTATCGGGTGCAGTTTTTTAAGCTTCTTTATCTGCATACAACCAAAAAGTATTAAGCAGAATGCAATTTGTTGCCAATGCAATGTAAGAACACTATCCTTTAAAGTGTACAGCGCCATTCCAAACAGATTTAGTACTGCCACGGTAATAAGCCCCGCCACCGCAGGTCTTATACCGTAAAAGACTGATTTTACTATTCTGTTTTCACCAAAGTCCTTTAAAAATCTGGCAACAATTAAAATAATGATTAAACTCGGTGCTATAAGACCCAGCGTTGCAATAACACCGCCCAAAATACCGCCTGCGTGATAGCCTGCATAGGTTGCCATATTTACACCTATAGGTCCCGGTGTTCCTTCACTTATAGCTATAAAGTTTGCCAAATCCTGTTGGGAATACCAACCGTAAGATTTGTTTGCAAGCTCACTCAAAAACGGCAGAGTTGCAGGTCCGCCGCCTATTGCAAAGAGCCCGATTTTAAAGAATTCTAAAAACAAATATATATAGGTCATTAGTATTTCCTCCTTAAAAGGGCATACAATGCGCCTACAACCGCAGATACAATAACAATTAGGATAGTCGGCACGGAAAAGAAAATACTAATCAGTAATACCAAGATATAAACAATAGTACAATAAATATCAACGAGGCTCTTTTTAGCCAACGTAATACAGGTGTTTGTAAGCATTGCACAGACCGCAACACGAACACCTGCCAAAGCGTATCCCACGTAAATATTATCCATAAATCCGGTAAGCAAAGCTGCGACCAGCAAAATAATCACTACCGATGGGAAAACAACACCTAATGTAGCAAATATACCGCCTAGGATACCGGCTTGGTCATAGCCGATAAAGGTAGCGGTGTTTACTGCGATTATACCGGGTGTGCACTGCCCTATCGCATAGTAATTAAGCAGTTTATCCTCATCTGTCCAGCCACGTTTTTCTACCAATTCATATTTAAGCATTGGTAACATTGTCAGTCCCCCGCCAAAAGTACAAACACCAATTTTGGCAAAGGTAAGAAATAGGTCTAATATTTTCTTCATACATTACAACCTTTTTTATTTTTTATCATTTTAACATTGCGCCTTGCAAAAAGCAACCTAAGATTTATTCATTACAGAGCTTTATAGGCTGTTTTTTGTGCAGTTTGTATAACAGAAAAAGCAATTAAAAGATTTTTAAATTTTTATTTATGCATTTTGTATAATATTTGGCAAAAATTTGTGTATATTGGCACTTGCAAAGAGCGCCTTTTTATAATATAGTATTATTAGTGAGTATATACGCTTACAAACTTATTAAAAGTAGGGGTAAATATGGAAAAATATACAGCAAAAGAATTATCGGCGCTGATTGAGGCCAAATTACAACACAACCTTGGTGTTGAGCCGGAGCAAGCCTCAAACGAAATGTTTTATAAAGCGACCGTTCTTGCAGTTTTGGATATTATGAAAAACCGCCGTGTGGCTTTCAAAAACGAATACAAAAAGCAAGAAAGCAAACAGGTTTATTATTTAAGTATGGAATTTTTGATGGGCCGTTCCCTCAAAAATAATATCTATAATTTAGAACTCGGCGAGCAGATGTCAAAAGCCCTTTCTAAATGGGGCGTAAAGTTGGATAAGCTTTACGAATGCGAGCCCGACGCAGGTCTCGGTAACGGCGGTCTGGGTCGTCTTGCTGCCTGCTTCCTTGATTCTTTAACCTGTCTTGGTTATCCTGCTATGGGATATTGTATTAAATATGAGTTCGGTATCTTCCGCCAAAAAATTGTTGACGGTTGGCAGACCGAAATGCCTGATTTCTGGTTGCCCGGCGGCAGCGTATGGTTAGAGGCAAGACCTTCTGATGCAGTTGACGTACACTTTTCAGGCCATATTGAAGACAACTGGAGCGGCAGTTACCACAGTGTAGTTTTAAAGGACAGCACCGTTGTCCACGCCGTACCTTACGATTTAATGGTTGCAGGTAATGATGGAAAGTCGGTAAACGTGCTTCGTTTATGGAGTGCTGAGGCTCCGCAGATAGATATGGTTGCCTTTAACCAAGGTGACTATGTTAAAGCGTTGGAGCAACAGGCAATGGCTGAGGTTATCAGCAAGGTGCTTTATCCTGAAGATAATCACCCTGAGGGTAAATCTCTGCGTTTGCGCCAGCAATACTTCTTAGTAAGCGCATCTATTCAGGACATTTTATGCCGCCATTTGCGCCAATACGGCACTTTGGATAATCTGCCCGAAAAAGCCGCTGTTCATATCAATGACACCCACCCTGCCTTAGTTATCCCTGAACTTATGCGTTTCTTATTGGACGAGTGCGGATACGGCTGGGATGCCGCTTGGGATTTGGTAACACGCACCACAGCCTATACAAACCATACAGTTATGAAAGAGGCTTTAGAGTGCTGGCAGATAGGTATGTTTAAAGACCTGTTGCCCCGTATTTACGAAATTGTCCGTGAAATTGACAACCGTTTCCGTCGCAGTGTTTGGGAACAGACAGGTGACGCTAATTATGTTGAGCGCACCGCAGTTATTGAAGGCGGAGTTGTTAAAATGGCAAACCTTTGTGTTGCCTCTTGCCACAATGTAAACGGCGTTTCCAGACTTCACAGTAATATTTTAAAAGACTCTGTCTTTAATGATTATTACAGGCTTACACCTGACAAATTCAACAACGTTACAAACGGAATTGCTTTCCGCCGCTGGTTAGGTCAATCAAACCCCGAGCTTACAGGTTTGCTTAAAGAGTTGATTGGTGACGGTTTCTTGCGTGACAGCGCCCAGCTTAAAAAGTTGAAGGCCTTTGAAAACGATAAATCGGTACTCGATTCATTAAGGAAAATTAAGCACGCAAACAAGGAACATTTTGCAGAATATATTGAAAAACAGACAGGTGTTACACTTGACTGTAATTCTATGTTCGATATGCAGATTAAACGTTTGCACGAATACAAGCGCCAACACTTAAACGCTATGCATATCATTTCGGATTACCTGTATATAAAGGAAAATCCCAACGCAGAATTTACACCTAAAACCTATATTTTCGGTGCTAAGGCTGCCGCAGGCTACTATTTAGCAAAACAAATCATTCAATTGATTGTTAATCTGTCAAAACTGATTGAAAACGACCCGCAGGTAAAAGACAAACTCAAGGTAGTATTCGTAGAAGATTACCGAGTAACTTTGGCAGAGCTTATGATTCCCTCGGCCGATATAAGCGAACAGATTTCATTAGCATCCACCGAGGCATCTGGCACCGGTAATATGAAGCTGATGCTTAACGGTGCTATCACACTCGGTACCGAGGACGGCGCAAACGTTGAAATTCACGAAGCTGTCGGCGATGATAATATTATCATATTCGGTATGCAGTCCGACGAGGTACTTCGTATCCGTCGCAACGGTTACAACCCCCGTCCCTATTATGAGAATAATCCTGAATTGCGCAAAGTAATTGATTTTATGCGAAACGGCATAAATGGTGTGTCCTTTAACGACCTTGCAAACACCCTACTTACAAACGATTACTACATGTCCTTTGCAGACTTCACCGATTACTGCAAAGCTCAGCGCACCGCTTCACAACTTTATCAAGACAAATACAAGTTTGCCAATATGTCTTTAAATAATATTGCAGCGGCAGGCATTTTCTCCTCCGACCGTTCAATTGAGGACTATGCAAAAACAATTTGGAGCGCTGAACCTGTAAAATAATTAACGAGGTGTTTTATTGAAAACCGTCGCATTTGATTCCAGAGATTTAGCATACAAAACCCCCTTCGGTGCCGTAAAAAGCGGCACCGAGGTTACATTTAATGTAAAACTACACCGCGATGCCAAGACTACCGCGGTGTATTTGCTATGTTTAAAGGACGGAGAACAAAGACATTTCGCCCATTATATGCCCTACTCACACGATGAGGAGTTTTTATCGGTTTACACCCTTACATTGCCGTTCGATTCGGGACTGTATTTCTATCATTTTGAATTTGATTCGGATTACGGACATAAATGGCTTACAAGAACGGCTGATGCCACCGCTATAATTGACCAAAACGGACAGGATTGGCAATTAACTGTTTATGATGCAGATTTTACTGTGCCTACCGAGTTATCAGGCGGTATTTATTACCAAATATTCCCCGACCGCTTTAACTATTCGGGCGAAGAAAAGCAAAACATACCGACCGACCGCTTTTTAAACCATAATTGGGGGCAGCAGCCGGCATTTAAGCAAATAAATATTCCAAACAGGCTTTGTAACGATTACTTTATGGGAGATTTAAAAGGTATAACCCAAAGATTAAACTACCTTAAAGAGCTTGGAGTAAGCATTTTATACCTTAACCCCATTTTTGAGGCACATTCTAATCACCGCTACAATACGGCGGATTATATGAAAATCGACCCGTTACTCGGCACAGTTGAGGATTTTAAAGAGCTTTGTGCTAAGGCAAAGAAACACGGAATAAAGGTCATTCTTGATGGCGTTTTCTCACACACGGGAGATGACAGCGTTTACTTTAACAAGTATGGCCGTTATGAAACCCTTGGAGCCTACAACTCTACCGAGTCACCCTATTTTAATTGGTTTAAGTTTGGGCATTGGCCAGACAAGGTGCATTGTTGGTGGGGCGTTCCCTCTCTGCCCGAAGTTGTGGAAGAAAACGAAGATTACAGCGAATTTATAACAGGCGAAAACGGTGTTATAGATTATTGGATTAAAAATGGTGCTTCGGGATTTCGTTTAGATGTTGCTGATGAATTGCCCGATGAATTTTTAGAAAAAATACGCACCGCCGTAAAGCGAGCAGACCGGGGCGCATTACTTATAGGAGAGGTTTGGGAGGATGCCACAACAAAGGTAAGTTACGGCAGCCGCCGCAAGTTTTTAATGGGCAAGGAATTAGACAGCGTTATGAACTATCCATTCCGCTCATGTATTATAGATTTTGCAAAAGGCGGTAATTCGCAAAAACTTATAAACGTTTGTATGGATATTTGCGAAAACTATCCACCGGGCGCACTTAGTATGTTGATGAACCATATCGGCACGCACGATACAAACCGAATATTAACCGAGCTTGGCAGTAACTACTACTCGCCCGACCGAGCCTGGCAGGCCGAACAGAGATTAACTCCCGAACAAGCAGAACACGCTCTGCGACTACTTAAAATTTGTGCAGTCATTCAATACACCTTGCCCGGTATGCCCTCGCTCTATTATGGCGACGAGGCGCAGACGGAAGGATATACAGACCCGTTTTGCCGTGGTTGTTATCCTTGGGGTAATGAAAACTTAGAGCTTGTAGAGTTTTATAAAACCTTGGGCGCAGCACGAAGAAACTGCTCTGCCTTTACCGACGGTAAATTTATACCCGTTATTTGCGACGGCGGAGCCCTTGTCTACCGCCGAGAAGGACAAACGGAACAATCCTTGACCGTAATAAACCGCAACGATTATGAATACCGCTTTACTTTACCTGAGGCAATAGGTAAAAAGGCTGTTTTCGGTCATAATGTTGCTGGTGATGGCACTATTACCCTACCGCCACACGGCTTTGAATTATTTGTATAATAAAAAGACCTCCGAGAAATTCTCGGAGGTCTTTTGTTTGTTATTTCAAGAAAACTTCAATTACAGGTACAACTACGTTTGGTCTATCCTGTGTAAGATGGAAGAATACCATGTTTTCTTCTTTTGTTTGACCCTCAGGGCTAAAATGTCCCGAAGAACCAACAGTATAAAGTACTTCACTACCGTCGTGCAAGAATTGAGCATACTCAATCTTGTCGCCAAGGTTTTTCATTTCCAAGAAGGCAAAAGGATATTCCTTTAAATGAATGTAAAGTCTTTTTGAATCTGCGCTTTGGGTAAGTCTTGTTCCCTCAGGTGCTTCGAACTCAGGCTCTGCCATTGTACAACCGTAAATTGCACGGTTGTTATAGCGCATCCAATCGGCATAAACTTTTAAGCCGTTCATTGCACGATAATCTAAATATCCACGTGCGCTCGGGCCAACGTTCATAATCAGGTTGCCACCCAATGACACAGTATTTATGAGTAAGTTTAAAAGCATTTCGGGAGTTTTCCAAGAGCCATATGCTTGATGGTAACACCAAGAGCTCTCAGAAAGAGTATGGCAGGTTTCCCAAGTAACGAGTTCATCTGTTTCGGGATGTCTTGGCCATCTTGTAGGCTGGAATGTTTCAGGAGTCCACAAGTCTTGCAGTAAACCGGCACGGTTATCAATAATAATTCCGGGGCGCAGTTTTCTTGCAAGTGCAACTAACTCTTCTGCTTCCCACTCATCTTTACCCTTGCCGCCATCATGCTGCATCCATTCTTTAAAATCGATAGGCGGACGGTCTTCTTTTTTATATGAAAAGTCAAACCACATAATAGAAATATCGCCATATTCAGTAAGCAATTCAGCAACCTGATTGCGCATATACTCGGCGTACTTTTTCATGTCTCTGCCTTTGTCGAGTTGCTCAGCATTTTCATCATATCTTCTGGGATGAATAATGTCTATCGGGAAATCGGGATGATGCCAGTCAATAAGTGAATAGTAAAGACCGATTTTAATACCCTCAGCACGGAAAGCTTCTACATATTCTTTTACTATATCTTTGCCGTAAGGTGTATTGGTTACCTTATAATCGGTATATTTAGAATCGAACAAGCAAAAGCCGTCGTGATGCTTTGTTGTTAAAACAGCATATTTCATTCCTGCTTCCTTAGCAGCCTTTGCCCATTGTCTTGCATCCAGCATATCGGGATTAAAATGCTCGAAATATTTTTGATATTTCTCCTCACTTACCAGCTCAATGGATTTAACCCACTCATTTCTTGCGGGCAATGAAAAAATGCCGAAGTGAATGAACATACCAAATCGGTCATGTTCGAACCAAGTGGTATCGCCATCGGTTTGTTTTGTTATGTAACTTGTCATTTGAAAAACTCCTTTCTTGACTTTAATTAGAGTTTAACATATAATTTAGAAAAACAGAATGTAAAATATACGAAAAAATATGGAGATTTTAACATGAGCATTTGCGAAAGCCATATAATTCAACACGAAATAAACAGATTAAATATGTATATTTCTACCGCAGCGTATGCGGATTTGGGAACCGAATGGTGCATTCAAAATCTAAAAGCCTCCTTCACTCGCGTTTATTATATAATAGACGGAAAAGCCCAAATTTTTTGCAACGGAAAACAAATAGACCTGCTCCCCGGCAACATTTATGTTGTACCCGTAGGGGCAGAGTTTTCCTGCCGTTGCGATAATCACCTTGAAAAGCTCTATTTCCATTTAAATTTTTTAAGGTTTAATAATTACGATTACTTTGAAGGTATAAAGGATTGTATTGTTCTTGAAAACAGACAAGCCGATATTGAAAAAATGCTTATTGCTTTTAAAAAGCAGGATACCGAAAGCGTACTTAAAATAAAGGTGTTGCTTTACGAAGTTTTGCTCGATGCAATACAAACAATAGGATTAAAGCTTGGAAAAGCCGAGGATTATTCTCCTTTAATACAGGATGTTTTAAACTATATTGAAAATCATTTGCAGATTGGCTTAACCGTGGAGGATATTGTTGCTGATTTATACATATCACCAAGTAAACTACAAAAGCAATTCAGAGCCGAAATAGGCGTACCAATAGGCCGATACATTCACGACCAGGTTATGTTTTCTGCTGAGCGGCAGTTAAGTTTAAGCGACAAATCAATAAAAACCATCAGCGCCGAGCACGGCTTTTGCGACCAGTTCTATTTTTCACGCTGTTTTAAGCAAAAGCACGGTATTTCACCTGCCGCTTACCGCAAAACATTGCTGTTGCATTCATAAAGAAAAAGGAATATAATTAAAAACGGAAAAGAGGTGTGGGTATGTTCACAAGATTAAACAGTATCGGCGTTTTCGGCATTGATTCATATATGGTACAGGTTGAGGCCGATGTTTCGGGCGGATTGCCCTGTTTTGAAATTGTAGGGCTACCCGATGCCGCGGTTAAAGAATCACGTGACCGTGTTCGCAGTGCCTTAAAAAACAGCGGCTTTACCTTCCCGCTTGGACGTATTACAGTCAATTTGGCTCCTGCTGATATACGCAAAGAGGGCTCGGTTTACGATTTGCCCACCCTTGTTGCAATACTCTGCGCTTCAAACCAATTACTGTGTGATTTAAGGGATGCCGCCTTTATCGGCGAAATTGCCTTAGACGGACAGGTGCGTGGTATCAGCGGTGTGCTTTCTATGGCTATGCAGGCACAAAAAAGCGGTATAAAACGCTTATTTTTGCCCGAAGATAATGCCTTTGAAGCCTCAGTGGTAAAAGATATTGAAATATACCCCGTTAAATCGGCCAGACAGTTGATTGCCCATTTACAAGGCAAGGTGAAAATTGAACCTGTCAGCGCTTATGTAATAGAAGCGGATGAAATGCAATACCCGTTTGATTTCAGCGAAGTCAAGGGTCAGTATGCCGCCAAAAAAGCCATGGAGGTTGCGGCCGCCGGCGGACATAATATTTTAATGATAGGGCCTCCCGGCTCTGGTAAGAGTATGTTGGCAAAGCGTTTGCCTACCATATTGCCCGAGATGACCTTTAAAGAGTCTATCGAAACCACAAAAATACATTCGGTAGCTAATTTATTACCCAAGGACAGACCTATTATAACTAAACGGCCTTTCCGTTCACCACACCACACCATTTCATCGGTTGGTCTGGCGGGCGGTGGAAGTATCCCACGCCCGGGTGAAATTTCACTTGCCCATAACGGTGTGCTGTTCTTAGACGAGTTGCCTGAGTTCACCCGTTCGGCTATGGAGGTGCTTCGTGCTCCTTTAGAGGATGGCGAGCTCACGATTTCACGTGCGGCAGGCAGTATTACATATCCTTGCAGTATTACCTTGGTAGCGGCTATGAACCCCTGCCCCTGCGGATTTTTCGGGCACCCGACCAAAAAATGCACCTGCGCAAGCGGTGCGGCAAAAAGGTATTTAAGCAAAATATCGGGGCCAATGCTTGACCGCTTTGATTTGCATATTGAGGTACCACCCATTGCATACAAGGATTTAAGCGGTGAGGTGCGTGAAGAAAGCTCAATGGAGATTGCAAAGCGAGTAAACAAGGCTCGCAAATTGCAAGCAGAACGCTATGCTGACAGTAACGTCACCTGTAACGCACGCCTTACTCCTGAGATGCTTAAACGCTACTGCACTTTGTCTGATGAAGCAGATTTTCTGTTGCAAGCCGCATTTGACCGTATGGGTCTTTCGGCTCGTGCTTATGACCGTATTATGAAGGTTTCCCGTACCCTTGCCGATTTAGAGGGTGAAGAAATTATAAATTCCGACCACGTAGCACAGGCTTTGCAATTCCGCAGCCTTGACAGAAAATATTGGGGAGAATAAAAAAAGGACTTTGGTTTTCACCAAAGTCCTTTTCTGTTTTATTATTCTTTTGATTTTTCAATTACCTTGGCGGCAACCTGTGCGGGAGCCTCCTCGTAACGCTCGAATACAAAGGTGAAACTTGCTCTGCCCTGTGCGATAGAACGCAAAGAGGTAGAGAAATCACTCATTTCGGACATAGGCACCTCGGCTAATACCTCTTGACGGCGGTCAGCCAACGGATTCATACCCATTACCCTACCACGGCGCTTATTGATATCGCCTATAACGTCACCCATTATATCATCGGGAATATCAACCTTTAATGAGCCAATCGGTTCTAACAATACAGGTGCGGCATTGGGGATACCTTCTTTATAGGCGATATTTGCCGCCATTTTAAAGGACATTTCGGAGGAGTCAACAGGATGATATGAGCCGTCAACAAGTGTTGCTTTGACACCAACCATCGGGTAACCTGCCAGTACACCTTTTTGTGCGCTCTCCCTTATACCTTTTTCAACTGCAGGGAAGAAATTCTTGGGCACGGCGCCACCGAAAATCTTTTCCTCAAATATTATTTCGTCGCCCTCAACTGGTGAGAACTCAATCCAAACATCACCAAACTGGCCGTGACCGCCCGACTGCTTTTTATGGCGGCCTTGAACTCTGACAGATTTGCGAATCGTCTCACGATACGCAACCTTGGCAACACGCAGTTCCATCTCAACGCCGAACTTATTTTTAAGCTTTGATGCCAAAACATCCAAATGCTGTTCGCCCAAGCCGGACAAAATCTGTTCTTTGGTTTCAGTGTTTGTAATATAAGAAATGGTCGGGTCTTCTTCCATAAGACGGTTTAAGCCAGCGGCAATTTTTTCTTCATCGCCCTTGTTTTTCGGGTAAACTGCCATTGAAATACTGGGTGACGGGAAGCCGAAGCAGTGTACAAATCCACGCTCTGACGGGTCACACAATGTATCACCTGTGAGCACCGAGCCAAGCTTGGCAACAGCACCGATATCACCCGCTGTTACAACACCTGCATCCTCCTGCTTGCCTGCACGAAGGAACATAACCTTTGTAATCTTTTCCTCCGTACCGGTACGGGAGTTAATTAACTTCATATCATTCTTAACACTACCGGCAACAACCTTGAAATATGACAACTTACCAACAAACGGGTCGGCAATGGTCTTAAATACTACAGCCTTTGTTTTACCGTCACCGCAAGGTATGTCGGTCATATCACTTTCGGTTTCAAACACATATTTATGTTGCGCTGCGCTGGGTGAAATTTTTTCTAAAATTTCAAGAAGCATAGGCACGCCTTCGCCTGTGCTGTTAATACCTGCAAATACAGGACACAGCTCACCCGAAATTACACCCTTTTGCAAAGCGGTGTACATTTCCTGTTCGGTAAAGCTTTCGCCCTCAAAATACTTCTCCATCAGTTCTTCATCTACTGATGCAATGCTCTCAAGCAAAACGTTTCTTACGTTTTGGATATCTTCATTATCAGGCATAGCAACCTCTGTTGCCTTTATGCCGTCATACTTATATGCCTTTTCGGTAATCAAATTTACAAAGCATTCAACATTATCGCCCACCACGTAAGGTACTGTAACCGGGCAGACAATACCGCCGTAATTAGCAGTCAATGTGGATAGGACACGGTAAAAATAAGCATTAGCCGAATTCAATTTACCAATAAAGAATGCACAAGGCATTTTGCCCTTTCTTGCGATATCAAAATATATCTTTGCGCCGGTTGAAAGACCGGATTTACCCGATAAAACAACCAATGCCATATCAGCAGCGGTCAAGCCCTCACTAACTCCGGCTGTAAAATCAAAAAGTCCGGGAGTGTCAATAATATTTATTTTGCTTTCACCGTAGCTCATTTGATAGCAAGCAGTAGAAATGGATATTTTGCGCTTTTTCTCCTCTGCATCAAAATCCATAGTTGTAGTACTGTCTGCAACACTTCCGATTCGCTCTATTACACCGGCTGAATACAGCATAGCATCCGCCAAAGTTGTTTTACCGGATGAGCCGTGGCCGATTAAAGCAATATTTTTGATTTTGTCCGCTGAAAAGTCTTTCATCTCTTGTCACCTTACCAAAAAAAATCCAGAATATTTGTGCACACTGTATAAAATTTATTATATTATATATGTACTAAATATTCATTATGCATATTATAGCATAGTAAAAGTCAGTTTTCAACCACAATATAAAATTTTTACACTATGCACATATTGTGGCTTGTCCCCTTGTGTAGAATGATATTAGGTAGGCGGTTCCTACCGCCTACCACATAATATACACAAGTGCCAACAGCAGTAATTCATCCGCATCGTCGTTGCCTAAAAGCATAATCATCATAATAATAACCAGTATGTCATTATCCAGCTTTAAGGATTGTAAATTAAGCATTTTAAGAAGCCCCAATCCCCTGTTTTGCGGTTGAACTTTTAGCTCTTGTTTCGGTTGTTCATTTGTCTTAATCGGAATCTTATTTTCGCTGCCCGAAACCGCCGCTTTGGCACGAGCATTCATATCCCTTACCCGCCTTTCGGCTTCTTTGCGCATTTGTTCCATTTCTCGTCGTTCATTATCAGTCAAAGCATCACCCTCATAATATACCTGTATCCTTCAAAAGCGGCGCCAGACTTATAAGTTTTAGGAGTTTGACTGCCGTATCTACCCGACCCTGCCGTTTTTCACTCAAATGAGGTTTAAGTGATAACAGCAGTCTTGAACGGTTATCCTCACCCATACTGCCAAGCTTACCCATAATATTCATCATTGCTCCGATATCGAAATCGGGCATATCTGATGGCGGTTGAGGCATAGAACTACCACCTGCTCCAAATAACGATTGCGCCGCTCGGGACAGCTTTTCCATAGCATCCGGCTGATTCAAAAGTGCCTCAATTTTAGCTGACATATCATCCATTTTTATTCCCCAAAAGCCCTTTCAGCAGGTCTTGTACCTTTTTGTTTTGCATAAGCTGTTCTATCTGCTTATGGTCTTTCATCAGCTCGTTTATCTTAGCCTGCTCCTCTGTTCCAAGGCGTGACATTATGCTATCTATATCCCCTTTTTGAACCGCAGATTTATCAACCCCCAGCTTTTTTGATAACACCTCTGCAGCTAAATTCATATTAAAATTATTTTGCATTGCAATCCCCTCCCCTTTTTCATATAATATAATCATATTCATTATATGGGAATTATATGAAAGGGTGATTATCGTGCGAATTGTGGTCTTCTCTGACTCCCACGGCTCTGCTTCACAATTAGAAAAAATTATTTGCGAACAAGAAAATGTAAATCATTTTTTCTTTTTGGGTGATGTGCTTGCGGATATAGAGGATTTAAGGTATCTGTACCCGGACAAAAGCTTTTATTCGGTTGCAGGAAACTGCGATTATTTTTCCACTACAAACTACGAAGCAGTAACAACTCTTTGCAACGTTAAAATCTTATTTTGCCACGGACACACCTTAAATGTAAAACACGGTTTAACCCTGCTTGAAGCAAGAGCAATAAACGAAGGCGCCTCACTTGTACTCTACGGTCATACCCATTGTCCTGCAATAGATTTCAAAAATAATATTTGCTTTGTAAACCCCGGCTCAGTTTCAAGGTCCAGAAACGGACGCAACAGCTATGCAGTAATTGATATAACAGACGGTAAAATCACTCCCGCTATTGTAGAAATATGAAAGTTGTCGAAACTTTTTTCAAAAAAGGGGTTGCATTATACCCTCTCTATGTGTATAATAAGTAAACAACAACAATATCGCGGGGTAGAGCAGATGGTAGCTCGTCGGGCTCATAACCCGGAGGTCGCAGGTTCAAGTCCTGTCCCCGCAACCAAAAAATCTCAGTTTCCCATTTGGGAGACTGAGATTTTTCTTGTTTTGGTGATATGCATTTTGATTTACTATCTTCGGGTTATGAGTCCGGCGAGCGTGGCTCGTTGGGTGAGGTTGCGAGCGCACCCTGCGGGTGATACAGCGAGCAAAACGAAGCGCCGCGGTCGAAAGTTGCCCGCGCTCCAAGCGGAAAGCAACTTTCGGGTACCGCAAGAGGGCTCAACTTGGTAAAGATAAAAACTATATTTACATTCCCGCAACCAAAATAAAAACAGTCACCTTTATGGTGGCTGTTTTTGTTTTCATTACGAGATACGATTTTAAATTTTTATATCCCAGCAAAAATTTGTTGTTTATTAAATTATCGTATTGTTTTTTTACAGAAAATATGCGATAATAAGTCATTATGATATTCCGTAAGTTAGGGGTTTTTGTATGGAACAAACAAGAAGCGGTTTTTCCGGTAAATTAGGTTTTGTTTTAGCTGCTGCAGGTTCAGCGGTTGGATTAGGTAACATTTGGCGTTTTCCGTATTTAGCGGCGAAATATGGCGGCGGTATGTTTTTGCTCGTTTACATCATCTTGGCAATTACATTTGGCTTTACATTGATGGTTGCCGAAATTGCTTTGGGTCGTAAATCGCAGCTCAGCGCCGTGTCGGCATTTTCAAAACTGAACCGCAAATTCACCTTTCTTGGCTACTTGGCATCCTTCGTTCCGATTATCATTCTCCCCTATTACTCGGTAATCGGCGGTTGGGTAACAAAATATTTAGTAACGTTTTGCAGCGGTAATATGTCGGCAGCAGCACAAGACGGATATTTCAACAATTTCATTTCCTCGACAGGCGAACCCATTCTTTATTTCGCCATCTTTCTTGCATTAACTGCCCTCGTCGTCTTATTCGGAGTTGAAAAAGGCATTGAAAAGGTAAGCAAATTTATGATGCCTGTACTGGTGGTATTATCTATTGGTGTTGCTGTTTATTCTGCTTGCTTGCCAGGTGCTATGGAAGGCGTTATTTATTACTTGAAGCCGGATTTTTCTAACTTTTCTGTTACAACAGTACTTGCCGCTATGGGTCAATTGTTCTATTCCATGTCGTTGGCAATGGGCATTATGATTACCTACGGCTCTTACATGAAAAAAGACGTTAACATTGAGAGTGCTACCCGCCAGATTAGTTTGTTTGATACCGGTATTGCATTCTTTTCGGGTTTGATGATTATTCCTGCGGTGTTTTCGTTCTCGGGCGGCGACCAAAGCGCGCTCGGTCAAGGCCCCGGTCTTATGTTTGTTACCCTCCCCAAAGTGTTTGAAACATTCCCGGGAGGAACTTACATCGGCGCTTTATTCTTTATTTTGGTATTACTTGCCGCTCTTACCTCTTCTATCTCTCTTATGGAAACTGTCGTATCCATCTTTATTGATAAATTCGGTTGGAAGCGTAATGTTACCTGTTTAATCGTGTTAATCGGCAGTATCGTGTTAGGCTTACTCTCCACGCTTGGCTACGGCGTATGGGCGGATATTAAAATCATCGGCATGCAGTTCCTTGACTTCTTTGATTTCATCAGCAATAGTGTTATCATGCCGTTAGTAGCGCTTATTACCTGTATTTTTGTTGGTTACGTTATTAAGCCGCAAGCATTGATTGACGAAGTAGAAACCGAAAACGCTCGTTTCAAGAGCAAAAAGTTATTTGTGGTTATGGTTAAATATATTGCGCCAATCTTTATTGTGTTGATTTTAATTTCTTCTGTACTCAACGCGTTCGGTATTATTAAAATCTAAATAGTGCAACTTATGAAAAGCCTCCTTCACTTTCTAGTGAATGAGGTTTTTTGTTTGGAATTATGTATAAAATTTATTCACGACAAAGTAATTCATTATACAAAAAAATATATTGAATACTAATCAAGGAAATGATATGATTAAGTAAAGTGGGGTAATCTCGAATTAACTTATATGTCTTTATGGATAAAGGAGAGATATTATGTTGTCACCGCAAGAAATGATGCAACTATTCCAAAGCCTTATATGGCTGCTTTCGGGTGTCGGCGTCTTTATCGTAGGTATGAACTTTATGAGCGAGGCGTTAGAAAAGAGCGCCGGCTCGGGAATGAAGCGATTACTTGAACGAATCAGCAACAACCGATTCTCCGGCGTGGGTATCGGCGCAGGTGTCACAGCTATTATTCAAAGCTCGTCAGCAACATCGGTTATGGTAATCGGTCTTGTTAATGCGGGTGTTATGACACTTATGCAGGCAACCCCCATTATTATGGGCGCCAATATCGGTACAACCATCACCGGTGTCTTGGTCGCTCTAAAAAATGATTATTTCAATATGCTTATGTATCTGTTTGCATTTGCAGGCGTTATGATGAGCTTTTTCAAAAGCGAAAAGATTAAATTGGCGGGTCTTTTATGCAGCGGTCTCGGACTTATCTTTGTAGGTCTTAACATTATGAGCAGTGAACAGGCATTCGGCAACCCATTGGTTGAAAATATGTTCACAAATATTTTTGCAAGAATTGATTTTCCGCTTCTCCTGATTCTTATTGGCGTTATCTTTACCGCCCTCATTCAAAGTTCCTCCGCCGCTACCGGTGTTGTAATCACAATGGTAGGTACAGGTGTATTACCTCTTAGTCTTGCCTTATTTATTATTCTTGGCGCAAACATCGGAACTTGCGTAACGGCACTTTTAGCATCTGTTGGCGCAAACGCAAACTCTAAGAGAGTTGCACTTATTCATTTCACCTTTAATGTTATTGGAACGGTATCGTTTGCCGCTATTATTTGGATATTTAAAGAACCAATTGTAAACTTCTTAGTATCCTTATTCCCCGGAAGCGACCCTATGTCCCTTCAAATGCGAGTATCAGCATTCCATGTTATTTTCAATGTAACAACCACCTGCTTGCTGTTGCCGTTTGTTAAACAGCTTGTAAATTACTCTTGCAAGGTTATTAAAGATAAGAAGGAAACAGCAGAAACCTTGTCCTTTAAGTATGTTGACGAAAGACTTCTTACCACTCCCCCTGTTGCGCTTATGCAGGTTAAGAAGGAAATGGATTATATGGCTGAGCTGGTTCAAGAAAACATTGGTTTGTCCTTTGTGGCAATGGAAACCGGCTCAAATGAATATGGCGAAAGAATTGCCAATAACGAAAAAATTATTAACTTTACAAACAGCGCATTAACCAAATATCTAATCAAGCTTTCTGCAAACGTAGAGGAAAGCGATGAAAGAATCATCGGTTCCTATTTCCACGTTCTTAACGACCTTGAGCGTATCGGCGACCATGCCGAGAATTTCCACGATATAGGTTTGGAAATGATTAGCCGTAAAATTTCTTTCTCAGATAAAGCCCGCAATGATATTGCAACAATGCGTGATACGGTAATTCAAATGTTTGTAATTTCTAAAGATGCTTTTGAGAATTTGCACAAAGAAAAATTGCCCGAATTGACAAAGCACGAGGAAACTGTTGACGGTATGAAAAAGAAACTCATTGCAGGCCACTTCGCCAGACTTGCTGAAGGTAACTGCAGCGTAGACGTCAGCCCGTATTATTCCTCTGTTGTAGCAGGCCTTGAGCGTATCGCTGACCACCTTGTTAATATCGGTTACAGTATCGTTAACCCGACCGGTTCTCAAAAAGATGCCATCTAATTCGTATAACTTTATATCTAAAATGGAAACGGCAAATATGCTGACTGTTCGAACCGCTGAGCACGCCGGCAGATGCGAAATCACCACCGATACCGGTGATATTCGTATAAAAATTCAATAAATTTTAGTAATAAAAAGACCTCATTCATTTTTTAGAGAATGGGGTCTTTTTTATGCCATATTAAAATTGACTTATATATAAATTTATGAGATAATAGTTATTAAGGTGGTTACACACTGCTTTTAAAACAAACTATCTTAGAAAGGGCTTTTTATATGGAAACGATGGATAAAAAGTATGAAGCTTTATTCACACCGTGGAAAATCGGCAATGTGGAAATTAAAAACCGAATTGTAATGTGTCCTATGGGCGGAACATCACTTTTTGGTTGGTTTGAACTTGCAGGATGCCATTTTGACAAGGAAGCGGCAAAGCTGTTTCTTGAGAGAGCCAACAATAATGTTGGTCTTATCATTCCGGGAATTGCGCCTTTGCGTGATACCTTTTTTGGCAAATGGCTTTGGCAAAACCCTAAAATGTTTGAAGACCTGAAAGAGTTTATGGATGAAATACATAAAACCGGCGCAAAACTCTTTATTCAGTTATCTGCAGGTATGGGCCGTTCATGGGCGATTACCGAGCTTGTGGCCCCATTACATAAAAACAAAATTACCCGTGCTATTGTTAAGCCTATTATCGATACATCTCACGAGTTGGCTTGCCCCTCTCCCCAACCGTCACGTTGGGCGCATGACATTGAATGCCCCGAAATGACAGTAGAACAAATTCACGAAATTATTGAAGCGTTTGCAAAAACCGCAAAACTTTGCAAAGAAGCAGGTGTTGACGGTGTTGAAGTGCACGCTGTTCACGAAGGATATCTGCTTGACCAGTTTGCTATTGAGTTTTTCAACAAGCGTACCGATGAATACGGCGGAAGCTTTGAAAACCGCTACCGCTTTGCCGCAGAGGTTGTTAAAGCAATAAAAACAGCCTGCGGTGAGGATTACCCCGTATCCTTGCGTTACTCTGTTGAGTCCAAGATGAAGGGCTTTTGCGAAGGCGCAATGCCCGGCGAGGATTACACCGAAGTCGGCCGTAATATGGAGGAGTCCGAAAAGGCTGCGAAATATTTGCAGGACGTAGGTTACGATATGCTCAACGCTGACAACGGCACATACGACTCTTGGTATTGGGCTCACCCTCCGATGTATATGCCCGAAAACTGCAACCTTGAAGACGTTGCTCACATCAAGAAATTTGTTGACATCCCTGTTGTTTGTGCAGGAAGAATGGATGCAGAGGTTGGCGCTAAGGCCGTTGCTGATGGTAAAATAGATGCTGTTGGCGTTGCAAGACAGTTCTTAGTAGACCCTGAATGGATAACCAAGCTCATTGAAGACAGACTTGAGGACATTAAGCCTTGTATTTGTTGCCATAGCGGTTGCTTTAATTTCTCGTCCTCCAAAGGACACGCAAACACACAAGACCTTACCGATACAATGGGACTTGCACGTTGTGCGCTTAACCCTGAAACTATGCAGTCTAAAAAATATTATATTGCGCCAGCAAAGAAGCAAAAAAATATTGCCATTATCGGTGGTGGTATCGGTGGTATGGAGGCGGCTATTGTTTGCGCCAAGCGTGGACATAAAGTAACTCTTTATGAAAAGAGCGACAAATTAGGCGGCGTGTTTATTGCGGCGGCATCACCCTCCTTTAAAGAAAAGGACAGAACTCTTATTTCTTGGTATATTCGTGAGCTTTCTAAATACCCCATTGATGTAAAAATGAATACCGAAATCAAGGATGTGAAATCCCTTGATGCTGACGAGATTATTGTAGCAACCGGCGCTGTAGCGAAGAGCATTCCCGTTAAGGGTGCTGAAACTGCTGTTGAAGCAGTTGATTATTTGCTTGGCAATAAGACTGTTGGTGAAAAGGTTGCTGTTATCGGCGGCGGTCTTACCGGATGCGAAATTGCTTACGACCTCTACTTAAACGGCAAAAAGCCTGTTATTGTTGAAATGCAGGACGACCTTATCACAACACCAGGTATTTGCCTTGCTAACACAAGCTACTTACGTGATTTCTTTAAGACCTATAATGTTCCTGTATATTTTGAAACCTCGCTTTCAGAAATCAATGACGGAAGCGTTACCTTAAAGAATAAGGACGGCAAGACCTTTACCGTAGATACCGATTCGGTTATTCTTTCGGTTGGTTATAATCCCGCACCTGTTGTTTCAAAAGGCAAGCACATTCACGTAATTGGTGATGCTTTAAAGGTTGGAAACCTGCGCAGCGTTATCTGGGGCGCATGGAACACCTGTATGAAACTGTAATATTTTGATAAGGAGAATGAAAATGAAACTCACAAAAAAGCAGCAAGCGATTCTTGACGGCGAAAAGGGCGAAACACTTGCAAAGGTTATGAAAACCCTTGTAATGTACGGTGATGCTTTTGAAGCCAAAAAGCTTGTACCTATTACCTCAAAATATAATCACCTTGTTACCTCCTTTGGTCTTAAGGTTATGTCCCCTGTATATGATTTGATGCAACAGCTTCTTGATGCAGATGTTGCTTCCGAGCAAAAATTCTCGGTTGACCCCCGCCCTCTTGACAAAAATGTACCCGCAAACTTTTTGCAAAACCTTGTTTTCAATAAGTTTATGTACACAAAACAGGGCTTTTACGAGGAGCAGTTGGAAAAGTTGGGTCTTATGGACAAGAACGCCTTTACCTGCGCTTGTTATATGGACGAGGTTGGCAATAAACCGAAGAAGGGTGATGTGCTTTCTTGGGCAGAGTCAAGCGCAGTTGTTTATGCAAACTCAGTGCTTGGCGCTCGTTGCAACCGCAATTCCGGTATTATTGATATTATGGGCTCAATCGTAGGCTATGTTCCTTATTTCGGTTTACTGACCGACGAGGGCAGAAAAGCAACCTGGGTAGTTAAAATTAAGACTACCAAGAAGCCCGAAGCACAGCTGTTAGGCTCTGCTATCGGTATGAAGGTTATGGAAGATGTTCCTTATGTTGTTGGCCTTGATGCTTGGATTGGCAACGAATTGAACGATGCCGCTTGCGCATATTTAAAGGATTTTGGCGCAGCAACAGCATCTAACGGCGCTGTTGGTCTTTATCACATTGAAAACCTTACTCCCGAAGCTGTTGAGCTTGGTGAAAGCCTTATTGCTGATGGGGCAAAGGAATATATCATTGATGATGCCGAGCTTGAAAGAGTAAAGAATAATTATCCTGTCATTTGGAAGAACCCCGATGCAACTCCCAAGCTTTGCTTTGTTGGTTGCCCCCACCTTTCACTTGAACAGCTTAAGGATTGGACTACAAAAATAGAAGCCGAGCTTAAGAAAAACGGCAAAAAGAAGGTTACTATTAACACCGTATTCACCGCTGCGCCCGGAGTTTTGGAAGCGTCTGAAAAAACCGAATATGCGGCAAGGCTTAAACAAACAGGTGTTATTACCTCTTACATTTGTCCTCTTATGTATATGAACAATCCGCTTTGCAAGAAAATGCCGGTTATCACGTCCTCTAACAAGCTTCGTACTTATACGAGCGCAAGATATTATACCGATGCGGAAATCCTCAATGCTATTACAGGAGGTAAACACTAATGAAACAGTTTAAAGGAAGAGTTGTAACTCCCGGTGAGGTAACTGCCGAAGCAGTTGTTACTACCGAAGGATTTAATACGCTTGCATCTTTCCAGATGGCGTTGCAGTTTGGTGACAAAGAAGTAAAATGCGGTGACCAAAGCAACAAACAACTTTACGGCAAACCCCTTATCGGAAAGGCTCTTTGCCTTCCCCAGACCATCGGTTCTACCACAGGCGGTCTTGTTCTCTATTGCGCTTGCTCTATGGAGAAAAATCCCGCTTGTATGCTGTTTGCCAATCATATTGACTCACTTGCGGCAGCCGGCGCTGTTTTAGCAGACGTGTGGGTTGACGGTATGACTATGCCGGTTATTGATTCGCTCGGCGATGAATTCCTTAATTATGTCAAAGACGGTATGAAGATAACAGTTAAAGCCGACGGCATTGTTGAGGTTGAATAATAAAAAGAGGAGCTGTTCTCAATATGAATACAATTAAGGCAATCCCGATTACAAATGAAGCATTTGCACCTTTTGGCCAGTTTTATCAAATGGATGCACCCAAGGGTTATGCGCTATGCGGCGAGATTCACAGATTCTTCCCGGACCGCTTAGTTGCAGACAGCCAACACAGAATAGGCTATTCCCCAATTTTAGTTAAAAAACCTGAAAAAATGATTATTACCCAGCAAGAGTATCACACCACTACCTGGGAAATGATTATGCCGTTGAATGATGATATGATTCTCCACGTGGCACCTGCCTCTGCCGGTACTCCGGTACCTGAGCTTGCTCAAGCATTTATTGTGCCGAAGAACACACTGGTAAAAATCAATACAGCCATTTGGCATCTTGCTCCTTTGCCTGTAAACAAGGAAGAATTAACCGCTATGATTATTTTGCCGGAGTGCACCTATGCCAACGATTGCACTGTTGTAGATTTTAAACCGGAACAATATTTTGAAATTGTACTGTAAATTATATGGTGCAACTAAAAAATCTCTTCGTCCCTTTTGGGATGAAGAGATTTTTGTTGTTATAGATAATTATCGCAAAAAAGTATGCCTTTTTATTGCACTTTTTACTTTAAAGCGGTATAATAAATTTGAAAGATGCGACATATTAGCATCTTAAAACAGTCAATGATTTTACAAAGGAGAAATTGAAAATGGCAAACAGATTTGTTCTTAACGAAACCAGTTACCACGGCAAAGGTGCAATCAACGAAATTGCAACCGAAATCAAAGCAAGAGCTTTTAAAAAGGCTTTTGTCTGCTCTGACCCCGACCTTATTAAGTTTGAGGTTACCAAGAAGGTAACTGATATTCTCGATAAAGCCGATATTGCTTATGAGATTTACAGTGATATTAAACCCAACCCCACTATTGAAAACGTTCAAAACGGTGTTGCCGCATTCAAAGCAAGCGGTGCTGACTGCATTGTTGCTATCGGCGGCGGGTCTTCTATGGATACTGCAAAGGCTATCGGTATCATTATTGAAAACCCCGAGTTTGCTGATGTTCGCTCTTTAGAGGGCGTTGCTCCCACTAAAAACCCCTGCACTCCCATTATTGCAGTTCCCACTACTGCAGGTACTGCAGCAGAGGTTACAATTAACTATGTTATTACCGATGCTGAGAAAAACCGCAAAATGGTTTGCGTAGACGTTCACGACATTCCCGTTGTTGCTGTTGTTGACCCCGATATGATGGCTTCTATGCCCAAAGGTCTTACCGCCGCAACCGGTATGGATGCTCTTACACACGCTATTGAAGGTTATATTACCAAGGGCGCTTGGGAAATGAGCGATATGTTCCATATTAAAGCCATTGAGATTATCGCAAAGAGCCTTAGAGGTGCAGTTAATAACACCGATGAAGGCAGAGAAGGTATGGCTCTTGGTCAGTATATTGCAGGTATGGGCTTTAGTAACGTTGGTCTTGGCATTGTTCACTCTATGGCACATCCGCTTGGTGCTGTATACGATACTCCTCACGGTGTTGCAAACGCTATTATTCTCCCCACAGTTATGGAATACAATGCTCCTGCAACAGGCGAGAAATACAGAGACATTGCAAAAGCAATGGGTGTTAACGGTGTAGACGAAATGAGCCTTGAAGATGCAAGAAAGGCCGCTATCACCGCTGTTAAGCAACTCTCCCTTGATGTTGGTATTCCCGCTGACCTTAAAGAGATTGTTAAAACAGAAGATATTGATTTCCTTTCCCAGTCTGCTTTTGATGATGCTTGCCGTCCCGGTAACCCCCGTGAAACCAGCGTAGAGGAAATTAAAGAGCTTTATCTTAAACTTATGTAATAACAAAAAACGGAACATCTTATAGGGTGTTCCGTTTTTATTTGTATTGACAAAATTTAATTATGTACTATAATAAAATTACCAACAAAAGTGTTACTTGGGAGTGTAATTTATGTTTGATATAATTGATTTTCATACTCATCCTATGTTAAAAAAAGAGCATTATTTATGCGCTTATAAAAACGATGTTCCGATTACTCCCGAAGAGTTTAAAGAGCATATGCAAGGTCTTGGCATTTCCCGTATTTGCGGTGCTGTTGTTGATGCAGTAAAGTTGCCGACCGACGAAGAATTTTGGGCAAAAGGCAAAGAGCACAATGAGTGCGCAATGAAATTAAAAGAAATGTATGGGGACTTCTATATCCCCGGCATTACCATAAACCCGAAATTCCCCAAAGAGTCCTGTGAGACTATTGAAAAGTATTCAAAATTAGGGGTTAAGCTTATTGGTGAGCTAGTACCCTATCTTGACGGTTGGAACGAATGGGAAGAAACCGATGCTAGAGGAATGGATGAAATTTTAGAAACAGCGCAGTATTACGATATGACCGTAAGCTATCACGGACATTGTATGTATATTGCTAAAAACCATCCCAAGCTCAAGTTTGTAGCGGCGCATCCGGGTGAATTTAACTATCTCCCTGTACACCTTGAGTGTATGCGACTTAGCGAAAACTACCATCTTGACATTTCCGCTAACGGTGTAACACGTTACGGAATGTTAGAGCTAGCCTTAAAAGAGTTTGGTTCCGAGCGTTTAGTTTACGGCTCTGACTTCCCTGCTTGCAACCCCACAGCCTTTATCGGCAGTATCTTGCTTGACAAAAAGTTGACCGATAAAGATAAAGAAAACATACTATCCAAAAACGCAGAGAGATTATTAGGATTATAATAAAAAGGCTACCTAAACGGTAGCCTTTTTTATGTTATTCTAAGCCAAAGCTTACTGACAACGCCTTGTTTACCATAGACATAGAGCCTATATCCAAATTTCCCATTTTTTCTTTTAAACGCTGTTTATCAATGGTGCGCACCTGTTCAAGCAAAACAATTGAATCCTTTGCTAAACCGCAACCTTCGGCAGTTACCTTTATATGGGTTGGGAGGTTGGTTTTTCCGCTTTGACTGGTTATCGCCGCCGCAATTACGGTTGGGCTGTATTTATTTCCAACATCATTTTGAACAATCAGCACGGGACGAAGTCCGCCCTGCTCTGAACCTATAACAGGGCTCAGGTCTGCATAATAAATTTCTCCTCTTTTTACAGTCATTTTATTTCACACTCCATTACTATTCTTACCCTTCAAAAATTGTTTTAAACAAGCAACGAAAAATTATTTTCTTGTTTATCCTATGCGCCTTAAATAAAATTTGTTAATTTGTAAAAATATGATTGACCTTATATTGCTTTTGGGTTAAAATGAAAATATAGTTTAGGGGTGTGAAAAATGGTTCGGATTTTTGATGAAAACTGTATAAATATAATGCAGACTGAAGACGGCTTTGTTGCCGTTTTTAAGGGCGAAAACGATAATCCGTATGATTTGCAGTTTAAGCGCGTCTGTGTCTTAAACGACACAGCCAGAGATATTGATAAAGAGCAGTTTACAATGTTGAAATTTGGTTTCAACTTTGAAAATCTGCACCAACATATTGATAATTATTTGCTGACACTTTGCCGTTCATTTAATAAAAACTCCTTCTTTACCGTATCAAGTGAAGGTGTTGCCAAAGCGTTGGATTATAAGGGTGACATTATAAACGAAAGTGATTTTTCTTATAAGTCCTGTGTGCCCTTTGATATTGCGGTTGGTGACGGTGTGATTTGGGCATCCTACCCCGAACTTAACACTGTAGTACGATACAACCTCTCCTCATTAAGACAGGAGTTGCGTATCGGCGGAACCGAGAGCAAGGTGTTATCTTCACCGGGCGGTCTTTTATTGCAGGGGCAACAGCTTTTTATATGCAACGCCTCAAAAAACCAAATTTTACAGATGGATACTGTTAATTTTACAGTTCAAGAACACCTGTCATTTGATGAGCCTGTATACCAATATTTAAGGGTTGACGGCTTTAATATTGTCCGCTTAAAATCGGGCGTTTACAGAGTGTAAGAATCACTATGCAAAGATTGATGAGCAAGATGCGAGCTTGCATGGAAAAATATAATATGGTAAGCGCCGGGGATAAAATTGCCGTTGCCGTTTCGGGCGGTAAAGACTCGGTTGCTTTACTTTGTGCGCTGGCTGAGATGCGCCGTTTTTATAAGGAGTCTTATTCGCTTTGTGCAATTACTATTGACCCTTGTTTTGGCGGTGTTCCGGGAGATTACTCGCAAATTGAGGAGCTTTGCCGAAGACTTGATGTGCCTTATATTATAAAACGCACCGAGCTTTGGCGCATTATTTTTGAGGTTAGAAAAGAGAGTAACCCTTGCAGTCTTTGTGCCAGAATGCGCCGTGGTGCATTGCACGACGAGGCTATTGCAAACGGTTGTAACAAGGTAGCACTGGGGCATCATAAGGACGATGCGGTAGAAACCTTTTTTATGAACCTTTTACAAACCGGTCAATTAGGCACCTTTCCGCCTGTGCATTATATGTCACGCAAGGATATACATTTAATTAGACCGATGGTTTTTGTTAAAGAGCAGCAAATTACCGATATGGCAGTTAGGTACAGTCTGCCAATTGTGAAATCAAAGTGCCCTGCTGACGGTTGTACAAGCCGTGAGGACACAAAGCAATTTATAAAGCAGTTAGAACAAAATTACCCTGATTTGAAAGAAAAGGTTATTGGCGCTATGCAACGCTCCGATTTTTCGGGCTGGTAGTGCTTTTAAGCCGCAAATTTGAGGAGTAGGTATGGATTATTTCATTACACCAAGTGAATTAAAAAATACTTTTTCGGTACCTGAGGCCGTAGTAAAAAAATACTTTAAGCTGGCAAACGAAACCCAGCTTAAAGTTTTGCTTTGCGCCCTTTGTTATTTGGAGTGGGACTTTGATGCTGATAAAATAGCTGATGAGTTATCTATGTCTGCCGATGCAGTAAAAGAGGCTTTGGATTTTTGGGCAGATGTTAAGCTTATCGGCAGAACAGCACCCATAACCGATACTGCACCCAAAAAAGCGGTTAGTGGCAGCATAGTTAAACCCTCTCGTGCAGAGGTGGCACAGCGTGGTATGGAATCGCCTGAAATTATTTTCCTTTTAAATGAGGCACAGCAAAAATTCGGCCGTGCATTAAGACAGAACGAGGCATCAACACTCGTTTGGTTGTATGATGAAAACGGCATGGAGTTATCCTTACTTTTAATGCTTTTGGAATATGCCTGTTCTATCGGCAGCCTAAACATTTCCTTTATAGAAAAAACCGCAATAAATTGGATTAACACAGGCATCTCTTCGGTTGCTGATGCCGAACGGGAAATTGTCAATGCCAATATGCGCCGCTCGGCCTATGGGCTTGTAGCATCTGCTATGAACTTGCATCTTCCAAGACCCAGTGAGGATTTACTCAAATGGTCTTACACCTGGGTAAACGAATGGGGCTTTGACAAGGAAATATTTAAACGTGCTTACGATGAGTGTGTCAACAACACCTCAGAGTTTAATTTGAAATACATAAAAAAGGTGCTGGAGAGTTGGCATAAGAACGGCGTAAAAACAGCGGCTGACATTGATTCCGTTCAAAAGCCGACAGATAAGAAACCCTCCGGTGCATATAAAAAACACAGTAATTTATTTATGGATGAGGAGTGAGTAAAAGGTGGCATTTTCTAAATCTGTTTATGAGAAAGCTTTATTAGAAAAGCAAGAACAGCGCAAAATAGCATTAAAAAGCTATGAGGCAGCTATTGCCGCCGCAGAAACTGCTTGCCCTGAGCTTGCAAAAGTAAAGACAGAGCTTAATATGTGCGGCTCACGCCTCGCCTTAGTCACCCTTTCGGGCAACCAAGATAAAATAAATTCCACAAAGGCAGAATACGATACACTTAACAAAGAGCTTGAAAAGTTAATTAAGGGTGTTAAATATCCTACCGCTCCGACCTTTAGTTGTTCTGCTTGCTCTGACACCGGTTATCAGAACGGTAAGCTGTGTGACTGTGTAAAAGATTTGGCAAAGGCAATTTGTTTTAAAGAACTGTCTGCTAAAATGCCTATTGAAAACTGTCGGTTTGACAATTTTAACCTTACATATTATCCCGATGACGGCAACGGAAACAACAACGCAAGAAACGTTGCCAAAGCCACATTGGATATATGCAAAAATTTTGTTGACACCTTCCCTAGCGGTAAGAGTCTTCTCTTTTCTGGAAAACCGGGGCTTGGCAAAACGCATTTATCCCTTGCGATTGGCGGTGCGCTGATTGAAAAGGGTTACAGCGTTATTTACTCCCCTGCGCAAAATATTATTGACGCCATATTAAAAGAGCGTTTTTCATATTCCGACAGTGAGGACGTTATCACCGCTGTAAACGATTGTGATTTGCTTATTTTGGATGACCTCGGTACAGAAATTTCCACATCGGCATCCGCTTCGGTTGTATATAATATAATTAACACCAGAATTTTAGAAAACAAATCAACCATTATCAGCACCAATCTGGATGCTGACGGCATTGAACAAAAATATGACCCACGTGTTTTATCACGAATTATTGGTCATTACACAAAACGTACCTTTTTAGGCGAAGATGTCAGGCAGATAATAAGAAAAACAAAATAAATAAAGTGCTTACTGTATTTGGCAGTAAACACTAAGGAGTTTTCTTTATGAAAATATATAATTCTGTTGATGAGCTGATTGGCAAGACCCCATTACTGGCTTTAAATAATTATAAAGAGCAAAACGGACTAACAGCTAACCTTTTGGCTAAGTTGGAATATTTTAATCCCGCAGGTTCAGCAAAAGACCGTGTTGCAAAATCTATAATCGAGCAAGCTGAGGCTGACGGTATATTAAATCCCGATACCACTATAATTGAGCCCACCTCGGGCAATACAGGTATAGGACTTGCCGCCATTGCCGCTGCAAAGGGCTACAAAATAATTATCACTATGCCTGAAACTATGTCGATAGAGCGACAAAAGCTAATGACAGCTTACGGCGCAAAGCTTATTCTTACCGATGGCGCTAAGGGTATGTCGGGCGCTATTGCCAAGGCTGAAGAGATTGCTGAAAAAACACCCAATTCTTTTATTGCAGGTCAATTCGTTAACCCTGCAAACCCCAAAGCGCACCTTGAAACCACAGGCCCCGAAATTTGGAACGATACCGACGGGAAGGTTGATATTTTTGTTGCCGGGGTTGGTACCGGTGGTACTATTTCGGGTGTTGGCGAATATTTGAAATCTAAAAACCCTAATATAAAAATTGTTGCAGTAGAACCTGCTGACTCCCCTGTTCTTTCAAAGGGTGTTGCAGGTGCTCACGGAATACAGGGCATTGGCGCAGGTTTTATACCCAAAACCTTGAATACAGATATTTATGACGAGGTTATTACCGTGAAAACCGAGGAGGCTTTTTCTGCTGCTCGAACTGTTGCGCACAGCGAAGGCGTTTTAATTGGAATATCCTCCGGCGCCGCTTTGTTTGCAGCAACCGAAATTGCAAAGAAAGATGAAAACAAAGGTAAAACAATTGTTGTTTTATTGCCCGACTCGGGTGAGCGTTATCTTTCTACAGCTATGTTTAATGAATAATAAAAAAGCACTCCATTCGGAGTGCTTTTCTTTTTTAATTAGTCTGTTGTGTAGGGTAACAATGCAACGTAACGTGCACGTTTAATTGCAGATGTAAGCTCACGCTGGTGTGCAGCACAGGTGCCGGTCACACGGCGAGGCAAAATCTTAGCCCTCTCGGAAACGAATTTGCGAAGACGGGCAATATCTTTATAATCAATGACCTCTACACGGTCTACACAAAAATGGCAAACCTTTTTGCGGCTCTTACGACGCATCGGTCTCTCGTTATTCTCCATGAGAAACGCCTCCTTCTATAGAATTAAAACGGCAAATCTTCATCGCCGGCGATTTCAGAAAAATCATTGGTATCAGCATTCGAGAAGGACGGTGCGGCTGCTGCATCAGCGCCTGCGCGTTGTCCTGCATCTTTGCGCTCAGCAAAGTGAACATTGCTTGCAACCACTTCAAAAGCAGTACGGTTGTTACCGTCTTTATCTTGGTAACGGCGGGTTTGAATTGTACCCTCTACCGCAACCAGCTGACCTTTTCTGAAATATTTGGAAACAAACTCAGCTGTCTGTCTCCAGGCTACAATATTGATAAAATCAGTCTGTCTTTCTTCACCTGTTCTGAAACGGCGGTCAATCGCCAAGGTAAACGAGGTTACCGGAATATTATTTGCGGTGTGTCGCAACTCCGGCTCGGCAGTTAATCTGCCCATTAAAATAGCCACATTCATCAAAATTGCCTCCTTACTTCTTTGTAACCATCAAACGCAAAACGCCGTCTGTGATTTTGGCTACACGGTCAAATTCTGCGGGGAAAGCCGCATCGCTTGTGAAGTCAATAATAAAATACTGACCCTCAGCCTCATCGTTGATTAGGTAAGCAAGCTTTCTCTTACCCCAATCGTCAACATTTTCGACTGTACCGTTTTCGGCAATGAGCTTATTGAATTTCTCAAAAAGCGCTGCCGTAGCTTCTTCTCCGTTAGCAACAGAGAGAACCAACACTGCCTCATACTTGTTTGTCATAATAGTTGCACCTCCTTTTGGACTTTTGGCCCTCATTCCTTGATGAGAGCAAGGAGCCATGGCGCAATATGCACCAATAGCACATGACATTATACCAAACGCACACTATAAAGTCAACTATTTTTTACCTAAAATGTAATTTATAGATTGATTTTATATTATTTTAGGTGTATTATATAGACGTGTTCTCTAGGAGGTGATTGAATGTTAATATGTGTGGATATCGGTAACACCAACATTACGCTCGGCGGTTACGAGGGTGATGAGTTAGTTTTTACTGCACGCTTAGTGTCAGACTCACGCCGCACAGCCGACCAGTACGCTGTTGAAATTTACGATATTTTACGCCTTAACGGTCATAACGCTTGTGAGGCGCAAGAGGCGATTATTTCCTCTGTTGTACCTACATTAACCAAATCGGTGGGCAACGCCTTTAAAAAGCTTTACGGCTTTTACCCGATGGTATTAGGGCCCGGCATTAAAACCGGTTTAAACATTAAGATTGACAATCCTGCGCAGTTGGGTGCGGATTTAGTAGCCGGTGCAATAGGCGCAATGGCAAAATATCCCCTTCCCTGCATAGTGATTGATATGGGTACCGCCACCACTATAAGCGCCATAAATGCAAAGGGTGAATTTTTAGGTGGTGCTATTGCCGCCGGAATAAATTTAACCTTAGAAGCGCTTACTAAAAACACAGCACAACTTCCCATGGTTGGAATTGAGGCGCCCAAAGCCGCTATCGGCAGTAACACTGTTGACTGCTTAAAGTCCGGCATTATATTCGGCGCTGCCGCTATGCTTGACGGACTGATTGACCGTATGGAAGCCGAATTAGGCTCTCCCGCAACAATCGTTGCCACAGGCGGTCTGGCAGGAGAGGTTATCACACATTGCAAACGCGAAATCCTTTTAGACGATAATTTGTTGTTAGATGGATTAAAGCACATTCACCAAAAGAACCGATAAAAAATTCAAAAGAGCTGTATCTTTAAGCTGAAGAGAGTCGAACGCATCACGCCTGGCAAATAATAAATTTCCGTTTTTTATTGCCTCATCTCTTGAAATACATCAGTATTCCTGCGTTCTTCGACTTCAAAAAACAAAAATTTCTTTATTTGGCAGGTCACAAAGTTGCTGCCGCCGAGTTTTTCCATTCGGCAAAGTGTGAAATTTGCGGCAAGGCTAATGCCTGCCGTAAATAAGCGCAAAGCCGATGGGTAAAGGCGGCGTGCGCAACCGTAATGGATTCGACCCTCTTCAGCTTACCTCGAACAGCATCAGGAGGAATTAACATGAAAAAACAATCAACATTCAAAATGGTATTAGTTGCGCTGTATGTAGCAATAATTTTTGTACTGAACAGCACACCGCTCGGGTATATTCCCACACCCTACGGTTTTACCATAACCACCGTATTTTTGCCGGTTATTTTTGCGGCAATCACTTTGGGCCCCACCTTTGGCGGTATTTTAGGCTTCACCTTTGGTATGACCAGCTTTTTACAATGTTTTGGTATCGGCGCCGTAGTTGACCCAATGGCAGCTAACCTCTTTGCTGAAAATCCTTATTTATACGCTGTTATGTGCTTCGTACCCCGAATCATTATGGGTATCGCCGTAGGTCTTATTTTTAAGGGCTTGAAAAAGATAGACAAAACTAAGTTTTTATCTTATGCAATCGCTTCGGTAAGCGCCGTAATTTTAAACACCGTACTGTTTTTAACAGCCTTTAATTTATTCTTCTCGGGCACCGCTTTTTCGGGCGCTACCGTTAAAGCAATTTTAAGCTCAGTAATCGCCCTTAACGGTATTGTTGAAATGGTGGTTGCGTTAGTAGTTGGTACAGTTATTAGTAAAGCACTTGTTACCGCTATTAAAAAATTAAGATAGCGATTGACACAAAGCCATATTTGTAGTATCATTTTACAAAACAGAGTAGGTTTGCAAGCGTTAAGTGTCCTTTTGGACGGGGAGTTGCCAAAGGAACGAAAAGTTTTCTTGCGATTTGCAGACCGCATCCCGCTGGAAAATAATACGAAGAGCAAAATCTCCTTATTATTGTAACAGCGATAGTAAGGAGATTTTTATTATGAAAAAAACAGTATTTTTAAACTCGAAAAACAATGTCATTTTAAGCCTTTGTATTACTGCGGTAATGGCGGCATTGTTTGTTTTGCTTGATTTAGTTTCAATCAAAATTAACAACAATATTAAAATAACCTTTGGCGGATTACCCATACTTGTCGCCGCAATGGTTTGTGGTCCGCTTTGGGGTGGGCTTGCCGGTTTCGTTGGCTCATTTATTTCACAGTGCTTATCTTACGGTTTTTCTGCTACAACGCTTCTTTGGGTACTCCCCGCCTTTGCAAGAGGTTTAATAGCCGGACTTTTATTTATTGCCCTTTATAACAAAATGAAATTGCAATACAACCTTATAATTACGGTTGTTGTGTCCTCTCTTGTCGTAACGGCACTAAACACCTTGTCAATTTTTATTGACAGTAAAATATACGGTTACTATTCCATTGCCGTTGTATTCGGTCAAACTGCATTTAGAGTGGTTTCATCCGTCTTAACCTCTATTGCTTATATTGTTTTGTTATTGCCGATTTTAAAGGCGATTAAAAAAATGCTTAAATAGCATTTATTCCTTGACAACAGACAATATAATAAATATAATATTTAAGTCGGTACATTAGGTTTTTACCGACTTAAATTTTGTGGAGACGTATCGAAGTGGTCATAACGGGGCTGACTCGAAATCAGTTAGGGAGCAATCCCCCGCGAGTTCGAATCTCGCCGTCTGCGCCAAGGACTCCTTGAAGGTTTTATCCTTCAAGGAGTTTTCTCTTTTATCCCTATGCTTCTCTTAGCTTTTCTTGGTTCATTATTATTCTCCTTGTGTTTTTTTGCCCGAGTTTACACAAAGGATATCACAAAGAAACGAAAAGTCCAGAGAAAATCTGGGGAGATATAAAAATGCGGCAACCGAACGGTTACCGCATAAGCATTTTAATTTGATGGTGATAAATATGTAATCGGGTTTTGTGCCGACTGATTAACTTTTAAGCCCGATATCGACTTATGAAGATATTCCATTCCATCTTCGTCAAGATCTTTATAATTGTTGCAAATAAAGTAGATTCTATTTTTCAGTCTTTCAAAAGTCTCATCATCCATAAGGTCGTGCTGAGGAAGATCGATTCGCTCGTAAACGTAGTGCCACTCATCAGGTTTATACACACCGACGATTAATCCGTTATATACGGCAAATACATATTTCACACCCCGTGTCTTTATCGATTTTATAGATGCATTCCACATTCCGCGTACAACATCATATATTTCATAATCAGACATACCTCTGCGATAGAGCTTGTTAATTTTTATCACAAGTATATTATGTTTTATATCTTCCGGTTTCAACATTTCTGCCCCGTACATCAATTCGAAGTCTTCTACGGTAAGGCTTTCATGGATATGATGTCCTGCTACTATGTTTGTGAGAGATGCTCCTGATATTGCATTCATTAAATTGATCAATGTCGCTTCGGCTATAAATGCCTCGGATTCAGTCAAACCCCAGTTCACAATAAGTCTTTTGACTTCAAAGCCGTTTTTTTCAATATCTCGTATTCGTTGTAATTTTGATTTTTCAGACTTCGGTGATTTGGTGCTTTCGATTTCGTGCGAAAAGACTCTATTGCCAACACCCTTACCAATATAAAACACTTCATTTGTTCGGGTGTCAATCAATGCATAAACGTAAAAACCATTCAAAGCCGATATTGCTTTTTCAGAAAACTCTTTAATCTTTGGGGCGGTTTCTGAAGACAATAGAGATAACATTCTCTTTATTATAGGAACAACTTCGCCTTGTCTTAGCCTGTTTTCAAAGCTTCCGTTGGAAAAATGATCCTCGCGCAAAAGCATAGTAATAAGGGCACAGCACAAATCATAATTCGCAGTGTTCAAGCGTAGCAATTCCGCATCGCAATCTATAGGTTGCGTTGACATATAATCATAGTAATTATTCTTTATCGCATTACATTTTTCAAGCGTCAGATAGAATGTTTCTGCACTTGCTTTTTCGTTTGAGCATAATTCTTGCAACATAGATATTGTATGTGATCGAGACATTATTGTTCCTCCTTCCATTGATATAAGATAAACTTATAATATCACAATTGAAGATTTTTTTCTTCAAGGGGTTCTTTTTTATTGGGTTTCCACCAAGCGTTTTGCCCAGCTTCCTTTTTTCAAGAGATAGAAGCTGAGGAAGGCTTTCAGGGTTTCCGCACCTTGACAGAGGATGAAAAGGGCGAAAATATCCATGCTCGTGAATCTGGAAAGGAGATAGGAGAGGGGCAGGACGAAAAGGCACATATAGCCGCTGTCCATAATGAAGGTAACGGCGACGTTTCCGCCGGAGCGAATGGTGAAATAGGTGTTGTGGCTGTAGGCGTAGAAGGGCATGAAAACGCCCGTTACGATCATCATGTAGGTGGCGATTCCCTTCACGCTTGCTCCCGTGTTATAAACCTCGGGGAAAAGGGTGGAGCAGGAGGCAAGCAAGCCGCCGAGGGCGGTGCCGCAGAAGATGGAGCAAACGAGAAGCTTTCGGTTGGTATCCTTCGCCTCTTGAAATTTGCCTTGCCCCAAAAGGGCGCCCACCATAATGGAGATGACCGTTCCGAACGCCATGTAGACCACGGAAAAAAGATTGAAAATGGTGGAATTGATGTTCTGAGCCGCTACGGCGTCGATGCCGCGGGTGGCGTAGCATTGGTTTCGCAGGGTCATGGACATTGCCCAGAGAAATTCGTTGGCAACGAGGGGGAGCCCCTTTGTGATCATTTTTCCCACAAGGGC
>JAZREP010000016.1:0-69427 GCA_045660865.1 Acutalibacteraceae bacterium | reverse complement strand
TGTGCCTGTCCTTTTAAAGACAGATACTTTGTGATTGCTGCTGTAAGTGTTGTCTTACCATGGTCTACGTGGCCGATTGTTCCAATATTTACATGCGGCTTGTTTCTTTCGAATTTTGCTTTTGCCATTTCGGTGGCCTCCCTATTCAAACATAATAAATGAAAGCAGTCCTGCTTTTCCTTATTTTAACAAACTTTAAACAGAAATTCAAGAGGAAAATATCTTTTTTAACAAATAAAAAAAATCGTTTATTTAAAGCATTTAAAAGGCATATAATTGACTTGTATAGAGATATATGTTAAAATGTTGGCGTTATAAATTTTACGGAGGATACTGATGAGTGCTTTTGAATTATTTTTAATTGCAATAGGGCTTTCTATGGATGCTTTTGCGGTTTCTGTATGCAAGGGACTAGCCAGCCAAAAAGTCAGTTACAAGCAATATTTGATTGCCGGCGCTTGGTTCGGCGGTTTTCAGGCACTTATGCCGTTATTAGGTTATTTGCTCGGCTCTGCATTCCAAAAACATATAACCGCATTTGACCACTGGGTTGCTTTTGTTTTACTCTCATTCATTGGTATCAATATGATTAAAGAAGCTCTTTCTAAAGAAGAAAATTCGGCCGACTGTTCCTTTTGCGCACGCACAATGTTTGTTATGGCAGTTGCCACCAGTATTGACGCCTTGGCGGTTGGTGTAACATTTGCCTTACTTCCCGATGTAAATATTGTAGCCGCTATTTCTTTTATAGGGTTAATCACCTTTGTAATGTCGGGCATCGGTATTAAAATCGGTAATCTGTTTGGTATGAAATATAAATCTCGTGCGGAATTTGCCGGCGGCGCAATCTTAATTTTAATGGGTATTAAAATATTGTTGGAGCATTTAAATATTCTCTAATAAATGCTTAAAAAAGTGTTGACATCGTTAGTTGTCGGTGCTATAATAATTTGGCACGAGATTTCGTGCCTTTATATTTGCGAGTGTGCTGGAATCGGCAGACAGGCACGTTTGAGGGGCGTGTGTCTTTGGCGTACGGGTTCAAGTCCCGTCACTCGCACCAGTCGAGAACCTCGACACGCAGTTCGCGTAGTTGAGGTTCTTCTTTTTTTATAATCTCTACCTCGCATCCCGGGTTGGTTGTGAACATTCACACAATCTTAACAGCATCTAAGTTTCAACTTGGGTGCTGTTTTTTATTTATGGTTCTCATCCTGCCAACTATCACAATAAAATAACAGCACCAACTTTTGAGTTGATGCTGTTATTTTGGCTGGGGTGGCAGGATTCGAACCTACGAATGCAGCAGTCAAAGTGCTGTGTCTTACCGCTTGACGACACCCCAATATTTATTTTAGGTGGGGTGGATAATCGGATTCGAACCGACGGCCTCCAGAGCCACAATCTGGCGCTCTAACCAACTGAGCTATATCCACCATATATATTTGTATTATGCCCTTTTGAAGGCAACATAGGTATTATACCATAAATATCGCAGTTGTCAAGAAAATATTGCAACAAATCAAAAAATAAAAACCACCCATAAAGGTGGTTTTTATTTTGGCGGAGAGAGGGGGATACTCTGTGCCCGCACCGTTTTGACCGCTGCGAGCGGTACCCAAAACGCTTTGCGGTGCTCGAGACTTCACAGTTCACAAATGCTATCGCGCATTTGTGACTGCTTCGACGAACCCCGGGCTTCTCATCCCCTATATTTACGTGAAATAAAAAAGAGCCGAAGCCTTGCGGCTCGACTCAATTTTATTTGGCGGAGAGAGGGGGATTCGAACCCCCGAGACGCTATTAACGCCTACACGATTTCCAGTCGTGCGCCTTAGACCAGCTCAGCCATCTCTCCAAGCGCCATATCATTATACCCAACCGCAAAGAAAAAATCAAGTAGTATTTTCAATTTTTTGCGATATTAAGGTAAAATTGTGTTGGCGGGCTCTTCATTATATTTTTCAAATGAGCTATAGAAATATTGGTCCAAAATCTTTTTGGCTACCGAACCGGTAGTTCTGCTTGTTTCTCCATTCTCAAAAATAACTGCAAGTGCGATTTCGGGGTTTTCAAAAGGAGCAAAAGCGATAAACACCGAATGGTCGGGGCCATTATTTTGCGCAGTACCGGTTTTACCGCCAACCTTAATGGGATAGTCGGCAAAATAGGCACGGGCTGTTCCCTCTTCTGTAACTGAAAGCATACCTTGTTTAACGGTATTAAGAACTCCACCGTCAACGCCTGTATCCTCTGCGACTTGAGGTTTATTGACCAAAATATCCTCAGTTAACGAATAGTTTTTAATTTGTTTAAGCAAGGTTGTTTTATAACGTGTACCGCCGTTTGCAATTGTTGCAGTATAATTTGCAAGCTGCACCGGAGTAAACATATTATAAGACTGGCCAATAGCCGCTTGAATGGTATTACCCTCATACCAAACACCGTTAATGGAATTTACATAGTTAGGGCCTGCTAAAATTCCAGCCTTCTCCTCTACCTCAACGCCTGTTTTTTGGCCGAGGCCGAACTTTTGGCAAAGTTCATTCATATTTGAAATGCCTGTGCGGCGGCCAACCTCATAAAAGAAATAGTTACAGGATTTAGAAATCGCTGTCTGTATACTAATACTTCCGTGACGGTGCATACAGCGATGAGGATAGCCTTTAAAATAGGTATATACACCCGTACAGGTAATTCTTTCATCAAGAGTAACTTTTGTATTGGACAAAGCGGCAATTGCCGTAGCAGGCTTGAATGTAGAGCCCGGCTGATATGTACCGCAAAAAGCTCGGTTAGTTAAGGGAGCTCCCTTTTTATCGGCAACCAAGTTAACTATATCCTGAGAATAGGTATTAAGGTCATAGCTTGGGTAGTTTGCCGCTGTAAGGACCTCTCCTGTATTAACATTAAGTACAACAGCGCTTGCGCCGGAAATTTTAGCGCCCCTACTGTTGAATTCCTTAAAGGTTTGTTCCAAAGCGTTTTGAGCCAATTTCTGTAAGCTGGCATCAATAGTTAAAATAACTGTGTTACCCTGTACAGGCTCTTTAGTTATTTCGGTTTTAATTATTTCGCCGTTGTTATTAAAGGTATAACGAATTTCACCATCGGTACCGTGCAAATAGTCCTCATACGCCTCTTCTATGCCGCCTTTACCGATTTTATCGTTATAGGAATATCCTTTATCCTTTTTATCCTTCCAGTCCTCAGCGTTCATTTTAGCAACGGTTCCTATTAAATGAGCAGCCAAGGTTCCGTCGGGATAAACACGCACCGGCACCACCTGAGTTTCAATGCCATTAAAAAGATTTACGGATGCCTCAGAAATAGCAAGCATAAGTTCCGAAGGGATATCCTCCGCAAAGGTGTATGGATTTGAGATTGAAAAATCCTGTGATTCCATAGTAAAACGCACACCCATTACACAGCGTTGTGTTTCGGGCGTCATTCCCTGTAAATCGTAACGTTCTACCATTGTGTCAAAGCAGTCCTGTGCAGTAGCATAATGGTTAACGTTAAGTGTTTTCTTCATTTTAGATACTGCTGCATCATCTTCGGTAAATTTAGGCGCACCAGTAGAAGCTAAAGGTAAATTATCAATCCAAGTTACACCGGATTTATTAAAATAACCTATAAGGTTAATTATGTTTCCGTTGATTTGCTCTGCTTTCATATACGCACGGTTAAACACAACATTATAGCCTGTGCGATTTACGGCGATAGGACGGCCGTAACAATCCAATATCTCGCCACGGGCAGCCTTAACAACCACACGACGTGTGTAATCATTATCACCTTGAGATGCATATTTAGTGGCATTTACGACTTGCAAATCCAGCATCTTACAAAGATAAATCAATAAGAAAAGCACTAATATAAATAACAGTATTTTATTGCGCTTGTCCAACTTTTTCTTTCTGTTCAAGTTTATCTCCTTTCGGCACTTTTAACCATATTAAGTGTCCATCTTACAAGAAAATAAACAGGAAAGCAAAGCACCGAGGTGTAAATAGCCGAAGGTACTCCGATGGACAAATAATAAGAAGCAAAACCGCCTGTGCTACTGTAAAACCATAGCCAGCGAACGAAAAAATAAAACAAAGAGGTACCGATTGTCAGTATAGTAATTGCAGGCCAATTATGATTAAGCAAATAAGTAATCATTAGTCCAATTGCACAGCCTATAATTGACATTATAAGCAAATTAAAACTGGGTGAATCGCCTGTATAAATATCCATAGCCGTACCGACTATTGCACCGATTACAATGCCCGGCACAGCGCCGAAAAAGGCACCACCGATAATCACAAGCGGCAAAAGCAAAACCGGGTAGCAGCCGCCAATAGACGGCAACAACCCGCTGTATTGTATAACATAAAGTATAAAGCCCAAAATACCTAGGGCCAGATAGTTATAACCCTGTTTTAAATATTGGTGCATTTATTTTACCTCATCAAAAGATGCAATACCTTGACCCGAAAAATAGGTTATTACCATTACATCGTTTAAATCGTCTAAATCTACTGCCGGCTCAATTTCTGCATAAACGGAAATGTCCATTTGCTGAGCCTTAACCTCGCGAATTGTTCCAATTAACAATCCCGCAGGGAAAACACCGCCACCGCTTGTAACAATATAGTCCCCTACCGTTATAGAAGACGAACGGGGCAAATTATACATTTGGGTGCGGTTTTTCTTTGAGAATTCCGGCTTGCCTGAAACAACGCCAATGTCACTTGTACGGCTGTCCTTAGCGCCGATTTTAATTTCAGAGCTTAAAACAGTTGTGACTTTGGAATATGACAAAGCAACCTCGGTTACATAGCCTACCAGACCCGCATCGGTAATGACAGGGTCATAAGGTGCTACTGAATCAAGGGAGCCCTTGTTGATTACAAAGCTTTTATAAATATCGGTTTCATCACTTGCAATAACCGAAGCCGGGCAGAATTTAAAATCAGGGTTATTATCCTTAATTTCAAGGTGGTTTTTATAAAACTCATTTTCCCTGATAGCTTCTTGGTTTTTTATAACCTCACTGGTAAGGCGATTCACTTCATCCTGCAAGTGTTGATTTTCTTGCATTAGCTCTTCGCCTTGATTTAAGATTATAAAAAACTCTTTTACTGTATCTACCACTCCGTTAAAGGCAGACTGCACAGGAGTAAAAATCGCACCGAAAATATTAGAGGTCGGTGAAGCGGTACTGCCGATAACAGCCAAAGTTATAGTAAGGACTAAAACAATAGCAAAAACCGATATTATTTTTTTAAATTGTTTACTCCGAAAGAAAAAACGCATTGTTGAATTCTCCGTTTAATATGGTTTTAGGTTATCTAAACTTTTTACCTCTTTTTATGATAAAGGTGTCAAAGGTTTGCATAGTTTCAATGCGCTTTGCAATACCCTTAGCAACACACTCCATAGGCGCATCGGCAATGTGGATAGGCATTCCTGTTTCCTCTGCCAACAATTCATCAATTCCACGAAGATATGCGCCGCCGCCGGTTAGTGTCATACCTTTATCTATAATGTCTGCTGCGAGTTCAGGCGGTGTCTTTTCCAGTACCAGACGAACAGCATCAACAATCTGTTTAACGTCGTCACGCATAGCCTTACGAACCTCTTCAGCGGTAATGGTAACATTTTTGGGCAGACCATCAACAGTATTGCGGCCTTTTATCTCCATTTCACCCTCATTCTCATAAGGCAAAACAGAGCCGATTGTTATCTTAATATCCTCAGCAGTACGTGCACCAACCAACAGTTTATGCTTTTTACGTATGTAGTTGATTATTGATTCATCAAAGTTATCGCCGGCTACACGAATAGATTGTGCAGTTACAATATCACCCAACGAAACAACCGCAACCTCGGTTGTACCGCCGCCGATATTAACTACCATATTACCCGATGCTTCTTTAACAGGAAGCCCTGCACCAATTGCTGCAGCCATAGGCTCCTCTATCAAATCGACTTCGGTTGCGCCTGCCTGTTTAGCGGCACCGTACACGGCACGCACCTCAACCTCAGTAACACCTGCCGGAATGGATATTAACACCCTGGCACGTGAGAAAAGATTACCCTTTAATGCGTCCTTAATGAACTTTTTAAGCATAGCCGCCGTAACATCATAGTCAGCAATAACGCCGTGCTTCAACGGGCGTACCGCTACAATTGAGCCTGGTGTTCTGCCTATCATTTCCTTTGCTTCATTACCTACAGCACGCACCTCATCACTGCGCACATCGTAAGCTACAACGCTGGGCTCTCGCAAAATAGCGTTCTTACCACGGATACACATCTTTGTATTAGCTGTACCCAAATCTATACCTATATCTCTTGTAAACATGCTGTTCCTCCAAAGATACTATTTTCATAAATACTATTATACTATTTATGACACAATATGACAACAATAAAATTATAAATTTTTTATTACCAATTTATTGTCTTTAAAAAAGTTCTTGTTAAAACCACGCCAAAATGATATAATAATACAAACCAAGAAATTGTTGGAGGTTATTGTATGCGTAAAGTTGCAATTTTAAGTGACAGCACTTGTGACTTATCAAAAGAACTTGTTGAAAAACATTCAATTGGTATTCTCCCCCTTTATACCGTTTTAGATGATAAACAATATAAGGATACTTTTGAAATTACACCTGATGAAGTTTATGATTATGTTGCTAAAAGCGGTAAGCTTCCCCACACAGCTGCCGCAAGTATAGGTGACCATATTGATTTCTTCCGCACCTATGCAGAACAAGGGTTAGAAATTGTTTATTTCACTATCAGCTCAAGTATGTCTGCAAACAACAATAATGCCCGTCTTGCTGCTGAGGAATTTGAAAACATTTATATTGTTGACAGTGAAAATCTTTCAACAGGTATCGGTCTGCAGGTATTAAAGGCTGCCGAATTGGCTGACGAAGGCAAAAGCGCTAAGGAAATATTTGACTACGTTTGCGAAATGCGTAGCCGTGTTGATTCTTCCTTTGTTGTTGATACCCTCGATTATCTGCATAAGGGCGGCCGTTGTTCTTCTGTTGCAGCACTCGGTGCCAATCTGTTAAAACTTCACCCTTGCATTGAGGTCAAAGAAGGCAAAATGGATGTTGGCAAGAAATACCGTGGCAGAATGATTGATATTATGACCGATTATGTAAAGGCTCGCCTTGCTGATATTGACAATGTTGACCTTGACAGAATCTTTATCACCCACTCCGGCTGTGATGAAAAAGTAATCAAAGCCGTATATGATGTTGTATCAAGTATTGCACCTTTTAAGGAGATACTTATTACCCGTGCCGGCTGTACTATATCGGTACATTGCGGTGCAGGTACACTCGGTGTTTTATTTGTGCACAAAAAATAATGCCTTGCATAAAGTATTGGTAGGGGTATTTTAATCGGCGACACAGCCGCGGCTGGTCCTTGAATACCGATAGCCAACCCCTTGATATAAAAAACAGAGCGCCAAACGGCGCTCTGTTTTTATTTGTTTAATTAAAAAATAAGAACCATCCGTTTGGATGGTTCTCTTAGTGTCGGCGAAGCCCTATTTTCCCAGGCAGTCTCCCGCCAAGTATCTTCGGCACAGATGAGCTTAACTTCCGTGTTCGGTATGGGAACGGGTGGACCCTCATCGCAATAAACACCGACTTATTTGCCCTTTTTTAAGACCGTAGTCTTTAGAGGACAAGAGATATAATATCACAACGTTTTCCAAAATGCAAGCATTTTTTTAAAAATTTTTATTTTTTTTGAAAACGGTTAATTTGCATACCATAATTAAGGGCAAAACGACAATACATTGCATTTGCACAAGCGAAATACGGAAGCACGTAAAGTATCGGAATTGCCAGCAAGCAAAGCAGGAAATGGCCGATAAATTTAAACAAAAATGAGAAATAGCCTGAAGCGGTATAATATGAAAAATGTCGGGCAAGTAAAAAGGCTTCTTTTTGTGTTATTGTGTCGTCATTGCAATAAAGAGGCACAATTAAATACATACGGAAGATATACAAAGCCGTAACAGCAATTCCTAACCCCCAAAAAAGTGTAGTAAGCGGTGCTAAGGACGCCATAAAAATCGGCACTGTGCCGCCGAAAAGCTTATAAAGCTGTGGAGAGGATACAGTTACTGTTAATATATACGGCAAATACGATAAAAGCGCACATACAGCAACCTTTAAAATTAAACGGACTATAAATTTTACTGTTTTACTATACATTTCGCGGTTAAAATAGTAGAAAACCTGACCAACCGACATTACATAATCAGCTGTTAAATTCCAAAACCAACGGAAAGCGCCTAAAAACAATGGTCCAACGAGGAAACAAACAAGGCAAAAGGTAACCACTGCCAGCGCAAAAAAGCCCATCAGTTTAACGGGATGCAAAATATCGATTGACAACTTAAAATATATATCGCCGACATTAAAAAGCATGCCTATCAATTCTCGAACAAAGATTAACAGAAGAACTGATGCTAAAAAAGTCAACGAAACTGCCGCAGCAGAGATATAGTTGCCCTTCAAAAAGTTCTTTGCATTGCTCTTGGCCGCCAAAACAGACGGATACATAAATCTATTCCCCTTTTTCCAACTTGGCAAAGTTGGACATTAATTTTTTAGTGCCAAAGCCATCAAAATTTATTTCCATTAAACAGTCATTTCCTACAGGGGTTGCCGATACTACTGTACCAAAGCCGAACGCCTTATGTTTAACACGCTCACCCACTTTAAATGTTTCGGTTGATTTTTGAGACGGAGCCGCAACACCAAAACCACGGTTTTGTCGTGAAAAAGCAGTTTGAGGACGTCTTTCTTGCGGTTTGCCGTAAACAGCAAACACATTTTTAGGAGCATCAACCTCACAAAGGTTGCTTGGGATTTCGTTCAAGAAACGGGATGGGCGGTTACGGTTGGTACTACCAAACAACATACGGGTATTTGTGTTTGTAAGATATAATTGCTGTTTGGCTCTGGTAATTCCAACGTACGCCAGTCTGCGCTCTTCTTCAATTTCGGACTCACCTGCATAAATTGATTGATTTCCCGGGAAAATTCCCTCCTCCATTCCAACAAGAAACACAGAATCAAATTCCAAGCCCTTAGCGGAATGAATCGTCATCATTGTAACTGCATCTTGAGCTGCATCGTAGGAATCAATATCGGTAACAAGCGCAACCTCCTCTAAAAATCCAAATAGAGTCGGCTCCTCATTTTCACTTTCATACAGTGCAATGCTGGTTTTTAATTCCTTAACGTTTTCTATGCGGTCAAGTCCTTCATCACCTTGAGACTTTAAAAAGTCAATATAGCCTGTTTTATCCAGTACTTCATCGACCAATTCGGCAAGAGGTATTTCGTTTATTTTCTCCCGCAAATTTTCGATTATATCACAAAACTGCGAAAAACGTGCTGCACTTTTGCTTAAAAGCGGATAGTCCGCCGCATTTTTAAAGACTTCATAAAGTGTTAGTTCCAAACCTTCGGCAATTTCAACTGCATGCTGCACCGAGGTTTCACCTATTCCACGTTTAGGCTCGTTAATAATTCGTCGAAGACGCACGGTATCACTAGGATTGCTGATGACATATAAGTAAGCCAAAACATCCTTAATTTCCTTGCGTTCAAAGAAGCGTTGACCGCCGATAACACGGTAGTTTATACCTGAGCGTGCCATAATATTTTCTAAAGTCTGCGACTGTGCATTTATACGATAAAGCACTGCGAAATCTGAAAATTTGCGCCCTTTATTCACATTTTGCAATATAGTATCAACCACAAACTTTGCTTCTGCCTGCTCATTATCGGCAGTATGTACCCTAAGCTTATCGCCTTCACCGTTTTCGGTCCACAAATTTTTACCCTTGCGTGCCGAATTGTTTTTTATAACACTATTTGCCGCATCCAGAATATTTTGAGTAGAGCGGTAATTCTGCTCTAAGCGAATAACTGTAGAGTTTTCAAAAATCTCCTCAAAATCTAAAATGTTGGCAATTGTGGCGCCTCTAAACTTATAAATACTTTGGTCATCATCACCGACAACGCAAAGATTATTACGACCACCGGCAAGTAAGCACACCAATTCAAACTGAGCGTGGTTTGTATCTTGATATTCATCAACCATTACATATTTGAAGCGGTTTTGATACGATTCTCGCACATCGGCTTCCTGCTTAAAAAGTCGAACAGTATTTATAATAATATCATCAAAATCCATAGCGTTTGCGGATTTTAACTGGTCTTGATAGAGTTTATAAAGCTGTGCTAACCGCTGTGCGCGGTAATCGCTTCCTACTTGTTGTGTATAAGTAACAGGGTCAATTAGTTCATCTTTCGCGCGGCTTATTTCATTAAGCACACTGCGAATGGGGAACATTTTTTCATCAATATCCGCCTGCTTATAAATTGCTTTCATCAAGCGCTTTTGGTCGTCAGTATCATATATCGTAAAGTTTGAACTGTAACCAAGCCTATCACCAAAGCGGCGTAATATTTTAGCGCAAACAGAGTGAAAGGTTCCCGCCCAAACGCCTTCAGCATCGGCTCCTAATTTTGCCTCTATTCTTTCTTTTAACTCACCTGCCGCTTTGTTTGTAAAGGTAATGGCAAGTATTTCCCAAGGCTTCGGCGCTTTTTCAGCTAAGGGTAAATCAAAATATATCGGTGAATTGTTTTCGACAACATCACGCATAGCGGCAATTGTATCCTCAGTAACACCCAGCGGCATAAAATCGGAATTGTAGGCTCTACCGTAGCGTATTAAACAAGCAACACGATTAACCAGCACGGTAGTTTTACCACTTCCCGCACCGGCTAAGATAAGCAAAGGCCCCTCCGTTGTGGCGATGGCTTTAAATTGCATATCATTCATATTTTGAAAATCCTTACGGATTATCTTTTTCCTTAATTCCAAATACTCATTTTTTAAAACCGACACTGATATACTCCTCAGTTATATTATTGTTTTTATTGTACCGCAAAACAGTTTGGAAGGCAATAACAAAAAAATGAAAGAAAAGTAAATTTTTTTGATTTTTAGGTTGATTTTTATTTTTAAATGTGTTATTATACTTTGGCGGCTAAAAATGCGCTGTTAGCTCAGCTGGATAGAGTGACTGGCTACGAACCAGTAGGTCAGGGGTTCAAGTCCCTTACAGCGCGCCATAATAAAAAGCTCACCTAGTTTTAGGTGAGCTTTTTATTTTAGACTGAATCTATAAGCCGAGTTCTGTATTTGGCAATCATCTATCTAGGATGCAAATTGCTTTGCACCTCAAGCCACTTTTCCCGGTACATCGGGCAAATGTATCACCGGAGTTAGTGTTGCTTCGGATAAGGTTTACAGGACTGAACAGTCTCCTGCCAGTCGGTGAGCTCTTACCTCGCCTTTCCACCCTTACCTGCAAATTTCTTTGCAGGCGGTATATCTCTGTTGCACTCTCTCTAAGGTCACCCTCGGCGGCCGTTAGCCGCTATCCCGCCCTATGAAGCTCGGACTTTCCTCAAATGTGTAAAACACACTCGCGATTGCCTGATTCACTCTTGTTTTATTTTAACATATTTTGAAAATTTGTAAACTATTTATTTCAAAATCTGATTCGAGTTTGAATGCTTTGGCTAACTTTTCCACTTTAACGGGCGCAATGTAAGAAGCAGCGGGAAAATCTCCAAACGCCCTGCCAACATATCAAACATGAAAACACATTTGGAGAGCACCGAAAAGCCTCCAAAATTGCTCATAGGTCCTACACCGCTAAGTCCCGGACCAATGTTATTCAAGGTGGCAAGAACAGAGGTGAAAGCTGTTTCAAAATCCCCACAATCTAAAGACACCACCAAGACAGAGCCGGAAAAGATAAAGAAATACGAAACTATGAAAATTAAGGCTGTGCGCACAATTGCGCTATCTATAGCCTTACCGTCCATAGTTAACACTTTTACCCTGCGAGGATGTAATAATTGCGCCATTTCACGCCTTATCGCTTTAACATATATCATAAAGCGAGAAACCTTGATACCGCCACCTGTACTGCCGGCACAGGCACCAATAAACATAAGGCCTAACATAATAATTTTAGAAAAAACAGGCCACAAATTAAAATCGGTAGTAGCATAACCGGTAGTGGTCATAACCGAAGCTGTTTGGAAGGCTGCATTAAGAATGGGAGATGCATCCCCTATCCTCCACAATTGAAGACCAACCATAACAGTTGCTACAATATAAATTGCAAAATAAGTTTTAACCTCACTCATTTTTGTCGCATAACGCCATTTACGGCAAAGCAGATAAAAATAGAAGTTAAAGTTTACACCGAACAAAACCATAAATACAGTTATAATAATCTGCTGATAAGCCGTATAGGAAGCGCATCCGCTATTTAACACACCAAAACCGCCTGTACCGGCTGTTCCCAACGTGATGCAAACCGCATCAAAAATCGGCATATTACCAACAAAAAGTAATAAAAACTGTAAAAGGGTCAGACCTGTGTATATAACATAAAGTACCGTAGCTGTTTTTCTTAAATTGGGCACCAATTTACCTACATCAGGACCGGGGCTTTCTGCACGCATAAAATACATGTTTTGTCCGTCTGCCGAAGGCAAAATAGCCAGCACAAATACCAAAACACCCATACCGCCCAACCAGTGAGAAAAACTGCGCCAGAAAAGCATACAGCGTGGTAAAGCTTCTACATCACTCAAAATGCTAGAGCCTGTGGTGGTATAGCCAGAAACAATCTCAAAAAGTGCATCTATGACACTCGGTATAGAGTTGCTTAAAACGAAAGGCACAGCCGACATGGCACTGAGCACTATCCAACAAAGCGATACCGCCAAAAAGCCTTCTTTGGCATAAAAAACCTTATTTTTAGGCTTTTTGCAACTCATTAAACGGCCGATAACAAAAAACAGTATTGCACAAAGCAAAAATGTCCATGCTGATTTTTCTGTATACAGCGCACCGACAAGTGCCGGCAACAGCATAAGCACCGAAACCACCGAAACGGTTTGGCCAAGGATATATCTAATAATACTGTAATTCATAATCTGTTAATCCTTTAGAATATCTTTCAAATCATTTAACCCTTCATTGGTGGTGACTACCACAACAGTATCACCCTCCAATAAAACATCTTTACCTGTAGGAGTAATGATTTTACCATTGCGATTGATACCGCAAATAAGCAGATTGTTTTTTAAGTTCATTTCCATCAACGGTATGCCAATAAATTTATCCGATTTGGGGCCTTTTTTTACAATGAATTCAAGCGCTTCTACCCTACCATTCATCATTCTGTAAAGGGTTTCAACATTACTGCCAAGAGAATTCTGCATTGCGCGTACATAACGGATTATGCGCTCAGCTGTAATATTCTTCGGGTATACAACGCTGCCTACCGGCAGTTCATTGATAATTTTTTCTAGCGCCAACCAACTAATCTTTGTTATGCGTTTTGCTTTTGAAGCACTACCGGCAAAAATGGACAACAATATATTTTCCTCATCAATGTTGGTGAGTGAAATAAATGCATCGGTATCGGCCAAGCCCTCTTCCATAAGCAGAGTTTGGTCGGTAGCGTCACCGCAAATAATTACCGCTTCGGGAAGTTGTTCGCTGAACAATTCGCATTTGGCTTTATTCTTTTCAATGATTTTTACAGACACCTTAGCCTTAATCAGCATTTGCGCCAGATAGTAGGCAATTCGGCTGCCGCCTGCAATCATAACTTTTTTAATGCGGTGTTTTTTATCCTTAGTCAATTTGTGCAACAAAGATGCTGTTTCCACCAACGGAACGCACAGAGCAATCTGGTCACCTGCTTGCAATACTGTATTACCGTCAGGAATTATAACCTCACCATCTCGCTCTACGATACAGACAAGGAAATTATTATTTATTTGCGCAGACAAATCTGCCACACGGATACCGTTCATAATTGTATCCGGCAAAATTTTAAGTTTAACCACATGTAAGCGGCCACGGGCAAAGGTTTCTACCTCCATTGCAGAGGGGATTTGAATTAAGCGCATTATATCCCTAGCAGCAGCACGCTCAGGATTAACCGCCATAGAAAGACCTAATTCCTCTTTTATATAATCGATTTCATTAAAGTACTCCGGATTGCGTACACGCGCAACGGTCTGGCAATTACCGGCTTTTTTAGCTATCAAACAAGATAACATATTTATCTCATCCGAGCTGGTGACAGCAATCAGCAAATCAGCGTTTAAAACCCCTGCCTCCATCTGTGTATGATAACTTGTACCGTTTCCAACTACGCCTTGAACATCTAGTGTAGAAAGCGCTTGTTGTAAAACCTCCGGGTCATTATCCATCAAGGTTATCCCGTGTCCCTCACGGCTGAGGCTTTCTGCCAGTGTTGTACCAACCTTACCGGCTCCGACAATAATAATATTCATTTCTTCGTCTCCAAAAATAAAATTATTTTATCAAGAACAGTATATTACTTTTTTTATAATTTTGCAAGATAAAATAATAATACCTATTTTTTAAAAAATATTGACTATACAAGTACAATTGTGGTAGAATTATTATACATTTGCTTTGATGTTAAGACCTATAGATAGGAAGTAATTAAATGAAAAAGAAAATCAGCGAAGCTGTAAAAATTTCAGGCAATTTTAAAAAGAGAAAAAAGAGGTTAATTGTTGCTAATGTCATATTAAGTATCGTACTTATCTTTTCTACTTTAACCTCTGCGTTTATGGGCGCCGTATGGTATTATATGGGCGACATGAACCATAACGAAATTACTAACGATTTAGACCAGTTAGGTATTACTAGTGATTCTTCCAATTTGGAAAGAGGAATAATTAACATAGCCCTTTTCGGTGTTGATGCAAGAAACACAAAAAACCCATCCGGTCGTTCTGACTCTATCATTATCCTCTCGGTCAACACAAAAGAAAAGACCATAAAAACCACCTCTATTTTGCGTGACAGTTATGTGCCGGTTACAGGTCATGACTTCAAAAAAATTAACTCTGCTTATGCGCTGGGTGGTCCTGTCTTAGCCATCAATACCATTAACAAAAACTTTAAACTCAACATAACCGACTATGTAACCGTTAACTTTTCAATGCTGGCTGACATAATTGATATTATGGGCGGAATTGACCTTGAAATAACCGAAAAAGAACGCAAACAAATAAACTGGCTAATTGATACTGAAGATTTTAAAGCTTCTTATAAATCACCCCATGTAAAAAAATCCGGCAAGGTACATCTTAACGGACTGCAGGCTATGCATTATTCACGAATCCGTAAAATTGACAGTGATGCGGTTCGTTCCCAACGCCAAGCTAAGGTATTGGGGCTTTTGCTGGAAAAAGTAAAAAACACAAACGTATCAAAATATCCCGGAATATTAAAGGCCGTTATGAAGCATGTTGAAACCTCTTTAAGCTATTCGGAAATCATTTCCTATGCACCTATGGTTTCAAGCCTTGGAACTATTGAATCAACCTATGTGCCTAACCCCAAGCTTGATAAAAATGTTAAGGGCGGCAACTATAAAAAAGCTGGTTGGGTTTACCGCTATAATATCTCTGCTGCGGCAGACCGTATACATGAATTCATTTACGGGGACTCCGAAGAAAACGACAAATCCAGTACAAAATAAGGAGTGATTTTGTGCCAAACAGTAAAGCCATCGGTGTTTTTGATTCCGGACTTGGCGGATTAACAGTTGTGCGGCAAATTGCAAAACTCTTGCCGAATGAGAATATCGTTTATTTCGGTGATACCGGTCGTGTCCCTTACGGAACACGCAGCGCACAAACCATTGCAAAATATGCGTTAGAGGACGAAAATTTTCTTTTAACTAGGGACGTTAAAATTATTGTCGCTGCTTGCGGCACTGTAAGTTCGGTAGCCCCACATACAGCAAATATGTTACCTGTCCCCTTTTTAGGCGTAGTTGAGCCTGCAGCAAAGGCTGCGGCAAAGGCTACTCGCAACAACCGAATCGGTGTAATCGGCACAAGTGCCACTATAAAAAGCGGCGCTTTTGAACGTGCTGTAAAAGAACATAATCCATCTGCTGAGGTTTTTTCTAAATCCTGCCCTTTATTAGCGCCATTAGTTGAGGCTGGCTGGATAGCTCGTGATGATGCCGTAACAGTTTCTGCGACAAGGCGCTATTTAGAGCCTTTAATAGAACAAAATGTTGATACGCTGATTTTAGGCTGCACCCACTACCCCATTTTAAAAGATATTATTGGAGATATTATGGGAAAAGACACGGTGTTGATAAATCCCGGTGAATCGGTAGCAAAGGCTGTGCATCAGCATCTTATTCAAAATGATGCCATTAACGAAAACCACTCGGACGGAACTCACAGCTTTTTTGTTAGCGACCACACGGCATCATTTTCTAAAACTGCCTCAATATTAATGGGGTACGACATTAAAGACCGTGTAAAATGTATTGATTTGAAGGATTATAAAAACCATGCGTGAAGTTACAGTTAATATCAAAGGAACTCAGCACAGCGGCGCCGGTGACGATTGTATTGAATATTTCACAGTCGGGAAATTCGGTCAGCGTGATGGTCGTTTCTGTATAAGTTATGATGACAGCACTTCGTTTGGTGTGCAGGGTGTAACCACTACTTTGCATATTGATGAAGATAAAAAGGTAGTTTTGCAACGCTCAGGTCCTGTTCAAAGCCGCTTAACTGTTGAAAAAGGGCAGCGTAATCTATGTCATTACGGTATGGAGTTTGGCTCTGCAATGCTGGGAGTTTTCGGTGAAACTATAAAAAACGAATTAAATCAAAACGGGGGTCGCCTCTATATGAGCTACACTCTCGATATAAATAGCAGTTTGCTAAGCAAAAACGAATTGGAAATTGTAGTAGAGGAAGTATAAGATGTCACAAATCGTTAAAGAAACAATCAACAATATAAAAGCCGCCGTTATCAATGCAGCAACCGCCGCCAAATTGGCAGGCGAACTTAATTTTGAGGGTGAGCTTCCGGATTTTTATATTGAAACTCCAGCTGACCGTGCCCATGGTGATTTTGCCATTAATGCGGCTATGGTTTGGGCAAAAGCTATGCGCTTGGCTCCCCGCAAGATTGCAGAGGCCATTACGGCTCATCTTGATTTAAACTTAGTGCCGGTAGCCAAAGCAGAAATTGCAGGGCCCGGATTTATTAACCTGTTTTTATCAGACAGATATTACTCCTCTGTTTTGGCAGATGTGCTGAGCCAAGGCGAAAACTACGGCCGCAGTGATTACGGCCAAAACAAAAAGGTTATGGTTGAATTTGTTTCAGCTAACCCCACCGGTCCAATGCACATCGGTAACGCTCGTGGCGGCGCATTAGGTGATTGCCTTGCGGCAGTTTTAGATTATGCAGGCTATGACGTAACTCGTGAATTCTATGTTAATGATGCCGGTAACCAAATACAAAAGTTTGCCGCTTCACTTGAAGCCAGATATTTGCAGATTTATGACCCGTCGCTTCCCTTCCCCGAGGATGGATACCAAGGCGCTGATATAACCGAGCGTGCAAAAGAGTTTTCTAATATTCACGGTGACAAATTCGTTTCGGCTGATGAGGATACTCGTAAGCAGGCTTTGGTTGATTATGCTTTACCGCTTAATATCGCAAATTTAGAGAAAGACCTTTTAACCTATCGCATCAAATACGATGTATGGTTTAAAGAGTCTGAGCTTTATAACAATGGTGACCTTGACCGCATTTTAAATAAAATGAAGGAAAACGGTCTTACCTACGAAAAAGACGGTGCTTTGTGGTACAAGGCTACCGAATACGGCGGCAGCAAGGACGAGGTTTTAGTTCGTGCCAACGGAAACCCCACCTATTTTGCGGCAGATATTGCTTACCATTACAATAAGTTTGCTGTACGCGGTTTTGATAAGGTTATAAATGTTTGGGGTGCTGACCATCACGGCCACGTTGCACGTTTAAAAGGTGCTATGGACGCTATTGGTTTAGACGGCAACAAGCTTGACATTGTATTGATGCAATTGGTACGTCTTATGCGTGACGGCGAGGTTGTAAAGGTATCAAAGCGTACAGGTAAATCAATTTCTCTTAAAACACTTTTAGAAGAAGTTCCTTTAGATGCGGCTCGTTTTATATTTAATTCCAAAGAGCCTAACACACATCTTGAATTTGACTTAGACCTTGCGGTTGAGCAATCAAGCTCCAACCCTGTATATTACGTTCAATACGCACACGCAAGAATTTGCAGTATTCTTCGCTCAGTTGAGGACAGCGGTTTAATTGACAGCACACCTGATGACAAGCTGTATGACTGCTTGAACACACCTGAAGAACGTGAGCTTATCCGCCATTTATCTATACTGCCGGATGAAATTGTTGCATCAGCTAAAAGCTATGATTCTGCCAGAATCACCCGCTATGTATACAGTTTGGCCACCTTATTCCACAAGTTTTACAATGCTTGCCGTGTTCGACTGGAGGATGAATCCTTAATGAAGGCTCGTTTAGACCTTTGCAAGGCAACAGCTTTAGTAATCCGCAACGTACTTAATATGCTTAAAATTACTGCACCTGAAACTATGTAATTTTAGAACTTTAAATTATTTTGCAAAAGAGGTTTTGCTTAATGAAACTTTCTCAATTGTTTGAAAAAGGCGAGCCTACACTCTCTTTTGAGGTTTTTCCGCCAAAAAGCAGTGACACATTTGATACTGTTAAAGAAGCCACACACGAAATAGCCAATCTGCACCCGGATTATATGAGTGTTACTTACGGTGCAGGCGGCGGCACAAGTGCTTATACCATAGATATTGCCGCCGACTTGTTACATAATTACAACATAACCGCTTTGGCTCATCTTACTTGCGTAACCTCCTCAAAAAATACAATTGAACATCAGTTGCAGTCCCTTAAAGATGCAGGCATCAAAAACATTCTTGCCTTACGCGGTGATATTCCAAACGATTTCACCTACGATGGCGAAGTTCATTATCATTACGCCTCTGAACTGATTACACAAATCAAAAAATTTGGAGATTTTTGCGTTGGCGGTGCCTGTTACCCCGAATGTCACCCTGAATCAAAAAACTCCAGCGAAGATATACGTTATTTAAAAGAAAAGGTTGACTGCGGTTGTGAGTTTTTAACTACACAAATGTTTTTTGACAACAACATTCTTTACCGCTTTTTATACAAAATTAGAGAAGCCGGTATTTCTGTTCCCGTTGTTGCCGGAATTATGCCTGTAACCAACGCAAACCAGATTAAACGCATTTGTTCCCTTTCTGGCACAGCTTTGCCGCAACGCTTCATTTCTATTCTTGACCGCTTCGGTAATAATCCCGATGCAATGAAGCAGGCAGGTATTGCCTATGCCACCGAGCAGATTATTGACCTTTTGGCTAACGGCGTAAACGCTATACACGTTTATTCTATGAACAAGCCGGAGGTTGCAGCGAAAATACAAAGCAATCTTTCCGATATTATTCCGAACACTAAGGATAATTAGATTATGAAAATATTAGAAAAGATACGTTCTGAACGTTTATATTTTGACGGCAGTGCAGGTACGTATCTACAGTCTTTAGGGTATGATGAAGTTCCGTACACCCTAAACCTTACCGCGCCCCAAACAGTAATTGCTATGCATAAAAGCTATTTGGAGGCAGGCTGTGATATAATCTGCACCAACACCTTCGGCGCAAACAGCTTGAAGGCTCAAAATTATGCAGAAATTATCGAAGCGGCAATAGTTAACGCTAAAGAGGCTGTTCGACAAGCGGCTTGTGATGATAAGTATATTGCATTGGATATTGGTCCTACCGGCAAACTGTTAAAGCCTTTGGGAAACTTAGATTTTGAAGATGCAGTAAAGCTTTTCTCTGAACAAATCCTTGCCGCAAAAGACCAAACCGATTTAATTTTAATTGAAACTATGAATGACAGTTTAGAAACCAAAGCAGCAGTTATAGCCGCCAAGGAAAACTCTAAACTGCCCATTTTTGTCACCAATGTTTTTGATGCTAAACAAAAGTTATTAACAGGTGCCGACCCGCACGCAATGATTGCAATGCTTGAGGGCTTGGGTGTCGATGCTATAGGTATAAACTGCAGTTTAGGTCCCAAACAAATGCTACCTTGCATTAGCGAGTATTGTGCTCACTCCTCTTTGCCGATTATTGTTAACCCTAACGCTGGACTGCCTCGTGTTGAAAACGGTAAAACTGTATTTGATGTTGATGCAGATGCTTTTGCCGATATAATGCGTGAAATAGCCACCCTAGGTGTTGGCATTTTAGGCGGCTGCTGCGGCACTACCCCTGAATACATTAAAAAGCTTGTTGAATCTACTCGTGATATTCCTTACTCTGCGCCAACCGATAAAGGCGAAACAGTAATTTCTTCATACACCCATACTGTTTTGTTCAATAAAAAGCCAATCCTTATAGGTGAGCGCATCAATCCCACGGGAAAGTCACGCTTTAAAGAAGCTTTGCGCAATGGTGATATTGATTATATCTTAAACGAGGGTCTGCGCCAGCAGGAGCTCGGTGCAGATGTTTTAGATGTTAATGTAGGTTTGCCCGAAATAAACGAGCCTGAAATGATGCTGACCGCTGTTACAGAGTTGCAAGGCGTTTTGGATTTACCGTTACAGATTGATACTTCCAATGAGGTTGCTTTAGAAAAGGCTATGCGCCGTTATAACGGCAAGCCGATGGTAAACTCGGTTAACGGAAAAGCCGATAGTATGGCAGCCGTTTTCCCGCTTGTTAAAAAATACGGCGGTGTTGTTGTAGGTTTAACCTTAGATGAAAGCGGTATACCCGTCACAGCAGAAGGCCGTTTTGAAATTGCTAAAAAGATATATTCTACCGCCGCTGAATACGGCATTTCGGCAAAAGATATTATCATAGACCCGTTGGCTATGGCGATTAGCTCCGATACAAATGCCGCAAAAGCCACATTGGATTGCATTAAATTGATATATAATGCAGGAGGCAAAACAATACTTGGTGTTTCAAATATATCATTTGGTTTACCAAATCGTGATTATATCAATTCTGCATTTTTCACTATGGCTTTGCAGGCAGGTTTAAGCGCCGCTATTATGAACCCCAATTCCTTTGAAATGATGAAGGCTTATCACAGCTTTCTAGCGCTTAGCGGTCTTGATGCTCAATGTACCGATTATATTGCTTTTGCCACTGAACATACTGAAATTGCGCCAACGCTTAAGGTAAATAAGGCTTCGCATCAAAAGACTGAAGGTCTACAGGCGGGAATTGAAAAGGGATTAAAAGAGCAAACCGAACAATTAACCAAACAAATGTTAGTTGATACAGAGGCATTAAAGCTTGTAAATGAGTATGTTATACCGGCGTTAGACAATGTCGGTAAGGGTTTTGAAAATAACACTATTTTCTTACCACAACTACTTATGAGCGCCGAAGCCGCAAAATGCGCTTTTGAGGTTATAAAAAAGGCGATGGCAAGCGAGAATATCAAACGTGATTTCCCGCCCATTATACTTGCTACCGTTAAAGGTGACATTCACGATATTGGTAAAAACATTGTTAAAATTCTGCTTGAAAACTATGGTTTTGAAGTAATTGATTTAGGCAAGGACGTTCCTGCCCAGGTTGTTGTTGATACTGCGGTTAAAGAAAAGGCTAAGCTTGTTTGCCTTAGCGCATTGATGACAACAACTGTACCTGCTATGGCAGAGACAGTAAAAGAATTGCATTTGGCTCTGCCCTGCTGTAAGGTCGTAGTAGGCGGTGCAGTAATGACAGAAGAATATGCAAAGCAAATCAACGCCGACAAATACTGTCGTGACGCTATGGAAACAGTACGCTTTGCAGAAACTCAATTAAAATAAAAAATTCAGCATATCAAATGATATGCTGAATTTTTTTTGCAAAAAAAACAGCCTCAAATTTGAGACTGTTGAAAAAACAAACTTTTAGGCGTTTTCTTCTTTCATTTTTGCGAAGCACTCGCTGCAATAAACCGGACGGTCATCACGCGGCACAAAAGGAACCTTAGCAACTCCACCACAATTAGCGCAAGTAGCCTCATGCATTTCTCTGGGTCCTCTTGCTGCTTGTTTGCGTGCATCACGGCAAGCCTTGCAACGTTGCGGCTCATTTACAAATCCTTTGGACTCGTAAAATTCCTGCTCACTGGCTGTAAACACAAACTCAGCGCCGCATTCCTTACAGGTTAAGGTCTTGTCTTCAAACATCTCTTTTACCTCTCTATGGTTTTTTTATTTTGCCCCTCGGGAGTATATATAAAACGTCGCTACTTAAGCTTCCGCCTTATACGCTGTATGGCGTTATCCACCGATTTTACCGTGACGCCTAATTCGTCTGCAATTTCTTCGTAACTTTTACCAAGAATGTAGTGATGGATAATACTGTACTCAAAATCAGACAAACTGTCCTTGATTTTGGCCTTAATATTGTCTACCTCTTCCCTTTTTATATATATTTCCTGGGGGTCGGAAAGTGGCATATGCAATTCGTCCTTCAGCTCAACAAGATTGTTGGCCGGTATGTTCGATTTCTTTTGCAATGAACGGATATATGAAAGCAGTTCAGACTCTACACAAAGTTTAGCGAAAGCTGAGAAAGCGCCCTTTGCACTATCATAGTGCTTTATGGCTTTAACCAGCCCAAGAGTTGCCTCTTGATACATATCGTCATAATCAAACAAATCATTATAATGCTTATAAACCGCAGATTTTAACAACGGTTTGTAGCGTGTGAGGATGCAGGCTAAGGCAGAATCATCTCCCTGCGTAACTTGCAGGATTAATGCTTCATCCGAAGCACCATAATACATCTGCGCCAGGCCATTAGACATTTTTGCACGCACCTCTCTTGTTATAATACAAAAAATTTTGGACAAAGTCAAGTGAAAAATTCAAAAATTTTATAAACTTTTAATAAAAGATATGCATATATTGTCAAATTTTGTTATAAATTGTTTAAATTTTCACTAAAACAAATGATATATTGCCTCTTTGAGTGAATGAACACCTATTAACTCCATACCCGAATAAGCGGACGGAGAAATTTTATCAAGGCAAGAATATGGAATTACACATTGTTTAAAGCCTAAGCGGCGTGCTTCCTTTACCCTACTTTCAATACGTGAAACCGACCTAACTTCTCCCGAAAGACCAATCTCCCCAAAGGCTACCAAATCAGAAGGCAGAGGCTTGTCCTTTAACCCTGAAACAAGTGAAAAGGCTACCGAAAGGTCACAAGCGGGCTCATCAAGCTTTAAACCGCCTACAACATTGATATAAACATCAAAATTAGAGAACACAAAACCCATTCGCTTTTCTAAAACAGCCAAGAGCAAATTCATACGGTTGTAATCAAAACCGGTTGCCATTCTTCGTGCATTACCGTAACCTGTTGCGGTTACTAAGCCTTGTATTTCTGCTAGTATTGGTCTTGTCCCCTCCATAACACAGGTGACGCAGCTGCCAGAAACATCGGCACTTCGTTCAGAAAGCAGGAACGATGACGGGTTTTCAACCGGCGCTAAACCTGCATCGGTCATTTCAAAAACGCCTATCTCATTTGTTGAGCCATAACGATTTTTAATGGCACGCAGAATACGATAAGCTTGATTGCGCTCGCCCTCAAAATACAGCACCGCATCAACAATATGCTCCATAACCTTAGGTCCGGCAACTGCACCATCTTTATTAACATGCCCCACTAGAATAACCGGCACATCAATACTCTTACAAGTGCGCTGAATTAAGGCTGTACATTCCCTAACCTGTGTTACAGTGCCGCTTGATGAGGATAACTCGGCAAAATTCATAGTCTGTATAGAATCAATCAGCACAATCTCAGGCTTATTGATTTTTATATATTCGCATACGCCTAAAACATCAGTCTCGGTCATAATCATTAAATTGTCTGATTTAACCCCTAACCGCTCTGCTCTAAGCTTTAATTGTCTTGCTGATTCCTCACCTGAAACGTATAAAACCTTTCGGTCACGCAGATGATTACAAACCTGCATAAGCAAGGTGGATTTACCTATACCCGGGTCACCGCTAAGTAAAACAACCGAGCCCTTGACCAATCCGCCGCCCAGCACTCTATCAAATTCAGAAATGCCTGTTTTATAACGAAATTCACGGTCAACATCTATGTCATCAATTTTTTCAGCGGCAATAGATTTAAATGTTGCTGCCGCCTCTGTTTTCACAGCAGAAGACACCACTTCTTCATTTAAAGTATTCCAGGCTCCGCAATTAGGACAACGTCCACCCCATTTAGGACTCTCAAAGCCGCACTCAGAGCAGATATAAACGGTTTTAAATTTAGTTGCCATATTCATTCCTCACAAAACTTAAAACTTCCGTAAAATAAATAATATTTATTTTATTATATTATAAATCGTTGTGTTTTTCAATGTTTTTTAACCCTCACAGTAATTTAAAAGCCCAAGCGCAATTGCAAAAGCCAAGCTCTGCTGATATTTATCATCTTTTAAATTTTTCAAGTCCTGAGGATTACTTAAAAAACCACATTCGACAATAACGGCCGGGCGCACGGCGTGATAAAGCAGAAATGTACTGCTTGTTCCAGGCTTTACAACCCTCTCGTTATCTTTTTGCGCAAGGCTTTTAACCGATTCCTGCACCGATTTTGCAAGCAAATCGCTACCGCTTATTTTAGGTGCATAAAAAACCTGTGTGCCGTTAGGCTGAGCTGTACTATATTTATTTTGATGAATACTGATAAAAACGCAGTTTTCCCTGTCTTTCATTATTTTTAATCGATTATTCAAGTCACTGCGTTTTTTATTTTTTGTTTCTCCCTTATCCTCGGTAGAGCAGTCGGTTTTACGCACCATATAAGTATCAAAACCAAGGATACGGCAGGCTTCGTCTAATTTTAAAGCTATTTGCAAATTTATGTTTTTTTCTAATGTGCCGTCTTCTGCAACAGCACCGCCGTCAAACCCACCGTGGCCTGCATCAATAATTACGCAAAAAGCATCTTTATCTTTGAAAAGGCTTTGATTTATACCATCAACAGTCAGGCTGATACAAACGGCAACAACTAAAACAAAAGAAACTGCCGATAACACCAACGATATTTTTTTCAGTGGCATACAATCACCGCTTTATACTATTTTGCGTTTTGATGCCGAATTAACGCCAATAATACCGCCTAACGCTGACAGTACTAGGACCATTCCCGTTTTTATAAAGAACAGTGTTCCAAAGCCATCGCGGTCAATACAAACCGATAAAATTACAAGAATTAAAAACTGAAATGTTCCTGCCAAAACACCATACAGCAAACCTTTTTCTCCGTTTGTTTTAGCCGACGTGTATCCTGCAATATAAACACCTGCAGCCAACGCCAAAAGAGCCAAAATTAAGGTTACCGATTCAGGAAAATCACCGAACAGCAAAATAAGCGAAAAAATCACAGATGCTAACACTGTAATAATTAAACCAACAACCGCGCCTTTTATTATTGGCATAAAGGACAATCCTTCCTTGTTTTGCATTTTATCCATAAAACAACCCCCGTTCTACTTAATAAATATTAGAACGGGGGTTTGTTTATTACTTTTGTGTTTCATTCTTACGGTATTATAAGATTTTTATTTTATCAATGTTGTGTCTTTTCCAAAATAGTAATCCTCAATTATTTCTGCCATTTTAAGAGAAACCTCTTTTTCGATATATGCGTCATTCCTGCCTTGCTGTACTGCTTTGCAGAAAGCCACCAGTTCGTATCTTACCCCCTCGCCGTCAAGTTGATAAAAATAACGTTTATTGTCTGCCGGGTTTTCATAACGAATTTCAAAATAGTCAGTTTTCCACCAAGGTGAAGGAACATAAACATAGCCTTTTGTTCCTGAAATTATAAGGTTGCCTTCAGACTTAACACTTTTACCGACCTTTAAGCCAGCAACTGCATTTTCAAAAACAAAATCAATTTTGGTAAACCCATCAAAATGATGTTTTTCATCAATTATTCGGGTTGCAATTTTTTTGTCTTTATAGTTTGTTCCCAATATTTGAAGAACCGGTAACATTGCAGTGGGGCCCCAACCACACATACTGTTCCAAAGTTTTGAATAATCTGGGGTTGTCCCATCTTTAAAATCTCGCATACTTGTGCAAGTTGCGTCAATCGAAGTCACTTCACCTATTTTACCGCTTTTTACAAGTAGCAAAAGTCGGTTATAGGCAGTAGAAAATGCGGTTTTAACCGTTTCCATAAGGATAAGATTTTTATCCTTTGCAAAATTGATAAGTTCCAAACATTCTTTACGGCTTAACGCCATTGGCGCCTCGCAAATGACATTTTTCCCCTGAAGTAGAGCTTGTTTAATATGTGTATAATGTTTTGTCGGATGAGAAGCAACATACACTGCATCACATTTATCAAGTAAATTTTCGTATGTGTCCGCAATGGCTATGCCTTTATTTTCAGCCAATGAGCACACTTTTACGTCAGAACTGCAAACTCCAGAAATTTCAAGTCCGTTCACATAGGAGCTTTCATTAATATGCTTAGATACGAGTGTTCCATCGCCCATAATACCAAGCCTTATATTTCTTTCTTCGCTTCTCAGTTCTGAGCTTGATACACCCTGAGTTCTATCAAGATATACCACCTTGCAATATTCGTTAAGGTAATCAAATGTTCCTTCCCAATCAGAACCTACTGTAAAAATATCAACGCCGTATCTTTTTATATCGTCTATTTTTTGGCCTTCATATTCTTCTATTATAATTTCGTCAGCAATTCCAGTTGCTTTGACGGCTTCGACTCTTTCCATAAGAGACTGCTGAACATTTATTTTGCCTCTTGTTTTATCAAAGTCATCTGCTGTAACCCCTACAATTAGATAATCGCCAAGGGCTTTAGCACGTTCAAGCAATCTGATATGACCATAATGGAGTAAATCGTAGGTACCGTATGTTATAACCTTTATCATTACAAAAGTCCTCTTCTTTGCATATCCTTAAGAGCATTGATAAGTGCATTATTATCCTCTGTGGTTAATGCTCCTATATGTCCCACGCGGAATATTTTATCAGCAAGGGCTCCGCCGTTTGGGCAAACCCATATACCATATTCATCCTTTAGAACTGTAAAAATTTCGTAGGCACTTGTATTTAATGGGTGAAGCGGTGTAACCGCATTGGAAAGTGCTTCGGAAACAATCTCAAAAGGCATATCCTTAATTTTTTCTCTAAAGTCCTGAGCCAAGGCTGCTATTTTTGCGGTTTCACTTTCTACACCGCCTGATTTCTCAATTGATTTAAGTCTTGCGTTTATTTGGAGAAGTATTCCAACTGCAGGAGTGAAAGGAGTTTGTCCCCTTTCCCCGTTATTAAGCGCTGACTTAAGGTCAAGATACATACAACCGCAGCTGTAATCACTAAGTCTGTTCACAGCTTTTTCTGACAAGACAATAACCGATATTCCGGGAGGGCAAGCAAGTGCTTTTTGGGAGCCTGTTATCATAACATCTACGCCCCACTGTGCCATCTTAAATTCATCCGCCAAAAAAGAACTTATTGCATCAACAATAAGGAACAGTCCGTTGCGGGCACAAAACTCACTGATAAGTTCCATATCGTAATGAACTCCGGTTGAGGTTTCGTGCACATTAACAATGAATGCCGTATAACCTTTATTTTCAAAGGGTTCGAGCATATCTTTTGTTAATTTTTTGCCTGTTTCAAGTTTTATTTGATTGTAATTTATTTTGTGAATATCACATATTTGGGTGAATCTTTCGCCAAAACTACCACCGTTTATAACAATGGCCTTATCTCTTTCATCCAATAAATTCATTACCGTGGCTTCCATAGAAGCAGTACCAGAGCCGGTAATAAACGCTACCCTTGCACCTTCATCTGCTTTAGCAAATTCTTTCATCAGCCGCTCGTTTTCAAGCATCACTTTTGAAAATTCAGGTGTTCTAAAATAAGGAACCTGATGTGCCCCTATCTCTCTCACTTGTTCTTCTGCCTGTACAGGCCCTACGGTAAAATTAATCATTTTATTTGCCTCGCTTCTTGGAATGAGTTAAATTCCACATAAAAACCTTTTGTCTGTTGCCCCAAGCATATTTAGACCATAATAGCTTCAGCGTAGGTTTTTTTGCCCATTTTTTGCTGAGTGATCTATAATCCAAGTTCTTTACATCCTGCATAAACTGCTCCCTGTTTGGATTGTAGGATATAGATGTTCGCATAGGGCTTTGATATTTTAATGCTGTTTCAAAGGAAAGCTCGTGTCCGAAAAGATACGGTTTAGCGGCTTCTAAAGCCTCTTTTCCTTTTTTTGAGTTGCAAACGATAAGTGAAGCGCCGCCGTTTCGCCCGTAAAGCTCAGGACAGTACAGATGAACGCCCCATAGGTCACCCAACGATATATCCGCAACCCTGTCAGTATTGGTAAATTTACAGTTATAACAGCCCGGACGGCTCATAAGATGATTAAGCCACACAGACCAGAAAGGATTAAACCATCTGTCCTTCTTAAAGCTTTTACCATTTTTTAGAACGGTGTTCATTACCTCAAAATCCCATTTGCCTGATTTTTTTCGCATATTCTTATGCCTGTAATCAAGAAATTCAATATCGGCTCCGTGCTTTTTCTTTATATATTCGGCATATCTCTGCATAAAGTGCGGGGTAGGAACGCCTTCACATATTACCTCCACCGTAAGCAGCGCCTGTATATCGGTATTTCCTAGATAATTTCTCAATCCTGCAATCTGACAAGGGGTGCCTGAAAAAAGAACCTTTTTCCCATCCTTCAGAAAACTTTTTACTTGCTTAAATGAATCTCCGATATTGCTTTGAGAATATTTGGATTTTCTGAACTTATAAAGTTCAGTTTTATCGGTAATAAAGCCATGATAAACTTTAAGTTCCTTTGCTATGGCACCAAAAATAACATAGTTTTCATCGCACCATCCATCAACAATGGCTGTAAAAGCGCCGCCCGAGGTGCTCTCTGCCTTAACAGAAATATCTGTGTGATAACCACCGAAAGCTAACTTTTCCTCTTTGAAAGGCTTAGGGAGATCATAGCAAGGACATATTTTAACACATTTACCGCAGGAAATACATTTAGCATCGTCCACCTTCGGATAGCGAAAGCCTTCTTCATCCTCCTGCATAATTATAGCGCTTACAGGACAACACTGAGCACAGGCTTCGCAACCAAAACATTCTTCTTTCTTTTCTGTTTGTAAGAATCCTTTCATAGCCGTGCTCCCTGTTATTTACATCCGCCAAGTTCAAAACGCAAAAATTCAAGAGATTTCTTGCGTTGTTCTTCTATCCGGGCGTATACGCGATTATAATCAATTTCATCCGCAACAGACTGTTCCTTTTTTGTAAGCATTCTCTCCGAAAGCCCAAAAAGCTCTAATATTTCTTCAATCTTATTATTGCACTGATATCTGGAGAAAATGGCAAAGGGTCTTGCATATTGCACCGCAAATATCATACCGTGAAAGGAATTGGTTACCACATAATCGGCATATTTAACAAGTGATAAAAACTCTTCAACACCTGCTTCATAAAACATTTTGTGTTTCTCCGCATTTACCGCTCTAAGACTTATCTCAATAATTTTAAGACCCTTTTCCTGTGCTATTCTTTCGGCATAAGCCTCCATTTCGGGATTATAACGTCTTGCATACAGTAAAAGGTATTTTTCATGGCATTGCCGCGGCGCGGCAATGGTATCATAGTCCTTTGAGGTAAGAAGCAAGGTTGGGTCAACAACACGCTGTACAGCAACATCGGTATGCTCCCTTACATACGGTACCATCTGCTCCTCACGCAATCCGAATGCTTTAAAATTTTTAAGCCTTTCGTTAAGCGTCATACATACCTCAGCCGTTAAAGTGGGATCACCAAAACTTGCGGCGTAAGCAACCGAATAGGAATTTTTCATGCACGGATAATTTGCATAATATCCGTCATCGAATCCGAACTCGTCCATACAGAAAATAGTATCACTTCCGCATACAAACCCGTCAAGTTGTTCATCATTCATAATATCATTAAAATTCTGTGAGGTATATTTTTTTCTTGTTCTGTAAAAACGTTCATGATAAAATTTATCAAATTTATAATAATTTTCTTTGATTGCAGGAAGGCTGAGTGTGCACATACGAACAGACTCCTCATCCTTATCCCACATATTTTTCATTGGATCAAGAGGATCCTTATCAGCAAGAATATCCGGACAGTAATCCACAAGAACCGCTTGATACTGTTCCCGATCAATGTGATTTATAGCCTGATGCAACGCCCAGGACTGAAGTGCCGAGCCGTAATTTGTAAAGTTTCCGTATATATTGTAGCTTACAATTCCAAATTTCTTCATTGTATAAATTCCTTTTACCTAAAATACTCCTTCTTTTTATAAAGACGGTATCCGTGACTGGGGGTCCGCTTATCCTCTGGAGGAAGTTGCATATAATCTCCATACGAGCAACGCAAAACTTCATCGTATTGTTTTGGCACCTTAACCTCAATGTCATTTAAAGGAAGCATTATATATTCCTGATACCACTCTTTTTTTCTTGAGTTTATAGAAAAATCCCAAGACAACGAGTTTAACAAACTGCTCTCCTCATAAGAGAAGGTGTCTTTAAGTTTATCAAGCTTTTTCATAAAGAAATTTCTTCCCATAAGCTTTGCAAAAACATATATTGGGAATTTTGTAATTGTCTTCACTATCCCTTTGGGAGATTTTTTATATTTCTTTTGATTGGTAAGAAGCACAAAGGCTTCGTATATTCTCTGTTTTTTTCTTAAAGGGTGGTCTTTTTCTATGGGCACATTTCCGGCTCCATCATAACAGTATACATCTACAAAAAGTCCCAAACCACCATCAGGATAATCGTCTGATTCCAGTCTATAGCGAGTATCACAGAATCGCCATAAAGCAAAAGGATAATTCTTTGAATTTTCCCAGCCCATAAATTTATAAGGAAGCAGTTCCTGCTCATTTTCTAAGCAGTATTTTTTAAACTTTTCATAGTCGGGACGGCACATAATAACATCCGTATCGTCATCCCAAGGAATAAATCCCTTGTGACGGACAACGCCAAGGAGTGAACCATACGCCATAAAATAATTTATTCCGAGCAAATCACAAATTTCGGCAAGCTTCTTTAAAAGACCAACCGTTTCGGTATGAATTTCCTTTAAAGTTAATGCTTTGCTTTCCATAATTATTTTTCCCCTTTTACACTGCTAATAAGTCCCTTTACTCCACCCATATCTTTAAGTAAGAGCAAAGACATTGGTATTACAATAACTGCACAAATCAGCCATCTTAGAATCAAGTTATTTATAAGCAACAGACTTGCTGCCGACATAATCACAGCTATACTGCCAAACAACAACATCCATTTTAAAGGAAGAATAAAGAATTTCACCATTTTTCGACATATTATAATATGAAGCACAAGGTACACCAAATAACAGAACAATGTTGTATATGCTGCGGCAATAAAACCGTATTTTAATATAAAAATATAATTGAGTGCAACATTTAGCACAGCAGCTCCTATAGTTGCCAACATAATATTAACTGTTTTTTTCACATAATATTCGCCAGAAACAACAAGGTCATAGAAGAAAAGCACAAGGGCATCAAGAACCATTGGTATGGCAACATATTTTGCCAAATCATATTCCTTGCCGCCTAAAATCAATATCATTTCGGGGGAAACTGCAATAAGTCCTACACATAAAACAGTATAAAGAGCAGCGAGCTGTACCGCCCTTTTTTGAATTGACAGTTTATCACCCTTATCCATCTGCTCAAAAAACCATGTGTTCCACGCAGCAGATATAGAGGTGGTTATAACTGTCATAACAATTTTTAAATTTCCTGCAAGGCTGTATATACCCGCACGTGAGTCGCTAACCATCTTACTTATCATAACACGGTCGAACTGCGCCAATAATATTTGAGAAACCCCGTGAGGAACGATAGGCAAACTGTATTTTAGTCCAAAGCTTAAATACTTTTTGTCAAACTTAGGTTTTGCAGCTCTAAAAAATATTATTAGTATGAATACTGCAAGAATCGCTTGAACCAAAGTTGAGCCTATAATCCTGCCAACATCTTTTTGCGAGGAAAACACTGTGAGCATAAGCAGTAAGGATATACCGATACCGCCCACCGAATTTATAATCGCCGCTATAAGATATTTTTTGTAAGAATAGTCAAGGCTTAATCGGGTGTTATACAATGTCAATAGCGCAGCAGAAACACTGTGAATTATCAAAAGGTATAAAAGTTTTGGTTCAAATCCTAAAATAGAGCTTATGGGATTTGGGAACACAAACACTAGTAAAGATAACACTGCCGCACTAATTATATATACAAGTGAAATACAGGATGTGTACTCCTTTATATATCCTTTAAACTCAATATTAGCACTTCTAACACTTGAGTGTAACGCAAAACCAACTATTACATGCAACACCGCATCATAAGACATAAACACATTAAAGACACCAAATTCTTCGGTGCCCATAATTCGACTGAAAATCGGTAATGTCAAAATGCTTATACACCTAATCAGGATGTTACCTATTGTATAACCAAGTCCTGCAGTTAGCGCATTGCTTTTACCTGAACCCATTGTTTTATACGCCTCTTTCAAAATAAAGCCTTAAAAGCTGAATGTATCTTTAAGTCCTAACCATTTCTGGTCTTTATCGCTTAAATTGAGGGGTGTACCATCCACAAGAGTATACCCTTCGGCGCTTGATGTACCATTGTAATTGCCTTGAAGTTCAGGCCACTTGATGTCAATTTCCGGGTCATTCCAAGCAAGGCCACCCTCATCACCGGGGTGATAAAAATCGGTAACTTTATAGCAAAACTCTGCCGTTTCGCTAAGCACCAAAAAGCCGTGAGCAAAGCCTTCTGAGATATAAAACTGTTTTTTGTTTTCCTCAGTAAGCTCAACGCCAAACCATTTTCCATAGGTTTTTGAGCCTTTTCTAAGGTCAACGGCAACATCAAAGACTCTTCCCTTTATAACTCGTACAAGTTTACCTTGGGGGAATTCCTTTTGAAAATGCAAACCGCGAAGCACACCCTTAACTGACATACTCTGGTTGTCCTGAACGAACTTCATATTAAGACCCGCCTCAGCCATATCGCGCTGATTATAGGTTTCCATAAAATAACCTCTGTTATCACCGTGAACAGCAGGCTCAATAATATAAAGTCCCTCAATATGGCATTTTGTTACCTTTATCTGTCCCATCCCTATATCTCCTAACATAATAAACATTAAATTACTCTGCCAGCTTAGCTAAATATCTGCAAAGGGCATCCTGCCAAGTAGGCAGAGGTTTAAAGCCTTTTTCGGTAAGTTTTGATTTATCAAGACGACTGTTAAAAGGTCTTGCTGCCTTGGATACGCCATACTCTTGAGTGGTTACGGGTGTTACTTTAGTTTGGTAGTTTGCTTGTTTAAAAATTTCACAAGCAAAATCGTACCAACTTATAAATCCGCCTTCGTTGGTAGCGTGATAATATCCGTATTTCTCACTTTCAAGCATATCAACAAGCAAAATCGACAGATCTGCCGTATATGTAGGTGTACCTATTTGGTCGTTAACAACCCGCAGAGCATCATATTTTTTACCCAAATTCAACATTGTTTTTATAAAGTTGTTTCCGTTAATACCAAACACCCATGCTATACGGACAATAAAGAATTTTTCAAGGATATCTGCAACAGCAAGCTCGCCTTTAAGCTTAGTATCACCATAAACACTCAAAGGAGCATAATCCTTACAGTCGGCAGCCCAAGGGATTTCACCTTCACCATTAAAAACATAATCGGTGCTTATATAAATCATCTTGCAATCTGCCTTTTTACAGGCGGTGGCGATGTTCTTTGTGCCCGTTACATTAACGGCATAAACCTTATCCTTGTTTTCCTCATCCTCTGCCGCATCAACCGCAGTCCAAGCGGCACAATGAACTACCGCATCGGGTTTAACATCAAGTATTGCCTGCTCTACCTGCTCGGCATCGGTTATGTCAAGTTTAAGATAATTTTCAAAGTCACAGGTGTCGGCAATATCACTGCCAACACTCTCATAACCTCTTTTTTCCAATTCAAGAATAACATCGTGGCCAAGCTGGCCTTTAACGCCTGTTACAAAAACCTTCATTTATCTGTCACCGTACATCATTTCGTAGTAATTCTGATATTCGCCCGATATGATAGTTTCCCACCACTCACGGTTTTCAAGATACCATTTAATAGTCTTTTGAATACCGTCGGCAAATTTGGTTTCGGGGAGCCATCCAAGTTCGTTGTGAATCTTGGTTGGGTCTATAGCATAGCGCATATCGTGACCTTTACGGTCGGTTACATAAGTAATAAGGCTTTCGGGTTTATCAAGAGCCTTACAAATTATCTTAACAATATCAATATTCTTCATTTCGTTGTGACCGCCGATATTATAAACCTCACCAACTCTACCCTTATGAATAATAAGGTCAATAGCCTTGCAATGGTCCTCAACATAGAGCCAGTCACGAACATTTAGACCCTCACCGTAAACCGGCAAAGGTTTGTCGGCAAGTGCATTAGCTATCATTAAGGGGATAAGTTTTTCCGGAAAATGATAGGGGCCATAGTTATTTGAGCAACGAGAAATGGTTACGGGCAAACCATAGGTTCTGTGATATGCAAGAACCAAAAGGTCGGCACCTGCTTTTGATGAGGAATACGGAGAAGAAGTGTGAATTGGGGTTTCCTCAGTAAAGAACAGGTCAGGACGGTCAAGAGGTAAATCACCGTAAACCTCATCAGTAGAAACCTGGTGATAACGCTCAATACCATATTTGCGGCAAGCATCCATAAGCACCTGTGTTCCTAAAATATTGGTTTGAAGGAAAACTTCAGGGTTTTCAATAGAGCGGTCAACATGGCTTTCTGCCGCAAAGTTTACCACAACATCTGGTTTTTCCTCTTCAAAGAGTTTATAAACTGCATCCCTGTCACATATATCCGCTTTAACAAAACGGAAATTAGGATTTTCCATAACGGGAGCTAGTGTGGAAAGATTACCCGCATAGGTAAGCTTATCAAGGCAAATTATTCTATAATCTTTATATTTGCCAAGCATGTGAAAAATAAAGTTGCTTCCAATAAATCCGGCGCCACCGGTAACAATAATATTCATCTTAAATTCCCCTTTAGTGTAAAGCATCTATGTATTTTCCGTCCAGAACATCCTTTAGATACTGGCCGTATTGATTTTTCTTTAAAACCTCATAAACCTCAAGAACATCCTCTTTGGTTATCCAACCATTTAAATAAGCTATCTCTTCCAGACAAGCTATCTTTCTGTGTTGGTGGGTTTCAACAGTCTTAACAAAGTTTGTTGCTTCAACGAGACTCTCGTGTGTACCTGTATCCAACCAAGTAAAGCCCTGACCGAGAAGCTCAACATTAAGCTCGCCGTTTTCGAGATAAATTCTGTTAAGGTCGGTTATTTCAAGCTCTCCTCTGGCAGAGGGTTTCAGGTTCTTAGCGTATTCCACAACATTGTTATCGTAAAAGTAAAGACCTGTTACGCAGTAGTTGCTTTTAGGTTTGGCAGGTTTTTCCTCAATGGAAATTGCCTTGCCATCCTTATCAAATTCAACTATACCAAAACGCTCAGGGTCGTCAACATAGTATCCAAAAACGGTAGCGCCTTTTCCGTTCTCAGCACGTTCCACGGCAGCTTTAAGGCGTTTTTTAAGACCATGACCCGCAAAGATATTATCGCCAAGCACCATACAAGCGGTGTCGTCACCAATAAAATCAGCGCCAATTATAAAAGCTTGAGCGAGACCATCGGGAGAAGGCTGAACAGCATAAGAAAGGTTTACGCCAAACTGATGACCATCACCCAGCAGTTCCTTAAATCTTGGAGTGTCTGCAGGGGTGGAAATTATGAGAATATCCCTTATTCCCGCATTCATAAGCACCGACATGGGATAATAAATCATCGGTTTATCGTAAATGGGAAGTAACTGTTTTGATGTTACTTTTGTCAGGGGATAAAGTCTTGTGCCGGAACCACCGGCAAGAATGATACCTTTCATTTAAGCTCCTTCTTTCACTAAATAATTTAAATTATAATTCATTGTTTGCTTTAAGGGCATTTCTCAGTGCCTCAAGATAGCCGTATCCGTATTTTTCGTCAGGCTCCATATAGCCACCTTCTGCCCATTCATTCCACGCGAACAAGAAAAGCATATCTTTTTTGTAAACTTCTTTCGTTCTGCGGATTTGTTCCGTCATATACTTTTCAAACTTTTCAGGTGATACGTTTAAAAATACGCTTCCTTTTTCTTGTTTTCTAGGTGTGTTATCCCAATCAACAAATGCCCCGGGAACGCTTTTTTCAGAGCTGGGAACTCGATTTAAAATCGCATTCCAAACCTCGTCATAATCTCGCTTTATAAGACCTTGAGGTCTAATCTGCTCAATGTTTATGCCTACTTTTTGTAAAATAGGGGTAAGCCATCTTTTAACCTTTTTTAAGAAAGCAAATTCTTCATGTGATAAATCATAGTTCGCATAATTAGGCTGATATTCGATATTATAGGAGAACCTACTGTCATCTTTATCCTTTTGTAAATCAAAATGAATTTGCTGATATGCAAATTCCAGCCCTTCCAGACCATTGTTAACAGCAAGTTCTTGCCAACAATCCAACATATCATTAAGACATTCTATTAAATCGGGGCGATAGATAACAACCAGAGGTTTACCATTTGTTTTTATATATCGTTCGTCTTTAAAAAACGGAAGCAGATAATTGAAATGTTCTTCCCATTCTTTTCGTTCGCCATAGCGTTGCGCAATTAAAATATTGTCTTGCTTGGAAACCCACGCTTTAGTCCAATGTTCATTTGCCCAACATACGCAAAAGGGAAAATCTATAGTTTTATCTTTTAGCAACATTTCCATTGGTTTTTCCAAAAGCATATGTCCGTCAAACCAATAATGATAAAAGCAGAATCCATATAAACCATGCTCTTTTGCAATTTGTGTTTGCCAGCGCATAGTTTGTGGCTCTAATAAATTGTAATAATTTTCATTAAGAGGAACTCTTGGTTGATAATGTCCCTCAAACAAAGGCTCTGCCTTTTTTACATTAACCCACTCGGTAAAACCTTTTCCCCACCATTCGTCATTTTCGGGAATGGCGTGAAATTGCGGCAGATAAAATGCTATTGTTTTCATTTAAGTTCCTCCGTTCCTACTTTATTTTCAAAACAACAAGAAGTTTTATAAAGCAGTAGTAAATAAAAGGTGAAATGATGTAAACTAACGATGATATTGAAAGCATTAACTGAGGATAGCTGAGCATTTTTTTCAGCTCTTTTTTCATCTCAAAATGTTTGCAATATTCTTTGAACTCACTATAAGACCCCAGCCTGATGGCTGCCTGCCAAAGAATAGACCAATTATGGCGAGCAACTGCAAACTTTTTAAACTCTACTGCAAACTCAGGATTCAACTCCTCCATAATAGGTTCAAGTTTTTTCATAAGTTCCACTGCAGTAAGTCTTGAGGTGTCAATTCCTTTATTCATAGCGGATTTAGGATTGTTATAGTAGTAATAAATTTTATAACATACCTCGGTTATGCTTTTTTCCCTAGCAAAAAGTTGCCACAAGACGAAAACGTCCTCACTGTAGGGGTATCCTACGGGAAATTCAATACCCGCATCTGTAAAGCAGGTCTTTTTGAAAATGCAGGCACAAATAGTGTATTTTATTCCCTTGTATAAGAATTTTCTTAAAAACTCTGTTGAGGAAATTTGCAAAATCTCTGCGCTTTTTTCACGCTGTTGAAAATCTTCCTTTGAACGTGTTAACCAAGCGACAGCAATATTGGCGTCTGTCTTTATTGCTGCATCATAAAGAGTTTCCAAATAATCATCGGCGATAGTATCATCGGCATCAACAAAGCAAAGAAACTCCCCCGTTGCGACCTTTATTCCATCGTTCCTCGCAGCACTTACCCCTGCATTCTCTTTATGAACTACCATAAGTTTAAAGGGAAGTTCTTTTTCTTTTAGTTGGTCAAGAATTGCCTTGGTGCCATCCTGTGAGCCATCATTGACAAAAATCACTTCAAAATCCTTGAAAGTTTGTCGGCTAAAAGAATTTACAGCATTATCGATATACTTTTCACCGTTGTATATGGGAATAATAACCGAAATCGTTGCCCCTGTATTACTCATTTACTTCCTCTTTCATTTTTGTGAATCTTGCAATTATATTTTCAACTGAAAGTTTTTCGCCATTTTTTAAAGCAATACCGTTACAACCTGATGCAAAGCCTAATAAAATCCAGAAGTATATGCACACAGATACATTTGTTAGACAAAGAACACCCAAGAAGTTACAGGTAAGGAAGACATGAATTGCCAAGTATGATGCTATAACGATATATCCAACCATATATTTTTTGTTGAATTTTTCTATAGTCTTAGAGAATAAAACCCGTACCGATCTCACAAGGTGAATACCCACAAAAAGCAGCATAAGAACAAGTCCCAACAGTCCTGCAGATACAGCAATATCAAAATAAGCATTATGATATGTGGCAATTCCGTCTTTTGATTTGCTTATATATTCTGTTGTGCCGTATTCAAGCGAAGTGGAATTTTTATTTCCGGTTGTAAATCCAAACACAGGAGATTTAGGAATTACTTGCAGGCCAACCTTCCAAAATTCATTCCTTGGATAGAAAAAGTTAGGCAAACGTTCAATCTCTGTTCTTTCAAGTGAAATTTCAGCTTCTGAATTTTGAACACTCTCTTCGTTAGGTATACTTTTTATGGGAGCAAACCAATTTCCTCCGTTTAAGACCTCTTGTACATTGATTGTGGGAATTGCAGAAGCAATGCCTTTCATAGTAAATTTGGCAACTTTTTCTCCACCAATACAAACGCCAAATACAATCAAAGCCGCACAGGACGCTGCTACTAGTCTTTTGAATACGCCAAAATTCTTTTTTAGTAAAAGTTGATATACTGTAAAGAATACTACCGAGAAAAAGAATATGTATATTCCAAATGTATGCGTTCTGGTAAGCGTTGTCAGTTCGCAAAGGTAGCAAACGACAAATGAGCTTATATATCCTGCCCAAACATACCATTTTTTTCCTTTAGCAAAAACCAAATTGAATATAGAAGCAACACAGCCTATAAACATTGCATTAGAGCAGGTCAACGCATTGTTGTACATACCGGTGTTCCGTCCGTATATAATACCAACACTCCAGGCATGATTAAGTCCTTCCGGGTCAGGAAAAACTATTGACAATTTAAAGAAATAGCACAAAAGGCTTATCACCGCTGTTATTGCTACAACAATAGAAATTACACGATTTATTCCGTATATATCTTCCATTATTGCCTTAACATCTTTATGTTTGTCTTTTTCAATAGCAAAGATAAGGAAAAATTCAAGAATAGTCCAACAAAACAAGTGAAGTGTAGAAGAAATATCATTTTTAGAAAAAAACAAAATAGTAATCGTATATCCAACACAAAACAAAACTAATAGTGCGCTGCCCGTTTGTCGGAACATATTTCTGTCACTATTAAACAAGTCGTGAATTAGAATTGCTGCACCCCACAAAAGCAAAACCACGCTTATATATTGAGGAAAGAAGCACAATAAGTAAGATGGTGTGAGAATCATTGCACAAATGCAGATTGTTTTATATAATGTTGTATTCCAAAATAATGATGGTAGTTTTTTAATCATAGTTTTTCCTCTTTTTTTAATTTTTTGTAATTCTATCAATTATGCCAAAATATTTTTCAGCAACAACACTTTTTTCAAACTGTTCTTTAAATAACGTTTTTACTCTTTCACGCATATTAAAACATTCATCAGATGTAATGTTTACAAGCTTGTCCGCAGAGTAATCATCAAGTTCAATACCAATGTGTTTTTCTTTAACAAGACGTCTTGTATCGCCCTTAATGTTACTAATAATAGGAAGTCCAAATCTGAAATAATCCAGAGATTTCATTGTGAGTCCCACACAAACCGAAGACTTCATAATATTCAGTCCAAAGTGGCAACGGCTTATTATTTCATCCTTTTTATTTTCATCATAAACTGCACCGTAAAAAACAACCTCGGCGCCTGCCGCCCTTGCACTTTCAACAAACTCTTGTTCGCGCTCGCCCTTGCCGATTATATGGAGAATCACCGGTTTTTTTGCGGAAACCTGTTTTATAAGTGAACATATATCGGCTATGCTGATAATATTATTTATCGCACCTAAATAACAAAGGTGGATTTTATCCTCTTGAAGGATAGTGGGATTGTTCGAATCATAATCCTCTTTACATAGATATATCACTTTGCTTTTTTCGCTATCAAGATTTAAAAGCTCAAGAAACATTTCGCATTCACAGGTTATAAAATCCGCAGCATAAAGACTGTGGTCCCTTATATATGCCCATACCCTAAAAATAGGGGCGAGAAGTTTTTTCACCCTGCCACCGGGAAAGGTTTCGGGCCACATATCAAATATATCAAACACCATTTTAACCTGGGGATGCCTTTTTTTGTATTTTGCGGCATAATGGCCAAGGAAATTAGGCGGAAGCTGAACACAGATGATTTCAGGTTGTTCTTCCAACCCCTCAATATAACGAAAAACATCCCTTGCAAAGTTTCTATGAGACACAATCCTTGCAAGAGAAAGATTCTTCATATAAGGTTTTGCGTGAAGTTGAACACATCCGTCAACCGAGCATTTAAATACTTTCTTGCCGTTGTGGTCAAAATCCGATGTGATATATGTTGTATTAAAGCCACGCATTTTAAGACAATGGTCAATAAGATGTAGTCTATCATCATAATGGTCTGAGCAACTTATCAAAAACGCTCGCTTTACCGATGGGTTCATTTTAGCACCGTCCTTTAATTAGAGTGATAAACGTGCAAGGCATCACCCTAAGGCATTACTATACATAGTATACACTATCATAATACTCCTTATTTGTCAACGAAAGCAACGATACAAGATTTGTTAAACATCACTTTCTTATCTTTTTATTTTTAAAAAAATTACCTGTATGATAAATAGGCGTATTATTTCCTTTTATATAATATATTATAACATATAAATAACTTAAAAGCAATTAAAATAAGTTAAAAAGCCTCAAGCGTTTGCTTGAGGCTTCTAGCTTATTAGTCGTGAATAGTATTGTTTGTTTGAATAGCCCATTTTGCAATGCGCATTTTTGTGTGGTCAACGGTAGACTCTACAACAAAGCTGTCTTCCTTAATGGAAACAACCTTTACGTAATAGCCGCCGATTGTCAGAAGCTCATCACCGATTTGGATGCTGTCACGCATAGCTTGTTCTTTCTTCTGCTTTTTCTTCTGGGGACGAATCATCAAAAAGTAGAATACTAAGCCGATTATAACGATGTAAATAACCAGTCCGATTGTGCCCATACCGGCATTTGCTGCTTTTTCTGCAGCCATAATATTAAGATTCATTTGTTTTTCCTCCGTATTTATAACATATAAGGGTATTATATCCTATTGCCCATAATAAAGCAAGAAAAAATTGTAAATTAACAATTTGTTTTCAATTAAATTCTTGTTCCTAAAATTTCAACGTTTTCTTTGCGGTAAGCCTCAAATCTGTCTTCATCAAGCGCAGTTCGAATTTCCGCCATTAGATTATTGTAAAAATAAAGATTGTGTTGCACCGCAAGGCGAGAGTAAAGCATTTCCCCGCTTTTCAAAAGGTGGCGCAAATACGCTCTGGAATGCTTGCGGCAAGTAGGACAATTACAGGTTTCATCAATCGGCGAAAGGTCGTTCTCATACTTTTGATTGTTAATGTTTATAATACCTTGTTTTGTGAACAAGTGACCGTGCCGTGCATTACGGCTTGGCATAACACAGTCGAACAAATCAACGCCCCTATAAACGCCCTCAATGATATTGACAGGAGTGCCTACCCCCATTAAATAACGAGGCTTGTTTTTAGGCATAAAGGGTTCAACAACCTCTATCATTTCATACATAACAGGCGCCGGCTCCCCTACCGCCAAACCGCCAATTGCGTAACCGTCAAGTTCCATTTCGGCAATTTCTTTCATATTATCGGCACGCAAATCGGCATAAGTACAGCCTTGGTTAATACCAAACAAAAGCTGTTGCTTATTGATGGTGGAATCCAAGCTGTTAAGACGTGCCATTTCGGTCTTACAGCGCTTTAACCAACGCACTGTGCGCTTGCAGGATTCGGCTGAATAACTATGCTCGGCTGGGTTTTCTACACATTCGTCAAATGCCATGGCAATAGTTGAGCCCAAGTGTGATTGTATTTGCATACTTTCCTCAGGTCCCATAAATATTTTACGGCCATCAATATGCGATGAGAAGGTTACACCCTGCTCTTCTATTTGGCGCAGTTTAGCAAGTGAAAAAACCTGAAATCCGCCGCTGTCGGTCAAAATCGGGCCTTGCCAACCGCTGAATTTATGCAATCCGCCAAGCTCATAAATAAGCTTGTCCCCCGGGCGCACGTGAAGATGGTATGTGTTGCTTAACATTATTTGGCAACCAAGCTCTTTTAAATCAAAAGCCGAAACACCGCCCTTAATTGCCGCCGATGTGGCAACATTCATAAAGGCAGGTGTCTGCACGGTGCCGTGTACAGTTGTAAACTCTCCACGCCTTGCTTTATTCTCTTGTTTAATTAGTTTAAACATAAAAGCTCCTATTCTATAATAATTGTAGTTAGTCGAAACGCTGGAATGCCTAACCTATTCCATTATAAACATTGCATCACCGAAACTAAAAAAGCGGTATTTTTCTTCAACCGCGTGACGGTATGCAGACATTGTGTTTTCATATCCCGCAAAGGCGCTGACAAGCATAATCAAAGTGCTTTCCGGCAAATGGAAATTTGTAATCAGCGCATCCATACATTTGAATTTATAACCGGGATAGATAAATATGCTTGTATCTCCGCTGCAAGCCCTAATACCTTCAGCCGCAACGCTTTCAACCGTGCGGCAAGAGGTTGTGCCCACACAAATTACCCTACCGCCGTTCTCCTTGGTTTTTAAAATCAATTCTGCGGTTTTTTCGGGCATAATGTAATGTTCGGAATGCATTGTGTGCTCAGTTATTTCCTCTACCTTTACAGGACGGAAAGTTCCAAGACCCACGTGCAAAGTGACATAACCGATATTTACTCCCCTTTTTTGTATTTCTTCTAAATATTCGGGTGTAAAATGCAGTCCTGCAGTTGGTGCTGCCGCCGAGCCTAATTCCTTTGAATATACAGTTTGGTAGCGCTCTTTATCCTCTAATTTTTCTTTTATGTAATGAGGCAAAGGCATTTCACCAATTCTGTCTAAAATCTCATAAAAATTGCCGTTATAAATAAACTTAATAATTCTGTTTCCGGTATCTGTGACTTCCAAAACCTCAGCGATCAGTTCATCACTAAAACGGAATATGCGACCAGGTTTTGCTTTTTTACCGGGACCTGCCAAACATTCCCAAATGTCTTGCGATTTGTTTTTCAGTAAAACAAACTCAACTATTGCACCTGTATCCTCAGCAGTACCAAAAAGCCTTGCAGGTAAAACACGGGTATTATTCAATATTAAACAATCCCTCGGACGCAGAAAATCTATCAAATCGGTGAACTGCTTATCCTCGGTTTTTCCATCATTTTTATGTAGTACCAATAAACGGGAAGAAGTTCTTGGTTCAATAGGTGTTTGTGCTATCAATTCTTCCGGTAAATGGTAATAAAAATCAGACTTTTTCATAAGTTTCCTCTAACATCACAAATTTTCAATATACAGCATAAAATATGTTTGACAAACTATTTTAGTAATGATAAAATAAATTGAATATATATGTTATTATATTGTACTTTAAAATTATATTCAACCGTTTTTTTAAAAAAGGCGGTTTTATAAAAATTGCCGTAGTAAAAAATGTGTTTTGCATTTATATCCCACGGCGGAATGGAGTCCCTTTATGAAAAATTATAATGTTGGTATTATCGGTGCAACGGGTATGGTTGGTCAGCGTTTTGTTACGCTGTTGGCAAACCATCCCTGGTTTAATGTAAAGGTTTTAGCAGCCAGCGCTCGTTCAGCCGGTAAAAAATATAAAGACGTTGTAGAAAAACGTTGGGCTATGAAAACAGAAATCCCCGCTAACGTTGCAGACCTTGTTATTATGGATGCACAAGCGGATATGGAAAAAATCGCAGCCGAGGTTGATTTTGTTTTCTGCGCCGTTGATATGAAAAAAGATGAAATTAAAGCTTTGGAAGAGGCTTATGCTAAATTGGAGTGCCCCGTTATTTCTAACAACAGCGCACACCGTGGCACTGTGGACGTACCTATGATTGTTCCCGAGCTTAACGCAAACCACGCAGAGATTATTCACGCTCAGCGTAAACGCTTAGGCACAAAGCGTGGCTTTGTAGCGGTAAAATCAAACTGCTCTTTGCAAAGCTATGTACCGGCAGTTTATCCGCTGGATGCTGAGTTTGGCGTTAAAGACGTTTTGGTTTGCACCTATCAGGCTATTTCGGGCGCAGGCAAAACCTTTGAAACCTTCCCTGAGATTGTTGATAACGTAATCCCCTTTATCGGTGGCGAGGAGGAAAAATCCGAACAAGAGCCGCTTAAGATTTGGGGTAAAGTTGAGGGTGACAAAATCGTCAATGCCAGCCGTCCTCATTTCACTGCACAATGTCTTCGTGTGCCGGTATCTGACGGACATATGGCAGCCGTATTTGTACGTTTTGACAAAAAGCCTACTAAGGAACAAATCATTGAAAAATGGAATGCTTTTTCCGGCAGAGCACAGGAATTAGAACTTCCCAGCGCACCGAAGAAATTCCTCCACTATTTTTATGAGGACAATATGCCCCAATCTAAATTACAACGTGATTTAGAGGGCGGTATGGCAGTTTCTATCGGCAGACTGCGTGAGGATACTCAATACGATTACAAATTTGTTTGTCTTTCACACAACACGCTCCGTGGCGCAGCAGGCGGTGCCGTTTTAATGGCTGAACTGCTTTGTGCCGAGGGCTATCTGGATTAATTCAAGATTGGATTTGATACTATGAAAAAAAGAATTTTTACAGGTGCAGCAACCGCTTTAATCACTCCTTTTAATGATGACTATACCGTTAATTTTTCCGAATTGGAAAAATTGGTTGACGACCAGATTAAAGGGAGCACCGATGCTTTGGTAATTTGCGGAACTACCGGTGAGTCCTCTACACTCGACCATCAAGACCACTTGAAGGTCTTAGAGGTTGCTATTAAAGCCGCCGCAGGCAGAGTTCCTGTTATTGCCGGCACAGGCAGTAACGACACAATGTATGCCGTAGAGCTTTCACAGGCAGCCGAAAAATTAGGCGCTGACGGACTTTTGATGGTAACTCCCTATTATAATAAAACTTGTCAAAACGGCTTGGTTGCACACTACAATTATGTTGCTGACCGTGTTGATACTCCTATTATTCTTTATAATGTTCCCTCCCGTACAGGAGTAGATATTAAGCCAGAAACATACGCAAAGCTGGCAGAACATAAAAACATTGTTGCTACAAAAGAAGCTAACGGCAACATTTCCTCTGTAGTTGCTACCCGTCACTACTGCGGTGACGCTTTAGATATTTACTCAGGAAACGACGACCAGGTTATTCCCATTATGTCTTTAGGCGGTTTGGGTGTTATCTCGGTAGTATCTAATGTTGCTCCTAAGCTTATGCACGATATGTGCAAACTCTTCTTTGACGGCAAAACAGCTGAGGCTGCTAAGCTTCAAATTGACATCAACTGCCTTGTTGACGCTCTTTTTGCAGAGGTTAACCCTATTCCCGTTAAGGCTGCTATGAACCTGTTAGGCTATAATGCCGGACCGGTAAAACTGCCCTTGATTGAGGCTAGCGACTCAACAAAGGAAAAACTTATAAAAACCATGAAGGAATTAAGCATTTTATAATTCTTTTTTACAGGAAGTGAAAAAATGACCCGTATTATTATGGTGGGTTGTAACGGACACATGGGGCAAACAATCACACGTGTTGTTGAAAACCTTACTGATTGCACCATTGTTGCCGGAATCGACAGCAATTTAAATTTAAAAAACTCCTACCCTGTCTTTGATAATTTCAGTGACGTAAATGTTGAAGCTGACGTTTTGATTGATTTTTCAACACCAAAGCTTTTGAAAAATCTGCTTTTCTTTGCTTCGCAAAAGAAAATGCCCTGCGTTATTGCTACAACAGGATACTCAGAACAAGAAATTGGCTTAATTAAAGATTACTCCAAGCTTGTACCGATTTTCTTTTCCTTTAATATGTCCTTAGGTGTAAACTTACTTTGCTCACTTGCAAAAGCAGCCGCCAAGGTTTTAGGAGACGGCTTTGACATTGAAATTATTGAAAAGCATCATAATCAAAAGGTTGATGCACCCAGCGGTACTGCCATTATGTTAGCAAATGCCGTTAATGACGGTGCCAAAGAATATATATATGACCGCCACTCAAAACGAGAAAAAAGGAAAACCAATGAAATTGGTATCCATTCAGTAAGAGGCGGAACAATTGTGGGAGAACACGAAGTAATTTTTGCGGGCACTGATGAGGTTATTACCCTCGCCCATTCGGCTGCTTCCAAAGCCGTTTTTGCTAACGGCGCAGTAAACGCCGCAAAATTCTTAGTTGGTAAAGAACCACGCATTTATGATATGACCGATTTGGTGAATGAATAAAATAAAAACAGCGACTCGTTGAGTCGCTGTTTTTTTATATCTTTTCTAATGAATTAGCAAGGAATGCTTTTAGCTTTTCGGATTTCGGGTTTTCAAACACCTCTGCAGGTGTGCCTTCTTCCTCAATTACGCCGTCAGCCATATAAATGACTCGGTCTGCTACATTTCTTGCAAACTCCATTTCGTGAGTAACAATAATCATTGTTCTATCGCTTGATTTTAGCTCTTTGATTGCTCTTAATACTTCTCCAGTCAATTCAGGGTCCAAAGCGCTAGTAGGCTCATCAAAACAAAGAATGTCGGGTTCTAACATCAACGCACGAGCAATTGCAACACGCTGTTGTTGACCGCCCGATAATTCACAAGGATATGCATCCCCACGATTATCCAGACCTACCTTTTCAAGGATGTCCATTGCATTTTTCTCAATTTCCTCAGTTGTGCCGCGTTTCAGCAGTTTAGGTGCCAAGCAAATATTCTGCATTACATTATACTGCGGAAACAAATTAAAGGATTGGAAAACCAGTCCAAAATGCAATCTCTTTAAACGTATGTCGCTGTCTTTCATCTTTTGAGTGACTGCAGCATCATAAAGGAGTTGGTCGTTAACAGTTATTGTTCCTGTTTCAAAAGTTTCTAAAAAGTTAAGGCAACGAAGCAGAGTAGTTTTACCGCTACCTGAGGAGCCGATTATGGCCAAAACCTCTCCCTTTTCCATAGAAAAGGAAATGCCTTTTAAAACTTCGGCTTTACCGAAGCTTTTGTATATGTTTTTCACTTCAAGTACAGCCATAATCTTAACCTCTATAATAATTTAGTTTCTTTTCAATATAGCTAAATAACAAGGTGAGAATACCATTAAAGGCAAGGAAAAATACACCTGTATAGAAAAGCGGCCAGATAAGGCCTTTGCCTGCATAACGTTCAGCCGCCATCAATATTTCGGCAACTGCTATAATACGTGCAAGCGAGGTGTCCTTAACCAATGTGATAATTTCATTGCTCATTGGAGGAACAATGCGTTTAACCACCTGCATTAAAACTACTTTAAAAAAGATTTGGGTTTTTGTCATACCTAAAACCTGACCTGCTTCATACTGACCCTTTGAAATGCTTTCTATACCGCCACGATAGATTTCACTAAAATAGCAAGCATAGTTGATTACAAAGGCGATTAAAGCCGCCAGCATACGATTTCTCATTGGAATACCGAAAACAAGACCCGGAACGTACAAAACCACAAAAAGCTGGAGCATCAGAGGCGTACCTCTGATGATCCAGACAAATGTTTTTGTGAGCCATTGTAACGGTTTAAATTTTGACATAGAGCCTAATGTAACTATAAGACCGATGGGAATAGCCATTAACAATGTTAATAGAAATATATAACAGTTTTCCCCAAAGCCTTTTAGCAGCTCACCGGTTACAATTTCAAATGACATAGCAATTATTTAGATTTAACAACCATTACCTGCTTGTTCTGCATGTAAGGAATTGTGATGCTCATATTTTCTTGACGCTCTTCAGTGATTGTCATACCGTTCCAGATACAGTCAATGTTCTTAGCAGCCAACTCTGTTTCTTTTGCACTCCAGTTAATCTCTTGGAATACAGCCTTAACGCCTAATTTAGCGCAAACAGCTTTTGCAAACTCGGTCTCAAAGCCAACCAATTCGCCATTCTCGTTCTCATAGTTCATAGGAGCGAAGTATGTGATACCGATAACGAGTTCACCCTTGTTCTTGATGTACTCCCAGTCAGAATCTTTTTCAGCCTGTTTGAAAGCTTCGAAAGAATCGGTAGCTGTAACTAATTCGCCAAGTTTGTAGTTATCTGCAATAGTTTTAAGTTCGCCACTGTCAAGCAATGCTTTGATAGCTTCGTTAACCTTTGCAGTAACGTCAGAGCCTTTGCGGAAAGCAATACCATAGTTCTCAGGGCTGTAGCCTTCACCGGAAACCTCAAGGTTCTCATAATCTGTTCCCTTGCCGATAGAGCCGATAGACATTACATAGTCAATAATAGCAGCATCAGCTGTGCCTGCGGCAACTTCCATCAATGCTTTAGCTTGTGTATCAACTGCAGTGTAATCATAATCTGCTTTGAGTGTTGCATCTTCTTTTGCAACTGCTTCACCTGCAGATTCTTTCTCTGCAACGATAATCGGTTTTGCATCTGAATTAGTGTCTTTTGCACCGCAACCGGCGAAAACACACAATGTCATAAGGGCAACCATTACTAACGCTAAAATCTTTTTCATAATTAAAATCTCCTTTTCTTTTTGCACTTTACCGTGCTAAACTGTTAACATACTAACACATAAAATTTGATTTGTCAACCCCTTTTTTAAAAAAAGTTGCAAGAATTTTTTTAGGGTGTTATACTGATATAAATTAAAGGAAAGCGTAAGGAAACTAAAATGACTAAAATTGATATATTTTCAGGCTTTTTGGGTGCAGGTAAAACAACCCTTATTAAAAAGTTGATTAAAGAAGCTTATAAAGGTGAAAAGCTTGTTCTTATTGAAAACGAGTTTGGACAAATAGGAATTGATGGCGGATTTTTAAAGGATTCGGGAATTGAAATTACTGAAATGAATTCCGGCTGTATCTGTTGCAGTCTTGTAGGTGATTTCAGCAAATCCTTAAATGAAGTTTTAACCCGTTTCTCCCCCGACCGCATTTTAATTGAGCCATCCGGTGTCGGTAAATTGAGCGATGTTGCAGAGGCTGTAGAAAAAATAGGAAATACCATTTGTATTAACGGACTTGTTACGGTAGTTGATGCAGGAAAATGCAAAATGTATATGAAGAACTTTGGCGAGTTCTTTAATAACCAGATAGAAAGCGCTAAAACAATTATATTCAGCCACACAGCAAAATGCAGTCAAGAAAAGCTGGCAGAATGTATTGCGCTTGTTAAAGAGCATAACAATAATGCTACCGTTGTAACAACCGATTGGGACAAGTTAAGCGGAGCACAGTTGTTGTCTGCTATAGAAATGCAAAATACACCTGCTGATAAAATGGTGGAAATAGAACACCATCACCATCACCACCACGATGAGCATTGTGAGTGCGGACATCACCATCACCATCACGATGAGCATTGTGAGTGTGGACACCACCATCACGAACACGATGAACATTGTGAGTGCGGACATCACCATCATCACCACGATGAGCATTGTGATTGCGGACACCACCATCACGAGCATCACCACGCCGATGAGGTTTTTGCAAGTGTTGGCATTGAAACCGCCAAAGTGTTCTCTTATGAAAAAATAGTTGAAATATTGGATAAACTTAATTCAGGTGCTTTTGGTACAGTCTTGCGTGCAAAGGGTATTGTTGACAGCGAGGCTAATGAGTGGATACATTTTGATTTTGTACCCGATGAGCCGGATGTACGCTACGGTTCTGCCGATATAATTGGACGCATTTGTGTTATAGGCACCGAATTGAAGACAGAAGAAATTAAGGCTTTATTTGAATAAGAGGTTAATTATGGAAATACCTGTATATTTATTTGTAGGCTTTTTAGAGGCAGGCAAAACAAAGTTTATACAAGAAACGTTAGAGGATGAGCGTTTTAATTCGACCGAGCGCACCCTACTCTTACTTTGTGAAGAAGGTGAACAAGAATACGAGCCCGAAAAGTTTTCCGGAAAAGATGTATTCATAGAAACAATAGAAAACACCGACGAATTAAGCGACACCTTACTTTCAAGTTTTCTTGCAAAGCATCGTGCCGAGCGTGTTGTAATTGAATATAACGGAATGTGGCCTATAAAGAATTTGATTGATGCATTACCTGATAACTGGATAATTTATCAACAAATGCTCTTTATAGAAACCGAAACCTTTGAGGGCTATAACACAAATATGCGAAGTTTGGTTTACGATAAACTAAGCAGTTCAGAGGTTGTTGTTTTTAACCGTGTGCCTGAAGGATTTGACACAATGGCTTTGCATAAAATTGTACGTGCGGCAAACCGCAACGCCGAAATCGCATACGAATATCTTGACGGCAGAGTTGATTATGACGATATTGAAGACCCTCTACCATTTGATATTGATGCTGATATTGTTGCGATTAAGGACACCGATTTTGGTCTTTGGTTTAGGGATTTAATGGAGGACCCACAGAAATATCACAACAAGACAGTTAAGTTCAAAGGCATAATTGCTACCGACCCTAAACTGCCCAAAGGCACTATTGTAATTGGTCGGCATATTATGACCTGTTGTGCAGATGATATTAGCTACGGCGGTTTAATATGCGAAACACCCGATGTCGGGAGTTGGAATTCTCGTGATTGGGCGGTGCTTACCGCAAATGTAAAAATCAAACGGCACAAGGGTTATCAAGGAACGGGCCCTGTATTAGAGGCTATTTCCCTTTCGCGCACTACCCCACCCGAGCAACAAGTGGTAACATTTTAATTAAACAAAGAGCCTGTCAAATGACAGGCTCTTTTTGATATTATAGGTTTTCTTTTAATTGTTTGTTAATTCGTTCTGTTTTGATTTTAGTCACTATATAAATGAACAACCAGATTAGTGCATACACTACGATAAATATAGCTGTAAAGCCAAGAAAAGCGGTTAATTGGCGTTTTAGCCAACCGTTAATCAAATAAATAACAAGGTAAGCTACATATAACCCTGCGGCGTGTATTAAAATGGCGCTGGCCAAAGGTAGCTGTTCCATTTGGTAAACGGCAGTCATTCCGGCAACTATGAAAGCAAGCAGAGTTATGGTTAAAATACCTAAACAAACCTCGCTTGGAGAGAAACTACTAACGGTATTTGTTGCACCAAGGATACCGTAGATAATAGCAAGGACAACGGGACCTCCCGAAGCGGCTATAAGTCCTCTAAATAAAAATTCTTTTAAAAACTTCTTCATTTAGTGTCAAACCTCCTTTTAATTTGGGTGAAGCAACGGCGGGATACATATTCTGTATAACCGCATTTAAAGACGGCATCTACCGCACCGCTGTAAGTGACTGCAAAACGCTCTAAATGATTTTCGTTTGCAAGAGAGCTCTTATTGATACGGATAAAGTATGTTGGCAACAGTTTTTCAAGTTCATACAATCTTTGTTTCAGACGATAACGGCGATTATTAGAATCAATTGCATAGGTCTTTCCGTCAATTATCGTGATACATTCTATATCCGAAAAGCCAAGCATTTTTATTTCATCCTCATTATATGCTGATATGCGGTCTGAGCCGGAGTGTTTCAAAACAAGTTCCTCAATCACATCGGTCAACTCTGTACGCTCGTGAACCGTTGCAACAATTTCTTCTTGTCCTTCTTTATCAATAATCAGTTTGAATTTCATTGATTCACCTCCTGTATCTGCATATTATCATATAAAAAATAAAAAATGTTGTAAATTTCACTCATCGGTTATTATAAACATTTAATCGGTAAAAACCGCAATAAAAAAATAGCCCGCCTTGCGGCGGGACATTTTTGGCGCGCTTGAAGGGACTCGAACCCCTGACCCACTGCTTAGAAGGCAGTTGCTCTATCCACCTGAGCTACAAGCGCATATGTGTCATTTTTACAACACAAAGCATTATATCATAAGCAGGACTTAATTGCAAGCGGTTTTTAAGATAATTTTATTCCATAAGCTGAAGAGAGTCGGACTCGTTACGGTTGCGCACGCCGCCTTTACCCCATCGGCCTTGCGCTTATTTACGGCAGGCGTTAGCCTTGCCGCAAATTTCACACTTTGCCGAATGGAAAAACTCGGCGGTAGCAACTTTATGACCTGCCAAATAAAGAAATTTTTGTTTCTTGAAGCCGAAGAACGCAGGAATACTGACGTATTTCAAGTGATGAGGCAATAAAAAACGGAAATTTATTATTTGTCAGGCGTGACGCGTTCAACTCCCTTCAGCTTACCTATATAAGTAAAGCGTTGAAATTTTTTACCGTCACGCTCTATTACCTCATTCCACATATTAGCAGGGCGCACCCAAAGACCGCCCTCATCATACAGCGCACGGTAAACAACCATTTCTTCCAAGGTTTCAGAATGTTTTGCAACTCCTATAACCTCATATTCGTTACCTTTAAAATGACGATAGCGACCTAATTTAATACTGTTTTGCATTGCCCTCACCTCTTAACTTAGTATATCTCAACTGTAAAAAATAATCAATCCCTCTACAGCATATCTTTATATGTGGGAGGGATTGATTTGTTAAGTAGCATTACAGAAAGACTTTCAACCCTTGTTTGGGGAACACCTATGCTTATTTTACTGCTTGGCAGCGGTATATATTTTACAGTTAAAACCAACTTTTTTCAAATAAAGGGTTTTTCTCTTTGGTTTGGCAAAACTTTAAAAGAAATAATTAAACCTGAAAAAAACACAAATTCTAGTAATAGCATATCTCCTTTTCAGGCTATGGCAACCGCTTTGGCCGCTTCGCTTGGAACTGGCAATATTGCGGGTGTTGCAACTGCAATAGTCATTGGTGGGCCGGGAGCGGTTTTTTGGATGTGGGTATCGGCATTTTTCGGTATGATGACAAGTTTTGCTGAAAACACTCTCGGTATTTATTACCGCCAAAAAAACAGTGACGGTGAATGGTGCGGCGGTGCTATGTATATTATAGAGGGCGGACTTTCTAATCACAAGCTTTTAAAACCGTTAGGCAAACCGCTTGCTTTTATTTTTGCCAACTTTTGTACCCTTGCTTCTTTTGGTATGGGCAACATGGTACAAATCAACACCATATCAACTACTATGGAAAGCACCTTTTCCCTACCGCCAATCCTTACCGGCATTACGGCAGCATTTATTTTAGGGGTTATCATTTTCGGCGGAGTAAAACGAATCGGTGCGACAGCAGAAAAATTAGTACCTATTATGGCGCTTTTATACATAATAGGTTCTTTGGTAGTTATTTTCAATAATATAGACCGCCTCTTACCTACCTTTGCCTCAATTTTTAAAGGTGCTTTTGGCATATCGGCTGTTTCGGGTGGTATTAGCGGCACTATAATTCAAAAGGCGGCAAGTCAAGGCTTTAAGCGAGGAGTATTTTCAAATGAAGCTGGGCTTGGCTCCTCGGTTTTAGTGCATTGCGCTTCCAGCATTACAGAACCCGCTAAGCAAGGTATGTGGGGTATGTTTGAGGTGTTTTTTGACACCGTTATTATGTGTACTGTTACGGCGCTGGCAATACTGATGCCCGGCACCTCAGGTGCCACAGGTGCAACACTTGTAGCAAAGGCTTTCGCAGAAAACGGTTTCGGTATTTACGGCAGCGCCTTTATTGCTGTATCAACATTATTGTTTGCCTTTTCAACCTGCTTGGGTTGGTCATACTATGGGTCAAAATGTGTTGAATATTTATTCGGCAAGCGTGCCGTAACCCTTTATAAAGTAATTTTTGTTGCCGCAGTATTTATCGGCGCTTGGGCAGAAATGAAACCCGTATGGGACATAGCAGACCTTTTTAACGGACTAATGGCAATACCTAATTTATTAGGTGTTCTCTTACAATCAAAACTCGTAATAAAACTATTAAATGATTATTTAAAGTAAAAAAGCCGAGATTAAAACCTCGGCTTTTTATTATTTCAAAACAATTTTATGGAAAACTTTTTTACCTTTTTTAATTACAAAATCATCTGCGAAGTCATCGGCAGTATATGTTAAAAATGGGTCTACTACCTTCTGTTCATTAACCGAAACACCGCCCTGCTGAATTAAGCGGCGTCCCTCACCCTTTGAGGGGATGAGTCCGGCTTTTAAAAGAAGGTCAAGCACTGCGATTTTGCCGTCTGTGAAATCGTCGGCAGTTATTTCGGTAGAGGGCATTTCTGCTAAATTGCCGCCACCTGCAAAGAGGGACTTGGCAGTATCCAAAGCTTTCCTGGCCTCTTGTTCACCGTGTATCATTTTTGTAAGCTCAAATGCAAGTCTTTCCTTAACAGGATTAAGCTGACTACCCTCTAATTTTGCAAACTCACGAATTTCCTCAAGCGGTACAAAGGTAAGCATCTTCATACAGTTGATAACATCGGCATCATCAACATTGCGCCAATACTGGAAGAAATCATAAGGCGAAGTTTTTGCAGGGTCAAGCCATACTGCGCCCTTTTCGGTTTTACCCATCTTTTTACCTTCACTGGTAAGCAACAGATTAAAGGTAAGACCATAGGCTTCTTTACCATCAGAACGGCGTATAAGTTCAACACCGCCGATAATATTACTCCATTGGTCGTCACCGCCCATTTCGAGCTGACATCCGTATTTGCGGTTAAGCACCAAAAAGTCATAGCTTTGCATAAGCATATAATTGAGCTCAAAGAAGGACAAGCCGCGCTCTAAGCGTTGCTTATAGCACTCAAAGGAAAGCATACGGTTAACCGAAAAATGAACACCAACGGCACGCAAGAAATCAATATAATTGAGGCTTAAAAGCCAGTCGCCGTTATTTACCATAATTGCTTTATCATTAGAAAAGTCTACAAGCCCTGACATCTGCTTAACAAAGCAGGATACGTTATGGTCAATTTCCTCTCTTGTTAACATTTTACGCATATCGGTTTTGCCCGACGGGTCGCCTATCATACCTGTACCGCCGCCAAAAAGAGCAATCGGTGTATGACCGTGCTTTTGCATATGCGCCATAACAACCATAGCTACAAAGTGGCCAACGTGCAGACTGTCAGCTGTGGGGTCAAAACCAATATAAAATGTGGTCTTTTGATTGTTCAGTAAATCTTTTACCTTTTCTTCATCGGTGCACTGAGCAACCAGGCCTCTTTCCTTTAATTCATCAAACAAAGTCATAACCTTAAACATCCTTTTCCAATAATTCTTTTGCTGTTTTATATAAATTTTCCGTCATCTCACTACCCGACATAATCCGTGCGATTTCGGCTATACGCTCATCGCCTTCGAGTCGTTGTACAGAGGTGAAGGTATTATTATCTTTTTCTGCTTTGGTAATTAAAAAGTGATTATCTGCCAAAGCGGCTATCTGCGCCAGATGGGTAATACATATTACCTGCTTTGCAACGGAAAGCTCTTTTAATTTATTTCCAACCTTGCCTGCCGCATTACCGCTGATACCGGAATCAATTTCATCAAAAATCAATGTGTCTATGTTATCAGCCGTAAGCAGAACACTTTTAATTGCAAGCATAATACGGGACATTTCACCGCCGGAGGCTATTTTTGCTAACGGCTTAGGATTTTCACCCAGGTTAGCCGAAATCAAAAACTCAATCTCATCACAGCCGTTTTTGGTGTATGTTCCCTGTTTACAATCAACCAAGAAGCGTACATTCGGCATTTGCAAATATTTTAAAACGTCACATATAGAATTCGCAAAGCGGTTACCTGCATCTGTTCTGGACTGTGTTAGCTTTTTACCCGCCTGCACAAGTTGTTGTTCAACCTCTTGTGACTCAGCCTCCAACTTAGCAATTTGCTCATCAGCAGTTGTTATTGTTGTAAGTTCAGCCTTGGCCGATTCCAAATAATCGAGCATATCTTGTTCGGTAGCGCCGTACTTTTTGCTAAGGCGAGAAAGTAAATCTATTCTATCCTCTATTTGTTCAAGCTCGGCAGCACTAAACTGCACGCTATCAACCAAGGCGTTCAAATAATCTGCTACCGCTTGCAATTCATAGGACATACCGATTAGTTTTTCACCAATCTCTTTTCCGTCCGCAAAGAATTCTGACAGTTTACTAATTTCTGAGGATACTGTATCAACCGCTGATACAACACCCCCTGTATTCTCATCACCTTTTAGTGCCGAAACGGCCGACCTGAAGGCTTTTGTCAGCTTTTCGCTGTTTCGTGCTTGATTACGCTTATCTTTTAGCTGTTCAATTTCGCCTACCGATATTTGAGCCGCCTCTAATTCTTGCACGGCAAAGGTTAGCATATCTGTACGTTGTAATTTATCGGTATTAAGAGCATACAGTTCTTTCAACTGTTTTTTTATATCTTTTAGCCGATAAAAAACATTCAAATATTCTTCACGTTCAGCATCATTTTCTGCATAAGCATCAATAAAACCGCAATGGCTTTTACTGTTAAGCAGCTGTTGATTATCATGCTGACCGTGTATGTTGACTAGATTTTCGGATATTTCACGGAGTACCGAAAGTGTAACAGGCTGACCGTTGATACGGCAGATGTTTTTCCCGTCAGCCGACATACGGCGCTGTAAAAGCAGGTCTTTATCCTCTACTTCAATACCGTATTCATCGCACTGTTTCAATACTGCCTCGTTTACGTCACTGAACAAAGCCGAAACCTGCGCTGTATTATGGCCTGTACGAATAAGTTCCTTTGAGGTGCGCCTGCCCATAACAGCGTATATGGCGTCTATTATAATAGACTTACCCGCTCCGGTTTCACCTGTGAGGACATTAAAGCCTGAGCCGGTTTCTAATTCAGCCTCTTTTATAACTGCAATATTTTCAATTTTCAAACAGCTTAACATCCACACACCCCCTAAAAGCAGTTGACAGCTTTATAGCATTTCCTTGATTTTGCGAACAAGTATCTGGGCTTCTTCAGCCGAATGGGTTATAGCCAAAATAGTATCATCACCCGCTAAGGTGCCTAACATAAGATTGCCGAACATACTGTCAAGCGCTGTGCAAGCACCCTGAGCCATACCCGGATGGCATTTAATTACAACATCATTCATAGCGCATTGCGCTTGAATAACAGAATGGGAAAAAATCTCATTATATTTGATAGTTGTTTTCTTAGAGGTTTCTTGATTTATAGTATATCTGTAAACGCCGTTTAAATCAAGAGCCTTTACTATACGCAGTTCCTTAATATCACGTGAAACTGTGGCTTGTGTAACCGAAAATCCCAAATCGTTAAGTGCTTTTTGTAAGTCCTCCTGCGTATCAATTACACGAGTGTTTATAAGTTCAATAATTTTTTCTTGTCTGTTCTTTTTCATTGCTTGCACCTCACTTTATTTTTTGTGAAAGAATATCGTAAAAAGCATCTTTTTTAAATTTAACAAAACTAATGGCGATGTCACGGTTCTTAGCAACACGGATAACACTCTTTTCATTAACTAAAACACGTGCTTCTCCATCGAGCACTATCTCTGCTGTTTGACCCTCTTCTGCAACACGGATAAGTATTTCACGGTCGGCATCAAAAATCACTGAACGTGAAAAAAGCGAATGTGAGCAGATTGGTGTTGCCACAATGCAGTCAAGCGTTGTATCAAGTATTGGACCGCCTGCAGACATTGAATAGGCGGTAGACCCTGTAGGGGTTGCGATAATTAAACCGTCCGCTCTGTAAGAAATGCCCTCATCGGCATAGCCTGCTGTGAGGTCCACAAGATTTTGTTTTGCGGTCTTAACCGCTACGAGGTCGTTTATGAAATCATAAGTTTTACCGTCAATTTCGGCGGTCAACACCATACGGCGGTCAACCTCATACTCACCTGTAAGCAAGTTTTTAATATAATGCAATTCAGATTGTTCCAAATTAGCTAAAAATCCCATTCGGCCTGCATTGATACCCACAACTGCTTTACCGAATTTTGCAGCACGCTTTGCTGTGTGCATTATGGTACCGTCACCGCCTACAGCAAGGATAAAATCAGCCTCACTATAAAGAGTGTCGGTATCTACTATTTTATAACTGTCCTTTAATTTTTCATCATCTGCTATAAGCAGAGCATCATCGGGCTTTATCAGTTTTGCAATTTGCTCACAAACCTCATAAGCTGCCTGCTTACCTTTATTAGGAATTACCGCCAATTTCATTTTATCACCTAGATTTCATGTGAATTTTTTACGGTTTCTATTATATCTACACAGTCGGCAATATTGCCTGCACCGTCTTTAATGATATGAACAAGATATTCTATGTTCCCTTCAGGACCACGAATCGGTGAAAAGGATAAATTCAAGGCTGAAAAGCCTACTGTCGGCAAAAAGGCAAGAATATTTTCGATTACCTCTTTATGTATTTCGGGGTCACGCACTACACCCTTTTTGCCAACCTTTTCTTTACCTGCCTCAAACTGAGGTTTAATAAGACACACAGCCTCAGCATTATCCTTTAACAATGTATAAAGTACAGGCAGAATTTTAGTTAAAGAAATAAACGAAACGTCCACCGAAGCAAAATCCAAAGGGGTTGGAATCTGCTCGGTTGTTACGTAACGGAAATTTGTACGCTCTAAGTTTACAACCCTTGCATCTGTACGCAGTTTCCAATCAAGCTGACCGTAGCCAACGTCAATAGCATAGACCTGCTTAGCGCCGTTTTGAAGCATACAATCGGTAAAACCGCCTGTAGATGCACCTATATCAGCGCAAACCTTATCGGTTAAGGAAATTTTAAAGGCATCAACAGCCTTTTCAAGTTTAAGTCCGCCGCGGCTGACATATTTTAATGTTTGCCCACGCACCTCTATTATATCTTTTTCCTTAACCGTCATTCCTGGTTTATCTGCCTTTTGATTGTTAACAAATACTATACCCGACATAATGTATGCCTTAGCCTTTTCACGGCTTTCGGCTAAACCTCGGGCAAATATTTCACTGTCTAATCGCAATTTTTCTGACACTTTTCTATCTCACCAATCATTCCGTCACAATCAAGTAAATATTTATGCCTCATAGCTTTTACAGTTCCCTGCGGCACAAAGCCGTCTACCGAAAAGTTTTTGTAAACACCTTTAAATCCAATCTCACAAAGCTTACTTGCAAACTGCTGAGCAATACCGCCTGTTTTTGATGCTTCTTCAAAGAAGAGCACATTTTTATACTGCTTAGCAATATCTATTGCTTCGCTTGGCAGAGGATTTATGCGGTTAAGCTTTAACAAACCGATGTTAGGCATTTTTTCTTTAGCCTTTACGGCTTCTGAGAATGTTACACCATAGGTAATAAGCAAAATATCTTTTCCTTGTGTATGCACAAAATCTGTTTCACTTGGTTTGTATTCTTTAAGATTTTCGGGTTCACTGCCCCTTGGATAACGAATTGCCCAAAGTCCCTTTGTACGATGTGCGGCTTTTTCAAGAACAAATGACAGTTCCGCATAATTTGAGGGCGAATAAACTGTAGTGCCCGGAACAGAAGATAAAAACGCAGGGTCTAATAAGCCTTGGTGCGTTTCTCCGTCTTCGCCTACAATACCTGCTCGGTCTACACAGAGTGTAACCGGCAATTCGGCAATAGCCACATCGTGCACCAACTGGTCGTAAGCACGTTGCAAGAACGATGAGTATACTGCAAAAAACGGTTTGAGACCTGCCTTTGCAAGACCTGCCGCAAAGGTAACAGCATGCTCCTCTGCAATACCAACATCAAAGAAACGATTACGGTGCTTAGTTGCAAAGTAATTAAGGCCGGTACCCGCAGGCATAGCCGCTGTAATAGCGCAAATTGAATCATCTTTTTCTGCCATTGTGGTAAGTTTTTTACCAAAGGCGGATGAAAAATTCTCCGAGCCTGAAATTGAACCTGATTTTAAATCAAAGGCTGAAACTCCGTGAAAGGCATCGGGTTTTTCTTGTGCATAAGGATAGCCTTTGCCCTTTGTTGTTATAACGTGGAGTAATACAGGACGGGGGCTCTCCTTTGCTATTTTTAACATACTTTCTAATTTTTCTATATTATGACCGTCGACAGGGCCCATATAGTTAAGCCCAAAGCCGTCAAAAATATTGCTGTTGTAAATTGCATTTTTAAGCATATTTTTAGAACGGGATAAGCGGTTTTTCAAGTTTCTGCCAACAAAAGGAATAGCAGAAATAATTGATTTGAATATTCTTTTTGTTTTAAAATATCCGGGTTTTTGGCGGATTAGATTTAAGTGCCTAGCCAAAGCGCCGACATTTTTAGATATCGACATTGTATTATCGTTTAGTATTACTATAAGATTGCTCTTATCACGACCCACGTTATTAAGAGCCTCATATACCATACCGCCCGACAGCGCACCATCACCAATTACTGCAACAGTTTTAGCCAAACTGCCTTTTAAAAGGTTACCCTTATGGATACCGAATGCTGATGAGACCGACGTGCTGCTATGTCCCGAAATTACTGCATCATAACTGCTTTCGCCGGGACGCAAAAAACCAGATATGCCGTTTTCAGTCCTGAGTGTTGAAAAGTCAGCATAACGACCCGTCAGCAATTTATGGGTATAACTTTGGTGACCCACATCAAAAATTATTGTATCCTCAGGTGTTTTAAAGACGCGGTGAAGCGCCACCGTAAGCTCTACCACACCTAAATTGGAGGATAAGTGACCGCCGTTTTTAGAAACAGTATTTAAAATACAGTCCCTAATTTCCTCTGACAACTTATCAAGCTGTTCAAAAGAAAGTGATTGCAAATCCTTAGGCGATTCAATTTTACTTAAAAATTCGTATTTCATTCTACTTCCTTCGTACGACAAGATAATCTACAAGTTCTGCAAGTGTTTTGCTGTTAAGCTGTAAAGCCAGTTGTTTAGCCTCTGCTGATAATTCAACAACCATTTCCTTTGCCTTGCTTACACCAACAAGTGATACCAAAGTTGATTTTTGTTCTTCTAAATCACTGCCGACAGGTTTGCCAAGCTCCTCCTCGGTACCCTCGATATCGAGTAAATCATCAACAATTTGGAAAGCAAGACCAACCTTTTTACAGTATTCAGCGGCTAAATCAAGGCGATTGTCTGTCACACCTTGTAGTGCGGCCGCTATTTTTGCTGTAAGCAACAGTAACGCACCGGTTTTTAAGGCGTACATTTGACTTACAAGCTCTATGTCTACCTTTTTACCCTCACTTTGCAGGTCTATAACCTGACCGCCTATCATACCGTTAAGTCCTGCATGCTCAGCCAAAAGCGCTATAGCTTGTAAAGCATTTGCAGTAGGAACGGTGTTTGCCTTTGCACAAATTTCAAAAGCCTTAGTCAGTAACGCATCACCAGCGAGCAAGGCAATATTTTCGGGAAAGGCAATATGGCAAGACGGTTTGCCACGGCGCATATCATCATCATCCATACAAGGCAAATCGTCATGAATAAGCGAATAGGTATGAATCATTTCCAATGCGCAAGCAAAGGGCATTGCATCTTTTTCTTCGCCACCGAATATTGTATAAAATTCCAACAGCAACGAAGGGCGTATCCGTTTACCTCCGCAAAGTGCGGCATAACGCATAGCCTCAATTACTATATCATAATTTTCATTTTGCGGTTGCAAATAATCCGATAAGGCGGTTTGCACCTTGTCGGCTCGCTGATTTAATAACTCCTCAATCATTCACGGCCTCCGACTGTTCGGCATCATCTATACTTACAAGCAACTGTTGTGCTTGCTCTAATTGATTGCTACACTCCTTTGACAGAGTGACACCCTGCTTAAAAAGAGTCATAGCCTCATCTAAACGGCACTCGCCTTTTTCAAGGGTTGTGACGATTTTTTCCAATTCCTTCATTTTATCCTCAAAGGTCAATTTTATTCTCTCCCTTCAAAAACTTGCGTGTCGGTTACCAGTGCTGTAAACTGCCCGTCACGCATACGCACTGCAACATTATCCCCTGTTTTAAGCTGCGCTGTATCGGTGAGCAAGTCATTGTCACGATAAACTGCGGCATAGCCTCTCGATAAGGTTGCAAGCGGGCTTAAAGTATCCAGTTTTCCAACTAATCTGCCAAAAGATGCTCCGGTTGTTTGGATATACGAGCGGTAAGACGGTAACAGTCTTGAACGCAAGCTATCCAATTGGCCCCAAAATCCGGTTAATATATCCTTGTTTTGAAACAATTGCCTTGTAGCCAGTTGTGAAAATTGCAATTGTTTTTGTTCAATTAAATCTGAAAACGAATTTACTAAGCGTGCCGCCGCTGAATCTATTGAAAGCCTAAGAGTGCCAATATCTATCGACACTAGTTCAGCCGCCGCTGAGGGTGTAGCCGCACGCAAATCTGCTACAAAATCACAAATGGTATAATCTGTTTCGTGCCCCACCGCTGAAATAACCGGGAAGGGTGAACGGCGAATGGTTCTGGCAAGCATTTCATCATTAAAGCAGGACAAGTCCTCTGCCGAGCCGCCGCCTCTGCCGATAATAACAGTATCGACATCTTTTCTCTTATACAATCTTTCAAGCATTTTAAGCATACTTGAAACAGCGTCTCTTCCCTGCACCAAAACGGGGCAAAGAAGTATACGTACCATTGGGTTGCGCCGAGCCAAAATTTGAACAATATCCTGTACTGCGGCGCCGGTATCAGATGTAACAACCGCAACGATTTTTGGTAGTTGTTTAATAGGGCGCTTTAATTCTTGACTAAATAAACCCTCTTTTTCGAGTTTTTCCTTAGTCTGCTGAAATTCAAGCGCAAGCGCTCCAACACCGTCAGGCTGCATATCATTTACATAAAGTTGGAACTGGCCGTCACGCTCCCATATATCTGCCCTTGCGTGACAAATCACCGACATTCCGTCCTGCGGGCGGAAGCGTAATTTTGAGGCGCAGCCACGGAACATTACACTGCGTATTGAACTGTTTTCATCCTTAAGGGTGAAATACAGATGCCCACTGGCATAATGCTCTTTAAGATTTGAAATTTCACCTTTTACAAACACGGAAGAAAGTTGTTTGTCCTCTTCCATCAATGCGTGGGCATATCTATTAAGTTGTGAAACGGTGATAATCAAAGAATTCATCCTTCTCCCTCGCTGCAAGATAAGCCAATCCTGATGCATTATCAGAAGAAAAAACAGGTTCACAAAAGAAAGCGTTGTATTTATTCGAAATTGCGCGGCGCACTATAGAATTACTCATTACGCCGCCCGAAAAGACTATCGGCAAATCGCCGTATCGCAAAAGCGCACTTTCGGTTAATTTGTCTATAAGTTCAGTAATATAGCCAAAAAGAAAGGCTGCTATGTTTTCAGGCTTTTCGCCCGCTTCAAACAAAGCACGGCATTGGTTTTCAAGACCTGAAACTGAGCAGTTATCACCAACCATTGTTACTTTTACCTTTTTGGTACAACTGCCGTTTTGAGCTAATTTATCAAGTGCGGCACCGCTCGGAAAAGAAAGTCCGAGCATATTACCCACCCTATCAACCGCCTGACCGATTTTCAAGTCAAGTGAGGTTGAAATAATCTCACATTGCAAAGCATCCTTTACAAGCAACACTTCACTTGTGCCGCCTGAAACGTGAAACGCAATAAAAGTTTGCCCCAACAAATCGGTTTTGCCACTCGAATACAATGCGGCGGCAATATGACCCTGCTGATGGGAATAGGTATAAACCGGCACATCTAAAACGTTACCAAGTATACGAGCGGTATTGTGACCTACCATAAAGCAAGGCATATAACTATCTTCCAATGCCCTTGGGCGGTCGGACACACCGATAGCATCTATCTTACCTGAGAAGTTTTGTAGTGCTTGGCGCACTACACCTTCCAGTTGCTTAGTGTGTTCAAAGACCGCTTCGGATTGCCGAAGACCTAAAGCGCCTTGTGAAACAGGTAACAGTTTCTTGCAATTGGCTGTTATACCCTTACCTTCCTCATACAACGCAACAGAGGTTGTATAGTTGCTGGTATCAATTCCAAGTGTTGTAGGCATAATTATTTCTCTGCCCTTGAAATACTGCCGAGCACGCCGTTAAGATATGCAGTATCTTCCTCAGTAGCATACTTTTTGCAAAGCTCTACTGCTTCGTTTATAGATACACTTGCAGGCACATCCTCCATAAAGCGCATTTCAAAAACGCTAAGGCGCAACAATGCCAAAACAACCTTTGAAAGACGCTCTGCTTTCCAGCCCTGAAGATGAGCCGAAATTTCGCTGTCAATAGCCTCTTTTTCGGCAAAAACGCCTTTAAAGAGTGTTAAGGAAAAATCATCGGTAATCACGTCACGGGCTTCAATTGCATTTGCAAGCACCTCATCAACGTCCAGCTTTGAGATTTCCTTTTCAAAAATCAATATAAATGCTTGTTCTCTTGCTTCTTTTCTAGTCATAATACACCTACTATAACATTAAGATATATTTATATTATTGTATAACATTTATGCGTTTTTTTCAAGCCGAAAATGAATAAATATTAAATAATACTTGTATTTTTATTATAAATAGTTGTATACTATAGTTTGAGGTGACTGTCTTGAACCAAAGCAATACATATTATTTAGATAATGAATCACTAAAACTTAAAGCCGCAGAGCTAAAGCCCGGTGATGTTATATATTTTAGCGGCACTATTTACACCGCACGTGATGCGGCGCATAAACGCATAGCAGAACAGATGCAAAAGGGTGAAACTCTCCCCTTTTCATTACAAGGCGCAATCATTTATTTTGCCGGACCGACACAAACACCGCCCAATATGGCAATTGGCAGCTGCGGTCCCACAACCTCCTCCAGAATGGACGGATTTACCCCCAGTTTAATGGATGCAGGTTTGTTCGCTACCATTGGTAAAGGTAACCGAAACAAAGCGGTATATGACAGTATTATCCGCAATAAAGGATTGTATCTTTGTGCAATCGGCGGTGCCGGTGCTATAATGGCAAAATCGGTAACAAGCTGTGAAGTAATTGCATACGAGGATTTAGGTTGCGAATCAATAAAACGGTTGACCACAAAGGATATGCCGCTGATTGTAGGAATAGACACTAACGGCAATTCATTATTTAATGACTAATAAAAAAATCGGGAGCAAACGCTCCCGATTTTTTATTTGTTTAATTATCCTTCGTAAACCAGATTGTTCTTAATCATTTCGTCTACGTTAGAAGCATCCCACCAAGCACCCTCGATAGCAACGTTGTCGGAAACTTCCTTGCCTTGGGCGGCTGCGATTGCTTGTTTAACTGACTGATAGCCAATTTGGAAGGAATCCTGAGCAACGGAACCGATAAGCTTAGGACCGGTTGTGCTCTTCATCCATTGGATTTGTTTTGTACCTGCGTCAAATCCGCAGAACTTAATTTTGTCATACTTACCGGAAGCAGCGCCGATAGCATCACTAACCTGCTTAACTACGCCTTCGTTAGACATATAGATAGCATTTACACCTTTTTCATAAAGAGCCTCTAAAGCATCTTTATAAGCATTGTTAGCGTCACCGGGTTTAACCTGTTTCTCAATAGTTACTTTACCCTTAGTAGTAGCATCTGCCTCTACCAACTCTTTGAACTTGTCTTCAAAGCCGGCTGCACGGTCGATACCGGTTTGGGTTTCATCATGCTGAATGATACCAACAACATATTTGTCAGCCGCAGCAATTTCTTCTTTCAAAGCAGCAAAGAATTTCTCAGCAGCTAAAGCAGCAGCAAGCTTATTGCTGGTTGCAACCGAAGAAATGATGGGGTTAGCATTTGCAGCATCAAGAGCAGCAACGTCATTTGCCCAAACACCGCTATCGAACTGAACAACGGGGATACCCTTATCCTTGGCTTGTTTCAAGTTATCAACAAAGCCTTCACCGATAGTTGCGAGAACCACACCGGCAGGATTGGTTGCCAAAGCGGCTGCTACCATTTCCTTCTGAGAGGGTAGGTCTTTTGCGGATTCACTCTGGGGGCCCTTAAATGTTACTTTGTAACCGGCTTCTTTAGCTGCTTGTTCGGCACCAGCCTTAACCGAAAGCCAGAAAGCATGGGTTTCGCCCTTAGCGATAACAGCGATGGTCTTGCTCTTTTCAACTTCGCCGCCACAACCTACAACAGAGAGTGCAAGTGTAGCCACCATCAAAATAGATAATACCAGGGATATAACTCTTTTTGCTTTTTTCATTGAACTACCTTCTTTCATAAATTTTATTCAACCTTCTTTTGAAGGTGAAATACAATCTTATTTTGCAGATTTCAAACGCTTGTATTCAACCCTTGCATTTTGCTTTAATTCTGCAATTTGTTGTTTTATTTCAATTATCTGTTTTTTCTTTTCTTCCTTAGAATCGGGATTGTTCTTTGCTAATACCCAATCCAACTTGTTTTGCAGTTCAGATATTTCAAGGTTAACATTTTTCTTATATTTGTCGGCTTCGGTTTCTATTTTCACCTTGCCTGCGTTCTTGTTTTTAACAACATCAAGCAATACTGCAACAACAACGATGATACCGGTCAATACGTATGTAACATAAGTAGAGTTCAAGTTTAACTCGAAAGTTGCCAACACAAGGTTAAGGCCTTGGCGGATAACAACCAACATTAAAGCACCGATTACAGAGCCTGTAATAGAAGCAACACCGCCGGCAGCACTTGTACCGCCGATATAAACGCCTGCAATAGCATCCAATTCCATTCCGTTGCCGGTAGCAGAAGCAACTGTTGTAAATGTTGCTGACCAGAAGATAGCGGCAACCCCTGCGCCTAAACCGCCGAGTGTATAAGCAATAATCTTATACTTGTCTGTGTTGATACCTGAAAGGCGTGTAGCCTCTTCATTACTTCCTATAGAAAGAATATAGCGGCCAATCTTACATTTATACATCAAATACATACAAACAGCTGCCAAACCGATAACCCAGAACAAACCAATCGGCATACCATTTGCATTAGAGAACAAGGAGTTAAACCAAGTTCCGCCGGGATAGAAAATGTTAGGGTCTACTACCAAAATAGCGCTTATACCACGAGAAAACATCATTGTTCCGAGTGTTGCAATAAATGCCGGAAGCTTAAGCTTTGCCACGAGCAAACCGTTCAAAAGTCCAAAAGCGGCACCAATTCCAATCATAATCGGGATAGTCATCCACAGTGGCACCTTGCCGGCAGTGTAAAGCTTACCTGCCATAACAGCGGCTGCGATACAAACAGTACCAATTGAAAGGTCAATACCGCCTGTTGCGATAACAAAGGTAACCCCAAGACCCAAAACAGCGTAAGGAGCAAAGGATTGCGCCATACTGATTATGTTGTATTTATCCGCAATAAAATTAGGGTTTAAAACCGAGAATATAACGATTAGAAGCAGCAATGCCGCTACAATAATCATATTTTGTTTGCCCTTTGTAGTTACGGTGTTGATAGTGCGCAGACCGGACTTACGCAACTGTCTGCCGAAGCTTAGCTTCGGTATAACTGTTTTTTCCATAGTCTTATTCCTCCCGCATTGTTGCATATTTCATAATGGTTTCCTGTGTAGCATCGGCAATATCCAGCTCGGCAGTTTTTCTGCCCTCACACATTACGATTACCCTATCGCTTACACGCTGAATTTCTGCCAACTCAGAGGATATCATTATTATTGATTTACCCGCACTAGCCAGCTGTTCCATAAGCTCGTACATTTCACTTTTTGCGCCTACGTCAATACCACGTGTAGGCTCATCAAAAATAAATATATTTGAGTTTTTCATCAGCCAGCGAGCAATAATAACCTTTTGCTGATTACCGCCCGAAAGATTTTTGAGTTGTTGCTCCATAGACGGAGTTTTTGTGCGCAGCGCTCCATTGTAACGCTCAGAATCCTCACGGATTTTACGGTCCCTAATCCAGCCGTATTTTATGTAATTGAGCAATGAACTCAAGGCAGTATTTTCTGCAACCGATTTGTCCAGCATCAAACCATAACGCTTGCGGTCCTCAGACAAATAACAAATCCCTTGTTTAACCGCTTGGCTGGGCTCTTTAATATCAACCTTTTTACCGTTTATAATTATCTCGCCCGAATCAATTGAGTCTGCACCGTAAATTGCACGGGCAACCTCTGTTCTGCCGGCACCCATAAGTCCGGAAAAGCCTAATATTTCGCCTTTGTGCAAAGAAAAACTTACATCTTTTATCGTGTTGCCGCTACAAAGATTTTTAACCTCCAGCACAACCTCAGCGCCAGGCGATACGTTACTCTTTTCTTTTTTGTCACCATAGATTACACGGCCGACCATCATTTTTACTATGTCGTCCTTAGTGGTCTCGGCTGTGTTAACCGTTCCAACATATTCGCCGTCACGCATAACGGTTACTCTATCAGAAATTCGGTTAATCTCATCCATACGATGAGAAATATAAATCATACCGATTCCCTTTGCTTTTAAATCACGCATAATGGCAAAGAGTTCATCAACCTCAACCTGAGTTAATGCGGCGGTAGGCTCATCGAGAATCAACAATTTTGACTCGTGCGAAACAGCCTTTGCTATTTCAACCATTTGCTGCTTACCTACTGTTAAGGTGCCCAGCACAACCGACGGGTCAATATTAACACCGATACGGTCAAAGAGTTTCTTTGCATCTTCTTCCATTTTTTTATCGTCGATATAACATCCGCCCTTAAGAGGCTCACGACCGATAAAAATGTTCTGTGCCACAGTCAGGTGGTTCATCATATTCAATTCTTGGTGAATAATGTTTATACCAGCCTTTTGTGAATCGCTGATACTGTGAAAGTCTACGGATTCGCCAAACAGTTTGATTTCACCGGCATCGCGCTTATAAATTCCGCACAGCACCTTCATAAGTGTGGATTTTCCGGCACC